>JAGWAU010000123.1:3313-3940 GCA_021296255.1 Alphaproteobacteria bacterium | reverse complement strand
TGAACCGCCACTGGCAAATCACCGACGGCCTTGGCCGCATCCAGGAGGTGCGCGGGCCGGGGGTCGTCGGCGAGCAACCTGTGCTGCGGCCGGGGGAGGCGTTCGAGTACACGAGCGGCTGCCCGCTCAACACCTCCACCGGGATCATGGTCGGCACCTATGAGATGGAAACACTGGACGGCGAGCGCTTCGATGTGGATATTCCCGCATTCTCGCTCGACTCGCCGGATGCGCCCGTGCAGCTTAATTGAGGCCGCGCAGCCGCCGGCGCGCTGATCAAACAACCGAACGACGCCGAGACCGCCTCGCTGCGCTCTCGTAGTACCGTACAGCCGGCCCAGAGCCGGAAAAGGAGACTGCCTGTGGACGACAGCCAGCCCGCGCCGCTCGCCGGCGCCAATGACGACACGACCGAAGGCGCGGTCGCGCGACCGACGAGGGACGAGGCCGAGCAGGCGGTGCGCGTGCTGCTCCGCTGGGCCGGCGACGACCCCGAGCGCGAGGGGCTGCTCGATACGCCCAAGCGTGTCGCGCGCGCCTACGAGGAGTACTTCAGGGGCTATGGCCAGGACCCCTATGCGATCCTGCGCCGCACCTTCGAGGAGACCAACGGCTACGACGAGATGG
>JAGWAU010000123.1:2819-3195 GCA_021296255.1 Alphaproteobacteria bacterium | reverse complement strand
GGCGTCTGCAGATTCAGGAGAAGCTCACCGCCGAGATCGCCGACGCTATCGAGGCGGTCTTGCAGCCGCGCGGCGTCGGGGTCGTGGTCGAGGCGGCGCACCACTGCATGACGACCCGGGGCGTGTCCAAGGAGGGAGTCCTCATGGTGACGAGCCGGATGCTCGGCTCATTTCGCACGGATCCGAAGACCCGCCGCGAGTTTCTCAGCATGATCGGGAACCCGGCGGCCTCGGTGCCGCGCTAGGACGCCCGGCCCGGTCGCACCGCCGGGCAGCTGCCAAGGCTCACGAGCCGCCCGATGGGCTCCGTCAGGGACTTCCGGCCGGTTCTCTTCGTGGTCGGCATTCTGCTGATCACGCTCTCGCTCGCGATGGC
>JAGWAU010000123.1:975-2789 GCA_021296255.1 Alphaproteobacteria bacterium | reverse complement strand
CACTGGCGGGTCTTTCTCGCGGCCAGCGTCTTCACGCTCTTCATCGGCACCTGCCTGGTGCTCTCCAACAGGATGCGGGAGCCAAGGCTGACGGTGCGTCAGGCCTTCGTTCTCACCACCCTGAGCTGGGTCGTCGTCGCGGCCTTCGCGGCCCTTCCCTTCGCCTTTTCGGACCTCAACCTCAGCTACACCGACGGTTATTTCGAGGCGATGTCCGGGCTCACCACGACGGGGTCCACGGTCATCGTCGGGCTCGACCAGGCGCCGACCGGAATTCTGCTGTGGCGTGCGCTCCTGCAATGGCTCGGCGGCATCGGTATCATCGTCACGGCCATCGCGATTCTGCCGATGCTCCGGATCGGCGGCATGCAGCTCTTCCACACCGAATCGTCGGACAGCTCCGAGAAGGTGCTGCCCCGCGCGGCCCAGCTCGCCGGAGCCATCGGCATGGTCTACCTCGGGCTCACGGTCAGCAACGGAATCGCCTACTGGGCCGCCGGCATGACACCCTTCGAGGCGGTGTGCCACGCGATGACGACCATCGCCACCGGGGGGTTCTCGACCTCGGACTCCTCGCTCGGCTACTTCAAGAACGACGCCATCGAGGGCATCGCCACCATCTACATGGTGCTGGGCTCGCTCCCCTTCGTGCTCTACCTGCAGGCCGCGCGCGGCGGCTGGGGAGCGCTCGTACGCGACACGCAGGTGCGCTGGTTCTTCGGGCTGATCTTGTTTGCGTTGCTCTCGCTCGCCGGCTGGCTGATGGTGGCCAACGACGCCGCGCCGACCGATGCGTTTCGCGAGGCGGCCTTCAACGGCATCTCGATACTGACCGGCACCGGCTATTCCACCGCCGACTTCTCCGCCTGGGGTACCTTCGCGCTTCCCGTCTTCACGCTCCTCATGTTCATCGGCGGCTGCACCGGCTCGACCACGGGCGGTGTGAAGGTCTTCCGAATGCAGGTTCTGGCGTCCACGTCTCTCTCGCAGATTCGCCAGCTCATCCAGCCTCACGGTGTGTTCATCAGCAAGTTCAACAGGCGGCCGATTCCGGCAAGCGTGTCGCCGGCGGTGATGGGGTTCTTCTTCCTCTTCGTGGTGAGCTTCGGGCTGATCGCGATGGGGTTGGCGCTGATGGGCCTCGACTACGTGACCAGCGTGAGCGGCGCCGCCACGGCGATCGCCAACGTGGGTCCGGGCCTCGGCGAGACCATCGGTCCTGCCGGCTCCTTCCAGCCCCTGCCGGAGCCGGCGAAATGGCTGCTGTCGGCCGCCATGCTGCTTGGCCGGCTCGAGCTCTTCACGGTTCTGGTGCTCTTCGTCCCCCGCTTCTGGCGGGATTAGAGCGCGTCCGTCTTTGACGGTCGCGCGACAGGCCGCAACCGATGCGGCGCGCCCGCGCAGGCGCCGGCCGCAGGCCGGCTGCCGTGAGCGACAAAGAATCAGAGCGTTTCCGTGTGAAACGGATACGCTCTAAAGGCTCAACCCTTCTCCGCCAGCATGCCGCCGTCCACCGGCAGCACGTGGCCGGTGACGAAGCTCGCCTTGTCCGAGAGCAGCCAGACGACCGCGTCCGCGACCTCCTCGGGCCGGCCGATCCGGCCCATCGGCACACGGCCGGAGGCGTTGGCGGGGTCGTTGTCCCAGCCGCGCAGCAGCAGCGGGGTCAGGATCGGCCCCGGCGCCACCGCGTTCACACGAATGCCGTCCTTGGCGTAATCGAGCGCCGCCGCCCTGGTCATGCCGGAGACCGCGTGCTTCGCGGTCATGTAGGGCGACCAGAGCGGGAAGGCCGCGAGCCCCCACATGGAGCC
>JAGWAU010000123.1:456-932 GCA_021296255.1 Alphaproteobacteria bacterium | reverse complement strand
ACCCCTTCGATCATGACCGCGAAGACGTGCTGAACCGCGGCCATGTCCTGCTCGGCCAGCAGCGCTTGCGGGCCTTCGATGCCGGCGTTGTTGTAGGCGAGGTCGAGCCGCCCGAAGTCGCTGAGCGTCCGGTCGACGAGGGCCTCGACCTGTTTCGCCTCGGCCACGTCCACGGCCATGAAGGCGGCCGTGCCGCCGGCGTCGCGGACCTCCGCAGCCACGGCCTCGCCGCCAGCCTCGTCGATATCGGCAACCAGCACCGCCGCGCCCTCGGCGGCGAGAGCCAGCACCGTCGACTGCCCGATGCCCGAGCCGCCGCCGGTTACGATCGCCACGCGTCCATCGAAGAGCATCGCCGCGTCCTCCCCCGTCTCGGTCCCCGGTCAGTGCCCCGGATCGATGACCCGATCGGGCGGCTTGTGCCCGTCGGCAAAGGTCTGAATGTTGATCAGCACCTTCTCGCCCATGTCGAGGCG
>JAGWAU010000123.1:0-403 GCA_021296255.1 Alphaproteobacteria bacterium | reverse complement strand
ACCAGCGGCTCGTTCTCGTAGACGTCGAGCCCGGCGCCGGCGATCTTGCCGGCCTCGAGCAGGCGCACCAGGGCCGCCTCGTCGATGGCATGGCCACGCGATGTGTTGATGACATAGGCTTGCGGGCGCAGCAGGCCGAGGCGGCGCGCCGAGAGCAGGTGATAGGTCGCCGGCGTGCTCGGGCAATGAATGGAAATGAAATCCATGTGCGCCAGCATCTGGTCCAGGCTTTGCCACCACGTCGCCTCGAGCTCGGCTTCGGTCTCATCGTCGACGCGGTTGCGGTTGTGGTAGTGGATGCTGAGGCCGAAGCCGCGCGCCCGGCGGGCGACAGCCTGGCCGATCCGCCCCATGCCGATGATGCCGAGGCGCTTGCCCCAGATCCGGTGGCCCAGCATGGTGG
>JAGWAU010000078.1 GCA_021296255.1 Alphaproteobacteria bacterium | reverse complement strand
CGATGAGGCGGAGCGACTCGTCGCCGGCACCGGCACCGGCTGCGACGAAACGCACCCGCAGGTCGCGACGTCGCGGCCGGAGGTGAGGCGTGGCTCGGTTCGCGAAGTGGGTACGTCGCGCCCCCGATGGGCGTCGGGGGTCGATCCAGGCCGGGAACAAGACAGGCAGCGGCAAGACGGAAGCGGCGCCACGTTGACATCCAACTGCAATTCGAGGACATTGCAAAAACAGTTGGGAAGGCTGTGGAGTTCACGGTCTGCGGGGGCCAGGTGCCCCCCCCGGCTGCTCACATCCAGAAATCCAAACCCCTCCGTATGTACCTGCTCTACCTCGACGGCTCGGGGTCTGTCAGAAATCCGAACGAGCGTCACTTCGTTCTTGCTGGCGTCGCAGTATTCGAACGTCAGTTCTATCACCTCATCTCCAGGACCGACCAATTTATCGCCTCGCTCGGTCTCGGAGCAGTCCACGACGTGGAATTGCATGCCAGCGTGATGGCAAGCGGGCGAAAGGGCCCGTGGAAGGGAATGGTCCGTCAGGACCGGTTAGCCGCGATCGAAGACAGCCTGGACCTGCTCAAAAGCGCACATTGGAGCGTCAAGGCCTTCGCGGTCGCGGTGGACAAGCAGGCAGCCTCGCCCAACGATCCGGTGGAACATGCGTTCGAGGAAGTATGCAATCGCTTCAACCTGTTCCTGACGCGGCTATGGAACCGGGACGAAGAAAAACACCGGGGCTTAGTGGTGATGGACAAGTCGCACTACGAAGAAACCCTCCAGGGATTGGCGCGGCGCTTTCGGGAGGAAGGGACACGGTGGGGAAATCTGCGAAATCTGGCCGAGGTGCCGATGTTCGTGGACTCGAACGCTTCGCGCCTCATCCAGATTGCTGACCTCCTGGCGTGGGCTGTCTGGAGGCGTTACGAACACAGTGACACGCGATACTTCGACCGCGTGGTCAGCCGGTTCGACGCCGAAGGCGGTGTGATCCACGGCCTCGTCCACTTCAAACCTCCGACGGAGGAGTGCATGTGTCCCGCATGCCTGTCCCGCGCGCGTCGAGACCGAACGTAATGCCATCGGTCAGGCCCCGATCGATCCGATCCTGACGACCAGCGCGCGCCTTCGATGCCGGGGGCCGCCTCGGTAACGCCGAATACCTGAGAGAAGTCGCGTCAGATCCTGCGAATCAGCATGAGTCCGCAGCCAAAAGCCCGTGCCCTCCCAAGGCCGGCACCTAGTGTCGCGACGAACGTGTCAGGCTCCGCCACCGAGAGGGATCCAGTCAGGTCGAGCATGCCGAATGTGATGCGACCCTTCCCGCATCTGGAGAGTTGGCGGACGGAGTAGTCTTCGACCCGCACCCGCTCAAGCGTGAATCCACCCCGGGCCCCTTGTGCGGCGAGCCAATGGGTCGCGACCTTATCGGCGAGCTTCATCCGCAGGCTGGGGCGTTCGCTGATCCGATCGGAGCCGAGTGTCGACTGCCCTGGCGCCTTGTGCAACGCGTCCATCACGACATCCACCCGCCTGTCGGGTCTGCGACCGCATTCCGTCTTCGGGACACGCCGATCCTTCGTCGCGTTCGCCCGCAGCACGAAGCCGAGACGGTCGCCCGTCGCCAGGCGGGGTGAGAAGTCGGTGGTCTCCAACGGCCGAAACAGCTCCGACTGAACGGGTTCCCGACGCGACAGAATAAAGAACCGCCCTCTTCCGTCGGCGCGCCACAAGAAATCACGAACAGCGTTCTTGCCCGGAAAGAGCGTCCAAATCAGCCTGTGGTGCGCGTCGAGCGCACGGTCCGGATCGGGCGGATCCAGCAGCGGGGCGAGGGCGGCCGCGCGCGCTTCCCTGTCCAGCGCTGCACGGGTCAGATACAGGGTCATGCATCCGCCTCCCGTTCGAAGTGCCAGACATCGCCTTGCCCAAAGTGCCAGACGGTGCGGTCGAGCGGTTCGACGGGTGCCTGCTCTACGCGATCCGGGGTGCCGCCGGAGAATGGATCGCTCGTGATTGGTCCTGGAGCAATGTCAGCGACGTGACGCAGCCAGATGGGCGCGGTGCAGTCGCGTAGCGCCGCGACGGGATTGGGAGCTTCGACGATGCACGGGTTTACGGGTGCCGCCAGCGGACAAGACTTGCGACCCAGAAAGAGCACGAATACCGGGTGCCGCAGTGCCGCTGCCACCTGTTCCAGGGACCAGCGTTCTTCCCGACCCCATACCGCCACCGCGACAGCCACATCGGTGCGGTAGTCACGAACGGTGATCGTCGTATTGATCTCGCGGCCGATGGCGTCGATCGCTGCGCGCCGACTGCCGGGGTGCTTGACCTTCGCGGGCACCGTCTGAACGGAGTGATAGTCGCGCAGCGCGGCGCTGTGCGTGAGGGGACGTGCCGCGACGCCGTACCGCCTGAGCGCCGCTTGTCCGTCCGCGTCGGCGCGCTCTATGCCCAATGCAGCGCCGAGCAGACCGAGCACCGCCGAACGTGACGGAACGAGATCGGAGCCGCGCCTCTCGTGCCCCGCATAGCTCCCGAACGCACCCATGGGCGCGAAGAGGACGAACACGAGGTGCTCACGCATCGGCAATCTGCCCCGCGACGAAGCTCTTGACGGCGTGCAGCGTTCCCGCGCCGGTGCCCACGTTCATGACTTCGCAGGCATCCGCCTGCGGCCCGTACGCGCGGTCGAATTGGCCCGCCATCGTCTCGAGCGCATCGACCGACGCGGCCATCAGGTCGTCGCCCGTCACGGGCAGGAGGAAAGCGCCGGCGAGGCTACGTGGCTGCACGTCTCCCGCTTCCGCGCGGATGTAGCCTGCACGGGCGTGGTGGTTGTAACTGTTGCGCTTGCCCGAAGGGGTCGCGGTGGCGAACGCCTCCACCACCGCTTCGACCGCCCGGCGTGCCAAGGCTCGATCGCCGTCCAGATTCAGGTTGCATACCAGCAAGTCGGTGTCGATGCACACATAGAGGTAGTAGACGCCCGAGCCGAATCCAGCCTCTCCTACGAAGCCCGCGCCCATGTCCTCTGCGGGACGCTTCAGATCATCGACCGCCGTGTAGTAATCGTCTTCCACTACCGCCTTGTGGGTCGTGATCGCGTGCGACACTTGCACCGCTGCTTCTCGGTTGAACTCGGCATCGTCGGCGAGCATGCGACCGAACATGGCGACGTCGACGGCGCCGTCCGCAGTGCGTAGAACGAGATGCTTTATCTCGTCCGGCTTCTTCTCCCCAGCGAGCATCCTGTCGGCCCACTCGAACGCCATCCTCCGCTCCTCCGGGGAGACGAATGCGAGCTGGCGAATTCGGACATGGGGCGGATCCTTCTTGATTGCGGCTTCGTCCACCTTGCCGAAGATGTCGGCGATGTCCCTAGCAATGGTACTGGCCTCCTTCTCGCTGGCACCCCGTTCCAGCAGACGGCTGCGAACCTCATCGCCAATGCGCTGTGTCCGTTCTCCCAAGTGTCCTTTCAGACCTTCTCGCATCGCGTCCGACATTCGGGCAGCGCGCTTGAGAGACTGGGACGACAGGCGCAGCCGGGGGACGCCTCCGTAGATGGCCGTCTTCGGCCGGCCCAGATCGTCGCGGTTGGGATTGGACGGCGGATAGACCGTCAGGAAATGAAGCTGGACGAAACGGGTCATTCTTCAGCTCTCCTGTGAAATCCGTTCGGGGGCGGCTTCGGCGGCGCCGAAGTACTGAAAGCACCACTGCGTTCGGGTGTTCTCGCTCCAGAAGTAGAGGTCGGTCGCCATGGGTGCGACGGCGATCCGAGTTCTGCGCACTATCGCCATCGCACGGCGCAACGGGACGATGAGTTCAGCGTGACGAGTCGTGCGAATCAGGGCTTGAAAACGCTGCTCGCTCAGCGCTCGCGGGCGATCCTTCCCCGCGCGCCGTCCGAATTCGGTGGCGAGGCGGAGCTCTCCGGTCTCCGCAACGTGAGCCAACGCGATGGCAACCAGCGTCAGTCGGTCAGCGTCGGGGCGAAATTCTCTCGCTCTCAGCCGCGAATTGAGGTCATGCACCGCGTCGATCGTCAGTGCCTCCGACGCAGCCGTACAACGGCGCAGGCGTGCACGAGTCGTCCGTGCGGGCCCGTCATCTCCTCCGAGCACTTGGTGCCACCAGTGCGCACAGATTGCGCCAGGGGAGCCGGTCTCGCTCATGCTATGTCCTCCTGCCCGTCGCCGTGCAATCCGAGCGCCTTGCGCACGCCGGTCGGTTTCGAAAAGGCGGCCAGCAGGTTTCGCCGGGCGTTGACGGTAGCCTCGATGCTGGCGGCCTTGCCGACGGTGCGCCTGTCAGTGAGTGCGGGGATGGTCTGCTGGTCGAACAGGGAGAGAGCCATTCGGCGCAGGGTGCTCAGCCAGTTCTGCTCGATCTCCCCTCCACCCCCGACGGTGACCGCCTTCACCGCGTCGACGAAGTCGGACTCGGTGCTGGCAAAGAACGCTTCACGTACCGGTTCGAATGCCTGGACCTTGACACCGGTAGCTTTTTTCAAACCCTTCTTCAACTCTTGCCACGCTGAATTGGCGGCCTCGACGAGTGCGCCTGCACGCAGCTCCGCGCTCTCGCCGAGCCGAAATGTCGGATAGACATGAAGATCGAAATCCATTGGTTTCATGTTGCTCATTGCCCATCCTCCGGCGAGGACTTCGGCCGCTGGAGCGTTGGTCAGGGCGTGAAACCGGCGAACCGACTCCGCGCTTACCTGCGTCTTGGTACCCTGACCGAAGGTCAATCCCAGCCAATTGCGGTAGCTCTCCTTGCCCGGTTTCGGGTGAACCGACAGCAGTTCCTCACCAGGTTTCTTGCAATAGCGCGGTGACAGGGGATGCGGCCAGTGCTCATAGTTGGTCCCATGCTTCTTCTGCACGACCCCCGTCAGCGACTCCTCCCGAAAGAGCAGACGCAGGCGTCTGGGCATTCCGAAAAACGCCTCGGCCGAGTGTGACATCTCCGGTGTCACGATTTCGTCGTTGTGTGACGTCCGAGTTGCCCTCAACCATGGCAACGCCTCGCTCGCGCGGTCGGCCGGGTGCGGCCTTCCCTCTGGCACGTTGGACCAGACGAGACGCCAAAGGACGTACGGTTCGGTGTCGAGAGGCTGGACCAGTGTCACCATCGGCCCGCCTCCGCGCATCGACGTCCGGTTACCCGACCCACCCGACGGCGCGAACGCTTGCAGAGTGTAGAGTGCCATCGCGGCGAGCGGCAGCGGCAACGCGGGATATCGATTGCGCTTGACCATCAAGTCGGCGTTCTTCTTCCGGGTGCTCTCGCCCGCACTGTCGATGAAGAGCATGTCGGGAGGGTTGACGTCGGACGACTTTGCGCCGGCCTCGAAACGTTCGAGGTCCTGTAGGAAGCGGGGCCCATCACCGGTGAGTTGGAAGTGAGGTGCGAAAGGCTTGAGCACCGCGCGCAAGCGCTCAGGCTCGGGGGTATCGTAGCGTTCGTGCCAGTCGCCGTCGTCACGGGGCGGATCGGCGAGGAACACCAAACCGATCAGGAGTTCGAGACAGGCGAGGTTCAGGTCGGCGCGCGGCCAGTCCGGCCGGGTGACTCCCGCATCCGCAATCTGATCGGGACGAATCGTGAAGGACCGATTGTCCCGGACTACGGGAATCCATGGATCCGTGATGAGGTTGAGGGGCATCGTGTCCTGTCGCTCCTACAACGATTTCGGCCCTTCGGCGAGGATGCGAATGGTTCGCCCATCCTTCGTCGCGGCAGCCGACCCGGTGCTCGCAACACGCGGGGCCGCTACCTCTCCCGAAAGCGTGCAGGGAAGACGGACACTCGCAACATGTCGGCGGCTCGCGCGCATCGCTACGAGAACGTCAGGCCCCACTGGCGGTCGTAGCGCAGTCCTGCACAGATGACGCCGTTCTCCGACACTGGACACACGATCAAGAATTCTCGCTTGCCCCTCGACCATGTCGCCTTGAGCCTCGCGATGTCTTCCGTCGACTGATCCGGCAACTCTGCCGGCAGACGCCTGCGGTGGCAGCGCACCTCCGACAATGTCCACGCACGGGCCGGTTCCTCTTCGTCAGACCACCACGGGTGCAGGCCGTCCGGCTCTCGGCGAGCGAGGACCAGCGTCGCTTCCTCCTCGCCGAGCCGGGTCGGAAACTGCTCGTCGCTCCACACGCCTCCCTTCGTGCCCTTGAGATAGCCGTCTTCCGGACTGACGACGTTCTGTTGAGCGTGTGCGGCGTCTCCGATATCAGTGCCCTCGTGCTCCATTTGGGCTGGGATGAGCGGTTCGGGCACCTGCGGCGCGGACGGACCGTGGACGGCTTCGATCAAGGCCCGCAGTCCTTCCGGGGCGCGTATCGCCCCGGCGTCGAACACCGCCCGTGCAGTCAACCACTGGTCATCGTGCCCGTAGTCAAATGCGCCGCGATCCAGGACATCGTTCAGCCAGCTTTCGTCCGCCACGTCATCCGGATCTGGAGATAGAATTGTCAGGCTCGGACCCGGAACCGGACGAGCGCACTCGGGGCGTCGATCCATATGGCGCCACAGGCGACCCGCTCGCTGGATCAGTGCACCGATCGGCGCAAGGTCCGAGACCATCACGTCGAAATCCAGATCGAGCGATGCCTCGACGACCTGTGTCGCCACCAGCACCTGCCCGGCGCGTTGGTCTCCAACACGGCCGAAACGATCCATCACAGCTTCTTCGTGTTGCAACCGATCGCCAAGCGTAAAGCGGGCATGCAGGAGATGAGTCGAGCACCCTCGTGCGCGGAGAGCATGGACGGCGGCGATCGCGTCGTCAACGGCGTTGCGCACCCACACGCATGCAGCCCCATTCCCGGAGTTTGCCGCCAGAACCTCGACCGCTTCGTCCGCGCTGTCAATCCGCTCGACGCCGACGCTGCGGCAGGTCGCAGGGGCAGGCGCAACGGCTTCCGCACGCGATCCGGCGCCGACAATGGCAAGGGCCGGGTAGTCCCTGTGATCCAGCGCGGCCGCCTGACACCCGAGTCCGCTGCGAAACGCGTCCGCGTATCTCTGTCTCATCTCCAACGGCAGCGTTGCCGTCATCACGATGGCGGAGCCACCGTTCATCGCCTGCATCTTCAGAAGCGTCTCAAGCTGGCGCTGCATGTACGGGTCGTAGGCGTGCGCTTCATCGACAATCAGTATCCGGTCGGTGATTCCGAACAGACGCAAGGTGGAGAATCGGGTGGGCAGCACGCCCATGAGCGCCTGATCGATGGTCCCCACGCCAATCTCCGCGAGCAACGAACGCCGCCGGTCATCGGCGAGCCACCGGGCGCAGCCGGCCTCCGGCGTCGGATCGTCTTCCGAGCCGACGAGGGCGCGGAATCCCGAATGAAGGTGCGAACGGCCGTGAACCAGACTGAGCGACGGGCGATCCGCGAAGAGGCGCGCGGCAGCGTCCACCATCCGCCCGAACATGGCGTTGGCCGTTGCCATCGTAGGAAGCGCGAAGAACAGCCCGCGTGCGTACCCCGAAGCCATCATCCGATGCGCGAGAATCAGCGCGGCTTCGGTCTTGCCGGCTCCGGTGGCATCCTCGAGCAGAACCAGCGCCGGACCGTCCGATAACTCGCTGTCTACGGCCGCGGTTTGCATGGGGCGCAATTCCCGCAGCCCCGTCAACGACCGCGCGTCCTTCATTGCGGTCAAGGGCGTGGCATCGAGTCCGGATTTCCCCACGGCATGAGCCGCTTGCGCACGGGCACGCTTCAGATATTCCGCGGGGGAGAGGTCGGGGGATGCAGGAGGGAACCACTGCGTATTCGAGGCGACCCAGTCCGCCGCGACGGTGAGGCCGGAGAGCGCCCAGCTCAGCCGCCTTGCCGCACGCTGGTCGAGACCTTCGAAGGAACCGCCCGGCAGAAGCTCTAGCAGGAGAGACGTCCAGTTCCTGGCGGCTACCTCCGCGTCGGTTCCGATCGCCGTCTTGCGACGAGCAATTTCCCGCCGATCGTTGGATCGTTCGGGCCCGCCGTGATGCCCGGAAACCGCGGCATACAATTCGCCCCGTGCGTGGATATCGCCTCCAAGCGCCTGCTCCAGAATCGGATCGAGGATGCGTGTCAGCAGCACATCGGACAGCATCCAGTGGCGGTAGGTGCCTCGACGCCGATGACGAATCACGCCACGAAATGTCGCGGAAATCTTGCCCACGTCGTGCAACGCCGCCAGCACCACGAATGCGCGGCGCTGGTTGGCTGATAGGGCGGTGAACGCACGATGCCCCGCAATCAAGCGTTCGGCGCAGGCACCTACGTCGAGCATGTGCCAGATCGCGGGATGCTCGCCACTCGGGCTGCTCTTGCCGGGCCATGCGTGCGCAATTCGAGCGGAAATGTGCATCATGCGAAATCTGGGGCGCCCTCCAGGAAAGGCGAATCTTCGTCACCGCGTCGATAGTGCCGCGGATCGATAGCAGCTTCGTGGCCGACGACGAGTAGATTCTACGACACTTTCGGTACAATCCGGCGTAGTCAGCGCCATGAGCCCCTGAGTTGAAGGCCATTCAGCGTTGAACGCCTTACAGGACGGTACGCGGAATCCACCATCTTCGGCCATATACGACGCAGCAGCGTGAAACCATCGGCGACGGAGCTCCAGGAACTCTACAACGCATTCGGATACGTCCTCACCGAAGAGCGAGCGATTCTCGACGCC
>JAGWAU010000035.1:47273-156880 GCA_021296255.1 Alphaproteobacteria bacterium | reverse complement strand
GTCGCCGTCGAGACCTTCCTACGCCTTGTTGCCGCCGAGCCGTATATTTCACGGGTCCCGGTCATGATCGACTCCTCGAAATGGTCGGTCATCGAAACGGGTCTCAAGAACATCCAGGGAAAGGGAATCGTCAACTCGATCAGCCTCAAGGAAGGGGAGCAGGCGTTCGTCGAGCAGGCCCGGAAAATCCTGCGCTACGGCGCCGCCGTCGTCGTGATGGCGTTCGACGAAACGGGACAGGCCGACTCGTGCGAACGCATGGTGGGGATCCTGACGCGTTCCTACAGGATTCTCACCGAAGAAGTGGGAGTCCCACCTTGGGACATTATTCTCGATCCCAACATCTTCCCCATCGCCACCGGTATCGAGGACCACGACAACTTCTCGGTCGACTTCGTAGAGGCCACGCGCATCGTCAAGAAGACCCTGCCCCACGCCCTGGTCTCGGGCGGGGTCAGCAACATGTCCTTCTCGTTCCGGGGCAACAACGCCGTTCGCGAGGCCATGCACTCGGTATTCCTGTACCACGCGCTGGAAGCCGGCATGGATATGGGAATCGTCAACGCAGGCCAGCTCGCGGTCTACGCAGACATTCCGGAAATTCTCCGGGAGCGTGTCGAGGACGTAGTACTGAACCGGCGGCCGGGCGCGATGGAACGGCTGCTCGAGGTGGCGGACAACGTTCGGAGCCAGCGCAAGAGCCAGGGTCCCGATCTCTCGTGGCGGGAAGGTTCGGTCGAGGAGCGGTTGTCCCACGCCCTGGTCGCAGGGATCAGCGATTTCGTCGTCGAGGACACCGAGGAAGCGCGCCTCGACGCGGACCGTCCCCTCGACGTCATCGAGGGAGCCTTGATGGACGGTATGAACATCGTCGGTGACTTGTTCGGTTCGGGACAGATGTTCCTGCCACAGGTGGTGAAAAGCGCTCGCGTGATGAAACAGGCCGTGGCGCACCTGACCCCGTTCCTTGAGGCGGAAAAGGAGAACGGCGGTAAGGCCTCGGCCAAAGGCAAGATCGTGACCGCCACCGTGAAGGGCGACGTGCACGATATCGGCAAGAACATCGTCGGCGTGGTGCTTCAATGCAACAACTTCGAGGTCATCGATCTCGGCGTCATGGTTCCCTACATCAAGATATTGGAGACGGCGAAAGCGGAAGGCGCAAACATGATCGGGCTCTCCGGCCTCATCACGCCGTCGCTCGGAGAGATGGAGACCGTGGCCGCGGAGATGAAGCGGGCGGGCTTCACGGTGCCGCTGCTCATCGGGGGCGCGACGACCTCCAAAGTACACACCGCCGTCAAGATCGCTCCCAACTACGACAATCCGGTCGTTCACGTGGTCGATGCCTCACGGGCGGTGGGAGTCGCCGGTGCCCTGGTGAGCGATACCCGTCGTGATCAATTCGTGGCGCGGATCGAAGAGGAATACGACCGCATTCGGGATGGATATCATGGCCGGGATCAGGATGGCCGCCAGCACACGCTGCAGGGCGCGCGCGAGGCCAGATCGCCCATTGATTGGGCGTCCACGGAACCTGCGAAGCCGTCCTTTCTGGGACTGAAAGCGTTCCACCCGTACGATCTCGGCGATCTCGTGAATCGCATCGACTGGACGCCCTTCTTCCGCACCTGGGAACTCGCGGGCACGTTTCCGAGGATACTCGACGATCCGAAGGTCGGGCAGGCAGCCCGAGACCTCCATGATGACGCACAGACGATGCTGGAACGGATCGTGGCGGAGCAGTGGCTGACGGCGCGCGGCGTCATCGGGCTTTTCCCGGCAAACAGCGTGGGCGACGACATCGAGGTCTATGCCGACGAATCGCGCGGCGAGGTGCGCACGCGCTTTCACTTCCTGCGCCAGCAGATGATCAAGAATACGGCGCGGGCGAACTTCTCTCTCGCCGATTTCGTCGCGCCCAAAGAGACGGGTGCCGCCGACTACCTGGGCGGGTTCGCCGTAACCGCGGGAATTGGGATCGAGACGAAGCTCGCGGAGTTCGATGCCGCGCACGACGACTACAACAGCATCCTGTTGAAAGCGCTGGCGGACCGACTCGCCGAAGCGTTCGCGGAGCACATGCACGAGCGCGTGCGCAAGGAGTTCTGGGGCTATGCGGCAGACGAGGACTTGGACAACGAAGCGCTGATTCGCGAGGAATACCAGGGAATCCGACCAGCACCGGGATACCCGGCCTGTCCGGACCACAGCGAAAAGCTTCTCCTGTTCGATCTTCTCGGTGCGCCGGACAATGCGGGCATCATGCTGACCGAGGGCTTCGCCATGCTGCCCGCTGCGGCGGTTTCCGGATTCTACTTCGCGCACCCTCGGTCGCGCTACTTCGGTGTGGGCAAGATTGGCCGCGACCAGGTCGAGGATTACGCTACGCGCAAGGGCGTCTCGCTCCAGCAGGCGGAGCGCTGGCTCGCGCCGAACCTGGGGTATGAGCCCCATGGCGGTTCAAGTCCAACCTGAACCGCCATAGAGGCCGCAGCACGGCCTGGCGGCCCAGAAGTCCTGCGACCTCCGGGTTTGGTGGCGGACAAGCCCCTGTCAGCCCGTCGGCCGCATTATCATCCAACGCGTGGGATTTGGGCAGGATGTAGGGGGTATGCGGGACGCTTCGTGCACATTGCGGGTCCACGCGATGGAAATGCAGGAATTGTCGGCGGATGATCTCTTCCGGGACACCCTGCATGGCCTCCGCGAAATAGTTGTCCGGGTTCCGGTTCAGTTCCGGTCCACCTACTTCGATCAACGGATAATCGGCATGCGGTCAGACCTTCGTCAGGTCGAACGGATTGTATGAGGTCTTTCCGGCGTCGGTATCCGGCGGGAGGCTCGGCACCTTCGTGGATTGGAAACCGCTCCGAGGCCGAGAGATTCGAACCCGTGACCAGGGCGGACGGCGTCGCGACCTCCCGGTGCTGGTCGGTAGGGGTCGCCCGCCTCACACGTGGCCGGTCGTTGGATCATCACCCGCCTGTGTGTAGAGTCGGATCGAGCAACCCGTTGAGTCGATGTGGAGAGCCAGATCAATGTCGTTAACAGCGAAGACTTGTGTGCCGTGCCAGGGAGGCATTCCTCCGTTGACCCGTGTCGAGTCGGAACAGTTTCTCGAGGAAGTTCCCGAGTGGACTTTGTCCGACGACGGAGTGTGGATCGAACGGCGGTTCCCGTTCGACGATTTCGCGAAGGCTCAGGCATTCGTCAACAAGGTCGGCGATTTGGCGGAGGAAGAAGGGCACCACCCCGACATCACGTTCGGCTGGGGCTACGCCAAGGTGATCTTCTACACTCACAAGATCAAGGGACTGCACGAGAACGATTTCATCATGGCGGCAAAGGTCGACCAGTTCGCCTGACTCCGCGTTCGAATTGGCCCTCCAGCACCTGGCCGGGGGTACAGATGCCGCCTATGTGTCGGCCGGACACACCGCCGTTTCCCGACTCGTCTGCGGCAGTCCGTAGACGCCGCCCGAGGGAGGCTGGATCACGAAGACATCGCCCGGCGTCATCCCGATCTCATCGCGCGAGTGGAGGTCCAAGGTAGTACCGTCGACACGCTCGACCCAGGTACGGACGCATTTGCCGGACTCGCGCCTCAGTCATGCCGTAGGGCAGGACTTTGCGGTGGCCGGAGACGACGGTAGCAGGAGACGACGGCGGCCGGAATCGGCGCGCCGGACTTCAAACGCAGCATGTCGTGGATGTCTTGGAGGGCGGCGTCCGCGTATCGGTACGGCTACAGGAACACCGTACCGCCGTCGACCATGATGGTCTGGCCCGTGACGAACTTGGAGTCATCGCTCGCCAGCCAGACGACGGTGCCCGTGAGATCGTCGGGCTCGAGATTTCGCTGCAGCGTCTGGGATTTTGCGATGACCTCCTTGGCCCGCTCCGCCTTGTCACCAAAAAAGCTCTCGGTCGCTTCGGTGAGCACGGCGGATGGCGCCACCGCGTTGACGCGGATCCAGTCGCGGCCCAACTCGCGGGCGATGACCCGCGTAATGCCGATCACGGCGCCCTTGGACGCCGCGTAATCGATGGCGTAGGGCGTGCCGTAAATGAACGCGAGCGTCGAGATATTGATCATGCTGCCCCCTCCCGCCTCGCGCATCGGACCGACGGCGGCCTTGCAGCACTGCCAGACGCCCTTGACGTTGACGTTCATGACGCGATCCCATTGATCCTCTCCGAGGTTTTCAAACCTGCCGGTGACGATGTCGCCATACAGGGCAGCATTGTTTACAAGGACGTCGAGCTTTCCGAATTCCTTGACGGCAAGCTCGACAATCGCATTGCAGCTTGCCATGTCCGTCACGTCGTGCGGGGTGCCGACGATCTTGCCTCCGGCTTCCTTGACGAGATCCACGGTTTCCGAGGTGTCGCGGATATCGCCCACGACCACGGAAGCCCCTTCCGCGGCGAACCGCTGCGCATAGGCTTGGCCAATGCCACGTGCGGCGCCCGTGATGATGGCGACCTTGCCGTCGAGTTGCATCTTGTGTTCTCCCCATCGCCGAAGCCGTGTGATGGCTGCTGCCGATCCTATGAATGGCCCTCCGGCCGGTCAACGCCGCCTCATACAGACGTGGCAAGCGGATATCCCTGGGGTAGTATGGCGCAGGAATTTTGCCCAGGCGGCGTTACCTTGATGGGAGTAAGGCGATGAGAATTGTGATGGGTCTGCTGATCGTGATGGCATTGAGCGCCTGCCAACACGGTGACAGGGAACATCGGCAGGCGGCCAATAGCCTGTTCGATCCGGTGTGTGCGCCTGACGGTTCGGTCGTGCGGATCGAGTACGCGAATTCGAAGGGGAACTTCACGAACATCGAGACCAGCCATGAGAACTGTCCCTGGTACAAGAAGTAGACAGGGCACGCGAGGTCACCTTCCACGGGCGGAAATCGCCGACGACCTCGGAGAACGTCTTGACTGAGCCCGGGTCCGGGTAACGACGGGATGGGCTCGCGGGGCGTCACATCCATTTCTCTCCGCGCCGGAATTCCGGAATGAGCGTTTGGGGCAAGATCATCGGTGGCGCCGCGGGCTTCGCCATGGGCGGGCCGCTGGGGGCGCTTCTCGGAGGTATCGCCGGCCACGCATTCGACAAGATGCGCGTCGCCCAGACCGAGGATGGCGGTACGAAGCAAGTCGCCTTTACGATCGGCGTGATCGTCCTCGGCGCCAAGATGGCAAAGGCGGACGGAGTCGTCACCCGGGACGAAATCGAAGCGTTTCGCGAGGTGTTTCACGTTCCCCCCGACGAGGTGAAGAACGTGGCCCGGGTCTTTGACTTGGCGAAAAGGGATTCACGAGGGTTTGAGCCCTATGCGGAGCAGTTGGCGGGAATGTTCAGGGGCAATCCCGCGGTACTCGAGGATCTGTTGGACGGTTTGTTCCATATCGCCAAGGCGGACAGTGTCTATCATTCCGCGGAGAACGAGTTTCTCGCACGTGTCGCGGCGATATTCGGTTTCAGCGAGGCGGACTTCAATCGTATCCGCGCAGGTCACGTGGGCTCGGACGATTCCGATCCCTACATCATTCTCGGCCTGGATCGGGAGGCCTCCGACGATGAGCTCAAGAGTCGCTATCGGACACTCATTCGCGAGCACCATCCAGACACCCTGATCGCGCAAGGCGTACCGCAAGAGTTCGTGGATGTGGCGAACGAGAAGCTGGCGGTCATCAACGACGCTTATGACCGGGTCGCGAAGGAACGTGGATTGACCTGATGCGGCCGCCGACCCCGCTTCCGAATGCGGACACTTTGTGCCAACGGACGAAACATTAAGGTGATGCGGACCTTCGCTTCACCGAACCACGACGCGCGTCCCGGAGATGCCGCTGTCGATACCCTCGTACTTCACTACACGGGGATGAGGGACTCCGAATCGGCTGTTGCAAGGCTGGTCGATCCCGCGGCGAAGGTGAGCGCCCACTACTTCGTCGACGAGGACGGCGAGGTCCTGCAACTGGTGTCGGAGGAGAGGCGCGCTTGGCACGCTGGTGTGTCTTCCTGGCGGGGTCGCACCGACATCAATGGCTGTTCCATCGGTATCGAGCTCGCCAATCCAGGTCACGAATTCGGTTACCGGGCGTTTCCAGAGCGGCAGATGAAAGCGTTTTTCCAGTTGGCCACCGCCGTGCTTGCACGCCATCCCATACCGCGGGAACGGGTTCTTGGGCACTCCGACGTGGCACCGTCGCGCCGTCGCGACCCTGGCGAACTGTTCGATTGGCGAGGCGCGGCCGCCGAAGGGATCGGGGTCTGGCCTGGCTCGTTCTCGTTGCCGCCGTTGGAGAGCGGAGTCCTTTTGGCGCAGGGCAGCGCAGGAGGACAAGTTCGGTCTGCTCAATCCCGCCTGGCTCGAATTGGATATGAGATTGTACCGACCGGTGAGTTCGATGCCCTCACCAAGGATGTGGTCATAGCCTTTCAGCGGCACTTTCGCCCGGAGCGCGTCGACGGCATCATCGATTCGGAAACGGACCGTCGCCTGAACGTTCTAGTGGACGGCCATGGTTGACGCAGGGCGCCGCGGTTTCTAAATCTAGCTCTGGTCAGATGGCTGGATGGCCGCTGCCATGGAACGTCGTTTCCACGGGAGAGGAAAGTCCGGGCTCCACGGGGATACGGTGCCGGGTAACGCCCGGCGAGGGTGACCTCAGGGAAAGTGCCGCAGAAAGCAAACCGCCGACGCGCCGTTGTGCGCGGGTAAGGGTGAAAGGGTGCGGTAAGAGCGCACCGCGCTGCCGGTAACGGGAGCGGCAGGGTAAACCCCACCGGGAGCAAGACCAAATAGGGGCGGCAGACCGGTTTTCCGGCAGGTTTCATCCCCGGACCCGCTGCCCGGGTAGGTCGCGCGAGGTGCCCGGCGACGGGCATCCTAGATGAATGGCCATCCCCCGCTGACTTCAGCGGGGACAGAACCCGGCTTACAGGCCATCTGACCAAATTTTCTCATACTTCAATGAATCTGACGTGTCGCCTTGTGAATTCCCGACCCAGGATATCAGTAAGCATCGCAATGTTCATCAAGAATTGGATCAAGAATTTGAACACGAATACTTTCGATTAACTGGACCAGGGTCATCTGATCGGCCTGTCCCGGAGGGGCGACGGGCGGCTGGCAGCGCGGGGATTCCGCCGCCTTCCAGAACCGGAAACGGGCAAAATCCCATCTGGAACATATAGAGAACAAACTTTCGCCGTATTTCACGGCCAAATTTCGTCGGTCACGGTTCGGACGTCCGTTTTCGTCGCGTCTGCCGGAAACATATGGACATCAAGAGAACGGGTGGTCGAAGTCTTTGGCTATGTTTTGAAATTACTTAATTTCCCATTGACACCCATAATTCCCCATGTTATCCCACAATGTCCCAAATGTCGCCAAAGCGCGCAGATGGGTCCGCGAGCGACCTTGGGACGGGGACAGCGAGCGAATTTGGGGGGAGTGGCTTGGCACTCTTTCTGTCCACGTTTGTCAATCGGATCGACCGCAAGGGGCGGATATCCGTGCCTGCACAGTTCCGGACGGTTCTGGGGGCGCAATCCTTTCCCGGCGTAATCGTCTTTCCCTCGTTCGTGGCTCCGGCAATCGAGGCGTCGGGAATCGATCACATCGAGCGTTTGAGCGCTGGTATCGATCAATTCGATCCGTTCAGTGACGAACACGACGCCTTCGCGATCTCCATTCTCGCAGATTCTCACCAACTGTCTTTCGATTCGGAAGGTCGAATCGTGCTTCCCGATGTGCTGAGAGAGCATGCCGGCATGTCAGACCGTGCTGCGTTCGTGGGTCGCGGCGCCACCTTTCAGATTTGGGAGCCGGAAGCATTCCGGACGTGCCAGGAGGAGGCTCGGAAGCGGGCCAGGGACAGCCGGATCTCACTCCGCTTCAGAGATTCGGCCGGGGAGCGCTAACCGAGTGACCAGTGAATGCAAGGCCACGACACGAGAACGGGTGCATGTTCCCGTCATGGTGGATGCCGTCCTTGCCGCTTTGGCTCCTCGTGACGGTGAGGCGTTCCTCGACGGGACCTTCGGCGGTGGCGGTCACGCCGCCGCGTTGCTGAGGGCGGCGCATTGCAGCGTTTGGGGCGTGGACCGAGACCCGGACGCCGTTTCCCGCGGCGCCGAACTGGCCCGCGAGCACCCGAATCGCCTGCGCGTTCTGGAGGGAAGGTTCTCCGAAATGGCGTCGCTTCTGGCCGACCATGGGGTCAGCGGAATCGATGGCGTCACGCTCGATCTCGGCATCTCGACGTTTCAACTGGACGATCCGGCCCGAGGGTTTTCTTTCCAGGCCGACGGTCCGCTCGACATGCGGATGGGGCAAGAGGGACGCAGCGCCGCGGACGTGGTGAACGCAGAAGACGAAGTCACATTACGACATCTGATCTCGACCTATGGCGAGGAGCGCCATGCGGGGC
The DNA here is from genome assembly GCA_021296255.1 of Alphaproteobacteria bacterium. Taxonomy (GTDB): domain Bacteria; phylum Pseudomonadota; class Alphaproteobacteria; order UBA2966; family UBA2966; genus UBA2966. Next base: position 148,432 of record JAGWAU010000035.1, on the reverse strand, counting down.
GGATTGCCCGGGCAATCGTCTCCGGCCGCGCCAACTCACCAATTCACACCACGCGCGAGTTGGCCGATCTTATCGTCCGTGCCATGCCGAGCGGATCGCGACGACGGCATGGTGACATTCATCCCGCTACGCGGACATTCCAGGCCCTTCGCATCTGCGTCAATGACGAGATCGAAGAGCTCAAACGGGGTCTCGTTGCCGCCGAGCGCCTCCTGAACCCGCAGGGCCGCCTCGCGGTCGTTTCGTTCCATTCCCTCGAGGATCGGGAGGTCAAACGATTCCTTGAGGCGCGTTCCAACTCCCGTCCGGGTCCCTCTCGCCATCTTCCGCAATCGCCCGAGCATTCCGCGCCGGCGACGTTCGAGCTCCTGTTCAGAGGGGCACGACGTCCTACGAACAATGAGATCGCCGCCAACCCCCGCGCCCGCTCCGCCCGTATGCGGGCCGCCGTGCGGACGTATGCGCCGGGCAGTCGGTTGGAGGTCTCGGCATGATGAAGCCTTTGTATATCGGGGCATTCGTCGTCACGGTCATGCTGACTTACGGCCTCTACACCATGAAACACGAGGTGCAGCGGCTGGAGTCGAAGCTTCAATCCCTGCACAAGCAACTTGCATCCGAACGCGAGGCGGCCCGGATCTTGCGCGCGGAATGGAGCTTTTTGAACAATCCCGAACGAATTGAGAAGCTGACCGCACGCCACCTCGATTTGACTCCCGTTCCGGTCCACAGGATTTCGACGATGGCGAGGCTTCCGTTCAAGGAAGTATCGGACCGGGCCGACATCCCCGACCGTGCGGCGCAAACCTCCTCCGCGAAGCTCTCCGCGCGCCTGACGCGGGCACCCAAGGGGGCTTCCCGATGAGCGACTCGTACGATCGCCTCTCCGCAGGCAATCTGCCCTCGAGGTTGGCCGAATCGGTGCGCTTGGAGGGTGTCCGGAAGCAGGCCGTGGAGACAGGCCGAAATCGGCTCGTGATCGTCGCGGCCGTGTTTGCCTGCGCCTTCGTCGTGCTGGCCGGCCGTCTCGTACATCTCTCGTCCATAGGGGAAGCGGGCGGCACCGGTTTGGCCGTGAGCGGGGAAATCGGCATTGCGCGGGCGGAGATTGTGGATCGAAACGGCGTTCTCCTCGCCAGCGATCTGACCACCGCGTCCCTGTATGCAAACCCTCATCGTGTCCTTGATGCTGCGGAAGCCTCAGACGAGATCTCCCGGGTCCTTCCAGGGATCGACCGGGGCGAGCTCTTTTCGAAACTGTCCACGTCGAAGCGCTTCGTGTGGGTCAAGCGTCACCTCACGCCTCGTCAACAATATGCCGTCAATGCACTGGGATTGCCGGGATTCGCGTTTCTAGAGGAGCAGAAACGCGTTTATCCTCAGGGCCGCCTGGTCGCTCACATTGTCGGCTACACGGGTGTCGACAACCGAGGTCTCGCGGGAATTGAGAAGCGCCTCGACGAAAGGCTGGGCACCGCCGCCCGGGATGGCGGCGCCCAGCCGCCCCTGTATCTCAGTGTAGACATTCGCGTACAGCACGTCTTGCGCAACCAGCTCGCAGTCGCAGTAGAGAAGTACCAGGCAATCGGGGCGACGGGCGTCGTGCTCGATGCCAACGACGGCCAGATTCTCGCGTCCGTCTCTCTCCCCGATTTCAACCCTCATCGGGTCGACAGAGCCTCGGAAGCCAGCCGCTTCAATCGTGCCAGCCTCGGCGTCTACGAGATGGGATCGACCTTCAAGATCTTCACAGTTGCAATGGCCCTGGAGCTGGGAACGGCTGATCTTGCCGACAGTTTTGACGCACGCGAGCCGATCCGCGTGTCGCGATTCATGATCCGGGATGATCATGCGAAGAATCGGTGGCTGTCCGTTCCGGAAGTATTCATCTACTCCTCCAATATCGGCGCCGCCCGGATGGCGTTGGATGTGGGGTCGGAGCGCCAGCGGGAGTTTCTCGGGCGGATCGGGCTGCTGCAGCGGGCGCCGCTCGAAGTTGCCGAAGTCGGACAACCGATTGCACCGAATCCCTGGCGCGAGATCAGCACCATGACGATCGCGTTTGGGCATGGCGTTGCCGTGACCCCGATCCAAATGGCGTCGGCGGTCGCGTCGCTGGTCAACGGCGGCACACGGGTCGTTCCGACGTTCATCGCCAATCGCCAGGATGTCCGGGCGGTGAGCGAGCGCGTGGTATCGAGAAAAACCTCCGAGGCGATACGGCGGCTGATGCGGCTCAACGTCGTGGAGGGAACGGGCAAGAAGGCCGATGTGCCCGGCTACTTCGTCGGCGGCAAGACGGGCACCGCCGAGAAAGTGGGCGGGCGAGGCTATCGCCGCAAAGCGCTTCGATCTTCTTTCATCGGTGTATTTCCGGCCTTGGAGCCACGCTATGTCGTGCTCGTGATGCTCGACGAGCCGCAGGGCATCAAGGAGACCTTTGGATTCGCGACCGCAGGCTGGACCGCGGCTCCCGTGGTCGGTCAGGTGATCGAACAGGCCGCACCCCTACTCGGTGTCGAGGTCGAGGGCGAGGAAGAGGGGGAACCGTCACGGCGCGTGGATCTTGGTCGAAAGGGGCGCCAACTTGCTTCTCTCTGAGCTCATCGACGGCGATATACCGTTTCCGGCCAAACGGATCGATGTCCTCGGTATCACTTCCGATAGCCGCGCAGTTCGGCCGGGATACCTGTTTGCCGCCTTGCGCGGTTCGAACTTCGATGGCCGGGATTACGTCGATGATGCTGTAGATCACGGGGCAGTTGCGGTCCTCGGCTCTCCGGACACGAGGATGCCGCGCAAAGATGTTCTCCTGGTCGTGGATGAAAATCCGCGTCACCGGCTCGCACTGATGGCGGCGAGGTTCTACGGTGCACAACCGGGGACCGTGGCGGCGATTACGGGAACCAACGGCAAGACCTCCGTCGCCAACTTCACGGCGCAGATTTGGTCGCGTATGGGCAAAGCGGCCGGCTGTATCGGTACCCTGGGCCTGTCGGCACCCGGCATCTCCGACGCGCTGTCGCACACCACGCCCGATCCGGTGGTCTTGCACAAGGCATTGGCCCGGTTGGTGGATGACGGCGTTGACCATCTCGCCATCGAGGCGTCGAGCCATGGCCTGGACCAGTGCCGGCTCGACGGTGTGAGGGTCGACGTCGCGGCGTTTACCAACCTCGCGCGGGACCATCTCGACTACCACGGCGAACCGGAGAGATATCTGCAGGCGAAACTACGCCTGTTCTCCGAGATCTTGTCCGCGGACGGCACCGCGCTTCTCCATGCAGACCTGCCGGAATTCGAAGCTGTTTCGTCCGTTTGCCGGGACCGCGGACAGCGCGTCGTGTCCTACGGATGCAACGGCGCCGATTTCAACATCTTGAAAAGACATCCGACGAATGGCGGCCAGGTCCTTGACGTTGATGCCGAAGGGCTACGTCGTGACGTGAATTTGCCCATCGTTGGCGGGTTTCAGGCGGAAAATGCCCTTTGTGCTCTCGCCATTGTCACGGTGTCCGGCGCCGATTCGGGTGCGGCCATCGACACGATGAACGATCTCGAGGCTATTCCCGGCCGGCTACAACGGGTCGCCACCCATCCATGCGGGGCGGACGTGTATGTGGACTACGCACATACGCCCGATGCGCTGGCCAGTGTCTTGAGGGCGGTGCGACCCCATGCCTCGAACCGGCTCGTCCTGGTGTTCGGCTGTGGTGGCGACCGGGACAAGGGTAAGCGGCCCCTCATGGGCAAAATCGCCGGCCGTTATGCGGACCGCGTCATTGTCACGGACGACAATCCCCGCGACGAGGACGCTTCCACAATTCGACGGCAGGTAATGGCGGGTTGTGATCGCGCCGTCGAAGTCCGGGACCGCGCTGAAGCAATCCGGTCGGCGACGGCGGGGCTCGATGAGGGTGATGTTCTGGTCATCGCGGGGAAAGGCCACGAGCAAGGTCAAATCGTCGGTGACGCCGTCCGTCCATTCGATGATGCGGAAGTTGCTCGCGCCGCCGTTGCGGAAATGGGCAGGGGGCAACGATGAGCGATCGGCCCCTTTGGACCTCCGAAGAGGCAGTGCGCGCGACGAAAGGAGAATGTGCCGGACGTTGGACAGCAAGCGGGGTCTCCATCGACAGCCGGACGGTTTCGCCGGGCGATCTCTTCGTGGCTCTTCGCGGTCCGGATCATGACGGTCACGACTACGTTGGTCAGGCCCTGGACGGCGGTGCCACTGCCGCCGTGGTGTCCCAAAGCCCCGTCGGACTCGAGGGCAGGAAAGATCTCTTGATCGTCGGCGATACGAAGATTGCGCTGGAAGCCCTGGGCGTTCATGCCCGCAATCGCTCCTCCGCGAAAGTCGTTGCGGTCACGGGAAGCGTAGGCAAGACCGGCACGAAGGATGCGTTGAAATCGGCGTTGGCCGCGACCGCCCCATGCCACGCGAGCGCGAGTAGCTTGAACAATCACTGGGGTGTGCCGCTGAGTCTGTCCCGGCTACCGGAAGAGGCCGGATTCGGCGTCTTCGAGGTCGGCATGAACCACGCCGGGGAGATTCGTCCATTGACGAAGTCCATACGCCCGCACGTCGCCATCATAACGACGGTCGAAGCAACCCACCTCGAATACCTGGGAACAGTGGGGGCGGTTGCGGACGCCAAGGCCGAGATCTTCGAGGGTCTGAAAGCCGGTGGAACTGCGATTCTCAATCGGGACAACGATCACTTCCAACGGCTCGCCGACACTGCCCGCGCCCGTGGCGCAGACGTCATCTCTTTCGGTTTTTCGGAGGACTCGGACGCTCGCGCCCAGAAGGTCGCGCTCCACGCCGAGTGCGTCTGCGTCGCGGCCGACATCCGGGGGACGCGCATCACCTACAAAATGCGTACTCCGGGACGCCATTGGGCGCGCAACAGTCTTGCGGTGCTCGCGGCGGTGGATGTCCTCGATGCCGATCTGGGACTGGGTGCGCTGGCGCTCGGTGATCTCGCGCCACCAGTCGGTCGCGGACGTCGACACCACGTGCGAGGCGTCGAGGGGCACTTCACGGTGATCGACGACAGCTACAACGCCAGTCCGGCGTCGGTTCGCGCGGCCCTGGAGGTCTTGGGTGCAGCGGACGTTGCGGAGGGTGGCCGGCGAATCGCGGTGCTGGGCGACATGCTCGAACTGGGGCCTGAGGCAGACCGTCTTCACGCTGGGTTGGCTGCGGATGTCACCGGCAATGGAGTGGCGCGCGTTTTCACTTGCGGCACGCACATGCGGAATCTGCTTGATGCGCTGCCGGCCTCACGCCGTGGGGACCATACCGAAACGGCAAGCGAATTGGCGCCCCTGGTTGGCGAATTCGTCAGGCCGGGGGATGTCGCGCTGGTAAAGGGATCCTTCGCGATCAACATGGGCCATGTCGTGGAGCGGCTGTTGGCGGCCGAGACCCGACGACGCACGGTCAACGGGTAGAAGGGCGCGGACGGTCCGATGCTCTATCTCCTCGCCCAACACGCAGATCAGTTCGGTCCGCTCAACCTGTTCCGATATCTCACATTCCGAACCGGCGGTGCCGTTCTGACGGCGTTGCTCGTCAGCTTCATCCTCGGGCCCGTCGTCATCGGCTGGCTCAAGTCGACACAGACCAATGGCCAGCCCATCCGCGACGATGGACCGGAACGGCATCTCATCTCCAAGCAGGGCACACCGACAATGGGCGGCTTCCTGATCCTGTTGGGACTGGCGTTCGGGACATTGCTTTGGGCCGATCTGGGGAACGACTACGTCTGGGCAACGCTTGTCGTGACCATCGGGTTCGGCGCGGTCGGGTTTGCCGACGACTACCTGAAGGTGAGTCGATACAGTCACCGGGGCCTTCCGGCAAGGCTGAAGCTCCTGCTGGAAATCGCGGTCGCGTCGGTTGCGACCCTCTGGATCATGCATGTGACGCGGGACCCCCTCAGCACGGCCCTGGCCGTTCCCTTCTTCAAGGACGTTCTGATCGATCTGAGCTGGTTTTTCGTGCCCTTTGCGGTGCTGGTCATGGTCGGGGCTTCAAACTCGGTGAACCTGACGGACGGACTCGACGGACTCGCGATCGTTCCAGTCATCATCGCGGCAAGTACGTTCGCCTTCATTACCTACATCGTGGGCAACGCGGTCTTCTCGGACTACCTTCAGCTTCACGCCGTGCCCGGTGCCGGCGAACTCGCCGTATTCTGCGGTGCATTGGTCGGGGCGGGGCTGGGTTTCCTCTGGTTCAACGCGCCCCCGGCCATGGTGTTCATGGGGGATACGGGAAGTCTTGCCATGGGCGGCGCGTTGGGGGCCGTCAGCGTCGTTACCAAACACGAGCTGGTGCTGGTCATCGTCGGCGGGTTGTTCGTTCTCGAAACGGCGTCCGTGATCGTTCAGGTCGCCTCATTCCGGCTGACCGGCCGCCGGGTCTTCCGCATGGCCCCCCTGCACCACCATTTCGAGCAAAAGGGATGGGCCGAGCCGACCATCGTCATTCGGTTCTGGATCATCGCCTTCATTTTGGCCCTCGCCGGGCTAGCGACATTGAAGCTGAGGTGACCGGATGCTGGAGGCGACCTCATACGCCGGCGAACGTGTCGCGGTGCTCGGTCTGGGGCGGAGCGGTCTGTCCGCCGCGCGCGCTCTCACGGCTGGCGGTGCGCGGGTCCATGCCTGGGACGACAACGAGTCACGACGGTCCGAAGCCGCGAATGCCCAGTTGTCCCTGACCGATCTTTATGGCGCCCGATGGCGTGATTTCGCCGCGCTCGTCCTCAGCCCGGGTATACCGCTTCATCACCCCGCACCGCATCCGTTAGTGACCGCGGCCCGCGACGCCGACTGTGACGTCATTGGGGACATTGAGCTGTTTGCCCGCGAAAATCCGCCCGGAAAGATCGCGGCGATTACCGGAACCAACGGCAAGTCCACCACGACCGTGCTGGCGGGACATCTGCTCCAGGCTGGTGGCATGGCGGTCGCCGTGGGTGGAAACGTCGGAGTCCCAATTCTCGATCTCCCGAAGGTGTCCGGTGAAGGCGCTTACGTGATCGAGATGTCGTCCTACCAAATCGATCTCGCACCTTCGCTGGCTGCCGACGTAGCCGTACTCCTCAACCTCAGCCCCGATCACTTGGATCGACACGGGGGCATGCGCGGCTACGTCGCGTCCAAACGCCGGCTTCTCGAGCGCCAGCATGACGGCCAGATCGCGATTGTCGGGATGGACGACGCGGAAAGCCGAGCGGTCTACGACGGCCTCAAGCGGGCCGGACGCGGCGACACGATTGCCGTCTCCGCGTGTGGCGCGCCGGACGCGGACATCATCGTGGTGAATGGACATCTTCTGGACCGGCGCAACGAGTCGTCGGACGCCGTGTCGCTCGCCGATCTCAGACAGGCGCTCGATCTGAAGGGTGTACACAATTGGCAGAATGCGGCTGCCGCCTACGCCGTCGCACGATGTCTCGGATGTTCGTCAACGGACGCAGCGAATGCGCTGCTGAGCTTTTCCGGACTCGAGCACCGCCTGGAGGACCTGGGCACCGTCGCAGGCGTGCGCTTCGTCAACGACTCCAAGGCCACGAACATCGATGCCGCGCGCCGCGCGCTGTCCTGCTACGAGAACATCCTGTGGATAGCGGGCGGGCGAGCCAAGGACACGAGCCTCGAGTCCCTTTATCCTCACCTTCCGAACATCGTTCACGTGTTCTTGATCGGTGAGGCCGCGCAAAGCTTCGCGGCCCGTCTCGATGGTCGGATTCCGGTGACGATTTCCGGGGATCTAGAGTCCGCCATTCCCGAGGCTCATACACGTGCCCTCGTGCTGGGCGCGTCGAATGCGGTGGTTCTGCTCTCTCCCGCTTGCGCCTCTTTCGATCAATTCAACGATTTCGAGGAACGCGGCAATCGCTTCAAGGAGCTGGTGAAGGCCCTCGCGGCTCTCCATGAGAGCAAGGGCGTGAGCCCGCCGGGCGGAGGTGCACAATGATCCCTCCCACGCGCGCCGACACGTCGATCATCGGCCGGTGGTGGTGGACGGTTGATCGCTGGATGCTGGTGGCGCTCTTCGCGCTTTCCGTTGCCGGCATCCTCATGGTGATGGCGGCGAGCCCGGCGGTCGCCGAACGCTTGGGCCTCGAGTCGTTCCATTTCGTTCGCCGGCAGTTCATCTTTCTGATTCCCGCCCTCGCCATCATGATCGTCGTATCGCTGCTCTCCCCTTTGGCCGTTCGCCGTGTTGCCATGGCGGGATTGCTGCTCACCCTGCTCGGCCTCTTGGCGACGATGGTGATCGGGCATGAAGTCAACGGGGCCAGCCGCTGGATCAAGCTGGGCCCGCTGCTTATGCAGCCGTCGGAATTCGTGAAGCCGACGCTAGCGGTCGTCACGGCCTGGATTATCGCTGAACGGCAGAAGAACGAGGAATTTCCCGGCTACAGCATCGCCGGCGGGCTGCTGTTAGCGGTGCTGGCGTTTCTCGTCGCACAGCCGGATTTCGGAATGGCCGTCGTCGTTGGAACGGTCTTTTTTGCGCAGCTGTTTATGGGCGGCATGCCGATGACCTGGGTTGCCGTGCTGGTCGTGATCGGTCTCGGCGGCATGTCTCTGGCCTACATGTTGCTACCGCACGTGGCCAGCCGTATCGACCGCTTTTTGGATCCCACCAGCGGTGATTCCTACCAGGTCGACAAGTCGATCGAGGCCTTTGTGAACGGTGGCGTGTTTGGCAGAGGGCCTGGTGAGGGAGTCGTCAAGCTGGTCCTGCCGGATGCGCACAGCGACTTCATCTTCGCGGTTGTCGGGGAGGAGTTCGGGCTCTTCGCCGGGTTGACCATCGTCGCCGTGTTCGCCTTCGTCGTCTTGCGCGGTTTCTATCGGATGCTTCAGGAACGGAACGTTTTCATACTGCTGGCAACGGGCGGTCTTCTCGTCCAATTCGGTGCCCAGGCCATCGTGAACATGGGCGTCAACACGAGGCTCCTCCCGGCGAAGGGAATGACCCTGCCCTTCATCTCGTACGGAGGATCCTCGCTGTTCGCGCTGGCCCTGACCATGGGAATGGTGCTCGCTTTGACTCGGCGCCGCAGCGGACGGGGGCCCGCAGTATGAGCGGGCAGGCCATCGTTTTGGCGACCGGAGGAACCGGCGGTCATATGTTCCCGGCGCAAGCGCTTGCGGACGAACTGCTGCTCCGGGATCAACGTCCCATCCTCATGACCGACGAGCGCGGCGCTGCACAATCCGTTTTCGATCTCCGCGTCGATCTTCACACCGTCCGAGCCGGAACGTTCACAGGCCAAACGGCCCTCGGGACAGCGAAGGGTCTCGCCAATATCGCGGCGGGTTGCTGGGAGGCACGGCGCATTCTCAAGGAGATCAACCCGGCCGTCGTTGTCGGCTTCGGCGGATATCCCTCTCTGCCCGCGATGTTGGCTGCAACGTACAGCGGCATGCGGACGATGATCCATGAACAGAACGCTGTTCTCGGTCGGGTCAACCGACTACTCGCCTCACGGGTCGACTCGATTGCCGTGGCCTATCTGAACACCCGGCAATTGAGCCCGGGCACCTTCGCGCGCGTCACGGTGATCGGAAATCCGGTCCGCGACGCGGTCGCGGCGGTTCGAGCAATTCCGTACACGATCCCGGATGAGACCGCCCCGTTTGAACTGCTGGTCTTCGGCGGCAGCCTGGGTGCAGCCGTGTTTTCCGACATCATACCCCAGGCCTTGGCCGCACTGCCCGAACAGTACCGGGCACGCCTTCGAGTGGCGCAACAGTGCCGCTTGGAGGATCTGGAGCGCGTCAGAAACGCCTATGCCGCAGCCGGCATCGTTGCAGACCTGTCCACGTTTTTCGCCGACTTGCCCGCCCGGCTGGCCGTCGCCCACGCCGTGATTGCGCGGGCCGGCGCTTCAACGATCAGTGAATTGACCGTGGCGGGACGGCCCGGCATTCTCGTCCCCTATCCTCACGCCGTCGATGATCACCAGACCGCCAATGCTCAGGCTTTGGCGGATGAAGGTGCGGCGTGGTTGATGCCGGAGAGTCGGTTGTCGCCGCGTACACTCGCGGGAACCCTCGAAGCGCTGTTCGAAAATCCGCCGTATCTCGCCGACGTGGCTCGGAAAGCTCGTGGTCTAGGTCGCCCAAGCGCGGCCCAGAAACTGGCGGACGTCGTCTGCCGGATGGTGTCGCCCAACGGCAATCGGGGCCACCGCGTCGCCAACGACCATCCTCGGGAGGAAGCTGCATGAGATCCCTTCCTCTCGATATCGGCCTGATTCATTTCGTGGGCATCGGCGGCATCGGCATGAGTGGCATCGCGGAAGTGATGCACAATCTCAACTACCGGGTTCAGGGCAGCGATATTGCCGAAAACGCCAGCGTCCAATGGCTGCGTGACAAAGGGATCAGCGTCGTGTTGGGCCACGATGCGTCGAACGTCGATGACGCCGCGGTGGTTGTCGTTTCATCCGCGGTCAAGCCGGACAACCCCGAAATCGTGGCGGCCCGCGAAAGACTGGTGCCCGTCGTCCGCCGCGCTGAAATGCTCGCCGAGCTCATGAGGCTGAAGTGGTCGATCGCAGTCGGCGGCACCCACGGCAAGACGACCACGACATCCCTCGTCGCGGCGCTTCTCGATGCCGCCGATTACGACCCAACCGTGATCAACGGCGGGGTCATAAACGCCTACGGTGCAAACGCTCGCCTCGGCGACGGGGAGTGGATGGTCGTCGAGGCGGATGAGTCCGACGGCACGTTCGTCAAACTTCCCGCGACGATTGCGGTCGTGACCAACATCGATCGTGAACACATGGATTTCTACGGGACGTTCGAGGCGGAGCGCGCGGCATTCCAGGCGTTCGTGGAAAACATCCCGTTCTACGGGTTTTCGGTCCTGTGCATCGATCATCCGGAAGTCCGGGCGATGATCGGACGGATTTCCGACCGCCGACTCGTCACCTACGGGCTCAGCCCTCAGGCCGATGTCAGGGCGGCGAACGTGACGTTCTCATCGGAAGGCGCCCAATTCGACGCGGTCATCAGCGATCGCCACGGAACAACATCGACGGCCATCGAACGACTCGAACTTCCAATGTTCGGGGAACACAACGTGCAGAACGCCCTCGCCGCGGTCGCCGTAGCGTGGGAGATGGGCATGGCGCCCGACACGATCCGGCGCGGTCTGTCCGAGTTCACCGGAGTGAAACGCCGCTTCACCAAGACAGGAGAGGCCGGCGGTGTCACCGTGATCGACGACTACGGCCACCACCCGATCGAAATCAGCGCCGTTCTCGCGGCTGCCCGCAAGGCATGCGATCACCGGATCGTGGCGGTCGTCCAGCCCCACCGGTACACCCGGTTGCATGACCTGTTCGAGGAATTCTGCGGCTGTTTTCACGACGCGGACACGATCATCGTGGCGGACGTCTACGCGGCAGGCGAACAGCCGATTCCCGGTGTCGATCGCGACACTCTCGTGTCCGGATTGCGCAAACACGGTCATCGGCATGTGGTCGCCCTTGAAGACCCCGATCGATTGGCTGCGCTCCTCGCAGAACACACTCAGCCTGGTGACTATGCGGTCTGTCTGGGTGCCGGAAACATCACGGCGTGGGCAAACGAATTGCCGCGGCAATTGGCCGAGGTTCTGATGCGGCGATCTCGGCTCAGGCAGGGTACGGGATAATGGCCGCCTCCGCACTCCAACTCCGCCGCCTTCTCGATCGATTGCCGGTGCCGCGCGGAGAGCTCCGGACGGATGTTCCGCTCGCCAAGGGAACGTGGTTTCGGGTGGGTGGTTCCGCCGAAGTCTTGTTCCGGCCGCAGGATCTCGACGACCTGATCGAATTTCTGAAGGCGAAGCCCGCCGAAGTTCCCGTCACGGTCCTGGGTGCGGGGACGAACGTTCTTATCCGTGACGGCGGTATCGACGGCGTCGTCGTCCGTCTTGGCAAATCGCTCGCCGGGATTCGCGTCGAAGACGATCAGATCATCGCCGGTGGGGCGGCGATGGACGTCAGCGTCGCCCGTGCGGCTGCCGCCGCGGACCTCGCAGGTTTGGAGTTTCTGAGCGGCATTCCGGGAACGATCGGTGGTGCCGTCAGGATGAATGCCGGCGCCTACGGACGCGAACTGCAGGACGTCATCGTCTCCGCCGAGGTCGTCGATCCCCGGGGCAACCGTCACGTTTTGAAGAGGCCGGAACTGGGCCTCGGCTATCGGGCGTGCGCAGTCCCGGAAGCCTGGATATTCGTGTCTGCGACGCTCCGGGGAAGCAAAGGTTCATCCGAAGGCATCGAGGCGGGCATGGCCTCGGTTCAGGCCGCGCGAGCGGACAGTCAGCCCATCCGCTCGAAGACCGGTGGAAGCACTTTCGCCAATCCGGTTGGGCCGGAGGCTGCCGGCGCCAAGGCGTGGGAGTTGATCGACCAGGCCGGATGCAGGGGTCTTCGGCACGGTGACGCCATCGTCTCAAACCTGCATTGCAACTTCCTCGTCAACAACGGGTCCGCCACTGCCGCCGATCTGGAGGCTTTGGGGGAGGAGGTTCGACGGCGGGTAGCCGAGACGTCCGGTGTCGTCCTGCGTTGGGAGATCCGGCGCATTGGCAAACACGGCCGGACGGTTTCCGCGCAGGCCTCGACGGAACGGGACGACCCGTCATGAGCAGGCACATCGCGGTTCTCATGGGTGGCTGGTCGGCTGAGCGCGAGGTATCGCTCGTTACGGGAAAGGCGGTAGTCGCCGCGCTGAAAGGCGACGGCCATCGCGTCACCCCCATCGATGTCGGACCGGACATCTTCGGTGTCCTTTCGGGTCTCAAGCCGGACGTCGCGTTCAATGCGCTTCATGGACGATTCGGCGAGGACGGCTGCATCCAGGGCATGCTCGAGGTCCTCGAGATCCCCTACACGCATTCCGGCGTTCTCGCCTCGGCCCTTGCCATGGACAAGCCGCGCGCTCGGCGGATGTTCGAGGCCGTCTCCATTCCGTGTCCGGAAGGAAAGGTCGTGCACCGGGACGAGGTGCGGGAAGGTACGGTCTTCGATCCGCCTTACGTCCTGAAGCCGACCAACGAAGGATCCAGTGTCGGCGTGCGTCTCGTCTTCGAGGGCGACAATATGCCGCCGCTCGACGACTCAAATTGGGCCTACGGCGACCACGTGCTGGTCGAGAGATACATCCCGGGCCGCGAGATACAGGTAGCCGTCATGGATGATGAAGCCCTTGGCGCCATCGAGATCCGTCCGAAGAAGAGATTCTACGACTACGAAACCAAGTACACGGATGGATGGGCCGAACACATCATGCCCGCCGAAATTCCCGAAGCCGACTATCAGGAGAGCCTGCGACTCGCTGAGCTGGCGCACCGGACCCTGGGGTGCCGCGGCGTCACGCGGTCCGATTTGCGCTACGACGACACGGTCAACGGTCAGGCCCGCTTCTACATGCTCGAGGTGAACACCCAGCCTGGAATGACTCCGCTGTCTCTGGTGCCGGAGATCGCGGCCCATGCCGGAATTCCTTTCTCTGAACTCGTGCGACATCTGGTTCAGGGCGCGGGATGCGAACGATGACGTTCAACGATTCAAGCGCGACCCCTCGTAGCCGGAAAAGGACCTCTGGTGCGCCACGACCGTCGCGGAACCGTCCCACGGGACGCCGCAGTCGTGCCGCACGTATCATCGTGCCCAAGAGGTTGAAACGTGTAGCGGTCATTGGCCTGGTGGCTTTCCCGCTCGCTCTCGGTCTTCATTGGCTGTACCGGAGCGGAACCGTTGAGGACCTCGTTGCGAGCGTCGAGATCGAAATTCGCCGCCTGATCCCGTGGAACGGATTGACGGTCCGCGAGATCGTCGTCACGGGGCGCCGTCATACCGCCGATGAGGATATCGCTGCCGCGCTGGGCGTGCGGCAAGGGGATCCGTTGTCCGATTTGGACCCCCGGGAGGCGCGCGAGCGCATCGAGGCCTTGGGCTGGGTGAGGTCAGCTTCCGTGCGTCGGCAGTTTCCCCACGCGGTCCTGGTTGGCATCGTCGAGCGCCGCCCGTTTGCCTTGTGGCAGCGAAAAGGCCGCGTCTCGCTCGTTGATCGCGATGGGGAACTGATCAGTTCTCGGGATCTCGAGCAGTTCAACCGGTTGCCGATCGTGGTGGGCGAGGACGCGCCCCGGCATGTCGGCGACCTGGTCGCCGTGTTGGCGCGGCAACCCGCATTGTTCGGTCGAATTGAGTCCGCAACGCGTGTTTCCGAACGGCGCTGGGATATTCGGCTGCAGGGGGGTCCCACCGTTCGATTGCCGGAAGAGGATGTGGCCGGGGCCTGGGATTTGCTGGCCGCGCTGGCAACCGAGCATCGCCTTCTCGAGCGGGATGTCATCGCCGTCGATCTGCGCGTGAAGGACCGTCTCGCCGTGAGACTGGGATCAGCCAGCGCCGTCAAGCGTCGAGGCGAAGGGCGGAGTACGTGAGCATGAACATGCTGCTGCCCGTTCAGGCCTCTGGCGCTACGCGCATGACGCGAAGTGGATTGATCGTTGCGCTGGATATCGGGACCACGAAGGTCTGCTGTTTCGTCGCCAGGGTCGGGCCGCAGGATGGCATACGTGTCATTGGCATTGGTCATCAGGTATCCCGGGGTCTCCGAGGCGGGACGGTGACCGATCTTGAAGCCACCGAGACTGCCATCCGGGGCGCGGTGGATGCGGCGGAGCGCATGGCGGGCGAGACCGTCAAGCGGGTTTTCGTCAATCTGTCCTGCGGCGATCCGGTGTCGCATACCGTTGGCGTCGAGGTACCTGTCTCCGGTCATGAGATCGAAGACACGGACCTTCAGCACGTGTTGCGTCAAGGGATGGCGCGGACCGAGCCTGGAGAGCGCGAGGTCGTGCACGCGATTCCGGGGTCCTTCACGATCGACGGTACGCGAGGCGTTCGAGAGCCGCGAGGGATGGTGGGCTCGCGGCTCGGAGTCGATATGCACATCGTGACGGCAGCGGTCGGTCCGCTCCGCAACGTTCAAATATGCGTCGAGCGCGCCATGCTGGAACTCGAAGGATTGGTTTTGTCCGGGTATGCCGCTGGCCTTTCCAGTCTGGTCGATGATGAGCGGACTCTCGGCGTGACCCTGATGGATATGGGGGGCGGAACCACGTCCGTCGCGGTGTTCACCGAAGGAAATCTGGTGTTCGCGGATATCGTGCCGCTCGGCGGCCAGCACGTCACCAACGACGTTGCCCGGGGCCTTTCCACACCCGTGGCGCAAGCCGAACGAATGAAGACGCTCTTCGGGAATGCGACGCCAAGCCCGTCCGACGAACGTGACATGATCGACGTGCCGCAGGTCGGTGAGTTGGACCGGGCTGCAGCCAACCACATTCCCCGTTCGGTTCTGACGGGGATCATCCAGCCCCGCCTGGAAGAGACGCTGGAAATGGTTCGTGATCGCCTGGAATTTTCAGGAACGAACCGCGTTTCCGGGAGGCGACTGGTGTTGACCGGCGGCGCCAGCCAACTCCATGGCGTGAGAGAGCTGGCGTCCCGTGTGTTGGACAAACAGGTTCGCATCGGCCGGCCGGTCGCGATCCGAGGATTGGCCGAAGCGACCGGCGGACCTGCGTTTGCCACGTGTGCCGGCCTTCTGATGTGCGGTGCGCATGGATACGCCGAACCGCTTCGATCGTTTGATGATCCATCGCAAGACTCGCGCCCGGGCCTGGCGCGAATCGGTCGATGGCTGAAACGGAACTTCTAGCCCGCCGTTGCCGACGGCGCGCTCTGCGACAAGAAAAAAACCAGGCGAGGAACGATGGGAAAGATTGATCTAGGACGAACCGCATCAGAGGAATGCAATCGCTCAGTGGGAGATGACCAATGACCATTAAACTCAGCATGCCCGAAGTCCCCGAGTTGAAACCGCGTATCACGGTAGTCGGAGTCGGCGGGGCCGGCGGCAATGCCGTGAACAACATGATCAGTGCTCAACTCGAAGGCATCGACTTTGTCGTAGCCAACACCGACGCGCAGGCGTTGAGTCATGCGTTGACGGAACGGCGGATTCAGTTGGGTGTCACCGCGACCCAAGGTCTCGGCGCGGGGTCGAGGCCGGAGATCGGCCGCGAAGCCGCGGCCGAGGCCAATGACGAGATCATGGACCACATCCAGAACAGCCACATGGTGTTCATCACCGCTGGCATGGGCGGTGGGACCGGCACGGGCGCGGCCCCCGTGATCGCCAAGTCGACCCGGGAACGGGGCATTTTGACCGTCGGCGTCGTCACCAAGCCCTTCCACTTCGAAGGGAGCCGTCGGATGGAAATCGCCGAGGAAGGAATCGGGGAACTCCAGAACTACGTCGACACGCTCATCATCATTCCCAATCAGAACCTGTTCCGTGTCGCCAATGAGGAAACGACCTTCGCCGACGCGTTCAGGATGGCGGACGAGGTGCTGTCCCAAGGCGTCCGCGGAGTCACCGATTTGATGGTCATGCCGGGACTCATCAATCTGGATTTTGCCGACGTCAGAGCAGTGATGCGAGCGATGGGCAAGGCGATGATGGGCACCGGCGAGGCCGAAGGTGACAACAGATCCATCGAAGCCGCCGAGGCGGCAATCTCCAATCCGTTGCTCGAGGATGTTTCCATGAAGGGCGCGACAGGGCTGTTGATCAACATCACGGGCGGTCCGGACCTGACGCTGCTGGAAGTCGACGGTGCGGCGAACAGGGTTCGCGAAGAGGTCGATGCGAATGCCAGCATCATCTTTGGCACCAGCCTTGATCCCGAACTCGAAGGACGAGTTCGCGTATCGATCATTGCAACCGGAATCGAGTCGGAGGCGATTGCGGCGCCGCCCCCGCTCCCCATGCCGCGCCTTCAGGTTGTCGGCGGCGTACACACGGAAACTCCGGCTGCAGAGCCCGCACAACCTGAAGCCGAGCCTGCGGAGATGCCGCCGACCGCGGCCCCGGAAGGACCCGTGCCCACGACGAATCCGACCGAGGAGACCATGCCGCTTCAAATGGGCGAGCCCGCCGCGGCGAGTGAGCCGTCCGTATCAATGAACGTACCGGATACCGTGGCGAAGGCGGGAGATGAAGGGGCGGTTATGGAGGCTCGGACCGGCGCTTCGGCAGATGCGCTACCGGTGCATCAAAACGAGTCCCCCTCCGATGCCGGCAGTGCCGTTGCCGCGGGAGCACCCAATACGCTGCAACAAGACGAGACCTCTTCGTCTGCCGAGGCGTTCATCCCGCCCAAGCCGATGGAAGCTCAATCCCCTGCGCCGCGCACGGAAAAGCCCGAGCCGTTCGCCGAGTCGGCGATGACGAACGGGGGGCGTACGTCTTCCGTCCGTTCCGGATTTCCCGGTCTGATCGACCGAATGACCGGAACGGGCCGGGTGCAGAAGCCGAAGGAGACGGCCATCCCACCGCCAGCCGCTGCCGGAGCGTCGGATACCCGGCCGCCGGAAGCCCCAACGGCGGATCCTTCTCCTGCGCCCAGTGCCGAAACACCGGCGTCGACGCGGGTGGAGACGAGCGACCGGCTCGCGCCGCCTCGACCCAACGAGGATTTGCTCGACATTCCAACATTCCTCCGGCGGCAGGCGAACTGACACCGCAGCAGGTTTTGCGACCTAGGTTTTCGCCACGCTTGCGTCGAAGCAGGCGTGGCAAGACCGTGTAACACTGTGAAATAAAGAGTGATTTGTCGGGATTCTCTGAGAATTGCTACAAACCTGCCAAGGAGTTCGTGGTCGTCGTTTGGCCGCTCCGTTTGTTTGCCATGCGGGTGGAGTCAGGCCGTCACGGCATCGGGGCGCGAAATGAGTTTGGTGGGAAATGAGGTTCGGCTTGGATTCCATGGGACCGGCAGTCGCTGGCGAAACGTGTCAACACACGCTGAAGCACCGAATCAGCTGCACTGGGGTCGGGCTTCATTCCGGTAAGCGGGTGGCCATGACCTTGTGTCCGGCGTTGCCAGGGACCGGGATCGTGTTTCAGCGCACCGACGTCCCGGGGGATGCGGGTCGAATCCCCGCGTTGTGGGACCGTGTCTGCGACACCACGCTGTGTAGCAACATTTCGAATGACCAGGGGACGCGGGTAGCGACCGTCGAACATCTCATGGCAGCCCTCGCGGGTTGTGAAGTTGACAACGTCGTCGTCGAACTTGACGGTCCGGAAGTGCCGATCATGGATGGGAGCGCCGCTCCTTTTGTTTTCTTGATCGAGTGCGCCGGCCTTGTTGCCCAGGACGCCGCCAGGCGGTCCGTTCGGATTGTCAAGGAAGTCTCGGTCGAGGACGGCGAGCGCCATGTGCGGCTGGCCCCGGGCGAGGGGTTGTCGGTGAGTCTCGAGATCGATTTCGACAATCCCCATGTCGCCCGGCAGACGCACCGGTTTGAAATCAACGGCCTGACGTTCAAGGATGAACTCTGCCGCGCCCGGACATTCGGTTTCCAGACGGACATCGAAGAGATGCGAAACCGTGGCCTCGCCCGGGGCGGCTCTCTGAGGAATGCCGTTGTGGTAGGCGAAAAAGGGGTCATCAACAAGGGCGGGCTGAGGTACGAGGACGAGTTTGTTCGCCACAAGGCCCTCGACGCGGTCGGAGATCTCTATTTGGCAGGCGCTCCAATTGTCGGCTCCTACCAGGGCGTTCGTGCCGGTCACGGATTGAACAATGCCCTGCTGCGAACCTTGTTCGCTGACGGGGAAGCGTGGGAGATGATAGAGGCGTCCCGTGGCGACGACGGCATTTCGGCGCAGGGCTGGACGGAGGTCGACCCCGCTCCGGTGGCCGCTATCGCGTAACCCCTTCGTTCCCGGCTTGAACGTCGGCGAAGCGCCTGTATGCGCAAGTGGGCGCTTCGCGCCATTTGACCTCATTGTTATAATTCTCGGCTCCGGCCGGTGCCGGCTCGGGGAGCCGCAAAACACCCGAGTGTTCAACCAAGCCCTTTGCCCAGTTCGGAATGACTGTCGCCCGTAGTGATGTACGCGTGTCGATGAAGCTGCAGCGGCCATACATGATCAACATATGTGCCTTGTCGGTGCTGGCGATCGTTCTGGTGCTGTCGCTGCCCGGCTGTTCTTCCGATGCCGGACGCGAGTACACCGAGCGCCCGGTCGAGGAGCTCTATAACAGCGCCATGGATTCGTTTCTGGAAGGTAGTTACACCCGGGCGGCTCAGGAATTTGACGAAGTGGAGCGTCAGCATCCGTACTCTGTCTGGGCGACCAAGGCCCAACTCATGGCTGCTTTCTCCAATTACCAAACCAATCGGTACGACGAGGCCATAATCTCCGCTGACCGCTTCATTCAATTGCATCCCAACAACGTGGATGCACCCTACGCCTTCTATCTCATCGCGGTCAGCTATTACGAACAGATAACCGACGTTGGGCGGGATCAACGCGTGACCGAGCAGGCGCTCGCGGCACTGAACGAACTGGTTCGCAGATATCCCGACAGCGAATACGCGCGTGATGCTCGATTGAAGATCGTGCTTGCGCGGGATCATCTGGCGGGCAAGGAGATGGAGATCGGTCGATTCTATCTTGCCGAAGGGAATTACATCTCCGCCATCAACAGGTTCCGTATCGTCATCGAGGAATATCAGACGACCACGCATACGCCAGAGGCGCTGCACCGTCTCGCCGAAGCGTACTTGGCGCTTGGTGTGGCGGACGAAGCCCGGACCGCGGTAGCCGTTCTCGGACACAATTACCCCGGAAGTGTTTGGTACCAGGATTCATACGCGTTGCTGACCGGGCGCGATTTGCAGCCGCGGGAAATCGAAGGGTCCTGGATCAGCCGCGTGTGGAGATCGTTGTTCTAGCGCGCCGCGCGATGCTCGCAGGGCTGTCAGTCCGGGACTTCGTCCTTGTCGAACACCTCGATCTAGAATTTGAATCGGGACTGTGCGTCCTCACGGGTGAAACGGGGGCCGGCAAATCGATCCTGCTCGATGCGCTGGGGCTCTGCCTTGGGAACCGGGCGTCAGCCGGCCTGGTCCGCGCGGGAGCCCAACAGGCGGATGTTACGGCCATTTTCGAGGTTCCACCGGTACATGCAGCGCAGGACTTGCTCAAGAGCCAGGGTCTCACCGGACCGGACGAAGTGATCCTCCGACGTGTGGTCACGCTTGAAGGCCGCAGCCGAGCCTACGCCAATGATCGGCCGGTCTCCGCCGCCTTCCTGCGCGAACTCGGCATGACCATCGTCGAAGTGCAAGGACAGCACGATCTCGCTTTGCTGCTCGATCCTTCCAATCATCGCCAGCTTCTCGATCAATACGCCGGGCTGGAATCCGAGATCGAGAAGGTTGCGTCGGTGTTCAACGCGATGCGGGGCGCGGAACGCGCCCTGAAAGACGCAAGGGCGGAACTGGATAGCGCGCGCGCCGACGAGGAATACTTGCGGCACGTCGTCGAAGAGCTGAGCTCCCTGGATCCTCAGCCAGAGGAGGAGGACTCTCTCGCCGCCGAGCGGACCGTGCTGATGCACGCGGAACGTCTCTCCCAATCGCTCTCCGAGGCGCTGGCGGCGTTGACGTCGGAAGAAGGTGTGCAGATCGGACTGCGCCGCGCCGAGCGGTCGTTGGAACGCTCTCAGGAACACGCGGCGGGTAGATTTGACGAAGTCATGGCGGCTCTCGAGCGGGCGGGCGTCGAGACCAGACACGCGGTCGCGACTCTGGAGCATCTCGACCGAGAGCTGACGGGAGATCCCGCGCGGCTGTCGGTCGTCGAGGATCGACTGTTCAACCTTCGTGCCTTGGCGCGAAAGCACCGGACGACCGTGGCAGAGCTGTCGACCACCCTGGAAACCCTCACCGGGCGGCTCGCCGGGATCGAATCCGGCGCTGACGAGATCGATCGTCTAGCCGAAAAGGCCAAGACCAGCCGGACAGCCTACGAGAATGCGGCGAAGTCCCTGAGCGACAAGCGGCGTGCCGGCGCCCGGAAGTTCGATAAAGCCGTCAATGCGGAGTTGCCGCCGTTGAAACTGGGAGAGGCAGCGGTCGAAACCGTGATCGAAACAGTCGCTGAGGATCGGTGGGGGCAGGAGGGATTTGATCACGTCGCCTTTCAAGTCGCCACGGGTCCGGGCCAGGGAATGGGTTCACTTTCGAAGGTGGCCTCGGGCGGCGAGCTCAGCCGGATCATGCTGGCCTTCAGGGTCGTTCTCTCACGGACGCGGGGCTCACGAACACTGATCTTCGACGAAGTCGACCGCGGGATCGGCGGGGCCATCGCGGATGCCGTCGGTGCCCGGCTTGAACAGCTGGCGCGAGAGTCTCAGGTGCTGGTGGTCACGCACTCGCCCCAAGTCGCCGCGCGAGGCAATCACCACTGGCTGATCAGCAAGGCGTCTGACGACGAACGCGCGACGACAACTGTCAACCGTCTCGATTCGGTGACGCGGCGCGAGGAATTGGCCCGCATGCTGGCCGGTGCGAGAGTAACCGACGAGGCCCGGGCGGCTGCCGACAGCTTGGTCTCGGAACAAGCGTCATGAGCGACGAAAACGCCACGGGCTCGTCGGCCGACATCGATGTCGAAGCACTGACCGAAGAGCAAGCGACGGCGGAACTTCAGCGCTTGGCGCGCGAGATCGCCGAACACGATCGCAACTACCACCAGCTCGACGCTCCCACGATCAGCGATGCCGACTACGATGCCCTCAGGCGGCGAAATCAGGCGCTTGAGTCTCGATTTCCCGAGTTCGTTCGCGACGACAGCCCCTCCCGTCGGGTTGGCGCGGCGCCGGCTCAGGGCTTTCGAAAGGTGCGGCATGCCCAACCCATGCTGTCCCTCGACAACGCCTTCGACGACGAGGATGTCGCGGATTTCTATGGACGAATTCAACGGTTCTTGGGACTGGACGCCGACACCGCGATTGACATCGTTGCCGAGCCCAAAATCGACGGCTTGTCCGCTGCGCTTCTCTATGAAAACGGTGAACTCGTCCGAGGGGCGACGCGCGGCGACGGAGAGATGGGCGAAGACGTCACGAACAATCTGCGCGTCACTGGAGACGTTCCGCAGTGGTTAAACGGGCGGGAGGTTCCGGAGCGGCTGGAGGTTCGCGGCGAGGTCTACATGCGGCGCGAGGATTTCCTGGCCCTCAACGAAGCGCAGACGAGCAGGGAAAAACAGGCGTTCGCCAATCCCAGGAACGCGGCCGCGGGAAGTCTTCGCCAGTTGGATCCCGGGATAACCAAGACCCGTCCCATCCGTTTCTTTGGATATGCCTGGGGCGAGGTGTCCGCCCCCATTGCCGACAGCCTCTGGGAGGCGCGCCGACGGCTCGCGGAATGGGGCTTTACGCTCAATGAGCCCGCTCGGCGGTGCGAATCTCTGGAAGCCGTCCTCGAGCATTATCGGATCCTCGAGGAAGCGCGGGCGACATTGCCTTTCGATATCGACGGTGTCGTTTACAAGGTCGACCGGCTCGATTGGCAGAACCGGCTGGGCATGGTCAGCCGGGCGCCGCGCTGGGCGATGGCTCACAAGTTTCCCGCCGAAAAGGCGCAGACCGTCCTCAAGTCGATCGACGTACAGGTCGGGCGCACGGGCACATTGACGCCGGTCGCCAGACTCGAGCCGGTGACCGTGGGCGGCGTCGTCGTCAGTAACGCCACGCTCCATAACGAAGACGAGATCGAACGCAAGGACGTGCGGCCGGGCGATACGGTCATCGTACAGCGCGCGGGCGACGTCATTCCCCAAGTCTTGGCGGTCGTACGGGAGTGTCGCCCGAAGGGCGCGAAGCGGTTCAAGTTTCCCGACGTGTGCCCCGAGTGCGGGAGTGCGGCGATCCGGGAGGAGGACGAGGCGGCGCGCCGCTGTACGGGCGGGCTGATCTGTTCGGCGCAGGCCGTCGAGCGGTTGCGTCATTTCGTCAGCCGAAACGCCTTTGACATCGAGGGTATTGGCGAGAAGCAGATTCTCGCCTTCTGGCAGAACGGTCTCGTCAAAGAACCGGCCGACCTGTTCACGCTCGAGAGCCGCAACGAGGCGGGCGCGATCGATCCTCCGCTGCAGGATTGGGAAGGATGGGGCGAGACGTCGGTCCGCAACCTGTTTGCCGCGACGAACCTCCGCCGCGACATCGGGATCGACCGGTTCCTGTACGCCCTCGGCATACGGCATGTCGGTCAGGCGACGGCGCGTCTGCTTTCACGGCACTATGAGACGTTGGACCGGTTCCTGGATGCCATGACCGAGGCGCGAGAACGCGACAGCGAGGCCTATCAGGATCTCGTCGATATCGATGGCATCGGCCCGAAGGTCGCCGAGATCATCGTCGGGTTCTTCGCCGAGCCCCGCAACCGGCAGGCGATCGACGATCTGCGCGACCAGATCCGGGTGCAGGACGCCGAGCTATTGGAAAGCGAGTCGGAAATCGCCGGGAAAACGGTCGTCTTCACGGGAACGCTGGAAACCGTGACCCGGGCCGAGGCTAAGGCGAGGGCAGAGGCGCTCGGTGCCAAGGTCTCGGGATCGGTCGGTGCGAAGACCGACTATGTAGTTGCCGGGCCGGGTGCGGGGTCGAAGCTGAAGAGGGCGCAGGAACTCGACGTGACCGTTCTGAGTGAGGCCGACTGGTTCGCCTTGATCGGAGCGCCATGAGCGACCGCGCGTGACGATTCGGCCGGACAGGGCTGCCGATGCCCCGCCATGAAGGACGACTGCCGGCTCAATATCCGATGGGCGCTGCTGCCTCTCGAAGCCAATCGGCGGTCTCGGAGTCGATCAGATCGTCGAGGTCCTCGATTACCGACCGATGGTAGGAATTGAGCCAGTCCAGCTCAGCCGCATCCAGCAGCGAGGTGTCCACGAGATTTCTATCGATGGGTGCCCGCGTCAGGGTCTCGAAACCCAGCATCGCCTTCTCGCCGCCCATGGGTCGCCCGCATTCGATCACGGCGACCAGATTCTCCACGCGGATACCGTATTCGCCCGATTTGTAGTAGCCGGGTTCGTTCGAGACGATCATGCCGGGTTTCAGCGCGACCGTATCCGCGATCTTCGAGATCCGCTCCCTATAGCTGCCGACACCTTGAACGGTCCCGTTATCGTAGTCGAGGCCCTCCTGCCACAATGGTTTGCGGGCAAGGATGTCGATCTGCGAGCCGGTGGTGCCCTCCGGGAAGCGCAAACTTGCCACTGCGATATGACCTCTGAGCACGCGCGTGAAACGATCGCGCATTTCATCGGTGGGCCGTCCGACGGCGACGGTGCGGGTGACATCGGTTGTCCCATCGAGATATTGGGCGCCGGAGTCCACGAGATAGAGGCTTCCCGACCCGATCTCGCGGTTGGTTTTCTCGGTTACCCGGTAATGCACCACGGCCCCGTTCGGTCCGGCACCCGAAATCGTGTCGAACGACAGTCCCTTGAAATGCTCGTTGCTCTCTCTCAACGAACGAAGCTTTGAGGCGGCCGTCAATTCGTCGATCCCGCCATCCGGCGCGTGCCGAGCGAACCAGCGCAGGAAACGCGTGAGCGAAGCGCCGTCCCGTCGATGGGCGGCGCGAGCGCCGTCCAGTTCCACGGCATTCTTGCAGGCTTTGGGAAGCTGGCAGGGATCTGAGGCTCGAACGACGTCGGCACCGGCGTCCTCCAGAAGCTGAAATACCCAAGCGGACGCACCGTCGGGGTCGGCCAGGACCTTTTGGCCGCTGAAATCTCCAAGTGCCTCCGGGAGTTCATCGACGGTCCGCGCGGTCACCCCGCCGCCGAGGTGCGCTCGCAAGGTGTCGTCGATCTTACGGGGATCGATGAACAGGTCGACGCCGGCATCGGCGCGCAGAATCGCATAGCTCAATGAGATGGGCGTGTTGGGCACGTCCGAACCACGGACGTTGAGGAGCCAGGCGATCGAGTCCGGTGCCGTCAGTATCGCTGCCGACAGGCCTTCCGAGCCGAGACCGGCGGCGAGGCGGGTGCGCTTATCCGCGCTCTCCTCGCCGGCAAACGCGATGTCATGAACTGCGAGCAAGCCGGAGGGCGGTTCCGGCTGGTCCCCCCACACCGAATCGATCGGGTTGGGATCGGCGATTTTCAGGGTAGTCTTGGCGTTCCGGCACACCTTCTTGATGCGATCGAGTGACCTGTCCGTATGGAGTCGTGGGTCGAAACCGAGACGCATGCCTTCCGACAGGTTGTCTCGGAGCCAATCGCCGGCAGGTTCTTCAGTGACGTGCCTGATCTCGTAGCATGACGTGTCGACCTGGTCGGCAGCCTGCAGCGTGTATCGCCCGTCGACGAAGATGGCCGCTGCCTTTTGGAGCACGATGGCGATGCCTGCGGAGCCATCGAATCCGGTGAGCCACGACAAACGTTCCGCATAGGGCGCCATGTACTCCCCGTTGTGCTCGTCCGACCGGGGGACCAGGAATCCATCGAGTTGCCGGCGGTTCAGTTCGGCACGCACGGCCTTCAGGCGCGCCGCCGCGATGCTTTGCCCTGCTTCGGCCGACGAATTCATGAGATCTCTTCAGCTCCGGACATAACGGGTTTCCCATTATGTAAGTTTGGTTGCCGACCCGGCAAATTCATGCGCGACAGGCGGAGCGATCCGATCCGCCGGAGCCGACTCTCCATGCCATGCAATGGGTGCATTTCTGGGTCGCGTGGAGCAGGTGGGTACTCCGGCGAGTTCTTCTTGAAAACCGGTGTGGCCGCAACCACGTTGGCGTCGAAGGATGAAGCGACGGCGGCGAGTTGTTGGCCGGCCCCGCGTCCGAAATTCGATGTCAGGAGTTTCCTTGTGACTACGTATGCACTCAACGCGCTCAAGCTGGTCCCGGAATGGGTCGCCACCGTGATTCTCAGGGGGGGCCGATTATTCTCCAGATGGAGGTCGCGGCGTGAGACTTATACGTGCCTGATGGCGCTGGACGACCGGCTTCTCCAGGATATCGGTCTGACCCGGGCGGACGTCTGGTCGGCTACGAACGGAGACTTCCGCAAGACACCCGCGAACACGAACACTTCGACCAGGGATGCCGCTTGAGGTGGTCTGCGAGCTTGCTGCCGAGGAACCGTTGACGGACGGCATGCGGTTCTTGCAACGCTGAGTCACGAAATTAGCGCATGCAGAAATCTCTCCAGTGCTTAGTATCACGACGCGTCAGCCGGTCCCCGCGGACCGGCTGAACTTTAAGGAAAGGTAGTATTCGTCATGACGACGTTGCCCGATTTTGCCGAAGGATCGTTCTGGCCTGGAATTGAAGGTGACGGCGGGCGAAGGCCCGCCAGCTTGTCCCGTGTGATCCGTGAAGGGCTCCGCGAGATTGTCACCTGCGCTCTCGAGCCGCTGTTTCCGGCCGACGTTCTGACCGGCCGAAAATGAGCGGCAGGATACCCGCTTGATGTGAGGAGGAACCGCGTCGTACTCCTGAACGGCGCCGCTCCACGAATTTCCTAGAATAGCCCGACCTCCGACAACCCCGGCGGCGAAATGCGCCGGGGTCCGTGTACGCGCGTGTGTCGCGCCTCACGATGGGGACGGCGGAGCATCAGGGTGGTCCAGCCGCCAACCCTGATCCGCCTCTCCAGGTACATGCGGATCTGTCGATAAGCGGCAAAGACACGGCGTTCCTGGTGCGTCAGTATTCCAGACAAAACCACTCGGCCGCCGGGAGAGACGTGCCGTCCGATGTCCTTGGCCATCCAGATCAGCGGCGCGGCGAGGATGTTGGCGACGATGAGGTCATAGGGTTTGCCCTCGAACACTTTCCGGTGGCGGCATCCGTCCCCCACCACGAACTCGACTTGGCGGTGTACGTGGTTGAGGCGGGCGGTGGATCGCGCGAACTCGACGGCACGCGGATCGATATCCACCCCCATAACCCGGCAGTTCCAGGCCCGGCATATGGCTATGGAAAGGATGCCCGTGCCGGCTCCCAAATCCAGTGGATGTCTGATGCGGTCGCGTTTCGCCAAGTCATCGACAGCGATCAGGCAGCCATACGTGCTTTCGTGCGTTCCCGTGCCGAAGGCGGGTCCGGCATTCACGATCAATTCGATGGCGCTAGCGGGCTTGGGGCCGTCGTAGTGGCTGGCATAAACGAAGAATCGGCCTGCGTTGACCGGCTTGCCTGAGGACTGGGACCAGATCAGCCAATCCTGGTCGGGGACGCGCTGCACGCGGGGTTTTATCCTGATGCCCGCTGCGCCGAGTTCACGGATAGAGCGGGTAAGCGCGGCGACGTCGGGTTCCATGGCGCAGAGGATTTCCACGCGCCACGATTGGTGCGATTCGTTCATCGCGCTATCGCCGAGCGCGTTCACCGTGACGGCCAAGATCCGGTCGCCCGACCCTTCGAGAATGTTTGGCTCACCGCTCAACGCGCGGGTCAGGGACTCCTCGACGGGGGCAACGCCGCCTTTTGCAACCGTCGCCGAGACGTTCCATAGGTCTGCGCCACTTGCCATTCAGTATCCGCGTAGAGACGCCAGATCGGGCGCGACTCGCCTTTCCAGAGGCGTTAGATCGCCTCTACAAAGCTGTCGACGACCTTCTTGGTTCCCGCTTTGTCGAAATCGATTTGAAGGCGCTCTCCGTCCACGGACAGCACTTGGCCGTAGCCGAATTTCTGGTGAAAGACCCGGTCACCCACGTGAAAATCTCCCGCCGATTCTCCGGCGGTGACGACTTCGGCTCGCCCCTCGAGGATCAGTCCGCCCGACGCGACCGTGCGATCGTACCGGCTTCGGCGGCGCCCCATCGAGGGTCTCTCCGAAACGCCGAAAGGGCTGACGTGCTCTTCCTTTAGAGCCGTCGTCCGTTGGCCTTCATAAAGGCCTGGTTCGCTGACGTATTCGATGGAGTCCTTGGGCAATTCGTCGATGAAGCGGCAGGGAATGCTGCTCTGCCATTGATTGTAAATGCGCCTATTGGCGGCAAAGCTGAGGCGGACCCGTTGACGGGCGCGCGTCAGGCCGACATGTCCGAGTCGGCGTTCTTCCTCCAGGGCGGTTGAGCCGCCTTCATCCAGGGAGCGTTGGTTGGGAAAGACGCCTTCTTCCCATCCCGGCAGGAACACGGTGTCGAATTCGAGACCCTTGGCACCGTGCAGGGTCATGAGGTTGACCTTGTCTTCCGCGCCGGAGTCCTCGTTCTCCATGACCAAGCTGACGTGTTCGAGGAATCCTTCGAGATTCTCGAACTGATCCATCGCCGCGACCAGTTCCTTCAAGTTCTCCAGCTTCCCGGGAGCGTCGGGCGACTTGTCGCTCTGCCACATCGCGGTGTAGCCAGAATCGTCCAGAATGAGTTCGGCAAGCTCGGCGTGGGGCAGCCGGGTCTTCTCCACCCGCCAGTGATCGAGGCGCGTCAGAAAGTCCGATAACGCGCGCCGGGCCCGCGGCCGAAGCTCGTCCGTCGCGACGAGTTCCGCGGACGCCTGCGTCAGGCTGAGATTGCGGGCGCGGGCGAGCTGGTGCATAGCCTGCATCGTTGCTGATCCGATCCCGCGCCGGGGAACGTTGGCAATCCTCTCGAAGGCCAGGTCGTCATCCGGCTGGGCGATGGTTCGGAAGTACGCCACGGCATCGCGGATCTCGCGCCGTTCATAGAAGCGCAGGCCGCCGATGACGCGGTAAGGCAGGCCGAGGGTGAGGAATCGTTCTTCGAACTCGCGCATTTGAAAGACAGCCCGTACCAGGATGGCCATCTCGTTCAGGCTGTATCCCCGAGAATGCAACGCCTCGATTTCCTCGCCGACGAAACGCGCCTCGTCCCCGCCGTCCCACACGCCGCGAATCTTGATGCGCTCGCCCTCGGACGATTCCGTCCACAGCGTCTTTCCGAGTCGTCCAGCGTTGTTCGCGATCAGACCCGCAGCCGCCGCGAGAATATGCGACGTGGAACGGTAGTTCTGCTCCAGACGCACGACACGGGCCCCTTCGAAATCCTTTTCGAAACGCAGTATGTTGCCGACTTCGGCACCCCGCCAGCCGTAGATCGACTGGTCGTCATCGCCGACGCAGCAGATGTTGCGGTGCGCGCGCGCCAGGAGCCGAAGCCAAAGGTACTGGGCCACGTTGGCGTCCTGATATTCGTCCACCAGGATGTACCGGAACCGCCGCTGATACTCCGCCAGAACATCGGCGTGGTTTCCGAAGATCGTCAGGCAGTGCAACAACAGATCACCGAAGTCGACGGCGTTCAGTGATTTCAGCCGTTCCTGGTAGGCCGCGTACAGGCTCGCGCCCTTGCCGAAGGCGAAGTCGCCGGTATCGTCGGACCCGGCTTTCTGCGGTCCGATCCCCCGATCCTTCCAACGGCTGATGATTGCCGCGAGATTCCGGGCCGGCCACCTCTTTTCGTCGATATTGGCGGCCTCGATGACCTGCTTCACGAGGCGGATCTGGTCATCGGTATCGAGAATGGTGAAGTTCGCCTTAAGGCCCGCGAGTTCCGCATGGCTGCGCAGGATCCTGGCGCCCATCGCGTGGAATGTGCCGAGCCACAGGCTCTCGACCGGTCGCTGAAGCAGAGCCTCTACTCGGCCCTTCATCTCGCGCGAGGCCTTGTTGGTGAACGTGACGGCAAGGATTTCCCCAGGACGTGCGAGTCCGAGATAGAGAATGTGGGCGAGCCGAGTTGTCAGGGCACGCGTCTTGCCGGTACCGGCTCCGGCAAGGACCAGAACCGGACCATCCGTCGCCTCGACGGCCTCGCGCTGTGCGTCATTGAGGGCCGCCATGTAGGGCGGCTCCGCTACGTTGGCCTCGACGTGTCGCGCTGCGTCCGGCCGCCGGGCGGGAGGCTCGTCGAAGGTGGAAAGATCGAACGTATCTGACATCTTTCGCGACTTATAGCACAGCCCTCCGGTCGGAGCGGCCAGCGGCTCCCGACCGGAGGGTGTCCGGGCACGGATCTCAGCGCTCGCCGTGCTCTTCTGCACGCGCCGACAGCAGCGCCTCGTTGTACTCGCGAAGCACCCGGTTGTGGTGCAGGATGCCGATGACGACGAGATTCCGTGCGTTATCCACGACCGGCAGATGGTTTTCTCCGGCCGCATCCATCAGCGAGAGTGCACGCTCGAGATTGTCGTCGCCTTCGATCGCAGTCACTTTGCGCGCGGCGTCGCGCGCATTGATCAGGGTATCGACACCGGTCTCGAAGGCGACATCGCGGATGTCCGCGAACGAGACCTTGCCTGCGTATCGGCCCTCGCCATCCGTCACGAAGAAATGATCGTGCGGCGCGGTTCGCAGCAGATGCCGGATTTCGGAGATACTCGTGCCTTCCGCGAGGTCCGGAAGTCATCGCCCATGATATGCCGAGCCCGAACGGCCAGGAGCAACTGCCGCGCCCGGCCACCCCTGAGGCTGATACCCTGGCGCATGAGTTGCCAGTCAAAGAACGAACGCCTCAGGACCTGGTGGGTCACGATGCTCGCCACGGCGATGGCGATCAGCGCGGCGACGGTGACCGAAAGGTCGCCGATCAACTCGAACATCATGAGGACGGTGGAAATCGGAGCGCCGAGAACGGGCGCCGCAACGGCGCCCATGCCGACGATCGCATAGAGGCCGGGGCTCGACGCCAGATCGGGAAAGGCAGTGGCCGCGACGAATCCGAAGGCACCACCTGTCATCGCGCCGATGTATAGCGAGGGACTGAAGACCCCGCCGCCGAAGCCGCTTCCCAGCGTGATCGCGGTCGCCGTCACCTTGGCGATGACGAGGAGTATCAGGAATCCCAGGGGGATGAGACCCTTGAGCGCGTCATCGGTGGCTTCATAGCCGACGCCCAGCACCTGGGGAAAGAAGACCGCGATGGCGCCAACCCCGAGACCGCCGATGGCGGGGCGGAGCCATATGGGCGCCCGAGTACGCTCGACGGTGTCCGTAGCGAACATGATACTCCACATGAAGATCATGGCGACCACGGCGCAGACGATACCGAGCATCAGGAACGCGGGAAGTTCGAAGAACAAGACGATCGAGTAATCGGGGAGAACAAAGGCTGGAAAGTCGCCCAGATGGATGCGGGAGACGATGGTGCCCGCGACCGACGCGATCACGATCGGGGAAAAAGCGTGAAGGGCGTAGTGACCGATCACCACCTCCAGGGCAAAGAGCACACCGGCGATCGGGGCGTTGAACGATGCCGCGACGGCGCTGGCGACGCCACACCCCAACAGAGTCAAGGTCAAGGAAGGTCCGAACTTGAACCGTTGTGCGACGAACGATGCGGCGGTGGCGCCGAGATGGACGACGGGACCTTCCCGCCCGGCGCTCGCGCCCGGGGACTACGAATTGAAGGAGCAAGCCGACAACCAGGCCGCCTGCGGCGGGGGCGAGAAGGATGTGCCACCACGCCAGGTTGTCGGCCAGGGTGGCGACCTGCTGAGCCGAGAAGCCATAGAAGACTTCCTGTGCCAAGCCCAGCAGCAAGCGAAACCCGATCGTGCCGTACCCAACCGCCACGCCGATGACCAGTGCGAGCGCCGAGAGCACGACCTGATCGTTGGCGGCGAAGCTTCGCCACCGAGCCGCCACGGCGTCGAGACGTGGCAGTTGAGACGTCACCGACCCACTTTCGCTTTCGCCAGTGCGTCTGTAATGCGCCGACTTTCAAATTATTATTGGATTAACTGTATATCCCGATTGCACAGTGTCGGCCAAGGCATTGTATTCAAGTAGAGAATCAAGAGGCTTACGCCGAGGCAGCCGATGGGAAGCGCCACGACCGGTCCGGGGCCTGACCGGAACGATTCCAGTTTGACCGGGACTGTAATAATTTTTTCGCGGCTATCCCCTTGACGTAAGAAGGTAGGGACAGCGTCACTTGCACTGGCCGAGGGAGCCGTCGGAGCAAACCGTTTCCCCGTCGATCCAGGTCGCGCCGGACAGGTCCGCGTTGAGGAAGTCGGCGTCCGTCATGCGGGCACCCGTGAAGTCTGCCCCTCTGAGGTCCGAGCGGAACAGTCGCGCGCGTCGCAGATCGGCGCGGACGAAGGATGTGTTTCGGAGATTGGCCTTTGTGAAGTCCGATTCGGTAAGGCGGGCACCGTCGAAAACGCTCTTCGAGAGCGTTGCAGAGATGAATTTGGCACGATGGGCGTCGACATTGGAGAGATTGCTGCTCTCCAAATTCGATCGGTTGAATCGCGCGTCGCGCAATCGTGCCCCGCGTAGATCGGATCCTGCCAGATTCCGCTCCTCCAGGTAACAACGTTCCCAGTTCACGTTCTCTCTGGGCGGGTCTGTACAGGCGGCGAGCGCCGGCCATCCGGCGAGCATGGCGAACGAGCAGGCGATCCCCAGTACGAGACGACGGGACTCCCGCGGCGACGCTGACGACGGCGTATCAGTCATTCCGGAACAAAGCTAAGGCCAAAAAACCCATGGTCAAAATCGGGCCGATGGGATTCATTTGCGGATGCTGATCGTGCGGCCGACCTGGGGGGGCTGCGGCAGTGCCTCGTGGTCCGCTTTCAACCGTGCGAGTCGTTCCAAGGCCCTCTCGGGCAATTCAGCGGAACGCCGCGCCGTCAGGTCCACGTGGACGCCAAGCCATTCCGCCGTCGCCGAGAGAAATCCGTCGCCGAGATGATACATGCTGGCAAAAAAATGGATTCGCTTCACATCGTAGTCCAATAGTTGAATCGTGAACCTCAGTGGATCGCCCTCCTTCACCTCTTGGAGGTAGTTGATGTGGCATTGGACCTGGAATACCGACTTGTGCTCGCGTTCCGCGTAGTCTGCGCCGAGGTCCAGCAAGTCGAAGAGGCGGTCCGTCGCATGGTCGAAGGCCAGCACGTAGTAGGCGACGTTCATGTGACCGTTGTGGTCGATCCATTCGGGACGAACGGTCTCTTCGTGGATGGCCAAAGCGCTTGCAGAGGTCATATCACGGTCACTCTCGTGGGTGTCTTTGACCGCAGTCAATAGGGACCACCTTGCAAATGCGCCATGATTGTGCGGCTTGAAGGTTCGTCGGGGTGACGGGTTGTTGAAGCGTGCGATTGGTGGCCCGGTCGTGTTCTGTGGTAAACGAGCGAATACCCGCCTTCGATTGCGGGCAAGAACAAAAGTTGACGGTGGCTGGTTCGGTTCGTCGAAGGAGTGAACCATGGATGCGGTACGGGCGCAGGTCAATACAGCGGTTGCGGTGCTCAAGCAGCGGCTGGGGGAACGTCTCTCCACGTCCTCAGCCACTTGCGAGCAACACGGGCGGGATGAGTCCTATCATGCCGCGCACGCGCCGGACGCGGTCGTGTTCCCGAAAAGCACCGAGGAAGTCGCTGAGATCGTGCGGGTCTGCGCCGAGCACGGAACACCGGTTATTCCCTTCGGGATCGGCACGTCCCTGGAAGGCCACGTGGCAGCCCTTCACGGTGGCGTGTGTATCGATCTCAGCGAAATGAATGAAATCGTGCGTGCGAGCGCCGAAGATATGGACGTAACCGTGCAGGCCGGTGTGCGGCGCAAGCAACTGAATGAGTATCTGCGGGATACCGGGTTGTTCTTTCCGATCGATCCGGGCGCCGATGCAACGATCGGGGGGATGACCGCAACCCGCGCGTCAGGTACCAACGCCGTGCGCTACGGAACGATGCGTGAGAACGTTCTTGCGCTTACCGTGGTGACGGCCGACGGCCGCATCGTCAATACGGCACGGCGGGCCCGTAAGTCGGCGGCCGGCTACGACCTCACGCGCGTGTTCGTGGGCTCGGAAGGTACCCTCGGAGTCATCACGGAGATCACGTTGCGCCTTTACGGCATACCGGAAGCGACGTCTGCCGCCGTCTGTTCGTTTCCCGGGATCGAAGGAGCCATCAATACGGTCATCGAGACCATCCAGATGGGTGTTCCCGTCGCACGTATCGAACTGCTGGACGAACTGCAGATGGAAGCGTGCAACAATTACTCGGACCTTGAGTATCCCGTCGCCCCGACATTGTTTCTCGAATTCCACGGCTCGGAGGCGAGCGTGGCCGAGCAGGCTGAAACCGTCCAAGTACTGGCGACGGAGAACGGTGCCGGCGACTTCCAATGGGCGACGCGGACGGAAGACCGGAACCACCTCTGGCAAGCTCGGCACGATGCGGCATATGCGGCGTTGTCCCTCCGGCCCGGCGCCAAGATGTGGGCGACGGATGTGTGTGTGCCCATCTCGAAGCTTGCCGAATGCATCTTGGAAACCAAAAAGGACCTGGCGGAGTCATTTTTGATGGCACCCCTCGTCGGGCACGTCGGAGATGGCAACTTCCATCTCGTTTTCCTTTTCGATCCGAATGACGAACGCGAGTTGGCAGAAGTTGAGCGTCTCAACGAGCGCCTGGTCTTACGGGCCCTCGCACTTGATGGAACCTGCACCGGCGAGCACGGCGTTGGCTATGGCAAGCTGAATTTCTTGACTGCGGAGCATGGTGAGGCCGTCAGCCTCATGCGAGGTATCAAGAAGGCGCTGGACCCCGCCAATATCATGAACCCGGGTAAGGTCGTTCAGATCTAGCGTTCATGGTACCCGGCGGCTGGATCGTCTGCTTCCGGCTGGCCGAGGCCAGCGGGAACCGGTGTCAGACCCTTACTTGTGATTTGTCCGACAACCGAGTCCCCCGTGGTCTGCGGGCGTCTGGTACCGGTTCAGAACGAAGACACGGATTGCGCTCGACAGGTTCGTGGTCCGCTGCTTGTCGATCGTGCTCACCAGGGCATTGATCGACTGTCCGTCCTCCCTGGCGATCGCACGCAGCGCCTTCCAGAACTCCTCTTCGAGGGAGATGCTTGTCCGATGACCGGCGATGGTGATCGACCGTTTCATGGCGAGGATGCCCAACGTCTCGCGTTCATGGCCTGGGCGCCGTCATGTCTTCAGGCCTCACCCAGCGGTCGAATTCCTCCGCTTCGATCAGACCGAGTTGAAGCGCAGCCTGGCGGAGGTTCGTACCCTCCGCATGTGCCTTCTTTGCGATGCGCGCGGCGTTTTCGTACCCGATGTGGGGTGCAATCGCCGTGATCAGCATTAGCGATTGGTCGAGATGCTCGGCGATTCGCGCCCGATCCGGCTCGATGCCGGTGATGCAGTTGTCGGTAAAGCTTTGGCAGCCTTCCGCAAGCAGCCGGATGGACTCGAGCAGATTGTCGATCATGACCGGTTTGAACGCATTGAGTTCGAGGTGTCCGCTTGATCCGGCCACCGTAGTCGTCACGTGATTGCCCATCACCTGGGCGGCAACCTGGGTCAATGCTTCGCACTGAGTCGGATTTACCTTCCCCGGCATGATCGAGGATCCGGGCTCGTTTTCGGGCAACCGCAATTCTCCGAGGCCCGACCGAGGTCCCGATCCCAGCAGGCGCACGTCATTGGCGATTTTCATGAGGCTCACGGCGATGGTATTCAGCGCTCCCGATGCTTCGACGATGGCGTCGTTCGCCGCCAAGGCCTCGAATTTGTTTGCCGCAGAGACAAAGGGATAACCGGTTATCCGGGCTATTTCCCGGGCAACGGCATCCGCAAAAGCCGAAGGTGCGTTAAGGCCGGTTCCCACGGCCGTCCCACCCTGGGCGATCGCATGGAGCCGGGGCATGACCGTTTCGATGCGTTCCATGCCGAGCGCGACCTGCGCCGCGTAGCCGGAAAATTCCTGGCCCAGCGTCAGGGGCGTTGCGTCCTGGAGGTGCGTACGACCGACCTTCACGATGTCCTGCCATGCATTGGCCTTCGTGCCCAACGCTTCGTGAAGGTGACGCAAAGCCGGCAGAAGCTGGCCTCGCAGCGTGGTGACGGCGGCAATGTGCATGGCCGTGGGGAAGGAGTCGTTGGACGATTGTCCCCGATTGACGTGATCGTTGGGGTGGACGGGCCCGTTCGAGCCGAGCGCATGACCCAGGACCTCGTTGGCACGATTGGCAATCACCTCGTTGACGTTCATATTGGACTGGGTACCGGACCCCGTTTGGAACACGACCAGCGGGAAATGGTCCGCCAGGGTTTCGCCGATGATTTCGTCTGCCGCCCGCCCAATGGCGTCCGCGACGTCTCCGTCCAGATCTCCGTTCTCCGCGTTGACCCGGGCACAGGCCTTTTTGACGACCGCGAGGCCCTGGATGACGGCATAGGGCATCTTGCGGCCGCCGATGCGAAAGTTCAGGAGGGAGCGCTGCGTCTGTGCGCCCCAATAGCGATCCGCGGGCACGACGACGGCGCCCAGCGTATCCCGTTCGGTGCGCATGCCCTTGTTTGGTGCATCGTCATTCATGTTCGCGCTCCGCCCTCCGCGCTACGCACTTCGGACAAACTGGAGGGCGGTCGTCCGCACAGATAAATTGCTACCCAACAGGTACAGGGAGTCCGCCGGTTTCCCCCGGGGACGGGCG
This sequence comes from Alphaproteobacteria bacterium, assembly GCA_021296255.1. Taxonomy (GTDB): domain Bacteria; phylum Pseudomonadota; class Alphaproteobacteria; order UBA2966; family UBA2966; genus UBA2966. Next base: position 112,051 of record JAGWAU010000035.1, on the reverse strand, counting down.
GACTGGCCTACTTCTTGCGGAACCGGTCCAATACGACGACGTCCGCGGAGGCCGTGTCCGTTTCCACGGGGACCGGGGTGTCTTCCAAGCTCCCGTCGGCAACGGCGGCCGACAGTTCTTCGTCGCGATCATGCAAATTCTCGTTGATGGACGCCTGGTCGGCCTTGAACTGCAGTCCGAACTGAACGCTGGGATCGGCGAATCCCGTGATCGCACCGAAGGGCACCTCGAGATGCTCCTTCCTTCCACCGAAAGAGAGTGTCAAGGAGAAGGACCCGTGATCGACGGTGAGATCCCAAAATTGATGCTGAATGACGATCGTGATCTCTTCCGGATATTGCTCCTGAAGCGACTGGGGGACGACCACGCCGGGCGCGTCCGTTCGGTAGGTGATGTAGAAGTGGTGATCACCGGGCAGTCCGACGGCCGCAGCCCGTGTCAGCGCTTCGCGAACGACGCCCTTGAGAGCATTCTCGACGATTCGGTTGTAGCCCATCAGGTCTTCTGACATCGAAACTACCCTGTGGCGCGTCGGAGGCCCGCCGTTCAGGCCACTACCACAACTGAACTTTCGTCGAATGCCATACTAGCGAGGCCCGGTCGCGAGTTGAAACACAAATTGACAGGGATGGCGTTCGCGACGTTGGACAGTCCTCCGATGGGTTCGGCCGCCGGGGATTCGGTGCGGATAGATCGTGAAGTGGGGGGCTTCTGTTGCCAGGTGCCCCCCGAAACCCCGCCGTTGCTAACGGTGTTTACGCAGCAGCGGCAAATGCCTCGTTATCGTTGGCATTTGTAAGTGTGACCCGGTAACGGCGGTATCATGCCGGGCGAAAACCGCACCTTTATCACGCACGTCGATCCTGGTTCGCCCCCATCAAGACCACACCCGCCATTTCGATGCCCTCGCTGCAGTAAGCGCTGAGCCGGATGTGTTCGTGGTGGAGGCGCCGGGTACTGCCCCCGGGTCCGCAACGCCTATTCCGAACGGCGTTTATCGCCATAGTCGGTTACCCGACAGAGGGTATATAGGCGTTTCGAGGCTTCATGTGAAGGGAATTTCGGGTAGTGGGTCAGTTTGAAATCTTGGGTCGGTAGTCCCGCAAGTCTAGGCAAGCGTCATAGAATGCCTGATCCATTGGGTACCATTCCGCACCGTTGACCCCGCGTTGGGCCGTGGCCGCAGGACCTGTGGGGAATGCAGAGACGACCTTGATCCATCTGTTGGTGTCGCGCGCGATCTCTTTGACTTCATTGACGACTTCAGCCAAGTCCTGATCCTGACTGAAGATAACCGCAACATCCAACTGACGAACGCGCGCCAGCCGGACCACGTCCAGTCCTAAACGCAGATCGATTCCCTTTTCCTGTGGAATGTACTTGGTTTCAATGGTTCCATCAGCGAGTTCGACTTCATGCGCTCGATAGCGGATTGGCCTGCTCTCGACGATGATCCCTGCACGGCGCATCGAGAGGAGCCGGTTCGCCCAATAGTCGTGCCACATTGGGCTGTGCGCGTGCGCGGGCGTGCCCGTGTAGAATCGAACGCCGTAATTCACCCAGCGCTTGTCTGCACAGACTGCATCGAACAGCTTCTTCGGATCATAGTTAGGGTGATGGTGTCCGAAGGCGTCCTTGGCATGTCGGTATAGGTTCTGCCCATCAAAGAACGCGATGGCGCGCTTGACGGCGGGCTCATCGGCCATGGGGGCCTCATACGAATAACCCCTCGGGGGCCTTCCGAGATACTCTCAGCTTGAGCACGGAGACCCCGAGCAGGCAAGTCCCGAGGGGGATAAGTGAGCTAAATGTCAGGGGTCTCATCAACGATGTCAACCCCTGACAGTCTCACCCCTGATAGTCTCAATTCGAGATTTGGTGCTTGTGGTAGATGTTGGATCGGTTCGGCTTCGGGGCCGCTTCGTCCACCAGCCGCACGATGTCCTCGATGTCCCACAGCCGATCCGTGACGCCAGCGGCCGTCGCGGGGCTGATCCCGTCTAGGCTCTTGTGCTGGCGACAGAGGTTGTAGTGCATGAAATGGAGCGCCACGCTGTACATGTGGTTCTCGATCTTCTTGGAGAACGCATTGCAAGGTCATGGGATTTCAAACTGACCCACTACCGAATTTCGCGGGCTTCCGCGGAATGCCGGCGACCGCTAATTCCTCACCATCGAGTTGCCGGCGGCCACATGGATCGTGCGGTTCGACGGGTCCCGGCCGATACCCATGGGGTCCTCGCCCTTTTGAAGGGACTCGAGGCCCTCCTTCAGCCGCCGCCGGAACATGGCGACGCCCTTGTCCGACGACACCAGGTTTTCCATGGCATGTATGGCAATGGGCCCCTGGCTGACCTGTGCCTCACGATCGTCCGGTTGGCGCTGGGTCTCTTCATAGGTCCGGCGCGCGGCCTGGGTGCCGCTGGCGCGCCCCTCCTGAGCCTGGGCCAGCACGGACGGTACGGGCTTGCCGTCGATCACGCGTAGACGTTCGATGTGGAATCCCATGGTGCGGGTATTGTCCACGGGCACCCACCAGCCGATGAGACGGGATTGTTCGCTGTCGGGGCTTTCTTCGGAATAGTAGGGGTCCGGAATCGAACGCGCGTTGGGCACGAAGTTTTCCGCGATGCGGGTGTATTCGGCACCGTTGGAAAGCGTCGACTTGCGGATATAGATCATGCCCGTGGGCGTCTCCTCGAAGTCCAGTTTCCGCGAGCCGTGGTCCCCGAACAGGTGGGTGAACTGCGTCCCGCTGATGGTCTGGTGGAGGAACGCGGTATGGATCGGATCCATGGCGTTCTCCTGGATCTGCAGCCAGTTGCATTCGGCGACGGTGCCGCGGCTTATGTTCCGGTACGCGGTCAACACCACGTCGTCGCCGACGAGGTTGTCGTACTCGGGAAACTGGGGCTGCAGTTCGGGCGGTCCCATGTAGGCGAAGACCAAGCCACCGTATTCGTGTGTTGGATACCAGGCCTGCCGCACGTTTTCCTTGCTCTTGCTTTCCGGCGGTTCGGCAGGTTGCTCGAGGCAGCGGCCTTCGACGTCGAAGAGCCAGCCGTGATAGCAGCAGCGAATTCCTTCGGGTTCAATCTTGGCGTACTCCATCGACGTGCCGCGATGGGCGCAATGCCTGTCGATCAGGCCCGTGCGGCCGTTGCCGTCGCGGAATCCCACAAGGTTCTCGCCGAGGATACGAATGTTCCTGGGCAGGTCTTGCAATTCCTCGGACAGGCAGAACGGCTGCCAGTAGCGTCGCAACAACTCACCCATGGGGGTGCCGAATTCAACGTGCGTCAATTCGGCGTTCTCTTGGGGACGGCGCGCGATCCGACCGTAGCCTGTCCTCTCGTTCATCGGCGGCTCCTCATTCCACTTCTTCGACCGAATCGTTCTTTCGTGGGACGCCAACGAACTCCTCGATATAGCGCTCTGTCGGCGTTCGTGGGCGGTTACACTTTCGCTTCCACCGACGTGAAAGCCGAAGAGCAAGGAACGGCGAGAAATGTCCCGCCGTTCCCGGCGTCAAACCGTTGTCAGCCGATACCGTCAGCTGCCGTTCAGGTCGTGGTTGTCCTCGAAGTAGAAGTCCTTCCAGCTATTCGGCTTTTTGGGAAGATCGCCGATCTTGTGCAGGAAGTTCGCGAAAACCATCGTGTGCTTCGGTGTGGCGTCAAACGCGACCTCATTCCTGTCCGTCAACATCGCCTTCACCAATTCCGGGTCGAGCTTGGTCTTGGTGTACTTGATGTAGAGCTCGGCTGCCTCCAGCGGATTGGCGTTCACCCAGGTCAATGCTTCGTCAAACGCCGCGGTGACCGCCCTGTACGTCTTCGGATTCTTGTCCTTGAATTCCTGGCCCGCCATCATCAGCAGCACCGAGTGCTGGCCACCCATGATGTCGTAGGACGTGACGATCGTGCGCGCCTTGCCGCTCTGCAGTTCCTGGTACGAATAAGGCAGCGTGGCGAAGTGGCTCTTCACCGACTGCCCGCCCGAGACGATCGCGGCATACGCGGTGGGATGCTTCATCGACACGACGAGATGGTCGAGCTTGACGGGATCGCCCCACAGCTTCTCGGTGTAGATCTGCAAAACCACGGCCTGGACCGATACCTTAGCGGCCGGCGTCGCGATCTTGTGATCCTCGATCGTCAGATAGTCTTCGATCTTCTGGATCTTGGGATCGTTGGTGATGAGCTTCAAAGGCATGTCGGCGATGCCGCGCGCCACTTTGAACGCGCCGTCCGATTTGGCCCAGAGCTTGATCACCCCGCCGATGCCGATCGAGGCAAAATCGACCGTTTTGGAGAGGAGCGCTTTGGTGTTGTTGGCCGCACCGCTGATCTTGAACAGCTTGATTTCGGGCGGTGTCAGGCCGAGTGCCTTGGCGTTCTTTTCGATGAGTTTGTGCTCGAGCACGACGTGCAGCGGCACGTAGAGCAGTCCGAACTGCTGGCTGAGATTGACCACGTCGACCTCCGCCTTGGCGGGTGCTGCCGAGACGGCTGCCAGCATGACGCTTGCCGCGCTGGCCGCGAGCAAGTTTCTCCTCGCTAAGAGTTTCATATTCGCCTCCCTTGAAGATTTTCAGGAAATGTCGTCGTGGACACTGGAATTAGTCCGACTCTCCCGCCGCGACACGATTGGCTCCACTTGCACGATGCGGAAGTTGCGCAGTCATAAGCTCTTTGCTGCGGACACTATCGCAAAGAAGAGTGATAGGATATTCCGATTATCAGAAATCACTGATCGGAATTAACTATCACAGGATGGTACGCTCTCGGTCTTCACCACGGTGCCGGTGATGGGGAGGATCATGCCGAATATCCCACACCTCGAACGGTTCATTGCCGTCGCGGAAGAGCTCAATTTCCGGAAAGCCGCCGCCCGGCTGAACATGTCGCAGCCGCCGCTGAGCGATTCGGTTCGCCAGCTGGAGGATGAGCTTGGCACGCAGCTGCTAAGACGGTCACGGCGATCCGTCGAATTGACCAAAGCGGGTGTGGTTTTTCTCGACCGTGCGCGTCTGGTCCTGTCTCAACTTTCCGAAGCGATGGATGTCACGCAAGGGATCGCCCGCGGTATGCATGGCCACATCTCCATCGGTTTCAATCCGGCGGCGAGCTACGAGATTCTTCCTCAGATCGTGCGCCGGTTTCGAGACGGCTTTCCGGGCGTGAGCGTCGGGCTCGAGGAGTTGAGCACGTCGGAGCGCGAAGGCGCATTGTTGCAGAGGCGTATCGACGTGGCCCTGTTTCACGTGCCGACGATTGCGAGGCCGGGTATCCGCCGGGAAGTGATCCTGCGGGAGCACTTGATCGCCGTTCTGCCCGACGACCACCCGCTGGCCGGGCAGACGGAAATTGACCTTCGGGACTTGAGAGACGAGACGTTCCTGCTGCTTCCCTCACGCCAGGAGACCGGCAATCGGGCACGTATCCTTTACGCCTGTCAGCAGGCCGGGTTCATTCCCAAGGACGTACGGCAGGTAGATCGCATCCACAACGCCGTGAGTCAGGTCTCCGCGGGCCTGGGCGTAACTCTATGTCCCGCTTCCGTGGGACGGTTCTCGCCTCCCGGTGCGGTCTATGTCCCGCTCAAGGATCCGGCGTCAGAGCTGAATATCGAATGCGGCGTTTCTTGCCGGTCGGACGACGACTCGGCCTTGACGGCGGGGTTCATCGACATCGCTCACGAGTTCGGCCACGAGTTCATGGAGGCTCAGGCATCGCTCCAGAAAAGTCGAGGATGACGTGGGTTCCAGGATTCCGCTGGTCATCCTGCGGTCAAACCCGCTGAACGAAGCCTCGCTGAAGTTGTGCTTCGGTTTCGCCAACCAGATGTTCCAACTCGTCCATTGTGATCTTGAATGTGCGAATGAATCGGATATCGGTGATTTTCGTTCCATACCTGACTGGCTTCCACTGACCGGAAAGGCATCGGCGATGCGTGGCGCCGGGTGTGGTCACGGACACGGGCGGACATTAAAGTGCGGCGGCCGGCAAGCCAGGAATAAAGAGACGTCATGCCGCTCAGTCCCGAACAGCGAGAGGAGATCGCGGCGCAACGGGCCGAGGCCTACGAGACGCGGCGCGTCGTGGCCCCCCGTCTCGAGGAAATCCTCTACGAGGCTCTCCCGGTTCTCGATCACGGGTTCGTGCGGGTCGTCGACTACATGGGCAGTGATTCCGCCATCGTCCAGGCGGCGCGCGTCTCCTATGGCAAAGGCACGAGAACGCTTCGTTCCGACGCGGGTCTCATCAATTACCTCCTGCGCCACCGGCATACCACGCCGTTCGAAATGTGCGAGATCAAGTACCACGTGAAGCTCCCGATTTTCGTGGCGCGGCAGTGGATCCGTCACCGGACCGCAAACGTCAACGAGTACTCCGCCCGCTATTCGATTCTCGACAATGAATTTTATCTGCCGGCGCGGGAACACCTCGCGGCGCAGTCGGCTTCCAATCGCCAGGGCCGGGGCAACCTCATCATCGGCGCGGAGGCGGACCGGGTGCACGAGCTGCTCATGCGCGACGCAGCGCAGGTCTACGCGGACTACACCGAAATGCTGAACGAGAACGAAGAGGGGAATGTTATCGACGAGGGACGTGACGGTCTCGCGCGGGAACTAGCGCGCATGAACCTCTCACTCAACTTCTACACGCAGTGGTATTGGAAGATCGATCTTCACAATTTCATGCACTTCCTGAGCCTGCGTGCGGACGAGCACGCCCAATACGAGATACGTGCTTACGCCGAAGTGATGCTCGACACGCTGGAGCGTTGGGTACCTCTGACATTCGAGGCATTTTCCAAGTACGAGATGGGGGGCGTCAACCTCTCATCGCAGAGCCTGGAGGTGGTGAAGCGCATGATCGACGGGGAGACCGTCACGCAGGAGGAAAGCGGATTGTCGGGCCGCGAATGGCGCGAGCTCATGGAGACGCTCGGCCGCGAAGCCTGACGCGCAAGGGGCATCCTTATGGAGAGCGCGCAACCGTCGGCACGACCGTCGTCGGCTCACTGGATCACGATCCTCGGGGCGGATGCCTCGGCTGTGGCGAGAGCTTGCTCGATTCTGACGGCAACGCGTCCGGCGATGTCTTCGAAGATGGTTGCCTCCGTTCCGGAAGGGTCGACCGCGATTACGGGCGTCCCCGAGTCGGACGTTTCCCTGATTTGGGGTACCAGTGGAATTTCGCCAAGGAAATCGACGCCGAGTCGTTCGGCCTCCCGTCTGGCGCCGCCGTGTCCGAAGATCTCCGTCCTGTCGCCGCAGTGGGGGCACTGGAAGTAGCTCATATTCTCGATGAACCCGAAGACCGGGACGTCCACTTTTTCGAACATGGCGTAGGCCTTTCGGGCGTCAGCCAATGCCACGTCCTGAGGCGTCGAAACGATCACCGCACCGGTCAACGGCACGCGTTGCGCCATCGTCAACTGCGCATCTCCCGTTCCCGGTGGAAGGTCACAGACCATGACGTCGAGCGTACCCCATTCCACGTCACGCATGAGCTGTTCAAGAGCGCTCATGACCATGGGGCCCCGCCAGATCATGGGGGTGTCCTCTTCGACCAGGAAGCCCATCGACATGCATACGAGCCCATGATTTGCCATGGGCATCAGTCGTTTGCCGTCGGGAGATACCGGTCGTCCGCCGATTCCCATCATGCGGGGGATCGAAGGGCCGTAGATATCGCAGTCGAGGATACCCACGCGCATGCCCTCGGTCGCCAGGCCGAGGGCCAGATTGACCGCCACGGTAGATTTGCCCACCCCACCCTTTCCCGATGCCACGGCGACGATGGATTTGACGCCGGGAATTCCCGGCTTGGCAACGGTGTTCGAAGTGTCCCGGGGCGGGGCGGCAGCCGGGACGGGCTGTGCGGCGGGATGGTGTGCGGTCAGGACGGCGGTTACCGAAAGCACACCGGGCACGCCATAGACGGCCTCCTCGCAGGCCTTGCGAACCGGTTCCTTGGCCGGGCCTTCCTCGGGCGGGACCTGGATGGCGAAGGCGACGTGCCCGTCCTTGACCTGAACGCCTTCGATCATCCCGAGACTGACGACATCCAGCCGCCGGTCCGGATCGGTGACTTCCGCGAGCGCCTCCAAGACGTCCTGTTCGGTGACCGTTGCCATGGCGGAGAGCTTGCCTTCCGTGTTCGGCGCGGCGCATAAAGGAGTACGCTCGCTTGTGGTGACTGCGGGGCGTACGGTTCATTGCGCGTACGGGCAAGCTGTCATATAACCGCGAGCGGCGCTGAATGCAAAATTTCCTGCAATTGGGTTTCATTCGAATCCGAAACTGGAGTTGACGGCATGCCATGGAAGAACCAAGGCGGCGGCTGGCAGGGTGGCGGTGGCGGCGGTGGTGGCGGCGGTGGACCGTGGGGACAAGGTCCCCGTGGACCTCAGCCTCCCAATCTCGAAGACCTTCTGCGTAAGGGTCAGGATCGATTTCGGGGTATACTGCCGGGCGGCCGCGGAGGCGGCCGCGGGTTGGCCCTGATCGTGCTGATCGTGGTCGCGGTGTGGGCGGCCAGTGGGTTTTATCGCGTACAACCGGATGAGCAAGGTGTCGTTCTGCGGTTCGGAGAGTGGGTTGCAACCACGCAGCCGGGTCTCAACTACCATCTTCCGACACCGATCGAATCGGTGGATACACCGAAGGTCACAAGGGTCAACCAGATCCAAGTGGGGTACCGCAGCGCCGGGGAATTCGGACGGGCGGAGACCACGCGCGACGTGCCGGAAGAAAGCCTGATGCTGACCGGTGACGAGAACATCGTCGACATCGACTTCGCGATGTTCTGGGTCATCAAGGATGCCGGGCAGTTCCTGTTCAACGTGCAGAACCCCGAGGAGACGGCGAAGGCGGCGGCGGAAAGCGCCATGCGCGAGGTCATCGGCAACAAGCCGATCGGCGACGCCCTGGCGCAAAACAAGGAAGCGATCGAGAACTCCGTCCGCGAGCTTACCCAGGAGATTCTCGATTCCTACGAAGCCGGCATCCTGATCCAGCAGGCGAGGCTGCAGAAGGTCGATCCACCTTCGGCCGTGATCGACGCTTTCCGCGACGTCCAGCGGGCACGGGCCGATCTCGAGCGGCAGAGGAACGAGGCCGAAGCCTACGCCAACGACATTCTTCCGCGCGCGCGCGGCGAGGCGGAGCAACTGCTTCAGCAAGCGGAGGGCTACCGGCAAGAGGTCGTGGCGCGCGCGGAAGGCGACGCCAGCCGGTTCTTGGCCGTCTACACGGAATTCGCCCAGGCCAAGGATGTCACGACGCGGCGGATCTATCTCGAGACCATGGAAGAGGTGCTGCGCGGCATCAACAAGGTCGTCATCGACAAGAACTCGGGCAGTGGAGTGGTTCCGTACCTGCCGCTGCCCGAACTTCAGAAGCGCACGGGAGAAACCCAATGAACCGTCGGACGCTCGCCATTCTGGGCATCATCGTGCTGGTCGCGGGAGTCATCGCGTTCAGCGCGTTGTTCACGGTCCATCAGACACAGCAGGCCCTCGTCCTGCAGTTCGGCGAGCCCAAGCGCGTGGTCAAGAAGGCCGGCCTGCACGCCAAATTGCCGTTCATCCAGAACGTCGTGTTCCTGGACAGGCGGATGCTTGGCTACGACGGCGGGGGCGAGGAAGTCATCGCCTCGGACCGCAAGCGCCTGGTGGTCGACTCCTTCCTCCGCTACCGCATCGACGATCCGTTGCGGTTCTATCAAACAGTGGGCAATGAGCTCGTCGCCCGCCAACGCCTGAACGCCCTTCTGACGTCGAGCCTGCGTCAGGTTATCGGTACGGTGCCGTTGCAATCGGTTTTGACGGGAGAGCGCGCGCAACTGATGGCGCTGATCGCTCAGCGGGTGAATGCCGAAGCCAAGGACCTGGGGATCAGCGTCGCCGATGTGCGTATCCAGCGCGCCGACCTGCCCGAGGCGAACAACCAGGCGATCTACGCGCGGATGAAGACGGAGCGAGAGCGGGAGGCGCGGGAGTTCCGGGCTCAGGGCGCCGAGATCTCCCAGCGTATCCGCTCACGGGCGGATCGTGAAAAGACGGTCCTGGTGGCCGAAGCGCAGAAGCAGGCGCAGATCTTGCGGGGCGAAGGCGACGCCAACGCCGTTCGGATATTCGCCGAGGCCTTCGGCACCGACATCGACTTTTTCACTTTCTACCGGTCCATGCAGGCCTATCGCGAGTCATTGGGTGGCGATGACACGACCATGGTGCTCTCGCCCGACTCCGACTTTTTTCGGTACTTCGGCAGCATGCTGGGCGAAGGCGGTCAGTCCGGCACGCGGTAGTCCGGCGTATCCGTGGATTTGAGGGGCCGACGCCTGGCGGAAAGAAACGGCCGGTTGGTCACGAAATCATGTACGAGCTCGGACTGGCCCTGGGATTGGTAATGGTCATCGAAGGGGCGCTTTATGCGTTGTTTCCGGACGGCATGAAGCGGATGATGGCTGCGGCTCTCGAGCAGTCGAACGGCCTTCTCCGAGGCGCGGGGCTATGCTTGGCCGTCGCTGGGTTTGGAGTTGTCTGGCTGCTCAAGAGCTAGCAGAATGTGCCGCAAAATGGCCTTGAATTGACCGACTGAGGGTCCGATTTCGGCCAAGTTGAATCCATATTTGGTCCTTTCTATCAGGCCGGTGAGCGCTTCGTCCCGGGCTGCCGAGGCACTTGATTCGGAGCTCCGTAACCCATACGTCTGGAGCGCTGGTCAGCAATCTGATGCCGCCGGAATGTCGGCGGCGCGGCGAGAAGGACACGAACATTGATCAGGGACTCGATTTCAACGTTGCAAATCCGCGATTCTCTGCAACACCGGCGGCAGACCGGTATGTTTGGGCGACGCCTGGGGATCGCGGTCCTTGCCGCCTCGCTGGTCTGGTCGACCGCAGCCTTTGCCCGTACCGCGCCGGAGACGTTCGCCGATTTGGCACAGGAACTGACCCAGGCGGTCGTCAACATCTCGACGACACAGAAAGTGAGCGGTCGCCGCGGCGAGGTTCCGATCCCGCAGTTCCCGCCTGGCTCTCCGTTCGAGGAGTTTTTCAAGGACTTCTTCGAACGACAGCGTCCCGGGGACGACGGTCGGGGCGACAACCGTCCGACGCGTCGGGTGTCATCTCTCGGCTCCGGGTTCTTGGTGGATCCGAGTGGTGTCATCGTCACCAACAATCATGTCATCGCGGAGGCCGACGAAATCACCGTCATCTTTAGCGACGAGAAGCGTCGCACCGCGAAGCTGTTGGGGCGGGATGCCAAGACCGACCTCGCTGTCCTTCAGGTGGAGAAGGAAGAGGGGGATGGAGATCTTCCCTTCGTCAAGCTTGGCGATTCGGACAAGTCCCGGGTCGGCGACTGGGTGATGGCCATTGGCAATCCGTTCGGATTGGGTGGCTCGGTGACTGCCGGCATCATTTCGGCCCGTTCGCGTAACATCAATGCGGGACCGTATGACGATTTCATCCAGACGGATGCGTCGATCAATCGCGGTAACTCGGGTGGTCCCCTGTTCAATATGGATGGTGAGGTGATCGGGGTGAATACAGCCATCTTCTCGCCCTCCGGCGGCAGCGTGGGAATCGGATTCGCCATCGCGGTCAACTTGGCGAAACCGGTCATCCAACAGCTTCGTGAGTTCGGCAAAACCCGCCGCGGTTGGCTCGGTGTCCGCATCCAGCCGGTGACCGACGAGATCGCCGAGAGTCTTGCTCTCGATGAGCCCCGTGGTGCATTGGTTGCCAGCGTCTTCGATCCTGGACCCGCCGCTGTCGCGGGATTCGAAGCGGGTGACGTCATTCTCAAATTCGATGGCAAGGATGTGCCCCGTGTTCGCGTCTTGCCGCGAATCGTCGCGGAGACCGAAATCGGCAAGGCTGTCGACGTCGAGGTTTGGCGGAAGGGCGGGAAGATCACCCTGAGCGTCAAGATCGGCGAGTTGAAGGAGGATGAGGTCGCGGCTCTGACGTCTGGCGACTCGGGTGGCGGGGCCTCAAGTTCCATTGAGGCGCTCGGCATGACCCTGTCCTCCATCACCGGAGATCTTCGCGATAGGTTTGAAATTGGCGGGGACGTCAAAGGGGTCGTCATCACCGAGGTCGACGACGAATCTGCCGCAGCCGAAAAGGGGATTCAGGCTGGGGACATCATCGTGGAGGTTGCCCAGGAGGAGGTCTCTTCACCCAGCCAGGTCCTCGAGAAGGTCAAGGAGGCCAAGGACTCGAATCGCAAATCGGTATTGCTGTTGGTACAGCGGTCTGATGACCTGCGGTTCGTGGCCCTGCGCTTGGAAAAGACCTAGACTCGAAACGAACCCAGGCCCCCCCCCCCCCCCCGCCCCGTTTCCTGGTCGATGTTCAGGCGTTTATCTCGGCCTCGCGAAACCCTTGGATATACAAGAGGGCCGTCAGGTCGCCGTTGCTGATCTCCGCGTCCGCCGCTTCGACAACGCTGGGCTTGCCATGAAAGGCTACGCCAAGGCCGGCAACCTTGATCATCGGAATATCGTTGGCGCCATCTCCGACAGCGAGTGTTTGCTCGGCGGAAATGCCGAGCCGGTCACGGTAGCGATCGAGCAGTTCTACCTTGGCATCGCCCCCTTTGATGGGCTCGAGCGCCTTTCCGGTAAGCTTGCCCGCCACGATCTCGAGCTCGTTGCCATGATGGTAGTCGAAACCAACGCGTTCCGCGACGCGGCTCGTAAATTGCGTGAAACCGCCAGACACCAAGGCCGTAACCGCACCGCTTCGCCGCATGACCCGGACGAGGGTCTCAGCACCCGGCGTGAGCGAAATGCTCTCGTCGTAGACACGCTCGAGGACGTCCGCGCCGAGTCCGGCAAACATGTTCGCACGCTCGCGAACAGCTTCGGGAAAGTCTATGTCGCCACGCATCGCGCGTTCGGTTATGGCTGCGACTTGCGCTCGGCGACCGACGAATTCGGCGATTTCATCGATGCATTCCTGCCGGATCATCGTCGAATCCATGTCTGCGATGAGAAGGCGCTTGCGGCGATGTTTCCTGCGTTGTGCCACGATGTCGACCGGCTGCCCTTCCAAGACGGCGCGAACAGCTTCAACGGCGACGGTCGGGTCGATCCCGTCAATGGGAACATCGCAGGCCGTTCCCGGAGACAGCCAATTGATATCCCCGACTTGGCCGTCGAGGCGGGACAAGGCCGAATGCGCTGCGTCGGCCAGGCCGGGAGACACGGGCGACTGCTGCGGATTGCCGACAAGCGTGATTACATGGGTCACGAACCATGCCTCATGATGCGGAAAAGCAGCTTGCGGAACACGATTGCAGGATCCGTATCCTTGAATGCCCATGCCGGATAAGTCGACGCACACCGGCGTACTGATCGCGGGTCCCACCGCCAGCGGCAAATCCCGGCTCGCGCTCGCGCTCGCGGAGGCACTGGAGCCATTCGGCGGGGCGACGATCATAAATTCGGATAGTATGCAGGTCTATCGCGACCTGAGGATATTGACCGCCCGACCGTCTCAGGACGACGAGGATCGAGCACCACACCGCCTTTACGGGGTTTTCCCGAGTAATCAGCGGTGTTCGGCCGTTCGCTGGTGCGAGCTGGCCGGCGAAGCAATATCGAAAGCACATTCGGACGGCCGCATGCCCATCGTCGTCGGCGGAACCGGCTTGTATTTTCAGGCACTTGTCGAAGGCCTTGCTCCCGTTCCCGACATTCCCCCTGCCGTCAGGGAACAAGGCAGAAAGCGTCTGGACCAGCTGGGCAACATTCCATTCCATGAGGAGTTGTCCCGGAAGGATCCGCTCATGGCGGAACGCATCCGGCCCTCCGACCGGCGGCGGATGGCGCGGGCGTGGGAAGTCATCGAGGCGACGGGTATATCGTTGGCGGAGTGGCAACGCCGCCACACGGGGACGCGTTGCCCCGGACGTTTTGCCAAGATCGTATTGTCGGTTCCGCGGGAGACCCTCTATGCCCGATGCGACGGTCGCTTCGAGGAGATGGTGACGAGCGGCGCCGTGGACGAGGTGCGAGGCCTCCTCGCGCGGGCCGTTCCGGCTTCACATCCCGTCATGAAGGCGGTCGGAGTTCGCGAGCTCGCGCGTTGTCTGAGCGGCGAGGACACCCTGGATGGAGCAGTTGCGGCGGGACAGCGCTCGACGCGCCGCTATGCCAAGCGTCAAATGACTTGGTTCCGCAACCGGATGGCCGATTGGCGGCAATTTCCGACGCAAGATTTGGAAAGTTTTTTCCCAAAAATCTTTTCATTTATTCGTCAATCCATATTGACCCCCTGAACGGCAGAGGATAGGTTGTCGCAGATTTTTCGGGCTTGGGCCTGGGATTTCGTGACACAACGGCCCGGATTTTCGACCGTCCAGCGCCGAACGGCACTGGGCGGTTTTGTCGCAATAGTGGGATCGAACCAATGCCGAACGCGCGCATGTCGGGGTCACAGATCGTCCTCAAGGCACTGGAGGATCAAGGGGTCGATGTGATTTTCGGTTATCCCGGCGGTGCCGTACTTCCGCTCTACGACGCCATATTCCAGCAAAACCGGATTCGCCATGTGCTCGTGCGGCATGAACAAGGCGCGACGCACATGGCCGAGGGATACGCCCGCTCCACGGGCAAGCCTGGTGTCGTCCTCGTGACCTCGGGTCCGGGGGCGACCAACGCGGTGACCGGGCTGACCGACGCGATGATGGACAGCATTCCCGTCGTGTGCCTGACGGGTCAGGTGGCCACGCATCTCATTGGCAATGACGCCTTTCAGGAGGCGGACACCATCGGCATTACCCGGCCATGCACCAAGCACAACTATCTCGTGAAGGACGTCGATGACTTGGCGCGCGTCATCCACGAAGCGTTTTACGTTGCGAGCTCCGGCCGCCCGGGACCGGTGGTCGTCGATATTCCCAAGGACGTTTCCATCGCCGAAGGCGAATACGTTCCGCGGGAGACGATTCGGCACAAGACCTATCGTCCCCAATTGAAAGGTGATCTTGGAGCCATCGAACAAGCGGTGAAGATGCTGCTCTCCGCCAAGCGGCCGATCATCTATTCCGGCGGTGGGGTTGTGAACTCGGGCCAAGCGGCGTCGCAGTTGCTGACCGAACTCGTCCGTCTGACGGGTTATCCCATCACGAGCACCGTCATGGGCCTTGGTTGTTTCCCGGCTTCAGATCCTCGGTGGTTGGGGATGCTCGGCATGCACGGCACCTACGAGGCCAACCTGGCGATGGCCGGCTGCGACGTCATGATCGCGGTCGGTGCCCGTTTCGACGACCGCATCACCGGACGGCTGGATGAGTTCAGCAAGGGATCGAAGAAGATTCACATCGACATCGATCCATCGTCGATCAACAAGAATGTTCCGGTGGAGGTTCCCATCGTCGGCGACTGTGCCCACGTTCTGGAAGACATGATCAAGGTCTGGAAGGCATCCGGAAGGCGCCCCGACGCGTCGGCCATCCAGGATTGGTGGGCCCAGATCGATACGTGGCGCAGCCGGAACTGTCTCCGGTACGAGCAGGGTGATGGCCTGATCAAGCCGCAATACGCGTTGGAGCGGCTGCGCGAGTTGTGCGGGGACAGCGACGTCTATGTCACCACCGACGTCGGCCAGCATCAGATGTGGGCCGCGCAGTTCCTGCCGTTCGAGAAACCCAACCGCTGGATGACGTCCGGTGGTTTGGGGACGATGGGATACGGTCTCCCTGCAGCCATCGGTGTCCAGATCGCCCACCCCGAGGCTCCTGTCATCTGCGTTTCCGGCGAGGCATCATTGATGATGTGTATCCAGGAGCTGTCCACCGCGGTGCAGCATCGCGCGCCGGTCAAGGTGTATCTGCTCAACAATCGTTACATGGGAATGGTGCGCCAATGGCAGGAGATTCTCCACGGCGGGCGTTACGCCGAAAGCTACATGGATTCGCTGCCCGACTTCGTGCGGTTGGCCGAGGCGTTTGGCGTTACGGGTCTGCGGGCGAGCGAACCGGGCGAACTGGATGGGGTCCTTGAGAAGATGATGGCGGACCCGGGACCCGTGCTCGCGGATATTCAGGTCGATCCCGACGAGAATTGCTTCCCCATGATTCCTGCGGGCTCGGCCCACTACGACATGCTGCTCGGGCCTGGCGGGGATACCGAGGTCAGCGAAGACGGACTCGCGATGGTGTGAGCAGGAGCGCTCTCGCGTCCGGGCCCGCGCCCGGGCGTGTCTCGTCGCCCGGCTTGGCTAGGGACAATCGTCGTGGATACCGAACAGCATTATCACACCATCACCGTCCTCGTAGACAACGAAGCGGGTGTCCTCGCGCGGGTCATCGGTCTCTTCTCGGGTCGCGGCTACAACATCGAAAGCCTGACCGTGGCGGAGGTGGACACGGAGGAGAAGCTCTCGCGCATCACGTTGGTCACCTCCGGGACACCGATGGTGATCGAACAGATCAAGGCACAGCTTGAAAGGCTGGTGCCCATCCACAAGGTGATGGACTTGACCGTCGACGGGCCGTCCGTGGAGCGAGAGCTGGCACTGGTCAAGGTTCGAGGCTCCGGCGAGAAGCGGGTCGAGAGCTTGCGTATCGCCGACATATTCCGGGCGCGCGTTGTCGACAGCACCGCCGAGTCGTTCGTTTTCGAGATGACGGGGTCGACCGACAAATTGGATGCGTTCATCGAACTCATGAAGCCCTTGGGGCTCGTCGACATTTCCCGAACGGGTGTTGCAGCCATCTCGAGGGGTACCAATCCAATGTAGTTCGTCCCCGGGGGCACCTCCGGTCATCGCTGGCCGGGGGTGTCGGGGAACAGGACACAACGAAGGGAGGAAGCCGACATGCGCGTCTACTACGACCGTGATGCCGACGTGAATTTGATCAAGAACAAGAAGATCGTCATCGTCGGTTACGGCAGCCAGGGTCACGCTCACGCGAACAATCTCAAGGATTCGGGCGTCGGCGATGTCTGCGTCGCGCTGCGGCCGAACTCGGCGAGCGCGGCCAAGGCGAAGGACGCGGGATTCGAGGTCATGACGCCCGCCGATGCAGCGGCGTGGGCGGACATCGCCATGGTGCTGGCGCCAGACGAGCTGCAGGCCGAGCTTTACAACGACCATCTGGCAGGCAATCTTGGGGCGGGATCGGCTCTCGCTTTCGCGCATGGTCTCAACGTCCATTTTCGCCTGATAGAGCCGCGCGACGATCTTGATATCTTTATGATCGCGCCCAAGGGGCCGGGCCATACGGTGCGGTCCGAGTATCAGCGGGGTGGGGGCGTGCCGTGCCTCATGGCGGTTCAGCAGGATTCCTCGGGCAACGCCCAGGAGATCGCGCTGTCCTACGGATGTGCCATCGGTGGCGGCCGCGCCGGCATCATCGAGACCACCTTCAAAGAGGAATGCGAAACGGACCTGTTCGGTGAACAGGTCGTGCTTTGCGGCGGTCTCACGAGTCTGATCATGGCTGGCTTCGAAACCCTCGTCGAAGCCGGATACGCGCCCGAGATGGCTTACTTCGAGTGCCTCCACGAAGTGAAGTTGATCGTCGACCTGATCTACGAAGGCGGCATCGCCAATATGCGGTATTCCATTTCGAACACCGCGGAGTACGGGGACTATACGCGCGGCTCACGGATCGTCACGGATGACGTTCGGGCGGAGATGCGCCGGATCCTGGACGATATCCAGTCCGGCAAGTTCGCCCGCGAATGGATGTTGGAAAACCGGGTCGGGCAGACGAGCTTCAAGACCATGCGCTCGCTGGCCGCCGAGCACCCTATCGAGGAGATGGGCGAACGGCTGCGCGCCATGATGCCCTGGATCGCCCAGAACAAGTTGGTCGACAAGACGAAGAACTGATCGTGTGCCGGATTCGGCGCGGCCGTGCGTCATTGGGCCGCGTGTCCGTGGGGTGCCGCCCATGACGGGGTATTCAGAGGTTTTGGCGTTCTGGTTCGGCGATCCCGGCGACGAGGATTCCAACGAATTCCGGGACGCTTGGTTCGGGAAGGACGACGCGTTCGATTCAGAGGTGCGTTCGCGCTTCGCAGGTGTCGTCGCGAAGGCGTCGGCGGGCGACTGCGATGCTTGGCAGGAGACACCGGACGGCGCGCTCGCGCTGACCATCGTCCTCGACCAGTTTCCTCGGAACATTTTTCGCAGGCATCCGACGGCCTTCGCCACGGACGCCAGGGCGCGCTCCGTCGCGCGCCGAGCCTTGGACCGCGGTTTCGACCGGCGATTCCCGACCATGCAGAAGCTGTTTTTCTATCTGCCGTTCCAGCACAGCGAGAACCTCGCCGATCAGCGTCGGGGAGTTGCGCACCTGACGACAATTCTTGGGGACTTCGACGGCGCTCTTTACGAACGCTTCCATTTCGCGATTCATCGCCATTGCGAGATCATCGAGCGATTCGGGCGGTTTCCCCACCGCAACGAGACGTTGGGGCGGGCGACCAGCGCCGCGGAGGCGGCATTTCTCGAGGAACCACGATCCAGTTTTGGTTGAGGCTATGACCGAGTACCCGGACGTGTTGAAGTTTTGGTTCGGCGACCCCGCCGGCACGGAGTTCGGCTCACACCGGGCGGCCTGGTTCGAAAAGGATGCCGCCTTCGATGCGGAGATCCGCGACCGCTTCGGACGGCACGTCGCGAAGGCATCGGCGGGTGGCTACGATTCGTGGCAGGAAACGGTGGAAGGCACCCTGGCTCTGATCGTCACGCTCGATCAGTTTCCCCGAAACATCTTTCGAGGGCTCCCCAAGGCTTACTCTGCGGACGCCAAGGCACGCTCGATCGCGCGGCGGGCAGTGGACCGCGGAGTCGATCGCCAGTTGATGACCGTACAGCGCCTGTTCGTCTATCTACCTTTCGAGCACAGTGAGAATCTGGCCGATCAGCGGCACTGCGTCGCGCTCTACTCGCAGATACTGCCGGATTTCGACGAGAATTTCCGGGAGAAGGCGCATTTCTCGGTGCATCGGCACTGCGAGATCATCGAGCGGTTCGGGCGTTTCCCCCATCGCAACGAGACGTTGGGCCGCCGGTCGACCGCAAACGAATTGGCATTTCTGAAGGAACCCCGCTCGTCGTTCTGATTTCCTCTGCTTGGCGTCTTCGGCCTTCTCCCCGTTTCCCCATCGCACAAGCCGCCTGCTATTCTGCGGCGAAAGCGCTGGCGCCCTTCGGGGCACCGGCTCCCACAAATGAGAAGAGGTAAGCATGCCGCGGAAGGAGATCGAGGGTGATTGGGTGATGGGCTGGCCGGACCGCAAGCGCTACCGGCTGTCGCCAAGCAAGGACCAAGAAGGCCGCACGATCCACGCGCGCACTCCGTTTCTCGAGCTGGAAGGTCTCATCACGCCGACGGATGCCTACTACATCGTCGCTCAGCTACAAATGCCGGAGCCGGTTCATCCGGACGATTATTCCTTCGAGATCTTCGGCGAGGTCGAGAACCCCGTGACCTACACGCTCGGGGACCTGCGAAAGCTGCCCGGCCATACCGTTCGCGCGGTGACGGAGTGCGCGGGCGATGACACGGAATTCTGGGATTATCTGGAGTCTCGTGCCAAGGGCGGCAACATGCCCAAGCCTTCGCGTACCGTGCGCGAGGATGTGGAGGGCGTTGACTGGCACGGCATGGCGGAGAGCGGAGCGTTGGACCTGGAGGAGCTGAGTTCGTTGATCCCTGCCACCTGCATCGTGTCGGGAGGTGAGTGGACCGGTACCCGTCTCAGGGAGGTGCTGGAGCGCGTGGGGATCAAGGATTCCGCCGTCGCCATTCGCGTCGAAGGGTTCGATCGTGGCCGCCCGGATCCCACCATCCAGTACCGTTCGGTGGGGCGTACGGACTTTGAGGTCCATGATCCCGGCGTCATCAACTACGACAAGGGACTGCCCATCGAAAAGGCGATGGATTCCGAGACCATTCTCGCCTGGGCCCACAATGGTGAATACCTGACCCACGTGCATGGTGCGCCCGTCCGCATGGTGGTCCCGGGCTGGGCGGGAAATTGGTGGGTCAAGTGGATCCACAAGATCGAGGTGATGGACCGTATGCCGGACTGTTACCACCAGACCCACTACTTCGTATCGGGCAAGGAGCCCAACGATCCCGACAAGGAGATGATGACCGCCCTCGGCGTGAAAACGGTGATCACCGAGCCACTCGAGGAGGAGTCGCCGTTGCCGGCCGACACGTACGCGATTCGGGGCCTCGCTTGGAGCGGGGAGGGCGCCATGGTCCGGGTCGAGGTTTCTACCGACAACGGCGAGACGTGGAACGACGCCCACATCGAAGAGCACGCCGACCGTTACCTGTGGCGCCGCTGGTCTTATCTGTGGGACGCCAAGCCGGGGTATCATACGTTGATGTCCCGTGGCACCGATGAGGAGGGCCGCAGGCAGCCGGTGACCGAATGGAATTTCCAGCGTAAGCACTTCGATGGGATCGTTCCCGTGGATATCGAGATCGAGTAAGCCG
Organism: Alphaproteobacteria bacterium; assembly: GCA_021296255.1. GTDB lineage: Bacteria > Pseudomonadota > Alphaproteobacteria > UBA2966 > UBA2966 > UBA2966. Next base: position 91,552 of record JAGWAU010000035.1, on the reverse strand, counting down.
AAAGGGACGGGTCCGTGCATATCGCGGTCTGCATCAAGCAAATTCCCGACCCGGAAATCGCGCCGAGCCTGTTTCGCGTCGACGAAGACGCCAAGCAGGTCATCGTGGTTCCGGGCATGTCGCCGGTCATCAGTCCGTTCGACGAACAGGCGGTCGAAGCGGCGTTGCGCGTCCGAGACGCGATGGGAGAAGAGGCTGAAGTCCGAGTCACGGCGCTGACGATCGGCGACGAGAGCGCGCGGAGGATCCTCAAGCACGTGCTGGCGCTCGGCGCGGACGACGCCGTGATGATGAGTGATCCCGCCTTCGCCGACTCGGACGGGTATGCGACCGCCTATGCCCTGTCCAAGGCGATTGCGAAGCTCGGGGCCGTCGATCTCGTGCTCGCCGGACGGCAAGCCGCCGATTTCGATGCCGGCATGGTGGGGCCGGGCCTGGCCGAGTTGCTCGGTGTCCCCGCGATCACATTCGCCCGGAAGATCGACGTCGTTGACGGCGCGGTCCGGGTGGTTCGGGTTCTGGGGGACGGCTCCGAGACCGTCGAAGCACCGCTCCCCGCCCTGGTTACCGTTTCGCACGAGATGGGCAACGTCCGCAACGCGAGTCTGCGTGAAACCATGCGTGCGGCAAAAAAACCGGTCGAGGCCTGGGCACCAGCCGATATCGGCGTGGACGCCGGGGACGTAGGCGCGAAGGCCGCGCGCCGGACGCTGGAGCGGCTTTACGTGCCCGTCTCCGACGCTCAGTGCGAGTTCGTCGAAGGCGACGGGGCGCAGGCGGTCGCCAGCGCGCTCGCCCGGCGGCTCGTCGAAGAGAAAATAGTGTGAGGGCGGGGAGTCATGGGGACGGGTAATATTCTGGCGGTCGTGGAGCTCGAAGAAGGCGCGCCGACCCAATTGACTCTGGAGCTGATCGCCTTGGCCAGCGTTATCGCAGAAGCCAAGGGTGGCAAAGTCATCGCCGCGTGTCTCGGTGCCGGTGTCGGCGAGGCTGTCGGCAGGGACCTCATTGCGGGAGGTGCCGACGAGGTTCACACCGTCGACGACGAGCTGTTCGAGCCCTACCAGGCGGACGCTTGGCTGCCCGACCTGGAGGCTCTGAGCAGCGAAGTCGGCCCGGTGGCCATTCTCATGCCGCATACGAACGTCGGTGCCGATCTCGCCCCGCGCCTGGCATTCCGCCTGGGAAGCTCCGCGGCGACCGGCTGCGTGGACGTCGACGCCGAAGATCTCTGCTTCACCCGTCCTTGCTACGGCGGCATCGCGCGGGAGCAGGTCTCCTTCAGGAGTACCCCCGCAATCGCCACGATCGAGGCCAAATCCTTCGATGCGTTGCCACGCGACGATACCCGGAGCGGCGCCGTGATCGCCCGTGACGCCGCCGTAACGCCCGATAGAATTCGAACGCGGGTAGTGGAACGCGACACGAAACGTGCGGCGGGAGTGCGCCTGGAGAATGCCAATGTCATCGTCGCCGGCGGACGTGGCATCGGCGGTCCCGACGGCTTCGCCGACGCGAAGGAACTCGCCGACGTGCTGGATGGCGCGGTCGGCGCCAGCCGCGTGGCCTGTGATCTTGGCTGGTGCCCGCCGGGCTACCAGATCGGCCTTTCCGGAAAGACCGTGGCGCCCGATCTTTACATCGCCCTGGGGATTTCAGGGGCGGGCCAGCACATGGCGGGCTGCGGCAATGCCAAAACCATCGTCGCCATAAACACGGACAAGGACGCCGACATTTTCGCCTCTGCGCGTTTCGGTGTCGTCGGGGATTGCCGAGAAATTCTGCCTCATCTCGTCGAGGAGATGCGAAGCATCAAACGATAAGCGATTGACGCCGGTCCGAAACCGACAAACCGGTTGCACCGTGGCTCCAATTCAGCGTAAAAGGAAATCCTCCGTGGAGGAGGTAAATCTCGGACTCCACGGTATAAAATGCTCGGGCAGCCGTTTCTTTTACCGATTGTCAACTTCGGTCGAAGACGGTTTCCCGCTTCAGTACTATCCGACGGCATGTGTCCGTGAAGATGACCAGTTCGACGCAACGAGTCCTTGTTAGCCGTATGGCATCGCGTTGCCAGGATGGGCTCCTGTCGCTGGGCGGACGCCGTCTTCTGGCGGAGGTCCTTCGACTTATTTGCCCCTGAACTGCCGCACCGCCGAGGTCGCGGGTGATCAGGGGAAAAGGTGGTTTCTTGCAAATCAAGCCCGAATAGAGCTCGAAGGACTGAAAGCCATGACCGGTACGGATTCAAACCAAATACTGATTTTCGACACGACCATGCGTGACGGTGAGCAATCACCGGGCGCCTCCATGAACCTTGAGGAGAAACTGCGTCTCGCGGAGGTTCTGGAGGAGATGGGTGTCGACGTGATCGAGGCCGGCTTCCCCATCGCCTCCAACGGCGATTTCGAGGCGGTTCACGAAATCGCCCAAGTCGTCAAGAAGTCCGTGGTCTGCGGTCTTGCGCGGGCTGGGCGGAAGGACATCGACCGGGCAGCCGAGGCGCTGAAGCCGGCGGAACGGATGCGGATCCACACCTTTCTGTCCACCAGCCCGCTGCACATGAAATACAAGCTCCAGATGGAGTCCGAGGCCGTGCACGAGGCGGTCGTCGACTCCGTGACCTACGCGCGCTCCTTCACCGATGACGTTGAATGGAGTCCCGAGGACGGAACGCGCACGGAACACGATTTCCTGTGCCGCTGCGTCGAGTCCGCCATCAAGGCCGGTGCGACGACGATCAACATCCCGGACACCGTTGGCTACGCCATTCCGGAGGAGTTCGGCGCCTTGATCCGCATGCTGTTCGATCGCGTGCCCAACATCGACAAGGCGCGGATTTCGACTCACTGCCACAACGATCTGGGACTGGCGGTCGCCAACTCCTTGGCGGGCGTCGCCAACGGCGCGCGTCAGGTCGAATGTACGATCAACGGCTTGGGCGAGAGGGCCGGGAACGCGGCTCTTGAGGAGATCGTGATGGCGCTTCGAACGCGCAACGATCTCATGCCCTTCGTCACCGGGGTCCAGAGCGAGAATATCACCAAGGCGTCTCGCCTCGTGGCAGCGATCACCGGCTTCACCGTGCAGCCAAACAAGGCGATCGTTGGCGCCAACGCCTTCGCCCACGAAGCCGGCATTCATCAGGACGGGGTGCTCAAGCACGCCGGTACCTACGAGATCATGACTCCGGAGTCGGTGGGACTGAACAAGTCCAATCTCGTGATGGGCAAGCACTCGGGGCGTCATGCTTTCCGCGAGAAGCTCCGTGAGCTGGGGTTTGAGCTGGGCGACAATGCGCTCAACGACGCCTTTCGCCGTTTCAAGGACCTCGCAGATAAGAAGAAGGATGTCTTCGACGAAGATATCATCGCTCTCGTCGATGACGAACTGAGAGCAGACGATCGGATCAGGTTCGTCTCTCTTTACGTCGTCGCGGGTTCAAGGGGTCCGCAAACGGCCGAGCTCGAGCTCGACGTCGAGGGCGAGATAAAGTCGACCAAGTCGACCGGGGACGGGCCCGTCGATGCAACCTTCAACGCGATCAAGGAATTGGTACCGCACGACGCGAATTTGCAGTTGTATCAAGTGCATGCGGTAACCGAGGGCACCGACGCCCAGGCCGAAGTAACGGTTCGGCTTGAGGAAGCGGGTAAGACCGTGAACGGACAGGGGGCGGATACCGATACGCTCGTGGCCTCGGCTCGGGCGTATGTAAACGCGCTCAACAAACTGATGGTCAAAAGGGAGAGGACGGCACCGGTAGCGCTGAGCGCTTGACGAGAGGTCGTCTGCCCGTGGTCAATACTGGGGGACGGAGGTGCGGTTCGTCCCCGCGATCTGGAGTCTGAGCGGTGTTTTCAAATGTTCTCGGCATAATGTCGTCCGATATGGCGATCGATCTCGGAACCGCCAACACCCTGGTCTACGTCAAGGCACGCGGCATCGTTCTCAATGAACCGTCTGTGGTCGCCATTATCGATCAGCGCGGCCGCAAGCAGGTTCTAGCGGTCGGTAACGAGGCCAAGCTGATGCTCGGCCGCACGCCCGGCAACATCGAAGCCATCAGACCCTTGCGGGACGGCGTCATCGCCGATTTCGAAATCGCGGAAGAGATGATCAAGCATTTCATCCGCAAGGTGCACAACCGCCGCAGCTTCGCGAGTCCCCGGGTCATCGTCTGCGTGCCCTCGGGTTCCACGGCTGTCGAACGCCGCGCCATCCAGGAGTCCGCAGAGAGCGCGGGTGCTCGTCGGGTCTTCCTGATCGAAGAGCCCATGGCGGCGGCCATCGGCGCCGGTCTGCCCGTCACCGAGCCCACGGGCTCCATGGTCGTCGATGTCGGCGGGGGCACGACCGAGGTGGCCGTCCTGTCTCTTGGCGGGATCGTTTATTCCCGCTCCGTTCGCGTCGGCGGTGACAAGATGGACGAGGCGATAATCAGTTACATCCGGCGCAGTCACAACCTGCTGGTCGGTGAGTCGAGCTCCGAGCGAATCAAGAAGGAGATCGGCACCGCCAAGCTGCCGGAAGATGGTGTCGGTCACGCGATCGAGGTCAAAGGCCGCGATTTGATGAACGGCGTTCCCAAGGAACTCGTCATCAATCAGATGCAGATTGCAGATGCCCTGGCCGAGCCGGTCGGCGCGATCATCGAGGCTGTCAAGGTTGCCCTTGAGAACACCGCGCCGGAATTGGCCGCCGACATCGTGGACAAGGGAATCGTGCTCACGGGCGGTGGCGCGCTGCTCGCCGAACTGGACAAGGTTTTGCGAGAGGCCACGGGTCTGCCGGTTTCCATCGCCGACGAGCCGCTCTCGTGTGTGGTGCTGGGGACCGGGCGTGCGCTCGAGGAGATGCGAACCCTCAAGCACGTTTTGAAGCAAGAGTACTAGGGGCGGCTTCCGTTTGACTGGAACCGCTCCGACATTCGACATTCGTTTTCGCCTGTGACGGCGGATTTCCGCTCCGCGCCCGGGGGAGTCAGGGCGGGGGAGGGGGTGGTCATGGACCCCGTGTTGATCGTTTGTCCGAGTGTGGATACCGGTGCCAGAGTCACCAGAAATTTTCTTAATTGGTGATTTTGTGCTCGCACATACTGCAAAGGTTCGTGTAGAATATTGAAGCAGAGCGGGAAGCGTGTGGCCGATTTGGCGAAACATGGTTCAGGGCGACCTCGTCAGATTTCCATATCTGTCGTTTGTCCGTGTGTGGCACCGATCTTCTCTCCCGGCGGGCCGCGTCGCGGCCTCCATGGCGGTTCAAGCCCGACTTGAACCGCCATGGATACGAGTCGCCCGCCCGGCCGGTAGGTTTGGAATATCGGCCGGGGGCGGATGGCGGGGGATGATCGGGTGAGACAACGGGGCGGCAGTGCTCAGCGGGACCCCATGTCCGGCAAGGTCATGGTCCAGCGTTTTGCGTTTGTTCTGCTCGCCGCCGCGGCGGTGGTCCTGATGCTGCTCAACAAATCCAACACGGGAGCGGTCGAACGTTTTCGAACGGTCTTGCTCGACACCGCATCGCCCGTCCTCGAAGTCCTGTCACGGCCCGCGATTACGCTCAGCCGCGTCATGGAGGAAGCTAGGTTCCTTGTGCATCTGCACGACGAGAACGCGCGGCTTCGGGAGGAGAACGCGCGGCTCAAGCACTGGCAGGCCACTGCCCTTCGACTGCAGCAGCAGCACGTGGGGCTGACGGCTTTGCTCAACGCGCGGGTGGACCCGTCTTCGACGTTCGTCTCGGCTCGGGTGATCGGTGATTCCGGAGGACCCTTTGTCCGCACCATTCTGCTCAACGCAGGCAGTCGGGACGGTGTCGTCAAGGGACAAGCGGCGATCAACGGGGATGGCCTCGTGGGACGGGTGGCCGAAGTCGGCTTTAGGTCCTCCCGAATCCTCCTGATCACCGACCTCAACTCACGGGTTCCCGCCGTTCTCGAACCTTCGCGCGATCGAGGCGTGCTGGAAGGCGACAACTCGAACGCCCTTCGGCTCAACTACCTCCCCGCAGGCGCGCAGTTGAGCCCCGGTGACCGCGTCGTCACGTCGGGTCATGGTGGTGTGTTCCCCGCGGAACTGCCCATCGGCGTGGTCACGTCGGTGGCGGACGGCGCACCCTATGTCCAACCTTTCGTCCAGTTTCAGCGGCTCGATTACGTGCGCATCGTCAAGCACAACTTCGACCATCCGCCCTCTCGCAGCGTGGCTGCCGGACGGGGTCGGACGCCGCGATGAACAGCCTGACCTGGCGCCGCTTCGGTATCCGCCTGCGCCTGCTGACACCGGGTGCGCTGACACTCGCCGCCGTATTCGTTTCGGTGGTACCCGTGGGTCTCTCCGGACTGCCCGAGGTGACGCCCTTCTTCGCGTTGATGGCGGTCTATCACTGGAGCATCTACCGGCCGGAACTGCTGCCGGCGCCGGTGGTGTTCGTCCTCGGCCTGGCGCAGGATGGTCTTACGGGTGGCCCGCTCGGCCTGTTCGCGCTGATCCTGATCGTCGTCTACGGCCTCGTCTCCACGCAGCGCCGGGCATTCCTGGGAAGGACCTTTCCCGTCGAATGGTTCGGCTTCTCCCTCGTCGTGCTCGGCACAACCATGGCCGGCTGGTTGATTTCCTGCATCTATTTCGTCGCCCTGGTAGATCCGCGCCCGGTGGCGCTGCAGGGGGCCCTGACATTGGTCACTTATCCCTGCGTCGTCTGGATTTTTGCCCGCATCGCTCGGACGGCGCTGCGAAGGGTCTGACATGCAGCAAGATATCGTACGGCAGAAGGCATTCACCCGTCGGGCGTTGATATTTTCGGGCGGCGCGGCGGCGCTCACTACAGTACTCGTGGGACGTCTCTATTACCTCCAGGTGATCAGCGCCCACCGCTACCGCGTGCTCGCCGACGAGAACCGGATTTCCTGGCGTTTGTTGCCGCGGACCCGGGGTCGAATCCTCGACCGCTTCGGAGTCGAGGTGGCCAGGAATCGGCGGAACTATCGGATTCTTCTGATTCCCGAGCAGACGCCCAGCGTGGAACGAACCCTTTTCGTGCTGCGGAGTCTGGTGTCGCTCGACGACCGTGACCAGCGGCGGGTGCTGCGCGATGCCCAACGCAACGCCAGCTTCATGCCGGTCACGGTCCTCGAAGACCTGTCTTGGGAAGAGTTTGCGCGGATCAATGTGCACATGCCTGATTTGCCTGGCGTACAGCCCGACGTCGGAGAAACGCGATTCTATCCTTACGGCCAGTCGTTGGCCCATCCCGTCGGCTATGTTGGCCCCGTATCGCCGGAAGAGCAGACCGGCGATCCGCTGCTTGAGCTTCCCGGATTCCGTATTGGCAAGAGCGGTATCGAGAAGGCTCGTGAGAAGGTGCTTCGTGGCACGGCCGGAAACAGCCAGGTCGAGGTCAACGCCTACGGCCGGGCCATTCGCGAGCTCGAAAGGGAAGACGGCGAGCCCGGACGGGACATCCGTCTGTCCATCGATATGGAACTGCAGCGCTTCGCACACAAACGCCTGGGCAACGAAGCCGGATCGGTAGTGGTCATGGACGTGCATACGGGAGACGTGCTGGCTCTCGTTTCGGCGCCGAGCTTCGACCCGAATGCCTTCAATCTAGGCCTCAGCGTGGAACAATGGCGTGCGTTGAGTCGCCATCCCCGAGCGCCGCTGGTGCATCGCGCGATCAGCGGCCAGTACGCGCCGGGGTCGACCTTCAAGATGATCGTCGCGCTGGCTGGCCTGGAAGCCGGGGTGATCTCGACCGACCATCGGGTATTCTGCTCCGGCAAGATCGAATTCGGCGACCGTTTCTTTCATTGCTGGAAAAAGGGTGGCCACGGAAAGCTGTCGCTGGTCAACGCCATCGAGCAGTCCTGCGATGTTCATTTCTACGACGTCGCGCGCCGCGTCGGCATCGACCGGATCGGCCAGATGGCCAAGCGGTTGGGCCTTGGGGTTCCCACCGACATCGGCGTCGAGGGCGAGAAGGACGGCCTCGTGCCGAGCCGCGAATGGAAGCGAGAGCGCCTCGGCCAACCCTGGCACCAGGGCGAGACGCTGGTGACAGGAATCGGTCAAGGCTATCTGCTGGTCACGCCGTTGCAACTGGCCGTCATGACCGCCCAGATCGCGAACGGCGGGTTCCGGGTGAAGCCGACGCTGATCGCGCATGAGCCGCAGGCATCGGTTCAGCAGGCGACGGCGCCCCCGCCACGGGAGGCGCTCGGACTATCGGCGGGACCCCTATCACTCATTCACCGGGCGATGGATCTGGTCAGTAACAGTCCTCGCGGCACGGCCTACCGCTCCCGAATCCGCAAGCCAGGCATGGAGATCGCGGGGAAGACAGGAACCGTTCAGGTCCGACGCATCACCAAGGCCGAGCGACAGACGCGCCTCCTGAAGAACGAAGAGCGCCCGTGGAGGGACCGGGACCACGGGCTGTTCGTGGGTTTCGCGCCTTTCGACAGCCCCCGCTATGCGGTGGCGGTGGTGATCGAACACGGTGGCGGCGGTGCTTCCTCGGCGGCTCCCGTGGCACGCGATGTGCTGGCAGAAGTGCAACGGCGAGATCCGGGCCGGGTGCTGGCAGTCGGCGAACTCGTCGCGGACGAAACGCCCACCGAGATTTGACGTGGCGGTCCGAACCTCAAACAACCTGAGCGAGCGCCGCCTCACTTTTGTTCAGCGTATCTGGCAGCTGAACTGGGGTCTCGTGCTACTCATCGTCATCACGGCCTTGATCGGGTTCGCAACGTTGTATTCGATCTCGGGCGGCTCGACCGAAACGTGGGTATCACGACAACTGATCCGTTTTGGCGTGGGTTTCACTCTGATGTTGATCGTCGCCGCCGTGGACATCCGGTTCTGGCTGCGGGCGGCGTTCCTCATCTACGGCGTCGCCCTGGCGCTGCTGGTCGCCGTGGAGGTCGTCGGGACAGTCGGCATGGGGGCGCAGCGGTGGGTCGATCTCGGCCCCTTCCAACTGCAGCCATCGGAGGTTATGAAAATCGCTCTCGTCCTGGCGCTCGCCCGCTACTTCCACGGCATCGCCCACGAAGATGTCGCCCAGTCGCGGAGGCTCGTCGTGCCGACGTTGATGGTGATCATTCCAGTGGTGCTGGTATTGCGCCAGCCGGACCTCGGAACGGCGCTTTTGCTGTTGATCGGCGCCGTGTCAATGTTCTTTCTCGCCGGCGTGCGGCTGTGGATATTCGGCGCCGCGATCATGGCCGCCGTAGCGGCCGTCCCCTTCGCTTGGCACTACTTGCACGATTACCAGCGTGAGCGCATCCTCATATTCCTCAGCCCCGAGCGCGATCCCCTGGGTGCCGGCTATCACATTCTGCAGTCGAAGATCGCGTTGGGTTCGGGCGGCGTGTTCGGCAAGGGCTTCTTGCAGGGAACCCAGAGCCATCTCAACTTCCTGCCCGAGATACAGACCGACTTTATCTTCACGATGCTTGCGGAGGAGTTGGGTTTGGTGGGAGCGCTCGGTCTGCTGGCGCTCTATGTCGTCATGCTCATTTATGCCATCGCCATCGCGCTGCGCTCGCGCAACCAATTCGGACGCCTGCTGGCGATGGGAATCGCGGCGACCTTTTTCGTCTATTTTTTCATCAACATCGCCATGGTGACGGGCCTGGTGCCCGTCGTCGGCGTGCCGCTGCCGCTCGTTTCCTACGGGGGTACCGCCATGGTGACCATTCTGGTGGGCTTCGGGCTGGTCATGAGCGTCTACATCCACCGCGACGTACGCCTGCCCCGGCGCGCCCAGACGGAGGAGTTATAATGGGCAAGGCGTGCCTCGGGCTCTTGCCTTTGCTCGGACGCTCGACTACTCAATCGCGCAGAGGGCGATTAGCTCAGTTGGCAGAGCAGCTGACTCTTAATCAGCGGGTCCAGGGTTCGAATCCGTGATCGCCCTCCAGATTCGATGACTTGGCGCCTTCGATCACCTGGGATCCTCGAATACTCCCGCCGGTCTCCGGGGGGGGGGGCGCGTGAGCGAGACCTACGACTACATCATCATCGGGGCGGGATCCGCTGGCTGCGTTGTGGCCAGCCGGCTATCCGAAGACCCGAGGAACAAGGTACTGCTGCTGGAAGCGGGCGGGCGGGACTGGAACCCGTGGATCCACATCCCCGTCGGCTACTACAGGAACATGTACCATCCCGACCTCTCCTGGCACTACGAGACGGAGCCGGATCCCAACCTCAACGGACGCAAGATCGCCTGGCCACGCGGGCGGGTGCTGGGCGGCAGCAGTTCGATCAACGGTGTTCTTTATGTCCGGGGCCAGGCCGCGGACTACGACCATTGGCGCCAGCTCGGCAACACGGGATGGAGCTATGAGGACGTCCTACCCCATTTCAAGCGCTCGGAGGACTACGAGGAAGGCGCGGACGACTACCGTGCCGTGGGCGGCTACATGGGTGTCCAGGAGATCTCCGACCGGCGCCCCGCCTGCGAGGCCTTTCTCGAGGCTTGTCGGGAGGCCGGATTCCAGGACAATCCTGACTACAACGGGGTCTACCAGGACGGCATTGGGTATTATCAGACGACGACGCGCAACGGACTCCGCTCCAGCGCCTCGGTGGCATTCCTGCGGCCAGCTAGGAAACGCCCCAATTTCCGAGTTGTGACGCGGGCACTCGTGACCGGCATCCTCGTCGAGGAGGGGCGCGCAACGGCGATCAACTATACGCGCGGAGGCGAGGAAGGGCAGGTTCGGGCGAACCGCGAGATCGTGTTGTCGGGCGGCTCGGTCAACTCACCGCAGCTGCTGCAGCTTTCCGGTATCGGCGATCCAGAACATCTGCGCGACTTGGGCATCCCGGTGGTGCACGACCTGTCGGAGGTTGGCCGCAATCTCCAGGATCACTTCCAGGTGCGCAGCGTCTACGAACTCAACGGGCTTCATTCCCTGAACAGCGATGTCCGCGACCCGTTCAAGAAGCTGATGATGGGTGCCCAGTATTTGCTGACGCGCAAGGGACCACTCACCATCTCCGCCGGGCAAGCCTTTCTCTTTACGCGTTCGCGCCCCGAATTGACGACACCCGACCTCCAATTCTTCCTCATGCCCCTCAGCACGCCCAATCCCCGCCTCGGCCTACACGATTTTCCAGGAGTGACGCTGGTGTCCTCGCAATGCCGCCCCGAAAGCCGGGGCGACATCATGGTCACGTCGAGCGATCCCAGGATTCATCCGAGGATCCGACCCAACTATCTGGCCGAGGAGATCGATCGCACGACAACCGTCGCCGGCATGAAGCTTGCGCGAGAGATTGCCGCCAAGCCGGCCTTAGCGAGGTACGTCAAGCGCGAGGTCGAACCCGGTCCCGACTATCGGACCGACGACGAACTGCTGGCGTGCGCGCGGGAGATCGGCGGCACCATCTATCACGCCGCGGGGACCTGCCGCATGGGCGTCGATGATGGCGCGGTGGTCGATCCGCGTCTCAGGGTTCGCGGCATCGAGGGGTTGCGCGTCGCCGATGCCTCCATCATGCCGACGATCGTCTCCGGCAACACCAATGCCGCGGCCATCATGATCGGCGAGAAGGCTGCCGCGATGATCCTCGAAGACGCAGCCTGAACCCTACTCCCCCGTCACCAGAGAATATCGCTCGTCCGCCGCCAGGCATTCCGCTTCGGGCAGGCCGAGCTCGCGGCGTACGATGTTCGTGCCTTGGACCAGGGCGACCACTTTGTACCGCGCATGGCGTCGGCTCATGCCCTCGCGCCCCATGCCACAGTCGGTGCTGATGACCAGTCGCTCGGCCGGGACGTGTTTCAGCGCCGTGCGGATGCCCTCGGCGACCTCTCGGGGGCTTTCGACCTGGAGGGTGCGGTGGTTGATGACGCCGATGGCGATCTTCTTGTCAGTGATGGTCTTGCCGATGGCCTCGATATCCATATGTCCCGTGCTGCACGACTCGAACGTGATCACATCGACGTCAAGCTGGTTCATGTATTCGAGAGCCGGTTCGTAGCTGTGGACGTCCGAGAAGACGCCCTGCTGGCATGGGTTGCCCCAGCAGGTGTGGCACCAGACCTCGGTCTTGTCCCGCAGGCCCTTGGCGGTGGCGTTGAACACCTCCACGAGCTCGGGCATGCCGAGCTTGTCGAACACGGAGCCCCGACCCGGGATCAGGTGCAACGGCGGCTCCTCGATTTGGATGACGCGGCAGCCGGCGTCGGCGAGCGCCGTGAGTTCTTCGCGGATCGCCGCGCTCAGCGCCATCAGGCGGTCGACGGGATCCTCGTAGTAGTCGTCCTGCACTGCCATGGCGAGTAGATCGGGCACGATGGTGCCGAACTTCACGGGCTTGGGCGTCAGACCCTGGGCCGTCTTCCACATTTCCGTGTACTGGAGATCGCCGCGCCCCACGGGACCAATGATGCGCGGCATCACCCGGGCTTCCAGGTAGTCGTGCAGGATATGACCCCTGGGCCAGTCGACGCCGCCCGTCTGCATACGGGAGAGTTCCGGGCGATGGCGGTCGAAGCCGTCCATGTGGAACAGAGGGTAGGACGTCCAGCTCTGGCCACCGATCTGTTCGTCGTAGTGGGCGTCGCCATCAGTGCAGATGTCGAGACCGGCGGTTTCCTGTTCTCGGAGATAGGCCGAGACGGTGTCCGTGTACTGTTCCCGGTATGCGGACTCCATCATCGCTTCGAGGAACGACCGGGCGCCCAGGTTTCCCGTGAACCACTTCGGGCGGGGCAGGGATCCGGTGATGGCCGTCGGCAGGATGATGTCCTTGGTGGCGTCATACATCGGGTTCGTCCTTTGTCGTTTGCGGCGCAGCGTGCCATGCCGGTCCTGTGCGTGTGGACGCTCTAGAATGAATTAGGGTCCGACCCGGGGTCCGACCCTAATTTACATTCGTTCAGTTTTCGCGTCGTTGCAGTGCAACGCGGGCGTAGTCTCCTTCGGCGTTGAGTTCGCGCCAATCGGCGTAGGAACTCCAGTTCTTGTACTCGTCGAGCGTGATTGATGCCTTCACCTGTTCCAGGCTCTGGCCGCCGCGCGCGGCGGCGACAACGGCGTCGTACAGGTCCTCGTGGTACCGCCGATGATCGCGTCCTTGGCCTTCTCGCGGGCGATCACCGTCGCGGTGTCGGAAAAGACCTCGCTGCCGGCGCTGTAGTCGCGGTGATCGTGGCTGAGGATCAGATACTGATCGGCCGATCGAATCGCTTGCTGATCTCGGCTTCGAGCCACGCGGCTGCATCCGCGTTGATGGGATCATTGGCGATCACGCCATCGGACGTCACCAGGAAGACGGAATGGTGAAAGTTGTTCCGGGAGCGGTAGAGATCGCCCGCAATGTGGGTGATGGCGCGTTTGGCCTGGACGTGACTCGCACCCGGCACCAGCAGCGTCACGGCGAGGCAAGCGACGGCGAAAGCGCGCGATGTGACGGGTTTCATAGGTTTCTCCCCGTCCTCCGGCCACATGAAGCGAACCGGCCGCGTCCAAAAACGCGACACGTCCGCCAAGCATTCCATCTCGTGTCGGGTGGGACCGCCACAGGTTTGTGATCGGCGGGGGTGCCCGTTTCTTTGCCCCTTGCCGATCCTGCCTACGCAAGCTCGGGTGCTTTGGCGTGATGGTCGGTAGCGCCCTGGTAGGCGTGGGCGACGGCCAGGAGTCGCGCTTCACCGAAGGGCGGGCCGTGAAGCTGAAAAGCCACGGGCAAGCCGCCATCGGAAAACCCGCACGGGACAGAAAGGGCTGGCGTGCCGAGGTAGTTGGCGAAGCGCGTGAATCGGGCCGAGCGGGTGAAGAGCTCCTCTACCCGGTCGTGGTCCTCGAAATCGGTCTCCGCGATGGTGGGCGTCGGTCCAGCCAAAACAGGCGCAAACAACACGTCGACCTCCGTGTAGATGGCGCGCACGTGGGCCTCCAACAGCGGCGCGCGCAGGGATTTCGCCTCGAGATATCGGGTGGCCGGCATCAGCAGGCCCTCCTGGACGACGCTGATCGCGTCAAACGTCATGTCTCCCGGCCGTTCGCGCATCCACTTGCTACAGATGACGGCGGCCTCGCTCTTGCCGAGAATTTGCTGCAAGTCGTTGAGGCGCATCACGTCGGGCACGGTGACATCCACGAGGACCGCGCCGAGGTCGCGGAGCGTGCCGGCCGCGGACGCCAACAGGGCGGCAATTTCCGGGTCCACCTGATCGAAGGGGTTTCCCACGGCAACCCCGATGCGAACACCCCTGAGATCCGTGCGCAGCGCCGCGCGATAGTCGGGCACTGGAACGTCAGGCGTGGCCGGGTCCCGGGGATCGTGACCCGCGATGGCCTGAAGCATCAGGGCGCAGTCCTCGGCCGTCCTTGTCATCGGGCCGGTACAGTCCACCGAAAACGTTCGCGGTGCGGTACCGGCGCGGCTGACGCAGCCGAACGTGGGCTTGAGGCCGACGACACCGCACATGGCCGCGGGGATTCGCACCGATCCTCCGGCGTCGCCGCCGAGCGCGCCAAAGGCCGCGCGCGCGGAGACACACGCTCCCGAGCCGCCGGACGAGCCTCCGCTGATGTGGTTCGTGTTCCAGGGGTTGCACGTGCGTCCGTAGTGATCGTTGGCGCCGGTACCTCCGGCGGCAAACTCGTCCAGATTCAAAGCTCCCAGGTACGTGGCTCCGGCGTCGTCGAGCCTTGACATCACGGTGGCCGGGCTGGTCGCCGGTGTGTCGAACAGGATGGCACCTGCCGTCGCGACGTGTCCTTCGCGGTCGAATACGTCCTTGTGGGCCAGCGGTACGCCGTGCAGCGGGCCACGCCAGTTGCCGTCCGCAATTTCGGCGTCGGCCCGTTCGGCGGCCGCGAGGGCATCCTCCCGATGGACTCGGAGAAAACAGTTGGTCTTGGGCTGAACCGCATTTGCACGCGTCAGAATCGCTTCGGTGAAGGCGACGGCGGTGACGTCGCGACGGCGAATCGAATCGGCTGCCTGCGCCAAGGTAAGATCGGTGAGCGGGAGGTTCATGTGCCGCGCTTGAAGTCGGCGAGTTCCACGAGTGTCCGGAAATACCGGGCGGGATCGTCGAGATGTTCCTGCGCCATGGCGGCGTCAAGCGTCACGCGGTTGAGGCGAAAGGCGATCGCCGCGATTTCCTTGGCCCGCTCTGGCGTGACGTCGAGGTCCTGGTGCTCCTTTATCCAGATAGAGATGGCGTCGCCGTCGATCTCGCCCATGATGCCCATTTCCCCCTTTTCCGTAGTGAACTTCGTTCATTATCCGTGAGGGACGGCACTTGAAACAACCGGTTTCTGGTCGCTCCGGTCAAGGCATGAGAAGATGTCGGTCGGCGCGAACGTTTGAGCGAGATCAGCGCGAGTCATGCCAGAGCATTCCATCCCCATCATCGATATCAGCCCGTTCGATCAAGGGTCCGGCGCCGAGAAGCAGTTGATCGCGGAGGCGGTGGACACGGCGTACCGCACCATTGGATTTCTCGTCGTCACCGGGCATGGCATCCCTCGAGCGGATATCGATGCCGCCCTCGCGGCGGGGCGGGCTTTCTTCGACCTGCCGGAATCTGAGAAGCGGCGTTTCATGTCGCCGGGCGCGCTGCAGTTCCTGGGCTACACGGCACCGTTTACCCGGAACCTAGCGGCGACGTTGGGCGAGGAACGGCCGCCCGATCTGCGAGAAATCTTCACGATCGGGCCCGGCGAGCGGTTCGCTCCCGATTTTGCCGGCCTTCCCGGTGCTGAAGATCTCTACGCGCCGAACCTTTGGCCGGATCGGCCGCAAGCCTTCAAGGCCGTCCACCTTCGCCTCTACGAGCAAATGGAGTCCCTGGCGGAACGCATAATGCGGATCTTTGCCGTTGCGCTGGACCTGTCCGAGACATACTTCGCGGACAAGATTGACCGGCATTTCAGCCCGCTCGGCTCCTTCCACTATCCGGGACTGACCGTGCCGCCCGAGCCAGGACAGCTCCGCTGCGGCGCCCACACGGATTTCGGCGGCGTCACGCTGCTGGCCATGGATGGCGCCGGCGGGAATGGCGGCCTGCAGATCCGGAGCCCTGACGGTAGCTGGGAGGACGTCACGGCTGGCCCCGGCCAATTTGTGCTCAATATCGGCGACATGATGGCGCGCTGGACCAACGACCGATGGACGTCAACCCTGCATCGGGTTGCCGTGCCGTCACCGGACGATGCGGGTGTCCGGCGTCAATCGATCGGCTACTTCCTGCACCCCAACTATGACACGGAGGTGCGGTGTCTCGAGACCTGTACGTCACCCGGCAATCCGCCCCGATATCGGCCCGTGATGGCAGGGCCGGAGATGTACAAAAAGCTCACGACACGCATCGACGGAGAGGCAAACCGGTGATTCAAGGCCAGCGACGTTGCCGTCAGCCATCATGATCGAGCGGATAAATCCGACGAACTTGTACGAGCTTCGAGACGCCGGCGGGAGAACCTATCCGCAGGTGATCCGAACGAGGGTGGGTACGCAGATTCATCTTTCCGGGATGGTGGCCCTGGACGTGGACGGTACATTGATCGGGAGAGGCGACATGGCGGCACAAGCAGCGGCGGCGTATGCGAATGTCGGGCGGGCGCTGGCGGCAGTCGGCGCGGGGTCGTCCGACGTCGTTTCCTGTACGGTGTTCGCCACCGATCTCGCCGGCTACCGCGAGTTCGGCAGTCCGATCGCCGCGGAATTCTTTGGCAATACACGGCCTGTTTCGACCGTCGTGGAGGTTTCCCGCCTCGCGGATCCGGACTGTCTGCTCGAAGTCCAGGTGATCGCGTATCTTGCCGACTAGGGGCGGGCAGCCTCGTAACCGACGTCCTTGTAGCGCACCTTCATGTGCTTGGATCGCGAGAGCTCGACGGTGCTGATCGGAGGATGGCGGGGCGGATTGTCGGGTCCCCGGCACGTCGGCAGGCATTCGATCACGGCGTCGTAGTTCGGCTGGCCGAAAAACACGAGCGAGAGCCGCGAGCCGTCACGGCCGTCGGGCGGGATGGCCACGCGGTGCAGGGTCGAGATCCAGCGTTCATTGGTCCAGCGGCTCATGAGGTCGCCGAGATTGACGACGAAGGCTCCCGGGGGCGGGAACACGTCGATCCAGTCACCGCGCCGCGTTTTCACTTGCAGACAACCGGGATCGTCGTCGGTCTGCAGAATGGTGAGCGATCCGTAGTCGGAGTGCGCGCCGGCACGCAGTTGACCCGGCTGCGGCGTCGCCCGCAGCGGCGGATAGTGAACGGCTCTCATGCTGCTGACCGGGCGGTCGACCTTGTCGTCGAAATACCGTTCGTCCAGTCCGAGGGCAAGGGCGAAAAGCCCCATCAGCCGGCGCGACAGAATATCGATCTTCGCAAAGTACCGGCTGAGCGCGGGTCGAAATTCGATCGGGGCCGAGGGCCAGATGTTGGGGGCGAAGAACGTCCAAGCCTCGGGCGCGGCGTAGTAGGGGTCGTCCGGCGGCGCGTCGAGCGGTCCGATGCCGAAGCTTTCCTGCAGGTCGGGGGGCGTTTCGACGCCCAGGGAGTACGCGAGCGCCTGATCGCCGAATACCGTGTAGCCGCGTCCTGACTCGTGGGACGGTCGTGGTGTTCGCAACTTCTCTCCGAGAGGCAGGCGGAAGAAGCCGAGCGCCGCGTCCCGCGCTTCCTCGATCAGCGTCTCGGGAACGGCATGGCCCACGACGGTGAGGAATCCGATCTCGCGGCACGCGACGTCGACCTCACGCGCCAGTGCGCGGCTCGCGGCCGCGTCGCCCGCCAAGAACGGCGCCACGTCAATGACGGGAACGTGGACATCGCGCATCGATCCTGCCTCCGTTCCTCGCGGAAGGTCTCGTCGAGTCCCGGCGCTGCTTGGCCTCGGCTCCCGGGGATGGTAGCACTTCCACTCCGTCATCGAGAGGCATCCGGCCATGGCTCTGTTGTTTCACTGCGAATGGGAAGAAGGCGGGCAGATTCGCGAAGGGCTGTCGAAGCTCATTCCGGACGTGGAGTTCCGAATTTGGCCCGACGTGGGCGATCCGGCCGACATCGAGTTTGCGGTCGTCTGGAACCTGCCCCGCGGCCGGCTCGCCGGATTTCCCAACCTCAAGGCCATCCTCTCGCCGGGTGCCGGAGTGGACCATCTGTTCGAGGACCCGAAGCTGCCGGAGAGCGTGCCCATCGCGCGTCTGATCGATCCGCTCATGTCGGAGCGGATGGCCGAGTACACGGCCGCGCTGACCCTGTGGTCGCATCGGGAATTCGACGCGTACGCAGACCTTCAGGGCCGTAGGTCGTGGCGGCAGGTGCCGCAAAAGGATGCCGAGGATCGAGGGGTGGGCATCCTTGGATTGGGTGCCTTGGGCAGAACGACGGCACGCCGGCTGCGGCCGTTCGGCTTCGTGCTCAGCAGTTGGAGCCGGACGCCGAAAGACGAGCCGGGCGTGACGTCCTATCACGGGAAGGACGCGCTGCCCGACTTTCTGAGAGGAAGTGAAATCTTCATTTGTCTGCTGCCGCTTACTTCCGAGACGCGGGGCGTGCTGAACGAGAAGACGCTCGGCCAGTTGCCGAGGGGAGCCTACCTGATCAACTGCGCGCGGGGGCCCTTGGTCGTCGAGGCCGACCTGCTGGCGGCCCTCGATTCGGGGCAGCTGTCCGGTGCCGCGCTCGACGTCTTCGACGAGGAGCCCTTGCCGCCGGACAATCCCCTGTGGACACATCCCAAAGTGCGGATCACGCCCCACGTTTCCAGCCTGACGGCGCCCGGGACGGCCGTGCCCATGCTGGCCGCCCAGGTGCGTCGCGCCCAACGGGGCGAGACGCTCCAATGCCTGGTGGATCGGGACGCGCAGTATTGAGCCCTCGCCCTGTCCCTCTCCCTGCCCGGGAGAGGGAACCCTTGTCGATCGACCTTGCTCTCCTCCCCCCTGGCAGGGGGGAGGCCGGGAGAGGGCGGACGAGAGGGAAAGAACCGTCGTGACGCCGTAGTCCTTCCCGTGCACCTTTCGGCTAATATGGGGACATCTTGCCGGATCCATTGCGGGGAGTGGGCGATGTCCCGTGCGGCCAACAAGACCCGACTCAACAAGCGAGATAAAGACGCCATCGCCGGCATGAGCCGGCGGCTTGACGCAAGCATGTCACGTTTGAGGAACGTCATGCCTCACATCCTCGATTTGTCGGTCCTGGAGGGCCGCTTGCCTGCGCCCCGCGGGCACACGCTCAAGGACCGCATCAAGCTCTATCGGCTTGCGGAGGAATTCGGTTTCAAGGAATTGGCGCTGTTCAGCTTTTTCGACTTCCGGAACGTCGACGTGCAATTCCTCGAATGGTTCATCGAGAAGCGGGAGAACATGGACGGGGTGTTCTCGACCGTCTCCACCATGGGCATGACGGACGGCGGCGCCGCGCCCGGTGCATCGTTTCGAACGAACTACGGTATCGAGCGGACTCTGTGGGGCAAGGTCCCGAACGTGGTGGTGTACCTCGATACCCGCCCGAGCCTGCTGAAGGAAGAGGGGCGCACCCACGAGGGACTGCTCCGCATCATCGAGGACGCGGTGACGTTCCTGCGTGAACACCTGCCGGAAGAGAACGCGACGAACCGCCGGGGGCGCATCTACCTGCGGCTCGCCGATGTCTTCGACGCCTGGGACGAGGATCCCGAGTTTGTCGTACGTATGCTGAAGCTATTCGCCGCGCTACCCATCAGCGGCATCATGTTCGAGGATGTCCGCGGCACCCATTTCCCGTTCCAGACGGCGGAACTGGTCAGGCTCATGCGCCGGTACAACCCATCGCCGCGCGTCATCCTCCTCCATCCGCATTCCGGCAACGGCACCGAGGATGCGGCGGTGATCGAGGGCATTCTGGCCGGTGCCGACGGCGTCTGGTCGGGGTTCACGCCCCATGCGGCCCAGGGCTATCACGGCTCATCGATGATGCTGCTCACCAACCTGCTCCGGGCCGGCAACGAGCATGTGCGCGAGACTTACAAGTTTGAGCGCTTGTCGGAGATCGCCGGCCGGATGGTGAAGATCCATATGGGCGAAAGCATCACGCCGGACTATCCAATTATTGGCGAGCGGGCCTACCGCTATCTGGATCCGGGTTTCGTGCAGATGCCGGGGCGCCCATGCGACCTGCCACCGGAATGGATCGGGCGGACAGCGGGCTATCGTGTCACGCCGGGCTGGGCACCGCTCTGGGTTATCGGCAAGCGCCTGGAAGAGTTGGGCTATACGCCCGAGGTCTTCGAGAACGGCGATCTCCTGCGCGCCATGCGTCTGAAAATGGCGGAGGCCTGCCTCGACGGCAAACGCATCGAATTCGACAAGCCCAAAAGGCTCGCCAAGCTCGTCAAGGCCTGCAGCGCCGAACTGCTCGAGGCCGCCGAATAGTTCATTCCGCCGCCGGTCGGACCCGTTCGGCTGCCATGGAGTCCAGATCGACTGTGACGCCATAGTCTCGCAAGGCGCCGTCCCGGGTAACGAAACCATGACGCACGTCCTCGAGGACCTTCGCAGGGTCCCGGTCGTACGGATCACCGTAGCCGCCGCCGCCGCACTCCAAAAGCTCGATGACATCACCGGGCTCGAGCCGGTAGCTGCTGCGGTAGACGACCGGCTCGCCGTTGATACGCGTCTCGCGGAATTCGCCCGGGCACCCCCCCAGCATGCCAACCGGCGGAAACACGGTGCGGCATTCCATCCCGAAAACCGTCATGGGATAGCCCGTGGCATTGCGCAGCACGGTCTCGCCGCCGAGTCCGCCGCGCGCCGTGCCGGGCCCGCCCGTATCGGGCCGCAACCCCTTACGCACGACCTCCATTCCGGTAACGTTCTCCCACACCTCGGCGGGCACGATGGCGACATTGGCCGGCAGCGCGGTGTTGGGCCAACCGTCGTGGCCATCGAGGGCGCCGAAGCCGCCGGACGAGAAGTAGAGCGCCGTCACGGGCCGTCCGTCCTTGTGTCGGCCCTGCATGTTGAAGACGTTGAGCATTCCGGAATCCGCCTGCAGCTGCTCAGATCCCGCGTCGGCGAGGGTGCCGAAGATCAGCGGCATGCAGAAATATCCCGTCAGGTGCCGCGCCCCAGTCGGTGACGGTGGCAGGGTGTTCAGGCATGAACCCTCCGGCGCCGCGACGCTTATCGGCGCCATCACGCCCTGGTTGTTGGGAGTCGTCAGGCCGACGAGACATTTCACCGCATAGAGCGAGTAGGAGTTGGTGAAGCAGTAGGGAGCATTGATGCCGCGCGGCACGCTGGCATCCGTACCGGCGTAATCGATGTGCATGCTGTCCCCGGCGATCTCGATCCGGCAGGCCAATGTGATGGGATCGGGGAATCCCTCGATCTTGATGCTGTGTTCGTAGACACCGTCACGCAGCGCGCGGATTTTCGTGCGCATCGCCTGCTCCGACTGATCTCTGATCGCCCACGACAGATCGTCTAGTTGGTCGAGGTCGTACTCCCCCGTGTACGCCAGCAGCTCGCGCCCAGCGATCTGATTGCAGTTCACGTTGGCCATGAAGTCGCCGATGACCTGCTCCGGCACCCGCGTGTTGTAACGCAGCAGCTCCAGCACTGTTTCGTTGACCGTGCCGGCTTCGACGAGCTTACAAACCGGCAGGCGCAATCCTTCCTGGTAGATCTCCGAACCAGCCGTGCCGTAACCGACACCGCCGATATCGGGCAAATGCGAGATACTCATGGTGTAAGCGACGATCTCATCGCCACGAAACACGGGACGCATCACCGTGAGGTCGAAGACGTGTCCCGTGCCCATCCAGGGATCGTTGGTGCAGAGCACATCCCCCGGCACCAGCGTCTCCGGCGGAAAGCGGTCCAGCATGTGTTTGAGCGAAGCCGGCGTGGAGCCGGTGAACGAAGGGATACTCTGAGAGCCCTGAGCCATGAAATACCCTTGCCGGTCCATGACCGTGACCGAAAGGTCGTAGCACTCCCGCACCGTGGTCGAGAACGACGCGCGGACCATCGCCTCAAGGCATTCGTCGGTCAGGGAGACCAATCGGTCCCACATGATCTTGAGGCTTACGGGGTCGAACGGAGCGTTGGCGTGGTTCATGGCGTCTCCCGGGTTTTGTCCATGGTGCCTTGCAGAAGACTCAGCCGCAATATTGTGCGCTTTTTGCGGTTCGGCATCTCGCAGCTCACTCGTTTGCCGAACCGCGCCATCCGGCGGTCTCGATGTAGCGAAGCAGCGGATACCAATCGGCCTGGACCGTCTCGATACGGGGCGTCGGCAGGTCGAAGATGCCCAGGCCGTTCGACGCCACCTCCAAGTAGAGTGCCCGGTCCCGGATTTCGCCGACGTCGGGCACGTCCATCCCGGTCGTCGCGATCTCCAGGTGGTCCGCGGCGCGCGATCGGGCGCGGACTCGGTTGCGCACGAGCCCCACCGCCGCGCGTCGTCTGCGGATTGCCTTGTTCCTCAGTATCCGCTTCACGAAGCGCTCGGCCGTTCGCTCGTCGAAGGGCGACGGCAGCACCGGGATGACGACGACATCCACGCGCGCGACGAATCGGCGGAACCGCCACGGCCGAAGGCCGGCCGGGCAATCAATGACGAGCCGGTCGATGCCCTTCGGAGGCTTGGGATCGCCTTTGATCCACTCGAGGCCGAGAATGCGCGGGACCGTACTCGGGCGCAGCTTTAGCCAATACAGGCTGCTGCGCTGGCGGTCGGCATCAGCGAGCGCCGTGCGCAGACCCCCGTTGGCGAAGGCTGCCGCCAGATTGGTGGCGATAGTGGTTTTGCCGCAGCCGCCCTTCGGGTTGGCGACTAGTACCGTGATCATCGTTCCTCGGGAGACCGAATTGCCACCGGAATAGTCTATTGCCGCCAGAACGGCGCGGCCACGGAGAATGCCTCCCAGTTGGCGACCGTCTCGGGTTCCGTATCGGCAACCCCTCGTGCGTACCAACCGATCAGCAGGCCGGCAGCCCGTTGGAGTGCGGCTTGCTCGCTGGGCAGTGCGCTTCGATTCGCAAGATCTTCCATGAGGCGCTCGGCAACCGCCACGTCGTTGAGATGACCAAGACTATCCTGCAGTCGTGAAAGGGATTTCACATAGCGTTTGGTTTTCCGGCTCGGATGGAGCGATTCGAAGAATTCCGATGTATACCGAAGCTTCTTGAGCGCAATCCTGACCTGATGGCGCCCATCCACCGACAGAATCTCGAATTGCCGGCCGAGTTTGAGTGCCTTGCGATGCCGTTTCTCCAACAACTTGTCCGCATAGGCGACGAGGGGGCGGTCCAACACGTCGGATGTGCCTTCGGTTCGCCAGCGGCGGCCCTCTACCCAGCCACCAAAACGGAGGACGAATTCAGTGTATCGGGGTGAAACAATGGCCGATCTGGCCTGCTCGTACCCCTTGGCCTGCTCGCGCGCCGCGGCGCGACGCAAGGTCACAAGGCATTCGTCACCCCGAAACTCCTGGGCCACGGGACTCAGCAGCTCTCCCAGGAATACATCGAGGTCCCGCGCCCGGCCCAGCGCTCCGAGTGCGCCGCTGGCCTCTTCCTTGAGCCATGCCAGCGCGTCCTCGGGAAGAAGCGGTCCAAAGATGGAAAGGGCAGATCGCAATCGCCGCAATCCGACCCGCATCTGGTGGATGCCCTCCGGGTCGCGCCCATCAAGTGCGGCAGATTCGTTGGCGGTCCAATGTTTGAAGCAGGCGTTGAACACGTCGGCGAGCGCTTCATCGATCGTCGTTTGCGGATCGAAGACGATCGGCTCAGCCTTCTGCCACCGGGGCACGATATCCGTCGACAGCGCGTAGCCGCGTTCCGCCTTGCTGCGCGGCTCAATGCGAACGTGACCGATCCGGTGCAACGCCAGCGCCAGGTCGAAAACGTTTTCGGCCGAACCCTTGAGCAGCTCCAACTCGATCTCGGCGATCGGTTCCGTCACATCGCCGGCCCGGGTTTCGCCGATATCAAGCGCGATCTCGATCGTCCGGGCATGACCTGATTCGTCCGGGCCGTCGATCACACGAACTTCCCGCCGGATACGGTTGCTGAAGACGGGCTGGAGCTCTCCCGGCAGGATCAAGCCGAGCAGTTCACGCGCGTCCGCGTCGTCGATCGCCGCGAGATCAGGCCGAAGACCCCCGACCGGGGTCTCCCACTCACCGCGGCGTGCGAGAGCCCCACCCGACTCGGACTCAGTCTTCATGGTCTGGACGAAACGCTCTCCGTCCTTGCGCACCCGCAGCGCGATTCCACGAGTCAAAAGCCTCAAATCGGGGGTGTCGTAGTAGGTATTCTCCAGAGTCTTGACGATGCCGAGACCTTCGGAGGCCTGCACGACGGGCCCGGACCGCGACAGGGCTTCGATGGTTTCGGCGGGCGCGCTGAGCTTCAGTTCGATTTCAACGTTCGGGCCAGGGAGTTCCGCCATCGCCATTCTCGGCATCCAGAGTCGTTTGACAATTCACCGCCAACCCGTAGCCGACCATGAACAGGGCGACGCTCAACATCGTCCCGTTCGAAGAGGAAGGCGATAGTTACAAATTCGTTACGGAAGTTTCAATCTTCAAGGACCAATAAACGGGGACGTTCGAGCGATCCTCGGATGTTGAATCGGTTGTCCGATTCCGGCCGTTCATGGCTTGGCGCTGGGCACTTACCTTCATGCAGCGGCCGCGCGCCGTATGGTTTTGCCACCCGCCACGAGCCGACCGATGCCGCGAGATATGGAATTCAGGTGTCCCCAGTCAAACGATTTCCGTCCGGATGGGGTCCGACCCGTCCCATCCCTGGGCCCAACCCTTGATGAGCTCCCAGTTCCGACGCCGGACTTCCGGCATGGTCAGGAACTCGACCATGGTACCGGGATGATCACCGAGTCCCATGTAAACGAAGGGACCCGAATTGGCGATGTAGCCTTCCTGCATCATTTCGTAGCCAAGGCTCTTGCCCTTCTCGATGGCGGCGTCGAGACCGTCGACCTGGAATCCCAGGTGCTGCTGCCCTTCGCCGAAGGTCTCCAGGAAGTCCTTGTAGACCGAGGGCGCGTCGTTGCGTTGCTGGATCAGCTCGAACTGCATGTCCCCGTCGTACCCCAGTGCGATGGACATCTCGAGATCGGACGGCTCTCCCTTGTAGGTGAAGGTCTCCAACGGCACCCTCTCGCGGTAGAACCAGGGGCCGACGCCCATCATCTCGGTCCAGTGACCCAACGCGGCCCGGATATCCCGGACGACGTAGGCGGTCTGAATGATCTTTCCGAAGACGTGACTCATGGCGTCGGCCTTTATTGGTTGACGTAGGGCATCTGCATGTCGGGAAGGCGCCGCCCGGAAGCGGCGTCCCGCGGGAAGGCGTGGTCGAGCTCGGCGAGATCGTTCGCATCGAGCTCGACATCGACCGCCCCGGCATTCTCCTCAAGGTACTTACGGCGTCGTGTCCCGGGGATGGGGATGATGTCGTCTCCCTGGGCGAGCACCCAGGCGATCGCCACTTGACCCATCGTGCAACCTCTGGCCGCGGCGATGCCTTTGACGACGTCGAGCAGCAGCACGTTGCGTTCCAGGTTCTCCTCGCTGAACCGTGGAAAAAGAACGCGGCGGTCGTTCTCGCGCAAGTCGGACCGGCTGGTCACGGTACCGGTGAAGAAGCCCCGTCCGAGCGGGCTGTAAGGAACCAGGCTGACGCCGAGTTCGCGGCAGGTTTCCAGAACGTCGCCTTCGGGGTCGCGGGTCCACAAGGAGTACTCGCTCTGCAGGGCCGAGATGGGATGGACGGCGTGCGCCTTCCGCAGGGTTGCCGGGTTGACCTCGCAGATCCCGAGTGCCCGCACCTTCCCCTTCTCGACCATGCGCGACATGGCGCCGACGGTCTCTTCCACGGGCGTGTTCGGGTCGACCCGGTGCAAGTACCAGAGGTCGATGACGTCGGTCTTGAGGCGATAGAGGCTGGCATCGCAGCATTGATAGGCGTACTCCGGATCGCCGTTGTAGCCGATACCGCCGGGTTTGAGGTAAACGCCGAACTTGGTCGCGATTGCGACATCGTCGCGGAAGTCACTCAGGACCGGTCCGATAAGTTCTTCGTTGCCTCCGCTTCCGTAACTGACGGCCGTGTCGAGGAAGGTAATACCGAGCTCAATGGCCCGCCGCAGGGTTGCTACGGATTCCGCGTCGTCGGGATCTCCGTAGAACGGGGTCATGCTCATGCAGCCGAGTCCCAGGTCAGACACCGAGATATCACTGTTACCGAGTTTACGCGTCTTCATTCAAGATTCCCTTCAATATTTCAACAGGTTACGTCAAGAAATCCGGCGCGCGCCGAACGAAGATCCGGTCGAATTCGTCGAGCTGGGACTGAACCCGGCCGTAGACGAACCCGGGCGGACAGGCGCCGCGTGAATCGGGCTTGCCGGCCTCCCGGCCGCGCTCGATTCGCAGGTCCACCTCAGGGCCGTGAGTTCGCGGGTGGTCATGGGGGATTTCAGCCGGCGGGGGCCAGGGCCTCCATCGCGTCCCAGTCGGGTTCTACGGCGTCGCGCGGATTGACGGGTTCGATACACACGTGATCGGCGCCCGAATCGAAGTGCGCCTGGACGTGGTCCTTTATGGTGTCGACCGGGCCCCACGAAACGATCGCGTCCAGGAACCGCTCGCCGCCGCCATCAACAAAGTCGTCCTCCGAGAAGCCCTGACGAAGCCAGCTGTTGCGATAGTTGGGCAGTTGAAGGTGACGTCCCAGCGCACGCGAGGCGGCTTTGCGCGCGGTGTCCGGATCGGTCTCGAGACAAACCTTTTGCTGTACGCAGAGCCAGGGGTCCGGGCCGAGGATTCCACGCGCCGAAGCGGTATGTTCGGGCGTCACGCTGTAGGGCAGGGCACCCTGGGTGAGTTCCGTCGACAAGGCCAGCATGCGCGGGCCGAGTGCGGCGATCACGATCTGCGGCTCGACGTCAGGAGTAATGAGCTCGGCGCGGGCCATGGCTTCCAGATAAGTCCGCATCGCGGCCACTGGTTTGCCGTAGGTGTGTCCGCGGACACCCTCCACCGCGGGTGCATGGGAGACGCCCAACCCCATGACAAAGCGGCCGCCGTAGATCGCGTTGAGCGTGTCATGGGCCTGGGCGGCAGACAGGGGGTCGCGGGCGTAGATGTTGGCGATGCCGCTTCCGATCTTGATCGTGGTGGTCTGGGAGAGCAGGTGGCCTCCGAGCGAAAAGGCCTCGTAACCGATAGCCTCGGGATACCAGAGCGCCGTGTACCCGAGATTCTCCACCCGGCGCGCCAAGTCGCCGAGCTGCGCCGCCGGCAGCCCGTTGAGGGTGTGCCATACGCCAAGTGTCCGACCTTTCATTTGCTCCGTCCACGGTTGCCGGAAAGGGTCGGCGCCTATCGTGGGGGAGTTGCCCGCCTTTGTCGATTCGCCGTCCCCGATCGCCTCGGAGATGCGGGCGCCGCCGCGCGGCGGCGTGCGGCAGGCACATGGGAGGCATGTGGTCATCGATCTTGCTCCCATATTGCCTGACGGGCGACATTGAGGGACGATCTGTCCCCCTTCGCGATCAAGCAGGGAAATCCGCATGAACCGGAACATCGCCATCCTGGCGGGCTGCCAGGCCGTCGCGCTCATCGTCAGCGTAACGGTCGTCGCTTTGGCGGGGCTGATCGGACAGAGTCTGGCGGAGAACAAGGCGTTTGCGACGCTGCCGGCGAGCACCTTCGTCATCGGCGTCGCGTTGTCGACGATTCCCGCCGCCCAGTGGATGCGGATCGTCGGCCGGCGCTATGGGTTCATGTCGGGCGCCGCCGTCGGCATGGTCGGCGGACTGTTGTGCAGCTACGCGATCTATATCGGAAACTTCTGGTTGTTCGGCTTGGGAACGTTCTTTCTGGGAACCCAGAATGCCTTCGCCCATCAGTACCGGTTCGCCGCCGCCGAGTCCGCGTCTTCCGATTTCAAGGCCAGGGCCATCTCATGGGTCCTGGCGGCAGGGATCGTCGGCGGCGTGCTGGGGCCGGAGAGTAGCAAGTTCACGAAGGATTTCTTTGCGCCGTACACGTTTCTCGGCACCTATCTCTCCGTGATCCTACTGTGCCTGTTCGTCATCCTGCTGCTGACGCAACTGAGACTCCCGAGCCTGACTCCCGAAGAGCGGCGGGAAACCGGGCGTCCGCTTTCCGAAATCGTCCGCCAGCCGGTGTTTGCCGTTGCCGTCCTCGGGGCCATGGTGGGTTTCAGCGTCATGAGCCTCGTGATGACCGCGAGTCCTCTGGCGATGATCGCCTGCGATCTGTCCTACAGCAGAACCATCTTCGTCATCGAGTGGCACGTCATCGGCATGTTTGCGCCGTCCTTCTTCACGGGCCATCTCATCGGCCGCTTCGGCGTTCTCAGGATCATGGTGACAGGGGCGCTGCTCCTGTTCGGGAGCGTTGCGGCTGCCGTGGCGGGAATCTCCCTCTACCATTTCTGGATCGCGCTGGTCCTGCTGGGTGTAGGCTGGAACTTCCTCTTCATCGGCGGGACCACGCTGCTCACGGACGCCCACGATCCGTCGGAAAAGGCCAAGGTGCAGGGGCTCAACGACTTCCTCGTGTTCGGCTCCGTGGCCATCGCATCGCTCTCGTCGGGCGGATTGTTATACGTCTTCGGCTGGAACACGGTGAACCTCGGCGCCGTACCGTTCCTGTTGGCGGCGTTGGTCGCGACGTTGTGGCTACTGCTGAAACGGAGACGGGAGGCCGAGGTCGGTCAGTCCGCCTGAACCGGAGGTCGACCGATCCCGGCTTCAGCGGGAAAGGATTGCGGATGGGACGACATCACGAGCTCCATGCCGGTCCCGGGACGGTTCACTGGGGAATCTTCGACGCGTCGCTGCCGCCGGTCCTCGAGATCGAGTCAGGTGATGCCGTCACGCTTCACTGCCTTTCCGGAACGCCTGAAGTTCTGCCCCACGGCAGGTTCGAGATACTCCCCGAGCACCTCGAGGTGCACGAGAAAGTGCCCCCGGAACCCGTCGGTCACATCATGACGGGTCCGGTGGCCGTCCGCGGCGCCGTTCCGGGGGACGTTCTCGAAGTGCGCATTCTGGACGTCCAGCTGCGCCAGGACTGGGGTTGGAACCTGATCCGCCCCTTGGCGGGTGCTCTGCCCGAGGAGTTCCCCGACAAGCGGCTCCTTCATGTCCCGTTGGACCGCGAGCGCATGGTCGCCGAGCTGCCTTGGGGCGTCGACCTGCCGCTCACCCCCTTCTTCGGTGTAATGGGGGTGGCGCCACCGCCCGCCTGGGGACGCATCACCTCGATCATTCCGCGTCAGCACGGCGGCAATATGGACGTCAAGGACTTGCTGCCGGGCACCACTCTCTATCTTCCCGTGTTCAACCCGGGTGCCTTGTTCTCCGCGGGCGACGGGCATGCTGCCCAGGGGGACGGTGAAGTCTGCGTCACTGCCATCGAGACCTGCCTGTCGGGTACGTTCGAGCTTCACCTGCGCAAGGACATGGAACTGGACTCGCCGCGGGCGGAGACGCCGACCCACTACATCACCATGGCTTTCGATCCCGATCTCGATGACGCGGCCAAGAAGGCGTTGGGGGATATGCTGGTCCTGATCCAGGAGCGGGCCAATCTGTCGAAGGAAGATGCGTACACGCTTTGCAGCATCGCGGCCGACCTTCATGTCAGCCAAATCGTCAACCAGCACAAGGGCGTACACATGATGCTCGCCAAGTCCGCCCTGCACGGCTAGCGACGAGCGGGGGCGGGCTTGTTGTTCGGCATGGTTCCGCCCACTAGAGTCTTGCGCGATCGGGGGCTCTCGGAGCACCGGGGTCGGGACGGGGAGTACACATGATACACAACGTCACGTGGCCGGACGGTGCCAAGTGCGCGGTGTCGCTATCGTTCGATTTCGACTCCGAGACCAACTGGATCAGCCGCGATCCCGAAAATCTCAAGCGTCCCGGCACGCTTTCCTATGGCACTTACGGCGCCAAGGTCGGTGTTCCGCGAATCCTGGAGCTTCTCAAGGACGAGGGGTTGCCGGCAACCTTCTTCGTGCCCGGTTGGGTCGCCGAGAACCGCACGCAGCGGGTCGAGATGATCCTGGAGCACGGCCACGAAATCGCCCACCACGGCTATCTCCACAAATGGCCCGATCCCGACAAGCCGGACGAGGTCCTGGAAGAGCTGGATCGGGGCCTGGAAGCCCTGAAGAAGACCGTTGGCGTGCGACCAGTCGGCTACAGGTCACCGGCCGGTGAGACCACGATGGATCAGCTTCGTCTCCTGACTGACCGCGGCTTTCTCTATGACAGCTCTCTGCTGGACGACATCGTCCCCTACCAGCATGTGCTTGAGGACGGGCGTCCCGGCCCCGTGGAACTGCCCTGGCACTGGTCGACCGACGACGCGCCTTACCTTTTCTTCACCATCAGCGTGCCGCGACCCATGGCGACCAACGAGCATATCCTGTCGATCTGGAAGGAGGAGTTCCGCGAAATCCGTCGCTGGGGCGCTTATCTCGACCTCGTCATGCACCCGCAGGGCATCGGACGCCCGTCGCGAATCGCCCTGCTGCGGGAATTCATCGCGTTCATGCGGGAATTCGATGGCGTCTGGTTTGCCACCTGCGAGCAGGTCGCCCAAGCCTATCTCGATCAGCGAGAGGGTGAGGCGGAGCCGGAGGCGATCAACCCCTTTATCAAGGTTTAAGCGCTCGTACGATGGCCGAAACCCAAGAGGAAAACCGACGGCTGCTCGCGGGCATTCGATCCTGGGTGGAGATCGAGTCGCCGTCCACCGACGCGGATGCGGTCAATCGCATGGTCGACCTGGTCGAGGGAAGCCTCGGCGACGCAGGTCTGGAAATTGAACGAATTCCGGGACGGGACGGCTTTGGCGATCATCTGATCGGCCGAACGCCCTGGGCGACCAATGAGGCCGGAATCATGGTGCTCGGCCACCTCGATACGGTGTGGTCGATGGGCACCCTGGAAGCACGCCCGTTCCGGGTGGAGGACGGCAAGGCGTACGGGCCCGGCATCTACGACATGAAGGGAGGCGCCTACCTGGTCTGCGACGCCATCCGAACGATCATGGCGTCCGGTGACAGGACCCTGCTGTCCATAACGGTCGTTCTCGTCTCGGACGAGGAGGTCGGCAGCCCGACTTCGCGGGAGGTTATCGAAACCGAAGCCCGGCGGGCGAAATACGTGCTCGTGAACGAGCCTGCGCGGCCGCCGCACGGTTCCGCCGTGACGATGCGGAGCGGATGGGGGCGGTTCCGCATTCGCGTGCGGGGGCGGGCAGCACACGCAGGATCCGACCATCGGTTGGGACGAAGCGCAATTGCGGAACTGGCGCGGATGATCGTGAAGATCGAGGCCATGACGGACTACGGGCGCGGTGTGACGCTCAACGTAGGAACGGCCCGCGGCGGGACGCGGCCGAACGTGGTGCCGGAAGAGGCGGAGGCCGAAGTCGATCTTCGCTTCGCCGACCCGGCGGAGGCGGACGAACTGGAGCAGGTCCTTCTCGGGTTGCGGCCCGAAGGGGAGGATATCGAGGTGGAGGTTCTGGGCGGCATCAACCGCCCGCCGTTCGAGCGCAGCGAGGCCGGTATGGCTCTTTTCGAGCGAGCGAAGTCGGTCGCGGCCGATGTGGGACTCGACCTGAAGGAGACGTGGGCAGGCGGCGTGTCGGATGGAAACTTCTCCGCGGCTCTCGGCGTACCGACGCTCGACGGCCTCGGCGTGGTGGGCGCCGGCGCCCATGCCGAACACGAGCATATTGTCGTCGACCGCCTTTGCGAGCGGTCCCGATTCCTGCTGCGTTTGTTGCGGGAGTTGGACTAGCTGTTCGACTCCCCGTCCCACCCCGCCGGAGGATTTGCCGAGGCGAGAGACGAGAGAGGCAGGGCTAGGGCAATGACAGCTATTCCGGCGGTGTGGAGACGACTCGCCGGATCTCCGCTGGTGCTCCCGGCGTCGTCTTCAAGAGATTGAACGCCGACGCGCCGACCATGACCGGGGCGCCGCCGTCGGCATCGCCGATGCGCGCCCAGCCCCGCACCAGCGGCCCGGTGCCGGCGATCAGCTCGACGAGGTCGCCTTCGCCGATCCCCAGCCGCGCGGCCACGTCGGACGGTACGACGAATTCGCGTTTCGCGTCGGCATACATCTCCGCGTTGGCGGCTTGGACGGCCACATGGATACGCTCGTCCCCTAGCTCCTGCCGGCGGCGCCCGGTCGCGGGCTCGTCGACGCTGC
Organism: Alphaproteobacteria bacterium; assembly: GCA_021296255.1. GTDB lineage: Bacteria > Pseudomonadota > Alphaproteobacteria > UBA2966 > UBA2966 > UBA2966. The sequence continues at coordinate 59,289 of JAGWAU010000035.1, read as the reverse complement.
CATCCGCATTCAGGACCACGCCGTATCGCCTGTCCGCCTGATCGGCCGTGAAGTAGCCCAGGCGGACGTCCGTTGCCACCAGGTCCGGACCCCGCTCAAGGGGGTCCCCGTAGCCTCCGCCGCCCGCGGACTCCTCGCGCACCACGTCTTCCCGCCGAAGCGGGAAGCCGGAGACCTTGCCCGGAACGGCGGATGGTTCGAGGAATTCGCCGTCGCGGATGACGACGAAATGGTTGCCCGCGCCGTTCTTGGCGCCGTGCACGCCGAAGGGCGGGATGACGCACTTGTCAGTGAGAACCGACAACGCGCCAACGTCACTCTTGACTCGGACATCGCGGCGTACGCCGAAGCCGCCCCGCCATTTTCCGTCGCCGCAGGATCCTGCGCGGATCTCGAAGCGGTCGACGGCGATCGGGTACTGGCTCTCGACGATCTCGACCGCGTGGACCGAGTTGAAGTCGCCTTCGGTGTAATTTCGCACACCGTTGTTGCCGTCGTGGCCTTCCGACGCCCCGGTCCCGCCGGCGATCCATTCATATAGCAAGTAGATATCGTCGTTGCGGTGCGGGTCCGGTCCGGAGACATACGTGTGATTGGCGCCTCCCTTGAGATCCCCGACCATCATCTCCGGGACCGCTTGACCCATGACGGTCGAGCCCACCGAGTCCAGCAGGGACTTGACCTCCGTCATGCCACCGCAGGCGGCGGGATATGTCGCGTTGATGAAGGTGCCGGGCGGCGAGATGATCTCGATGGGCTCGAACGAGCCGTGATTGACGGGAGTCCCGGGATCGAGGAACGATTTCACGATCGTGCAGAGCGATGTCATCGTCATCGCCGGACCGACGTTGGTGGGGCCGGCGGTCTGTGGCGAGGTTCCCGTGTAGTCCGCGATCAGGCGGTCGCCCTTTACGCTCAGCTTGAGGCGCAGGACCAGGGGTTCGGGGCTCGTGCCCGTGCTCTCCATGAATCCCTCGGCGTAATAATCGCCGTCTTCGAGGGCCTGGATGCGGCTTCGCATGACAGTCTCGGAGCGGGCGAGGATCTCATCGATCGCTTCCAGCAGATCTTTCTTTCCGAATCGTCGGCACAAGCGCTGGACGTGTTCGACCGCTTTGCGGCCGGTGCCGTACATGGCGTTGAAGTCACCGCGGCGCTCCAGGGGTTGGCGCATGTTGTTGAAGAGGAGGCTGAGGTAAGCTTCGTTCATCACCCCTGCGTTACAGATTTTCGTGGGCGTGATGCGAAGGCCCTCCTGGAAGATCTCACGCGCTTCGCCCGACAGGCTGCCCGCCGTCATGCCGCCCACGTCGCCGAAGTGGTAGCGGATGGCCGCGAACATCACGATGTCGCCCTCATGGACGACGGGATGCAGCTGCAGGATATCGTTCAGATGCGTTCCGCCCGTGTAAGGGTCGTTGTGAAGAAATATGTCGCCTTCACGGATGTCGCCTCCGAATTCCTCAAGGATCTTCCGTGTCGAATACGGTACCGAGAAGACGTGGAGCGGGTGATCCCCGTCGCACTGCGCCACGTAGCGTCCATCGGGTCCCACGAGCGCGGTGGAGAAGTCGTGGCCCTCGTAAATGATCGAGGAATAGGACGAGTGGATCACGTTCGCCCTCATTTCCTGGGTAACCGCGATGAGCGCTTCGCGGATAAGTTCGAGTTTGCCGACTTCATCCATGTTCGTTCCCCGCCTGCAATCGTTAGGCTTTTCCGCCGACGACCTTGCCGTCCTTGATCTCGACTCCATAGTCGCGCCGGGCGCCTTCCTCGGTGACGTAACCGTCCGCCAGATCGTCCTCGATCCGCCGGGGCTCACGCTGGGCGGGGTCGCCGTAGCCGCCCGCCCCGGACAGTTGGAAGCTCAACACATCACCCTTCTTCAGGGTTCGCGTCTCCTTGGTCTCGAGCGAAATTGAATCTCCGTTCCGGAACAGGATGATCTCCGCCTTCTTTCCGGAACTGCCACCGAAGACGCCGAAAGGCTCGTATTTGCGCCGGTCGGTCAGCAAGGTGGCCAGAGCCTCCTTGCATCTGAGTTGGACGTCCTTGCGAAGTCCGAGTCCGCCGCGGAATTTCCCGGCGCCGCCCGAATCCGCCATCAACTCGAGGCGTTTCACCAAAAGGGGTCCCGCATGCTCGTACACCTCGACGGGGATGTTGGTGCAGTTCATCAGCGGCGCCATGCCTTCCTCGCCGTCCTTGTCGTGCTGACCGCCATAGCCTCCGAAGAGAAGATCGTATTGCACGAAGGGCTTGCCCGTGCGGTCGTCGAGCCCGCCGATGTTGGGGTTGCTCCAGTGGGTGAAGGCCCCCATGGCGCGGTGGGGTAGGGCTTCGGCCAGGGCGCCGTTGACCACCTCGAAGAGGCGGACCTGGTTGGTCGCCCGCCCGCCGGACGGCGCCGGATGCACCGCATTGAAGAACGAGCCCTCGCGGGCCGTGATCTTGATCGGTCGGATGGTTCCCTCGTTCTGAGGCATAATGGCCTTGGCCAGCGCCATCGCGGTGAAGTTTCCCCAGGCTCGGGTGAAGTTGTAGTAGGAATTGATCCCCGCCGGGACCTGATCGCTGCTTCCCGAAAAATCGAGCTCGATATCGCCGTCATCGACGGTGACGCGGACGTGGAAACGCACGGGGTCCGATCGGGGTCCGGCATCGTCGAGAAAGTCCTCGAATTCCCAGGACCCATCGGGCAGGGTCCGGATGAACTCGCGCATGCGCGCTTCGGAGGCGGCGAGAATCTCCTCGAACGTGTTCTCGATCAGCTCTTCGCCGTACTCCTCGAAGATTGCGAGCATGCGGGTCATGCCGACGTGGGCTGCGTTCCGCTGCGCGAAGAGGTCGCCCTGAACGAGATCGGGGACCCGGACGTTGCCGAGGATCGTGCGCATGATGTCCCCGTCCAGTTCGCCTGCGCGGAACAGGCGCACGGGTAGGAGCCGGAGCCCTTCCTGGTAGGCCTCGCTGACGCCCGCGATCTCCTGTGAGCCGGGCGTCGCGCCACCGGTGTCGATGTGATGCGCCGTTGCCCCCGAGTAGCCGACGAGCCGGTCGTCGACGAACACCGGCATGATAAGGAAGAAGTCGGGGAAGTGGCCGGAGCCCAGCGACGAATCGTTGAACAGGACGACGTCGCCGGGGACCAGAGTTTCCACGGGAATGTATCTGGAGACGTTGCGGATGACATTGGGCATGGCCCCGATATGCGCGGGGGAAAACTGTCCCTGGGCGATCAGGCGCCCCTTGCGGTCGAACAACCCTGAGGAGCGGGCGAATAGGCCGTGCGGCGCAGCGTGCCGCCCATCTCCTCGACGATGGACATCAGCTTGCTCCAGACGATCGACAAGGTGATGGGGTCGATGCGGGCGTTCCGTCCGAGGTCGGTCATCGATCGTGAGTTCGCGTCGTTCAACCGTTTTCCCTTGCGTTGATGGCGATGATGACGTCGCCGCGCTCCGACATGCTAAGGCGGTCGCCCGGTAGTGCAAGTATCGTCGACTCAGGGTCTTCGATGATCGCGGGGCCTTCGAGGCCGTCGGAACGGGCAAGCGTTGCACGGTCCAGGATGCGGCAGGACACCTGTGTGCCGTATTCGGGCAGATACACCTGCCGATCGCCGTCGATCCGTCCGCTCTCCTCGCGCGGGACCGCTTTCGTCTCGAGTTGGCCGGTCGTATCCTCGGAAAACGTCGCCGCCAGGCACCAATCCACCGCCTCGACACCGGATGCCTCGTCGCGATAGCCGTAGTCCCGCTCATACGTGGCGTGGAAGGCCTCGATCACGCGGTCGGCGTAACCGTCGTCGATGGGGCCGGCGGGCAGATCGACGTTGATCTCGAAGCCCTGCCCTGCCTGCCGGAGATAGGCATAGCGCGAGAGCCTCGGCGCGGCCGGACCGAGGCGTGGCGCCTCTCGCGCCACCAGAGACTCGAGTTCCGCATACGCCGCCGCGATCTGCTTCCTCGCGCTTGCCTCCAGCGCCATGGTGCGCGTGAGGGTCACGTCGATGCGGGTTTCGGCGGTAAGCAGCCCGACCGCCGAGCCGACTCCTGCCGCGGCGGGGACGATGACGCGGGGAATCGAGAGCGAGCGCGCGATTCGTGCCGCGTGGATCGGTCCCGCACCGCCGAAGGCGACCAGCGTGTACTTGCGGGGGTCACGGCCTTTTTCGACCGACATGACCCGCATCGCGCGCTCCATGTTGGCGTTGGCGACCGCGTGAATGCCCCATGCCGCGTCTTCCAGCGACAGGCCCAAGGGGTCGGCGATCGTCCGCCGCAGGCCGGCCTCCGCCGACTCCAGATCCAACGTCATGGCACCGCCGTTGAAATATCCCGGATCGAGGTAGCCGAGCACGAGATTGGCGTCGGTGACCGTCGGCCGGTCGCCCCCGCCGCCGTAGCAGATGGGCCCCGGGTTCGCGCCGGCGCTCTGGGGACCTACCTGGATGGTGTGTCCGTCGGTGGCCGCGATGCTGCCGCCGCCGGCGCCGATCTCCAGAAGCTCGATCGCGGGGGTCGACAGGGGCAAGCCGCTATACCGCCGAGAGTCGATCGTGTCGACTTCGAAAGCGGGCGTGATGGCCGGCTCGCCGTCGTCCACGACGCCGAGTTTGGCGGTCGTGCCGCCCATGTCGAATGTCAGCACGTGTTCCGTGGATTCCCGACGTCCGATGTGCCGTGCGAGCAGAACACCGGCCGCCGGGCCCGACTCGACGATGCGGACGGGATAGTCGCGGGCGATCTCTGGCGTCACGAGCCCACCGTTCGACTGCATCACGTGGAGCGGTGCCGAAAACCCCCGCTTCCCCAATGTCTCCTGCAGTCTGTCGAGGTACCGGGCCATTATCGGCTTGACGAAGGCGTTGGCGAGGGTCGTGCTGCTGCGTTCGTATTCGCGGATGCGAGGGGAGATGTCGCAGGACGCCGAGATGACCAGACCGGGCACGCGTTCCGCTAGGTGCCGCGCGGCGGTTCTTTCATGGTCCGCGTTGGCATAGGAATGCAGGAAAACGATCGCGGCCGACTCGATTCCCTCTGCCAGGAGCCGGTCGGCCACCGAGTCGAGGCCATCTATGTCGATGGGCGTAATGACGCTTCCGTCGGTATCGAGGCGCTCGGAGACCTCGTAGATGTGCCGGCGTCGTGTCAACGGCTCCGGTTTGCGAAAATAGAGGTCGTAAGTCTCGTAACGTTTCTGGCGGCCCAGGATCAGGACATCCCGGAATCCCTCGGTCGTCAGGAGCGCCGTCTTGGCGCCCTTTCGTTCAAGGATGGCGTTCGTCGCCACGGTCGTGGCGTGAAGGAGGACGTCTATGTCGGAGGATTTCCACCCCGTCTCGTCCAGAACCGCATCCAGGCCGGTCATGACCGCACGAGCCAAGTCGTCCGGCGTGGTCAACGTCTTGGCGACGTGCAGTGCCCCCGACAGGGAATCGTGCAGCACGATGTCGGTGAACGTTCCGCCGATGTCGAATGCCAGTCGGATCATGCGGCTGAAAGCCTTCCGGTTGAACGGCGGGCAAGTGTGAAGGGTCGTTCCGTTGGCGTAAAGGTAGGCGGCGCTTGGGCCGATACGGGCCGGTGGGATAGGTTGTGACTGGAGATCGAGAGGGGGAACTCATCGTGGACTACGAGCAAATCTCGGTCGGGCGGACGCACGAGGATCGCGTCGTTCGAGTGATGCTGAATCGACCCGACAAGCTGAACGCGCTGGGTTGGCGCATGTTCGAAGAACTGTTTCACGTTGCCGATGGATTGGCGGAGGATCGCGGCGTGTCGGTTCTCGTCCTCACCGGCGCCGGCGAGAAAGCCTTCTGCGCGGGGGCCGATATCGACGATGTCTCCAAGCTGACCGTCTCGGGCTTTCGTAAATTCGCCGGGTGCACGGTGGACATCTACCGCCGTCTGCGCGCGCTGCCCCAAGTTGTGGTGATTGCCGCCAACGGCCTGAGCTTCGGTGCCGGCTGCGCGCTCGTCATGGCGGGTGACATCGTGATCGCCGCGCCCCACGCGCGATTCGCTCAGCCTGAGATCGACGTCGGCATCGTCGGGGGCGCCGCGCTGCTGCCCCGTCACCTGGGCAATCGAGCCCGGGCATTCGAGATGGTTCTTCTCGCCGAGCGGATCGACGCCGAAGAAGCCAAGGACCTCGGTCTGGTGACCCGGGTCGCGCCCGAGGGCGGCCTCGACAGGGCCGTGACGGACATCGTCGCGCGGTTGCTCGACAAACCCCCGACGGTGCTGTCGATGGCCAAGGAAGCGCTCGTTCGATGTGAAGGCCCCCCCGACAATGAAACCGCCTTCGCGCTCCAACAGGATCTGGCGGCGGTGGTCTTCAATTTGCCGGAGCGGGATGAGCGGATGAGCGCGTTCCTGAACAAGGGGTGATCCGTCCCATGAAACTTTACGGCTATTACCTGTCCTCCAATGTCTACCGGGCGCGGGTCGCGCTCAATCTCAAGGGCGTCGCCTACGAGGACGAAATCGTCGATGTTCTGAAGGGCGACACCGCGTCCCCCGGCTACCGGGCCCTCAACCCGCAGGGAAAGATTCCGGCGCTGAAGGATGGGGACGTGGTCGTCACGCAGTCCCTGGCCATCCTCGAGTACCTGGAGGAGAAGTTTCCCGAACCCCCTCTGCTGCCCGAGGATCCGGCCGAACGGGCACGCGTGCGCAGCCTGTCGCTCGCCTTGGTCGGGGACATCTTCGCATTGCTGCCCAGCCGCATCCGCAACCGCCTTGCCGACAACCTGAACCAGGACGAGGCTGGCGTTCGTCGCTGGTGCCATGACTGGGTTCGCCAGGGGCTGGAAATGCTGGAGGCGTCGCTCGTCGGTGATCCGGCCACGGGAACTTATTGCCATGGAGAATCCCTGACGTTCGCCGACATATGCCTGGCCTCGCTGATACAGGTTTCGCGCCGCTATGACTGTGATTTGACGCTCTACCCGACGGTGCGGCGAATCTACGGATTGTGCGAGGGCATGCCGGCGTTCCGCGATGCCCTGGCGCAAAACCAGTCCGACGCGCCGTCGGATTTCAAGGGGCTCCATGGCAGTTCAAACCCGGCTTGAAACCGCCATGGGACTGAATGGTGTCCTTCGTCAGCCGCTGGCGCCACCGGTGCGCTGCCGGACAACCAGCACACTGCATATGGCGGCGAAGATCAGCAGCGCCACAGTGTGATAGAGCCAATGGGGTCGGCCGAGATCCATGAAGGTGCCGAACAAGACCGGGGTGATGGTCCCGCCGATATCCAGCCCGGAGTAGACGAAGCCGAACACCCGGCCCGTCGCGCCCGCCGGTGTTGCGCGCTTGACGATGAGATCGCGGGACGGCATGGCGACTCCCATGGCGAACCCGGTCAGAGCGAAGCCCGTAAACATCGCCCAAAACGGCAACTCGAGGCCACCCATGGCCACGAAAATCAGCACCGTAATCGCGAAGGTGACCGCGACGATCATCCCGGGATCCCGCACGCGGTCGGCTGCGATCCCGCCGACGATGGTCCCGATGGCGCCCGCCGCCAGATACGTCGTTAGCGCGGAACCGGCCAGCGCGAGATCGACGCCGTAGACCGTGTTGAGCGCGGTCACGGAGAACGACTGAATCCCGAACTGTCCCATGGCCAGGAACATGAAGAAGATGAAAGATGCGAGAATGGATGCGTTGAAGAGGAACGCGAACCCCGTGGTTCGCGAACCACCATCGCCATCCCCCTCCGAACGTCTATGAGCGTCGCTTTCGTCTCGCAGCAGCGAGCCTCGCCACGTCAGGAACGCCCCGAGCGCCAATCCGGCGATGCCGATCGAGATCAGGGCGCTCTGCCACCCGATGACGGTAGCCAATGCGATCATGACGATTGGGGCAAGGGTCCAGCCGACGTTGCCGCCCACAGTATGGGCGCTGTAGGCCCGGCCCAAACGCCTCTCGCTGACGGATGCCGTCAGGATCGAGTAGTCCGCAGGATGGAACACGGAGTTGCCGACTCCGCCGATCGCTGCCAGGACGATGAAGGCGGGATACGTGGGCAGCAGCCCCATCATCAGATAAGAGAGGCCGAGCAGGGTGATACCGATGATCAGCACGCGCCGCGCGCCGATGCGGTCCACGAGGAATCCCATGGCGGGTTGGGTCACGGCCGAGGCGATGAAGAAAACCGTACTCAACAGGCCGAGAGCGGCGTAGGAGACGCCCAGATCGTCTTTGAGGATCGGAAACAGCGGCGGCAACGCCAGCTGAAAGAAATGGCTGACGACGTGCGCGCTTCCGACAAGGCCGATGACCTTGACGTCTCGGCTGAGAGGAGCGGATGCGGCGGTTGTCACATCGGTACCCGGAGTGGGCTCTTGCAGCAGATTCGTGAGAACCCGTCAACCGGGACGGTCGGATCAACGCTCCGGTGATGCCTGCCGTCGCAGGCAGGAATGTGATGATTTTCCAAAGTCGGAGGTGCTTTCGTGGACATGGCCTCCTGCCCTCCGCAGCCTCGGCGAGGGAGGGAGAATTGGGCGGGGGGTCGAGCGTGTCTTGGTCGGCGCAGGGTCTACGCGGTGCCACGCACCACGGCCATGCCGGTGATCCACTCGGGGATGATGTCGTAATAGTCGAGGGTGAAATCCGGCTCGCCGTCCGACGCCGCCGCCACCGCCGCGGCGGCGGCCACCCAGCAGCGCACTTCATGGCCGCCGAACCCTGCTTCCCGGTCCATCATCTCATCGGACCAGTCGTCGAACGCTTCAAGGTCGCCCATCATCAAACGCTCCAGGAATCGCCGGTCGAACTCCTCGCTCGGCGGCAGGAGCGGACCTTCGCCCCGGCACATCGCCTTTGCCGCCTCGACCACCCGGGCTTCGCGGCGCTTGAACTCCTCGGGTGTAGGCACGTTCCGCTTGACCACTCTGTCTACGATTCTCTCGTCGTTGAGATCGATCACCGGCGTGGGCGGATCGTGCGAAAGTCCCCCGGAGCCGATGATGACGGTGCGCTTATCGAGGCCGGCCAAAAATCGACCGGCCGCGGCGCCCAACTCCCGTACGCGCCGGAACCCGGGGCGGGTGATGGCCGCGCAATTGATGACGATGGGCAGAACCGGGTAGGCGGCCAGCGCTCCGGTGAGTTTGATCAGCGGGATGGTGGTGCCGTGGTCGACCCGCATGTCGTAGGAAAACGCCGGATCGAATCCCTCGGCCGTGAGGTGACGGAAGCACGCCATGGCGATGTCCTCGGGAACGTCCAGGGGACCCGGTTCCAGTCCCCAATCGTGGCTGCCATGGGCTGCGGCGGCGATCACGAAGCCCGGCATCAGATCGTAGAAAAGCCCACCGAAATGATCCGGTCCGAAAACCACGATCAGGTCCGGGTCCTTAGATTCGATCCACTTTCCGGCTTCGCCGACAACGTCGAAGAACGTCTCCTCCTGGGACCGATCGGAAGGAGACAACGCGCCCATCATGAGAGGGCTGTGCGACATGCAGACGAGGGAGACGGACATGGCAGCCTTCCAGATACGGATTCAGAACCCTCGTCCAGTGTAGGAGAGACGGGCGCTTCGTCAAAGCGCATGGTGTCGGGGCGGAACCGTGCGGGCGCGCCGTTTCCTAGGCCCGGGTGCTCGGACGGGCGGCCACGTCTTCGTACCAGCGCGCCACGTTGGGCCGGTCATCGGGAATTGGGAAATCGAGCCGGACTCCCAATCGGATCAAGAAATAGCCGGTGATATCGGCGATGGAGAAGGCTTCGCCGGCGATGAAGCGATTGTCCGCGAGCTGCGCCTCGAGCCGTTCGAGCAGGATCAGCAGCATGTCCTTGCCCCGCTCGACGATTTCAGGGAATTGGACGAGATCGTTCCGCGTGCCGGGGACGACCCGCCCCTGAAATGCCGGGTCCGCGTTGCGCAGCGCATGCATGGTGGGCAAGTAACCGTCCAGTTCGATCCGACGGTTCCACATGTCGATGAGTGCTCGTTCCTTGGGGTCGCGTCCCATCAGGGAGGGCGTCGGATGGAGATCTTCCAGGTAGCGGCAGATGGAGACCGACTCACCGATGCACGTCCCGTCATCGAGCTCGAGGAACGGAACGACCGCGAAGGGGTTCATGGAGCGGTAGGGTTCTTCGAACATCACGCCGTCGCGTACTTTCACCTCGACGATCGGAATCTCGAGTCCCTTCTCCGCCATGAACACGCGGACACGCTGGGCATTGGGAGCGGGATCGAAGTCGTGGAGCTTCATGCGGATCATTTCCTCGAATATGACGATCGACCGGGAAGGCCACTCTACCGGGGGCTTAAAAACTGTACCAGTTTTCGTGCCGTCTTCGGGAGGGGCATCCTTCCCGGACGGGACAATTGTCATCCGGGAATTGCCCGTTACACTCTCTGTTGCGGGCCAAGACAACTAGAGGGCAAGGGCGCGTCATGCCGTCGACAGTGGCAGGCTACCCGGAACTCAGCGAACGCAGCCGAGGATGGCTTCGCTATCTCCACCGCAAGGCGACGACCCCGGACAACTGGGACAAGGAGGGCCGGCCCCATCCCCACTGGGACAACATCAGCGGCGAGCCGCGGCGCTCCTGGTACCGTTTCGACCTGTTCGAGTCGAGCTATGCCATGGGCCTCATGTGCGATACCACGCCGGCTTGGCGCGAGGTTTACGGCACCATCCTCGACGAACTCACATTTCGCTATACGGGCTGGTGGGCTGCGGAGGACTGGCTGACGCAGATCGGCGAGGACCCGCGCCGCGACCAGTATCCGGAGGAATGGTACGAGGCCTGGATTCCCCGGTTCCTGCGTGGCCGTTACGACACGCCCGGCTGGACCGCCGACGGGGTCGAGCCCTGGGGCCGTCAAATCGACCCCATCGGGGCCGACGGCGCGCTCTGGCTCAAGGGGAACTTCCTCATCGTCCTCGGGCTGCACAAGTACGTCACGAACGACGACAAGTGGAACGAGCCCTTCGAGACCATCCGAGACGGCGAGAACACGTTTACCTGGACCTATTCGGGCGTTGCCGGGCACCTCGCCAAACAGTGGTCGTCACGGCCCGAAGGGTGTCACTGCGAGAACACCAAGATCTGGCCCATATGACTGGCTCCCGCGGGCCTCGGTCTGAGGCTCCACGACATCAATCACCGCACGGACCTGCATCTGGTCTTCGATAACTGGTGGGAATACGCGCTGCACCACTACCTGCCCATGCGAGACGGCAAGGTCGGTGACTGGTACACCAACTATTACGATCCGATAATCGACTACAACCATAAGATCAGCATGCGGCCCGACGGCACCGGGTCGTTCTTCTGGGGCAACTACGACAAGTTCCTCATGGTCCTCGGGCTGACCCCGCAACGCCACGACGTGGCGCGCCAGTTCTTCGATTCGGCCGTCGGATGCCTGGGTTGGCGATCGCTCGAGCCCGCCGACGAGTCGCCCGGCAACCCGCGGGCTACGCTTTACGGCCTGGCCTTCGCCCGCGAATTCGGCGACGACGCGGTCCACGCCAAGCTCAAGGTCTGCGCCGAGGAGCACCACGAACCCACCCTCGACCCCGAGACGCTGGAATTCACCTGGAGGTTCGGGTTGAACGAGCCGCATCCGCGCGGCCAGTTCAACGCTTCGGCCGCCATGGCGGAATCGATCAGTGAAGGCGCCTGGTGGCGGCTCTTCAACGAGCCCAACTTGAGGAAGTTCGTCGATCCGACGGTCTACGGCGTCGACTTCCCCAAGGTTTGCCTGAGCCAAGCGGTCTACGACGGGAGCCGGCGCATGCTGGTCGTGGCGACCGATCCGGGGGTCCCGGCGGCGCGCGGCGAGCCCACGGCCTTCCGCGTGACCAACGTGAATCCCAAGTCGTGCACGGTCATCGTCGATGGGGAAAGGAGCGACGACTGGCGCGAGGTCGACGGCGACCTCGAAGTTTCGACCACCGTCGGGGCTCACACGTTTCTGCTGAGATTGGCCTGAACCCGTGCTCTGGAGGAGGCGGCTACGTGACGCTCGGCAT
>JAGWAU010000035.1:20303-47140 GCA_021296255.1 Alphaproteobacteria bacterium | reverse complement strand
GGGATTTTCGGACAGCCGGGCGGACGTCACCTTCGCCTCGGTTGCAAGGATACATAGCATCGCTTTAGTAGGATTTGTGCGAACCCGACGATTAATCGTTTGTCAGTCCCGCGCCACCGGCCGATACTTTCGCTATTTCGCGTGCCGATGGTCTCGGCCGATGGTTCGGCGGGGAAGGTCCTTGCTGCACGGCAGGGGGTTGTGCGTGATACGGGGAGATGCCGTCATGGCCAGCACGACGACGGGTGATTCCGAGTCCTCGGTAGAGACGCTGACGCACGGAGCTCTCGCGGACCAACGAAGTCCACAGTCTGACGGGGCGGGCGCGAAGCCCCGATTCTTCGGTACGGTGCGGTCGGTGATCGTGATCGCGGTGGCGATTGTGGTGTGGGAGGCGGTCGCGCGGACAGGTGTGTTTCCGCCCATCAAGCTGCCCACCTTTACCACGGTGGTGGTCACGCTCTTCGACCGCATGGTCTCCGGCGATCTGATCCAGGCTATCCTGTGGAGTTGCGCGCGGGTCTTCGCCGGCTTCTTCATCGGGCTGGTATTGGCCATGCCGCTGGGCTTGCTGATCGGCTGGTCGCGGGTCCTTGAACAACTGATAAATCCGCTGGTCGAGGTCCTGCGCCCGGTGCCGCCGTTGGCGTGGATTCCGCTGAGCGTGATCTGGCTCGGCGTCGGCGTGAAGTCGGTCATATTCATCACCACGCTGGGAGCCTTCTTCCCGATGATTGTCTCCGTGATCGCGGGGGTTCACTCGGTAGACAAAAAGGTGATCGAGTACTCGCAGACGCTCGGTGCATCCACCCGCCAAGTTCTCTGGAAGGTCGTCGTTCCCTCGGCGCTTCCCTCGACTTTCGTTGGCATGCGCATCGCCATCGGCTTCTGCTGGATGACGGTCGTGGCGGCGGAAATGATCTCGGTGGACCACGGTCTCGGCTGGATGATCTGGAAGGCCCGTTATGCCTTCGAGACCGAGGCGGTGATCGGCGGGATGGTCGCTATCGGCGCCTTGAGCGTACTCATGGTCCGGGGAGTCCTGGCTATCGAGGACGTGCTCTTTCGTTGGCGCAAGGGAGTGGTGAAGGGATGAGCGCCGAGGTCACGATCGAGAGTGTCTCGAAAAGCTTCAACGGCTTTCAGGCTCTGCAAGGAATCGACCTCGAGATATTGACCGGAGAGCTCCACGTGCTGCTGGGGCCCAGCGGATGCGGCAAGACGACCTTGTTGCGCATGATCGCCGGCTTCGAGTTCCCGACGAGCGGACAGGTCGCGCGCGGTGACCGGCCGATTACGGGCCCCGGCGCCGATCGGGCGCTCGTCTTTCAGGAAGGAACCCACTTCGCCTGGCGGACCGTCATCCGCAACATCGAGTTCGGTCTGGAGGTGCAGGGTTTGCCGAAGGACGAGCGCATGGATGTCGCGCAGAAGTATGTCGATCTGGTCGGCCTTCGGGAGTTCGAGACCTATTATCCGTCTCAGATATCGGGCGGAATGAAACAGAAAATGGTGCTTGCCTCGGTACTCGCGAACGATCCCGCCATGCTGCTCATGGACGAGCCGTTCGGAGCGCTCGACGCTCAGACGCGGACTTACATGCAACAGGAGCTTCTGCGAATCTGGAAGGAAACGCAAAAGACGGTCGTGTTCGTGACTCATTCGATCCGGGAGGCGCTTCTTCTCGGCTCGCGCATATCGCTTTTCAAGACCAAACCCGGCGAAATCGTCAGAGTGTTCGACCTCGACCGGGACCTGCGGACGCCCAATGTAGATCGCGACTCCGGGGATTCTCGTCTCGTCGACCTCGAAGCCGAGATTTACAAGATGATGCGCCAAGACGAGTTCTGAGCTCGTGAAAATGGCGCGAGGGCGGACAAGTCCCAATTCTTCGGATAAGCCGAGTTTATCTGAGACGCTGTCAGTATTCGTTTGCCAGGATCCCGGTGCCGGCCGATACTTCTACTCATCGGCTTGTGCGTTTCCTCGGGCGGCCGGGTCGTGCGGGTAATGTGACGGGCCGCGAAGCTGAAGTGAACACGCGGGAGTAAAACTATGCCGATCATTCAGATTGATGTGCGGGAGGGCCGCTCCAGAGAAGACATTCATGCGCTTCAGGAAGCCCTCACGAATGCGGTCGTGGACCATTTCGAGGCGCCACGGGAGTACGTCTACGTCATCGTGCGAGAACATCCGGGCTTCAATCATTACAAGGCGGGGGAGCACCTGCCGGAATACGGCGATGAACCCGAAGGATTGACCATCAAACGAAAGCCGCAAGCGGCGGAATAGGCGCCGTTACCGTTGGATCACACCGAATGCAGGCGCGACAGCAACGGCGGCGGGGGAGCAAGAAGATGACAACCAAACGCAAGCAGGATGGGACCGGAGAGACGGGCTTCTGGGACTTGGTCATGGATCCGGACATAACGCCCAAGGCGTTTCAGAAGACCCACCGGGAGTATCACGAACACAGGGCAGAGTTGGACCGCGTGCGTGCCCGTAGTCTCACGCGTCGCGAGTTCGGTCAGGCCGCAGCGGCGGGCGGCACGGCGTTCGCCCTTGCGAGTTCGATCGCGGCGACCCCGACCGGAGCGAAAGCCGGGACGTCCACGAAGGGTACCGCGAAAGGCACTATACGATACGGCTACATCAATACTCTCGATTGTGAGCTCCTGGGCTACATTCTCGAAAAGAAGGGGATCTTCGAGAGCATGGGCTGGGATACCAAGTTCCTCGGCGCGCCCTCGGGTCCGCAGGTGATGGAAGCGTTCATCGCGGAAGAGATCGACTTCGCCTACGTCGGCAGCAACACGCCCGGGGTCGCGGCCCAGAAGGGCGTCCCCTCGAAGCACATCGTGGGCGGCATGGTCGGCCACGGCGGCTGGGCCGTCCGGCAGGAACTCTACGATCAGGGACTCACGGATTTCCCCAAGTTCTTCGAGTATGCGGCCAAGCGGAAGGCGGACGGGGATCCCGTCCGGATATCCACGCTCGTGCCCGGGACGATCACGCACGCCGCGTGCTTCCGGACCATCATGGACCACGGGCTCGATCCGGAGAAGGACTTCAAGATCCACTACCTGCCGCCGCCCGAGGTGGCCACGGCCCTCGTCACAGGCCAGGTCGACGCGCAGACCATCTGCGAGCAGTACGACTCGTATCCGGAATACTTCAAGGAGGGCAAGGTGATCGGTCACTGCCTCGACAGCGGCGACCACATGATGAGCGCCGACGGCCGGGACAGTCAGACCTACGTGCAGTGCGTCGGGGTGGCGGCACGGCCGGGTCTTCCAGAGGAGATGATCCTCGCCGTGATCGAGGGCCACAGGAAGGCCTGTGAGTTCATGCGGGACAACTGGGAGGAGACGGTCGAGATCGCCGCTCAGATTTCCGGTACGCCGGCCCCGGTGGAATGGGTGGCCGAATACTTCCGGGCCCGTTGGCACTACGGGCTCAACTACGCGTCGGTCGACTCCCTGTGGAACGACACGATGATGAAGATCGGTTTGGGCAAGAAGAAGTTCAAGCTCGACGAACTGATCGACACGCAGCATGCACTGGAGCTCAAGGAGCCCTTCGAGCCCATCACCGGCGTGATGACGGAGGGAACGGTCGATGTGACGTCCGACGCCTTCCGCAAGCGTGCCTGGGGTGAAGCAATGAAGGCGTTCCGAATCTAGCCGACGAGCCGGCGACAGCAGCCACCCCCCCTTTCGCGAGGGCCGTGGGGACGGACGCCCACGCACGGTGTGGAGCCTGAGAAAGGAGCCGCCCGCAATCCCTGGCAGTCCGGGATTATGGGAGGACCCTTGCCAGGCCGGTAGTGGGAGCGCCGGTGACGGAGGGCTATCGGCATGGTGAACAGGCGGGACACGCTCGGAGTATCCGAGGACATGGAAAGGACGACCGGCAGGGACGCCCACCGGTCGAACATCTCGGTCATCCATGCCCTCGCCCAAACCGTGCGCTCCACGCTCGGGCCCAAGGGCATGGACAAGATGGTCGTCGACGGCCTGGGCGACATCGTCGTGACGAACGACGGCTTCACGCTCCTCAACGAAATGCGGGTCAGGCATCCGGCCGCCAAGCTGGCCATTGAGGCGGCCGTCACGCAGCAGGACAAAGTCGGAGACGGCACGACGACCGTCATCGTGCTCGCCGGCGAGGTGTTGCGCAAGGCCGAAGACCTGCTGGAGATGGACCTTCATCCAGCCGTCATCGCCCGAGGTTTTCGCACCGCCGAACGCATGGCCCAGGAGATCCTCGAGGACATCGGCGAGGCGGTCGGTCCCGATGACGACGAGATCATCACGCGGATCGCCCACACCGCAATGACCGGAAAGGCCGTCGAATCGGCTAAGGAAACGCTGGCATCGCTCGCCATCCAGGCAGTGAGAAAGGTGATCCGGTATGACGGCAAGCGCGCGGTGATCGACGACGACGGAGTGAAGCTAGAGCGTATGGTCGGTGAGCCGACCGAGGCCAGCACGCTGATGAAGGGCGTGCTGCTGGCGCGGGAGCGCGCGCACCCGTCCATGCCGACGCGCGTCGAAAGGGCCAACGTGGGGCTGATCGATCAGCCGATCGAAATCAAGGACCCGGAGATCGCCACCCGGATCCACATCAGCGACCCCCGTCAAATGCAGGCCTTCGTGGAGCAGGAGCGGAAGAATCTGGCCGAGATGGTCGAACGGATCGTGGCCTCGGGCTGCAATGTTTTGTTCTGCCAGCAGAATATCGAGGAGCCGGCGGACGACTTCCTGAGCCAGGCCGGGGTCTTCGCAGTCCGCCGGGTCCCCCGCGGCGATCTGGTGCGGCTCGCCAAGGCGACCGGAGCCCGGATCGTCTCGTCGCCGCACATGCTGGACGCCGCTTATCTCGGCCGAGCGGGCAAGGTTCGCGAGGAAACCCTCGGAAAGTCGACGTTCATCTACGTGGAGGATTGCGAGGATCCGAAGGCAGTGACGCTACTTGTGAAGGGGAGCACGGCGCATGCCGCGGAAGAGGCCCGGCGGGCCCTGGAGGATGCGGTCGGTGATATCGGCAGCGCGCTGACGCGCGGCAAGGTGGTGGCCGGGGCTGGGGCTGTCGAGGTCGAGCTGACCCGGCGGCTGCGGGAGCGCGCGCGCACGGAGCTGACGGGGAAGGAGCGTCTCGTCACCGAAGCGTTCGCCGATGCCATGACCGTCGTGCCGCGGACGCTCATCGAGAGTTCCGGTGCCGATGCGATCGACCAGTTGAGCTTGGTGGAAGCCCGTCACGAGCGGCACGATATCTGGTGTGGGTTCGACGTCGTGTCGGGACAGCTCGTCGACGCTTGGGAAGCCGGGATTCTCGAGCCCCTGGAGATAAAGACCCAGGCGCTCGCTTCGGCGACCGAGGTCGCCGTCACGATCCTGCGCATCGACGACATCTTGATCGGAGATGCCCCGGCCGCGGAGAGCGGGGGCTGACGGTGCTAGGCAGAGCTGGGCCGACGACGGCCGTCGCGGTTCGGGTCGGCACGATGGCTGGGTTTCTGCTCGCGGTCATTCACCCGGTGGCGGCGCTCGACGACGTGCGGCGCTATGTATTCGTGCCCGACCGCGCGACCAGCGAGGTGGCGATCATCGACACCGAGTCGGACGAGCTCGAGACCGCGCTCCGGCTCGACCAGATTCCCAATCAGCTTCTGCTTCCGACGGATGCGAGTACATCCAGGCCGCTGGGTTTCTTGCTTGCCAGCAACACCGTGGACGACAGCATCGCAGTGGTAGACTTGGAAACCCTCGCGATGGTCCGCAGGATCGAACTCGGGGACGATCCGGATCGCATGGAGATCGACCGCGACGGCGAGATCGTGGCGGCCAGCAGCGTCGAGGCCGGAAAGGTCTTTCTCGTCTCGCTACGGCACGGCCGCGTGTTGAGAACGGTATCTGGCCTGCACGGTCCGGACACCATGGTCTTCGGTCCCGACGGGAAGCTGCTTTATGTCGGCAATCTAGGGTCGGCGGAGGTAAGCGTCATCGACGTCGCCAGTGGCCAGGTGGTCGGGGAGATCCCGATCGGCCCCACGGACCGGCGGCCGGCATCGGGCAGGATCGGAGCGTACACCGCCGGTGATAGAATGGGGATAGTCGATCCGGGGACGCAACGGCTGATCTCGGGCGTTGTCAACCTTAGCCGCACCTCCTTCGGATCCAGGGGATTTGCCTCGCACGCGGCCAGCGACACGTTGACCGTCATCGACCTGCGCACGCAGGAGAAGGTGAAGACCCTGGTTCTAGGAGACGTGCCGTTTCGCACCTACGCGACGGCGGACAGCCTCCAGTTGATTTCCCTCAACAACGGCGACGGGACGATCTCTGTCGTCTCCATGCGGACGCTGGAGGAGGTGGCCCGCATCCGTGGCGCGCGGGACATGACAGGGGTCAACACGGGTTGGTTCGAGACCACGGCAGTGATTCCGAGCCGAGCGGAGAACAAGGCGTTGGTGGTCGACCTGACCGAGCCTGGGGTGATTGCGGAGATTCCGTTGCCCTCGTCGCCCGAGACCGGGGTCACGACGCCCGACGGGACCAAGGTCTACATCGCGCTCAGCAAGACCGCTCAAGTCGCGGTGATCGACGTTTCGAAGCAACGTCTCGTGAAGGTGATTGACGGTGTGGGTAAGGAGCCCTGGGGCCTTTACATGGCTGGCGCGATCGCCTACTGCCACTGAACCGATTACCGTTCGAGGCCGCACCGAAAGTCGGGTCGAGGAGTCTTTCTTGAAGAGATCGACAAGTACGACCGCTTTGGCGACCGTCGCCTTCTTTGCGCTGACGACCCTTTCGACCGGCGGACCCGGCGTATACGCCGAATCGAAGATCTCAACGATCGGAAGCGCGAAGGTTTTCCACATCGGCGGACCGTTCGAACTCATCGACCACAGCGGACGGGCCGTGACCGATGAGTTCTACCGGGGGAAGTATCTGCTCATCTCGTTTGGTTACACTTCCTGTCCCGATATCTGTCCGACCACGTTGCTGGAAATCTCAATGACACTGGACAGGCTCGGGGTCGACGCCCGGAAAATCCAACCGCTGTTCATAACCTTGGATCCGGAACGGGACTCTCCTCAGGTCCTTGCCGAGTACGTCGCGAACTTCCATCCACAAATTTCCGGTCTGACGGGCACGGCAGACCAGGTGGCGGCGGCAGCGAAGGCGTTTCGCGCGTACTACAGAAAAACGGTCCTCACAGATGGAGATTACGTGCTCGACCATTCCACCATCACGTTCCTGATGGCGCCGGATGGCCGCTATCTCACTCACTTTGCCTTCGGCACCCCGCCGGAAATAATGGCACGAAGGATAAAGAACCGATTTTGAGTAGTGCGTCTCGAATTTCACCGAATGCAGAGTACGGGTGAGCACAAATGCCCGCCGGGTGATCCGAGAGTCGCGATCCGCGTAAACAAGACACTGAGGCCAGTCTCATTGGACGGGTCGCCGCGAGGTATCCGAGCTGGATTCCGTGATCGATGTCCAGCATGAGAGAGTCCCGTCCTCCCAACTTCTGAATCGGCACGAACGCTTTGGCGTGAATCGTTTGTACGATATTCTGTTGTCCGCCGGGTTGGTATTTCGGACAAAGAAGCTTGATAGGCGCATACCATGGTACGTCTGCCCTCGACTGAACAGTTGCAGGCGTTCGAAGCTTGTGCGCGGCATCTGAGCTTTCAGCGCGCGGGTCAGGAACTGAAAGTCACGCCGGCTGCCATCAGCCAGCGGATCAAGTCCCTGGAAGAACTATTGGGCGTGCCGCTGTTCCTACGCTTCAATCGTGCCGTGCGTCTTACCGACGCCGGGCAGGCGTTCCTGCCTGGTATCCGCGAAGGATGCATGCGAATTGCCGCCGCCCTGGATGAAGCGCGGAAAGAGAAAACGAAAAACGTCCTCACCATCAGTACCGCGCCGTCCTTCGCCGCAAAATGGTTGATCCCGCGGCTGGATCGTTTTCTCGGTGCCCACCCCGATGTCGACGTAAGGCTTTCCACGACGATTGAATTGGCTGACTTCTCGACATCGGACATCGATCTCGCCGTTCGGTTCGGTGACGGCAATTACCCGATGCTCAGAGTCGAAAAATTGCTATCCGAGGCGGTAACGCCCATGTGCAGTCCGCGCTTGCTTGAAGGGAAATCGCCGCTCAAGGCGCCTGCGGATTTGCGTTCCTACATGCTTATTCACGACGATACGTATGATTTCGCGGATGTGAGCCCGGATTGGACGATGTGGTTGCTCGCGGCCGAGGTAGAGGGGGTCGATCCTACACGAGGACCGCGATTCGCTCAGTCTGTTTTCGCGCTGCAGGCAGCGGTCGACGGGCTGGGTGTCGCATTGGGACGCGTTTCCTTGGCGGCCGACGATATAGCGGCTGGCCGGCTGGTATGTCCATTCCCGACTACGGTGCCGCTCGATCTTGCGTATTATTTCGTGGGGCCGGAAGCCGCCTTTACAGCACCGAAAGCGATCGCATTTCGGGAATGGCTGATTGCGGAGGCCGATGAGTCGTAACGACCGATTCCCGCACCTGTTCCTCTGGCTGGCGGGCGGCGTTGTAGTCGCATGAAGCTCGGCACGTCGATCGTCGACCGGGGTCCCGACGGCGGTCCTCGGAGCTGCGAGGCTGTGGCCGGTCAAGGCCGAAATTGTTAAAGTCGGCGCCCGAGCGGCCGCTCGTCGATGGGATAGTGAAGGGCCGCCGCAACGAGGCCGAGGGCGACCGCGATCCACCATGTGATGTCGTACGAACCCGTCACGTCGAACAGGCGGCCGCCCAACCACGCGCCGAGGAGTGCGCCGGTCTGGTGGCTGAGAAGCACGATGCCGGAAAGGGTCCCCAGGTATTGCGGGCCGAAGATTTGAGCGACCAGAGCCGTCGTCAGGGGCACGGTACCGAACCAAAACACGCCGATGGCCACGCCGAACGACAGAGTGCTGGCGATGGAGGCGGGCGACAGGACGAACACCGCGATCACGACGGCCCGGGAGAAATAGAGCAGCGTCAGGATGCCCTTCTTACTGAACCGGTCGCCCAACACGCCGCTGACGATCGAGCCGAAGATGTTGACCAAGCCGATAAGGGCCAGCGTCCAGGCGCCGACTTCCGCCGGCAAGCCGCTATCCGTCACGTAGGCCGGGAGATGGGTGACGATGAAAATGACTTGGAATCCACAGACGAAGAATCCCGCGTTGAGCAGCAGGTAGCCGCGATGGCGCGCGGCCTCCGCCATGGCGCTTCGGAACCTCCGTGGAGAGACCGTCGGCGTCACGGCGCGGCCCGTGACGGCGCCCGCCATCGGCACCATCACGAGCGCGACGATCCCCAGCAGGACGAATGCCGTCTGCCAGCCATAGGTGTCGAGGAAGGCCTGCCCGATCGGCACCATGGCGAACTGGCCGAAGGATGCAGCGGCCGAGATGATGCCCAGCGCCAGGGTGCACCGTTCCGGTGGCACGACCCTGGCCGCCGCCGCGTACACGATCCACAGCCCGCAACCGGCGCTGCCCAGTCCGACGAGGACGCCGATCGTGAGGTGAGCGTCCGACGGGGTTGAGGACCACGCCATGAGGGCGGTGCCAGCGGCGTACGTCAGGGCGCCTGCGACGAGGACCCGACCCGAGCCGAAGCGGTCGGCGAGCATGCCTGCGAAAGGTTGGGCCACACCCCACAGGAAGTTCGAAAGCGCGATGGAAATCGCGAAAACCTCGCGGCCCCAGCCGAAGTCGGCCGAGATGGGCTGCAGGAAAATGCCGAACGAAGATCGAATGCCGAGCGATACTGCCCCGATCACGCTAGCTGCGGTGATCAGGAGTACGATCCGCCGCCCGACTGCGGCCGGCGCTGTCGCCGAATGGGTCATGTTGTGCCCCAGGACGGAGCCATTCCGTCGAGTGCGGGTGTCGTCGGGAGCACGGAGCCGTGCCGTGCATGCGGGGCCTCAATAGGTGCAATGCACGAATTTGTAAACCACCGCAACGAGGAGCGTCGCGCCGTCCCCGTTTCTGCGGTCGATGATGCATCTGTTGCGGGGCATTTCGCCAGCAGGTCCCGAAGTGGCGATGGTGCCCATGTCGTGACTACCGTGTCAGCGACCGTAGCCGGCACAAGAGAAGGAGCAGCACGGCGCAGATGGTGGTCATCATGTAGAGAGAGGCGCCGAAGCCGCCGGTCAGGTCATGGATCGCCCCCACCAGGACCGGACCGAGGACACCGCCCACCTCGGCCGCGGAAAAGAACAGGCCTCCGGCGGCGCCGGAGTTTCGCGAATCCACGCCGGGCGATTCCACGAGCACGAGAATGGAGACGGCCATCATGGCGCCGCGCGCAATGCCCTGGCATACGAGTCCAACCGCCAGCAACGGTCCGGTGGAGAGGTGCAGCAGCATCGTGGCGGCACCGGCCGCGAGGAACAGGAGGCCCAGAACCGAAAGGCGCCGGTCTTCCGTCGCGAAGCGGGGTATCGTCAGCGCCGCGAAGACGCCGACGGCCGTCGGGATCGACGCCCAGTAACCGGCGGTGGCGGCATCCATTCCCCCGGTACGCAGGATTTCCGGCAGCCAGTTGTTGAGTCCGTGGTTGAAGATGAACATGCCGACGCTCATTACCAGGATGAGACGCACAACGGGCTCCGACAGAAGCTCTGCAAACACCTGAATCTGGGAACGCTTGGGCTCTCCCGCGATTTGCCGCTCCATCGTGCGACTCGCCGGGTGGGCCGAGATGAGCACCCACAGCCCGCCGCAGAGCACGGCAACGCCTGCATAAGTGAACAGGACGGCGCGCCAATCTCCCGCATAGAACGGCATCATGACGCTGTTGGTGAGTGCCAGCGACATGATGTTGCCGACCGCCGGCCCCGAGATGTAGATCCCCATGGCAAGGCCCCGCTCCTTGCCCTCGAACCAAAGGCTCATCACTTTCGGCGCGCCGATCGAGATCAGCGGCCCGCCGAGTCCGAACACGGCCACGGCCAGGAACATCGACAGGTAGTCGTCGGCGACGCCGCGCAGGATGCCCGACAGCGTGATCAGCACCGTGCACAGCATGATGGAGCGGCGCGGTCCCATACGGTCGATCAGGGCGCCCGCGGGGATCGACGAGGCGATGTAGACCAGAGGCCAGGCGCCCAGTACGGTGCCCATGGCGCCGTGGGAGATTCCGAGGTCGGTCGTGATCGGGGCCACGAGCGGCGCCATCGACGCGACGAAGAGACCGAACGAGAAATAGATCAGCCAGACGCCGGCCAGCATGGCCCAGCGGTAGGAGTGCGTGGGTGCGTGAAAGGCGGGCACGGGCGCATCGGGCACGCCCCTCGGGTCGGCCGTCATGGCCTCGTGAGTACAGGAGCCCGCGTGGCCGGGCAAGCGGACGGGCCAGGAGCCTGTCTGCGTGATGGTTTTGCGGATATCGAGGTCGATAGAGCCGCCGGCCGTGACCAGTCTCGTCTGGAGGGTGGGAGTGGTTGTCCGTCCCGAGCAGAATCTCGATTATCTCGCTTCAGCTGCCACATCCAATTCCCGATGGACGTTGACATTTGGCACAGATGACTGTAAACAATGTTACTGTCAGTTTTCTTCGCATTAAGGAGGGATCCATGGATCCGAAGACTCTGTATCGTGGAATGGTCGTTGGTCTGGCGACTGCGATCATCTCGTCTTTCGGTTTGTGGTCGAGCGAAGCCGGCGCCGCCGACCTGCGCGTCGCGCATTCGAGCAATCCAGGTCAGTCGGTCTACATATACTGGGACGAGTTTGCCGAGCGCGTGAACAAGCGTGCCGACGGAGCCGTTGTTCTCAAGGTGTTTCCCAGCGGGCAGCTCGGCGGCGACGAACAACTTCAACGGGGACTCAAGGCCGGTACGATCCACTTCGCCAGCGGGTCCTCCAGCAACATGGGCGTTGTGAGCGATGCCTACTCCTGGGGCGATCTGCCTTATGTGTTCCGGTCTCCGCAACATGCCGAAAAGGTGTTCAATGACCCAGAGATCGCCAAGTACATCGACGGGAAGATGCGGGCGGATGCCGGAACGGTGGTGCTCGGGCATGTTGAGGTCGGCGGCTTTCGAATCCTGATCAATACCAAGCGCGAACTCAGATCACCCGCCGACGTGAAGGGCATGAAGTTCAGGATGCTCTCCAATCCGATTGATCAGGCGTTGCTCACGTCATGGGGCAGCAGTCCGATCGCCATGCCGTGGAGCGAGACCTTCGTCTCCATCGAGCAGGGCGTCGCCGACGGCCTTCAGCTTCAGCCGCAGGCGATCGCGGGCTTCAACTTCGACAAAATGATCCGGTACGGCACGCACACCAAGACTCTCATGACGGTCCACGTCGCTCAGATGAACGCGAAGACCTGGGACGGGTTGTCTCCGGAGCTCCAGAAGGTGATCACGGACTCGGCTGCCGAGGCGCTGAAGATCGCCAACGACGCCGACAGGGCCGACGCCGCCAAGTTCATGGATCAACTGTCCGGCACGATCAAGTTCTACACCCCGACTGATCAGGAGTTCGAGCAATGGCGCAGCGCGGCGCTGACGGTATGGGACAAATTCCGCGACAAGATTGATCCGAAAATCCTGGCCCGTGTGGTCGAGGTGCAGAAATAAGTTCTCTCCAGTTGTTGTGTCGGGCCGACCCAGAAAGTCGGCCCCCTTTTGCTCCCGTTTGACTCGATCCTGTCTTCCCCAAGTCCGGACCGGGGCGGTAAGCTTCAGGCAGGACCTTCATCAGCCGTACCGATCATGTCGAAGGGGCCGGAAGTGCGCCGCTCGATTTCATTGCGGCCTGAGACGGGGGCAGATCTTACCGACACGGATGTCGTCGTGATCGGGGCGGGTACGGCGGGATGTGTCATCGCAGCCAAGCTGTCCGAAGTTCCCGATCTTCGCGTAGTCTTGGTCGAGGCTGGTCCCATGGACCGCAATCCCTGGATTCATGTGCCCGTCGGATTCAGTCGTCTGCTGCACGACGACAGGGTCAATTGGTGCTACGAAACCGTACGTCAGGAAGCTTTGGGCGGCCGGCAGATCTTCTGGCCTCGTGGGAAGGTCGTTGGCGGGTCCAATGCAATCAATGGAATGATCTGGGTTCGCGGGGCGCCGCAGGACTACGATGGGTGGGCCGAGGAAACCGGTGACCCGCGTTGGACTTGGGAAAGCGTGCAGCGTTGCTTCAAGTCCTGTGAAGCGGCTCCCGAGGATGCGGATGAGCGACTCGGCCGTGACGGAAGCATCACGCTGAGTGTTCCGAACCCGTTGAGTGATGCCGCCCGTGCGTTTATCGACGCCGGCGAGCACATCGGCCTGACGCCGCGGCGAGATCTATCCATCTCCGACGAGACCGGTGTCGGGGAGTATCTTACCACCGTGAGGAATGGGACCAGGACGTCTTCCGCCGGCAGCCATCTCAAACCGGCGCTGTATCGAAAGAACTTGAAGCTGCTGACGGATACGTTGGCGATTTCGCTCAAGCTCGACGAAGACATGGGCGCAACGGGCGTTCGTCTGCGGCGCAACGGGAAGTCTCTGCTGCTCAATGCCAATCGAGGTGTGGTTCTCTGCGGCGGCGCGGTCAATTCTCCGCAGTTGTTGATGCTGTCGGGAATTGGCGACGGCGAGCACCTGTCCTCGTTGGGGATTGGAACCCGCCTGCATTTGCCCGCTGTTGGACGGAACTTGCAGGATCACTACGGTACACGGATCATCGCGCGTATCGCTGATCCCATAACCATCAATGATGACTTTCGACGCCCCTGGCGGTTGGTCAACCACGCTCTCCAATATGTAGTCCGGCGCCAAGGCCCTCTTACCATTGGCGGCGCACAGGCCGGTGCATTCTTATCGACGTCGGGGCCGGATCAGCGCCCCGATGTTCAGGTCCATTTCCTGCCGCTGTCCAGCCGAGGCAAGGGGTGGTCATTCCACAAATTTTCCGGGGTAACCGCAAACGTGTGTCAGCTGCGGCCCTTCAGCCGTGGTCGTATCCTGTTGCGGTCCGCGGATCCCGATGTCGCGCCGTCCATCGATCCCAAATACTTGTCCGACGTTAGGGATCAGAGGGTTCTTCTCGAAGGTCTTCGGCTGGTGCGCCGGATTTTCGCGGCGCCACCGTTGTCGACCAGATTTTCCGCCCGTGAGGAGTTCCCTGGACCGGATCACATCGGCGACGATGCGCTCCTGCACTATGCCAGGAGCAACGGCACGACCGTGTTTCATCCCGTAGGAACGTGTCGCATGGGAAAGGACGAGGACGCGGTCGTCGACACCGGTTTTGGCGTGCGCAAGACAAAGAACCTTTGGGTTGTCGACGCGTCGGTGGTTCCCAACATCCCTTCCGGCAACACGAACGCGGTCACCATGATGCTGGCCGAACGAGCAGGCATGGCATTGCGGGACGGATTCTCGCGGCAGGCGAACTAGCCCATGAGAAAAATGCTCGACACCGTAAGCACGTGGGCGAACCACGTCGTCGTTGCGGCGTTCATTCTTATGTTCTTCCTCGTTTTTTCGAACGTCGTCCTGAGGTTTCTGTTTTCTACCGGACTTACGTTTTCGGACGAGATCGCCCGCTACGCCTTCGTGTGGTGCACCTTCCTGGGTGCCGTGATCGCCATGCAGAGAAATGCCCATATCGGTATTGCGGGGATCCGAACGTACCTGCCCGAGGCCGTTCACCCTTGGCTCGATGCCGTTGTCAATCTCGTCAAGCTCGTCGTTACGCTGATCGTCTTGACCGGATCGATCGAATTTCTGATTGCCAATCTCGGCACGCGGGCACCTTTCACCGGTGCGCCGATCGCCATTGCACAGGCCTCGATCGTTACCGGAGCCGCCGGCCTGATCCTGATTTTCGCGCATCGTCTATGGAATGCGGTTCGCCGAGGGCGGCGCTAGGCATGGTCTTGCTGATCTTCCTCGGCGGTCTGGGCGTCTCGATGCTGATCGGGCTGCCCGTGGCGTTTTCGCTTCTGGTTACCGGCGTACTGATGATGCTGTGGATGGATGTATTCGATCCGCAAATTCTCGCTGACACCATGTACAACGGGGCCGACTCGTTTCCGTTGATGGCAATCCCCTTCTTCCTGCTGGCCGGAGAGCTGATGTCGGTCGGCGGCATGTCGAAGCGTATCGTGACCCTCATCACGTCGCTGCTGGGACATGTTCGAGGTGGCCTCGGCTATGCGGCAGTTATCGCGTCCGTGCTGATGGCCAGTTTGTCCGGTTCGGCGGTCGCGGACGCTGCTGCCATCGGCGTGCTCCTGATCCCGATGATGCGGGAAGCCGGGTACGATGTTCCTCGCGCGACCGGACTTATTGCGGCTGGCGGCGTGATTGCTCCGATAATTCCGCCGTCCATCGCCTTCATCATCTTCGGTGTGGCGGCGAATGTTTCAATCATTGATCTGTTCCTCGCGGGGGTCACGCCCGGGATACTGATGGGCCTGTGGCTGATTATCATCTGGTCCTTCCTCGCCCGCCGGGAATCGGTCAGCGTGACGGAATGGCCGGGCTGGGGCGTCGTCGGTCGGTCTGTCATGGCCGGTATCTGGGCGTTGCTGATGCCCGTGATCATCGTGGGTGGGCTTAAATTCGGCGTCTTTACACCCACAGAAGCCTCGGTCGTGGCGATCGCCTATGCGCTGTTCGTCGGTGGCGTGGTTTACCGAGAGCTCAGCGTGGCAAAGATCCTGGAGGCTTGTAAGGATGCGGCGATCATGAGTGCGTCCGTGATGTTTCTTGTCGCCGCTGCAGCCTTGACCGGGTGGCTCGTCACCGTAGCTCAATTGCCGTTTCTGCTCGTCGACGTGCTTGAGCAGTTGATTGAAACGCCGCGTCTGTTGATGCTGGTGATTGTCGTTTTGGTTCTCGTCATTGGCATGGTGATGGATTTCGTTCCGACGGTTTTGATCCTTACGCCGGTCCTCATGCCGTTGATCAAGATCGCCGGTATCGACCCGGTCTATTTTGGCGTCGTGTTCGTAATGTCGACCGCCGTGGGCCTCCTGACGCCGCCGGTGGGTGTCGTTCTGAATGTCGCCTGCGGAATTGGTGGCGTGTCCATGGAACAGGGGAGCAGGGGCGTAGCTCCATTTGTTCTTATGCAGGTAACGTTGTTGCTACTCCTGGTTGCCGCGCCTCAGCTCGTGCTCACACCGTTAAATTGGCTGCGTTAAGCCGCCTCGTCTCGAGGCAGCCTGGGTTTGGAACACGGCGCAGGCGAAACTAGGCCACTCTGGTCTCGGTGCTCATGAGACTGCTGATGGCCAATTCCTGTACTTCTCTAACCCGTTGACGTTCCAACGCCTCGGCCTCGTCACCTCGACCGTTGCGTATCAGTTCGATCAGTTTTTCCCAAGTTTGGACCGACCGGGCGCGCTGTCCGTGGCTGGAGAGTCCCACACGGGTATAGCGGGCGACCTGGCGAGCCAAGTGAAAGATAATTTCGTAAAGTTGCTTGTTGCCTGTTCCCGCCGCCAACGCGTAGTTCATTTGATAGCTGACGGTAAAGTGGATATCCAGATCGTCGTCACCCGCAACATTGTCGGCGAGGATCTTGTGCCCAGCCGTGAGCACCTCCAAGCATTCGGCACTCTCTCCTTCAGCCGCAAGACGTGCTGCGTGTCCCAACAATATGGCTCTGATATCAAATATCTCGCTGACCTCGCGTGCGGACAAGTGTGTGACGCGAGCCCCGCGACGGGGAACGATCTCTACCAATCTTTCACGCTCCAGAATGCGTAAGGCTTCTCGAACCGGCCCCCGGCTGACCTTGAACTCCGAAGATAAGCTCTGTTCGGTCAGTGCTTCACCAGGTTGATATTTGTCTTCAAGAATCGATTTGCCGATCTGCCAGGCAATTTGTTCCGCCAGGGACAGGGTTTTCCGGCCATCTCCTGATCGCACCAGCATACTGTCTTCAAAGGAGAATTGTGCCTTCGATCCTACCGACTCGGCAAAATATGTTGATGTCCGTTCCATGAGCTTCGATTTATGCAACCTGTTGTGAGAGTGTGTTCCTGATCAATAGAAATGACCGGCAAATCTCAGCGGCCGATCGTCCAAGTCCCGGCGTTCATGCCGTCCAATTCTGTCCAGCTGGGCAGGGATTCGATGTTGCCCGGGAGCTGAATCGACCAACCGGCCACTTTGTTGCCCAGCGCTACCGCATCGAGATTCGTCTGCGCCCGAAGCTGCCCAACAATGTACCCGGCAGCAAAGGCATCTCCCACGCCAAACCGGTCGACCGCATTCCCGATCGATACGCCGGGGACGCGGCGCGTTCCTTCGGTATCCGCCAAAATGGTACCGTCTGCACCGGTCTTGAGCACGAATGTCGTCAATCCAAGGCTGTTCAAATAGGACAGCTGCTCGTCCTGATCGACGATACCCACAAGCTTGACGAGATCCTCGCGACCGGCCAGGACGTGGTCCGCCCGTCTCATGAGATCCTCCAGACACATGCGGGCCTCTTCCCGTGGCCAGATCTTGGCCCTGTAGTTCACGTCGAAAACGATCCTAACACCATGTGTACTGGCGATCTCGATAGCCCTTTCCACCGCCGCGCGGCAGGTGTGCGAAAGGCCCGGCGTAATCCCCGTAAGGTGGAGAATTTGCGCCGAGGCGATGTAATCTTCGTTCAGATCATCCGGAGAGAACGTCGTGAACGCAGAATTCGATCGATAGTAGAAAACGCTGGAACTCCCGCTGGTCCGGTTCTCTCTGAGGAAAATACCCGTTTGTTCTCCCTCCACCAGCTGGACGTTCGTGACGTCGACGTTTGCGCCGCGCATGACCCCGAGAACATAAGCGCCCATCTCATCAGCACCGAGGCGGGAAATCCATCCGGCACTGTATCCGAGACGAGCCACACCCACAGCCACAGTCCCCTCCGCCCCTCCCGCATGACGAGAGAACTCCGCCGCGTGGCGTAACGGTCCTGCTGATTTCGCAACGAGAACCGCGCAGGTCTCGCCAATTGTTACAAGATCAGGCACCAAGAACGTGTTTTATGATGGCGGTTCGCAGTGAGGTCATTGCGGCACCCGTGTCCGACTTGGCCGTGCCGCCTGGTGCCCGACCCTGACGCCCGGCGCTATCTGGTATAAGACAATTCGCATTTCGGGTTCGAACACCGAGCGGGTGCATGTCGTGACTCATCAGTGACCACTTTGGCCACCGTTACGCCGCTCCATCCCCAAACAAACTGCGACGTTCGAGGACGAAGGTAGTTGCTATTCGTATGATTGTCAACTTTCAGTAAAATTACAGAATTTGGCGGAAGGATACCTAGCCGCCTAATATCGCGTGAAATTTTCAGTCTCGACTTCAGTTACCCTATTCTAGTTGTCAATTATATGATTGTTGACAATTAGCAAGAAATGGGTGCAACATCTCGATCTCCGGCTGTGTCCCGATAACAGCTTCATCCACGAATTTTATTGTCTGCTGAAAGGCCCCCGCTCATGTCCGCATCCATGTCCAATTTCAGGGGTACGATGCCCGCCCTGATCACACCCTTCGATAGTGAGGGGTTGGTGGACGAAGCCAAATTCCGCACCTTCCTCGACTGGCTCGTTCCGCAGGTCAGTGGTCTTTACGTCGCGGGATCCTACGGTTCGGGGCCCATCATGACCGCCGAGCAACGCAAGCAGGTTGCGGAGATCGTGCTTGATTCGGTTGCCGGACGCCTCCCCGTGGTCGTCCATGTAGGTGATCCGGATACCAGTACGACGATAGATCTGGCCCGCCACGCGGAGACCTTGAGAGTGTCCGGTGTCGCCTCGTTAACTCCTTACTACTACCTCCACGGTCGTGGCGAGATCGACTGTCATTTCCTGGCCCTCATCGATGCCGTCAGTTCACCCGTCTATCTGTACAACAACCCGAAGTACACGAACTACTGCGT
This sequence comes from Alphaproteobacteria bacterium, assembly GCA_021296255.1. Taxonomy (GTDB): domain Bacteria; phylum Pseudomonadota; class Alphaproteobacteria; order UBA2966; family UBA2966; genus UBA2966. Next base: position 28,205 of record JAGWAU010000035.1, on the reverse strand, counting down.
CACCGCCGATCAGATTTCCTGGCTGGCCGAGAAAGGCCTAGCGGGGATCAAAGACAGCAGCGCCAACATTCAATTGTTCTACGAACTGGTCGCGGCGACAAAGGGTTTCGAGGACTTTCAGGTCATTGTCGGTTCGCAGACGATTTTACTGCCGGCCCTGGTTGGCGGTGGTCGTGGCTGTGTGTCCGGGCTGTCGAACCTGTATCCCAAGGTCGTGAACGGAATATTCGATGCTGCCGAGGCGGGTGACTTTGAGCGCGCCCTCTCCATACAGCGCGAAGCGAACGAGCTACGCAAACTTACCGGCGCCGGAATTCCCGTGTCGTTTTACCACAGCGCGCTCCGCTACCGCGGTATCGATATCGGCCTACCCAAGGCGCCATTGCTCCCGAAGACCGAGGAGGAAGAGGCGGCGATATTCGAGGCGCTCGACAGGTACAGGCATTTCGAATAGACGGTTCGCAACGGGTGCATCCCGTTGCCGAGGTGGCTCTCCAGTTCTCGCGTCAGCCGGGACCTCTGCCGGTCGATCGTAGGGCGGAGCGGAGACCGACCCCGGAACACGTAGCCGATCTCAGGTCGTTACGCTGTTTGTCGGGGGAAGCCCCTCCACCAGCACCCGCCGAATCTCGGTAGCGGCGTTAACGGCCATGGCGACTTGGGCCTCGAACGTCATCGCTGCGATGTGGGGTGTGACGACAATGTTCGGACAAGAGAATACCGGGTGGTCGAAGTCGGGCGGCTCCCGGTCGAATACGTCGAGTGCGGCACCGCCGATTTTTCCCGCCGCCGCGGCGGCGGCTAGCGCATTCTGATCGACGAGGCCGCCCCGGGCGGTATTGATGAGGACCGCGTGCTCCTGGAGCAGATTCAAGCGGTCCTCATTCATGAGACGATGGTTCTCCGGGGTCAACGGGCAGTGAAGTGTGACGATATCGGAGGTGCTCAACAGCTCTTCGAGCGAGACCGCTGGATAGGGGCTGTCGGCTACGACCGCCGCCTCGCTGTCGCAGACGATGACACGGGTTCCGAAGGCGGCGAAGTATTCCGCGACGAGCCCACCGATATTGCCGAATCCGATGATGCCGACCGTCGATCGTTTCAGCTCGCGGCCCATGAGCGACTCACGAGCCCAAGAGCGATGGTTTCGGATCGTGGTGTCGGCGGCACGAAAATTCCGCAGCAGCGACAAGGCCAAACCCACCGTCGCCTCGGCGACCGCGTTCGAATTGGCGTTCTGTGTCGTCGAGACCGGGATGCCCGCCGTGCTGACGCTGGGCAGGTCCAGGTCGTCGAGGCCGACGCCGTGCCGTGCGATGAGGCGAAGTTTGGTCTGCCGAGAGATGATCTCGGCATCGATTTTGCCGACCTTGTGAAGGACGGCATCCATGTCGCCGATGCAGGCCAGGATGTCGTCCTTGAGCGGTTGCCCGGGCAGGACGGTGAGCTCCGTGAAATCCTCCAATATGCTCAATCCTTCCGGGCGTACGTTCCCAAGCACCAGAACATTCCTAGCTCTGTTCCCGGACCAGCTAGATGCCGGCATAGGCGTTGAACCCACCGTCGACGGGCGTGACCGTTCCGGTCACGAACGCGGAAGCATCCGAGGCGTACCACAGGGCCGTACCCACCAGGTCCTGGACGTCGCCGAGCTTCCCCATCGGGGTGAGATCGACGATCCGTCTGCCTCGTTCCGAATAGCTGCCGTCAGCTTCGAGCAGTGTTGAGCGCATTCTTTCGTTAGGAAAAAAGCCGGGCGCAATGGCGTTTACCCGAACCTTTGCCGTGTATTGCTTCGCGATGTGGCATGCGAGCCATTGCGTGAAGTTGCTGACCGCCGCCTTCGAGGCGGCGTAGGCCGGCCGTCCCTCCAGAGGCCGGAAGCTGTTCATGGAGCTTACGTTGATGATCGATCCACCTGCTCTATTTTCGATCATGGGCTTTCCGTAGCGGAGGCATGGCAGGATGGTCGAACCCATGAAATTCAGATCCAGAGTATCGGAAATTGCCTCCGGCACGAGGTCGAAGAACCCTCGACTCCTGTCGGTCATCGCGTTCTTGTTGTTGCCGCCGGCGCAGTTGAACAACACATCCATCCGTCCAAATTCCCGGGCAACACGCTCCGCATTTTCCGCCACCTCCGACTCGAGGCGAACATCGACTTGATAGACCTCGGCCCTACGGCCCATCTCGCGCACACGACCTGCCAGTCGTTCCGCCGCCGTCCTGTTGCTGTTGAAGACGAGGGCAAGATCCGCTCCCGCCGCTGCGAAGCCTTGGGCAACAGCACCACCGATCGCTCCCGAAGCACCGATAACAACGGCGGTCTTTCCTGCAAGCGAAAACAGGGTGCCGACGGTCTGCCCGTCATCCATGAGCAAGGCCCAAGGCAGACGGGTTGACGACGTGAAGCAGGGGCTCGCCACGGGCGAACCGGAGGACCTCCTCGACGGCGGCAAACGCAACCGCGCGCTGGGCCTCTTCGGTGACGGAGGCTATGTGCGGTGTAACGATGCAGTTCTCCAAACGGAGGAGGGGATCGTCCGCCGAAACGGGTTCATTCTCCAGAACGTCGGTCGCTGCCGCGCGCATCCGATTCGATGCCAGGGCTTCGTACAGCGCGCGCTCCACGACCACGCCACCCCGCGACAGGTTTATCAGTATGGCCGTTCGCTTCATGAGGGCGATTTCGTCCTGCCCGATCAGGTTTCGAGTCTCCGGAGTCAGGGGAACATGCAAAGATATGACATCGCTTCGGTTCAACAGCGTCCCTAAGTCCACGAGTTCCAGAGGCAGGTCAGCAAGTTCCTTGGCCGAAGGCCGCGGGTGGTGGGCCAATACCTTCATACCGAGTGCGTGGACGCGCTTGACGACTTCGCGCCCGATGCGGCCGACCCCGACAATGCCGAATACTTTTCCCTGGAGTTCCATGCCCAGATAGGAGAGCCGGTCCGGATTTCCAAGCCCGCAGGCCGTCATGGCCTGCGGCATTTTGCGCGCCGCCATGAAGATCAGGCCGAGCGCGAATTCCGCCACCGAAACGGCGTTCGCCCCGGGAGTATTCGTTACCACGATTCCTTTCTTCGTGGCGTAGTCGACGTCGACATTGCTGTAGCCGGATCCGTGACGCGCAATGAGCTTGAGTGCCGGTGCGGCGTCGATGATTTGAGAATCTATGGAGATCGGGTCTGTCTTGCTGATGATGACGTCGCTGCCGCTCAGTCTGAATCGAAGTTCGTCGATGGTCAGGGTGCCGTTGCCGACATCAAGGTCCACCGACCTGCTGAGCCGAGTTTGCGCTTCCAGATGTATGGGTTCCGTCAAGTAAACCCGCGGCAACAGACCATTCATGCTGATAGGCCGGACTCGGTGATCAGGGGATGGTAAATCCGCCGTCAACGGGGATGGTTACCCCGGTAACATACGCTCCCAAATCAGATGCCAGGAACGCGACCACGTTGGCGTAGTCGATCGGCTCGCCCTGTCGTTTCAGCGCCAGCCGTGACATGACACGTTCGGTCTCCCCCGCGCCGCGGTAAAACATGGCTCCGTCCCGCCCCCCGATCCTGGCAGTAGAGGTAAATCCCGGGGCTATCGCATTTACCCGTATGTCGTGTTCTCCCAGCTCTCGGGCGAACAGTTTTGTCGCCATGATCACCCCGGCCTTGGAGACCCCATAGGCCCCTCGGCTGACATTCGCGTTCAGTCCGGTGGAGGAGGACAGGTTGATGATGGCACCGCCCCGCCCCTGTCGGATCATTTGCGTCGCGGCCAACTGGGTGCAGAGCACGGTGCCTTTCAAGTTTATGTCGAAAATTGCGTCCCATTCCTCCTCGGACACCTCCATCAAGGTCTCACGGCTGGAAATACCGGCATTGTTGACGAGGATGTCCACGCCTCCAAGTTCGCTGACACAGGTCTTCACCATCTCCTCGACGGCTGCACGGTCCGCAACGTCGCAGACCAGGGCCTTGACCTTTTGGCCTGTAGCCTTCACTCGCTCGACCGTGGCCTCCATGTCATTATCGATCGCAATGTCCGCCAAGCAGATGTCGGCGCCGCATTCGGCCAAACGGACGGCATGAGCGGCACCGAGTTGACGTCTTCCGCCGGTGACGATCGCAGTATTGCCGGACAAGTTGATACGGGTTTCCATTAAGCGCTCCCGGTTATCCACGACCCGAATCTATGGTACTAAACAATATGAATGTTAACAATTATTGACTTCGATTTTTGATGAACAAGGCGGCTCCCCTCACCCAAACTCTCGCCGATTGTGCTCTGGATATCGCCCGGCGGCCGCTCCCGGAGACCGTCGGTGACCAAGCGAAACTGTGCCTTCTCGACTTTGCGGCGTCCGTTCTGGCCGCGACGGACTCTCGAGAGGCAGCGGCAGCAGCGGCCTTGCTTCCATCCTTTGGAGCCGGAAACTGTTCCTTGATCGCACGAACCGAACGGACGAGCGTGACCGGAGCCTCGTTTTATCATGGGATGGTCGCGACCGTCGCTGATATAGACGATTCCCATCGCTTTGCTTCGGGGCTTCACCTGTCTGCGATTACGCTGCCGGTCTCTCTGGCACTCGGGGAGGAGCGGAACAGTTCAAACGATCTGCTGCTTCGCGCAATTGCCGCAGGCTATGAGATTTCGTCGCGTATTTGCCGGGCTGCCGACGACGGATTGCGGGCGCGCGGGTTTCATTCCACCGGTGCGGTGGGCGCCTTCGGGTCATGCACCGCCGCCGGCGTGCTGCTGGGATTGGATCGGGAGCGATTGGCGCATGGCCTGGGAATCGCCGCCTCGGGCGGCGGCGGTATTTTTGCTTTTCTGCGGGAGGCCTCACCGGTTCGCCACGCTCACGCCGCATGGGCTTCCGTCAACGGGCTATCGGCAGCGCTCCTGGCGGCAGCGGGTACAACGGGCCCGACATGGGCGCTGGAAGACTCCGATGGATTTTTCTCCGCCTATGCCGGTTCGTACGACGAAGGCTTTATCGCTGCGCCGCCGCCCTCCGAGTCCGGAATCTTCGAGATCAACAACGGCTACCGAAAACTCTTCAACGCTTGCGGCCACTCGCTGCCGTCCATTACCGCCGCCCTGGAAATACGGGAAGACCTGATCGGCCGCCTGGATGACGTGAAACGGATCGAGGTTCGCGCCTATCCCGCCGCCGCCAGATTGACGAGTTCAAATCCCGGCACCGTCGGTGAGGCGAAGTTCTCGATGCCGTGCATTGTCGCACTCGCACTCCTCTTCGGTGATGTCACGGCGCGCGAAATGCGGATGGAGGTCCTGTCGAGGCCGGAGGTGCGTCGACTGGCAGAGAAAGTCAGCGTGGTGGAAGATCCGAAAATCAGCGCGGAGTTTCCGCGCCTTCGGGCGTCGGAACTCCGAATAGATCTCAAGGACGGTTCCCGGTTGCGCAAGTACGTCGACGCTGCGATCGGCCTGCCTGAGAACCCGGCGAGTCTGAACCAGCTAATTCAAAAGTTTGTCGACAACGCAGAAGATCACTTGCCCGGGGACTCGGTGGGCGTCATGGCCAAAGAGGTGATGAAGGATATGCCGGTCCGCTGGATCACCGAGAAACTCAGGTTGGAAATCTGATTCCACGTCAGATGCGTTTGTCTGTGCACTAAATGATGATGCTCACCGATCGCTGCGGGCGCAGGGCTTCCAGATCGAGGATAGACCGCCGACGTTGGAACCGAAGCTCGCCGTTGCCCGCGACCTTCAGCCGGTGGTCGTAGTGGCCGATGAACAGGTCCTGGGCGCCCTTTTTCATGCGGGCGATCATGAAGTTCGCCGCGAGGCGCACCATGTCCCCCTCCGCCTCGACCAGACGGACGTTCGAGATGAAGCGGCGGGTTCGGGCGTGTGGGCTCTCGGCATAACCGTCCGGGCTTGTCAGGCGGTTCACCCGGCCTTTCAGCACGGTCATCGTGTCGGCGACGAAATGGAGGGTCGACTCGGGCGAGCCGTCGGGCGCGTCCGTCGTCGGCACCTCGTAGGTGCCGTCGGGCAGAAAGAGTTCCAGCCAATCCTCGAGGCGCCAGGAGTCGAGCAGACCCGCTTCGTGATAAAGGAAACTCTCCAGATCGGACGCCGTGACGGTTGGCGTGCCGGCGGGCGCGGCCGTCATTCCGCGGCTGCCTCGCGGGGCAGGGCGCCGTCCACGCGATGCGAGACAATGGCCCCCATGCGCGCCGCCCATTCGCGGTAGAAGGCCCGGGTTTGGCCCTCGTAGTCGGACCGGACCTCCGTTTCGGGCCGGGTCGCTTCCCCGTGGTAGCCTCGTGAAAAATCGGACCAGGCGAGTTCCCGGTGGGCGCCGAAGGCGCGCTGCGAGCCTTCGAAGACTTCGATGTCGTCGGGCGTGGCGAAACCGCCCGGGCCGAGGAAGGTGTTGAAGGCGTGCAGCCGCCGCGAGCGGGCCTCCTCGGGTTCGCCCTTGGGCGCCAGGCACCACTGGGTGATCTCCATCATGCCGGGCGCGATCGGATTGACCACGCGCACCACCAGCGCCACCACGTCGGCGACGGTCAAGTTGGGAAAGACCAGGATGTTGCGGTCCCAGTCGCAGATCATCTCGGCGCGCTGCGGTCCGACGCGTGCCTCGATATCGGCGCGGAGCGCTTCCAGCCGGTGTTTCTCCGCCTCGCCCCAGCGGGGTTCCCAGCGGGCCACGGGACGGCCCCAGCCCGCCTTGAAATGCACGGCGGAATGCCCGTTGCCGAGATCGTAGCCGGCGCCGCCCACGCCGCTGGAGATGTCGGCGCCGGTGCTCTCGAGGAAGCGGAAGTAGGACGTGTGCAGCGGCACCGTATGGTAGAAGTCGATGACGTTCTCCATCTGCAGCTTCCAGTTCGCCCGCGCGGCGTAGAGCTGGGTGCCCTCGACGATTTCCATGCCGTCGCCGCCCTGGTCGGCGAGATAGTCGAGATAACGCGCCGCGTTTCCGAGGTAGGTCACCAGATCGGGCGCGTCCGGATCGAAGCAGATGAAGACGAACTCCCGGTAGCTCTCGAGGCGCGGCACCTGCTTGAGGTGGAAGTCCTCGCGCCGGAATCCGCCGGTGTATCCCTCCTCGGCCCGCACCGTATGTACCTCGCCCGTGTTCCTGAATGTCCACGAGTGGTACATGCAGTGGAAGATGGATCGGTTGCCCTCGGTTTCGCGGCACAGCTCCGCGCCGCGATGGGGACAGGAATTGATGAACGCGCGAACGCGTCCGTCGTCGCCCCGGCAGAGGATGATCGGCCTCAGCGCTATGGTCCGGGTCTTGAAATCTCCCGGTCGGGAGATCTCGGATTCATGTCCCAGCAGCAGCCAGCAGTGATCGTAGAGGGCGCGCTGCTCGCGCTCGAACACCTCTTCGGAGGCGTAGGCGGCCCGATTGACGCGGAAAACGCCCGCCTCCGCATCGTCGATGATCAGGGGTTGACCGCTTGGGGCCGAGAGTCCACTCATGTCGAGAGTCCACTCATGGTTTCCCTCCGGTTCTCATTGTACTGTTTTCACCCGAAATGATGAATCGAGTCGGGCCTGGGGTTGGACGGCTGGCGTTGGAGGCGGGCGTTTCCCCTCGTGGCGGTTGCGGCTATGATGGGGGCGAAGGGAGGTGACCATGTCGGATATCCGTGTTCGCGATCTGGTGAGGGTTGACGAGGGTCTGATCAGCCGCCGGATTTTCTTTGATCCGGCGGTTTACCGCGCCGAGTTGGAGAACATCTTCGCCAAGTGCTGGCTCTTTCTCGCACACGAAAGCCAGATCCCCAATCCGGGTGACTACACGACGAATTACATGGGCGAAGACCCGGTGCTGATCTGGCGGGGCCTGGACGGCAAAGTTCGCGCCTTCCTCAACTCGTGCCGCCACCGGGGCATGCGTGTCTGCCGTAC
>JAGWAU010000035.1:0-20201 GCA_021296255.1 Alphaproteobacteria bacterium | reverse complement strand
GACAGGGAGAACTGGGGCCTGCACGAGGTACCACAGCTTGCCAGCTACGGCGGGTTCATCTTCGGCAACTGGGACGAAGACGCCGGGAGTCTTGATGACTACCTCGGCAATGCGCGCTGGTATCTGGACATCCTGATCGAGCGGTCGCTGGGGGGCATCGAGGTGATCCCGGGGCAGCAGCGCTACTCGGTGGACGGCAACTGGAAGATCGCGTCGGAGAACTTCGTCGGCGACTCATACCATCTCGCCCACAGCCACGGGTCGGTCTACGCGCTGGACATCCGGCAGCTCAACCCGGCCAATCCCCTGGTCTACCGCAAGGGTAAGCTCACGTACTACGACATTGCCATGGACAACGGCCACGGCTTCACGCAGTTCACTCTCTGCGGCGAACGGGTCGAGGTCGACCGCATGCTGGCGGAGGACATGGGTCCCGAGGTTGTGGAGTACGTCGAGGAGTGCCACGCCCGTCTGCTCAAGCTTTCGGAAGCCCAGGCCAAGGTCCACGCGTTGCCGTTCGGCAATCTGTTTCCGAACTTCTCGATCAATGATTTCAGCGCGCTGCGGCCGATCGGCCTGTACTTGTGGACGCCGAAGGGTCCGGGCCGTCTCGAAGTATGGCAGTGGGCGGCCACCGACCGGGACGCGCCGCAGGTGGTCAAGGACATGGCACGGATTGATTTCACGCGTTTTCAGTCGACGTCCGGCATCGTCGGCCCGGACGACACGGAGAACTTCGAGCAGGTCACGCAGTCGACAGCCGGCGTGATCGGCCAACGCCTCGACTTCAACTACCAGATGACCCTCGAGCGGGATCCGGTCGAGGGGTTCGACGACGTGCCCGGGCACATTTCGACCTACGTATCCGAGGAGAACCAGAGGCTGTTCTACCGGCACTGGGCGGACCTGATGGATGGCGGCAAAGGGGCGCGGATGGTCTATGACAAGCCCAGACTTGCAGCACAGGGTTGAGCGGTTCCTCTATCGGGAAGTCCGCATGCTGGCGGAGGGCCGCTTCGAGGAGTGGCTCGATCTCTTTACCGACGATACGCGCTACCTCATGCCCATCCGGGAAACGACGGTGGACCGGGAGGATTCCGAGCGCGGCGAGGAGTTTCTACCGCACGTCGATGACGACAAGGATTTCATGGCGGCGCGCGTGCAGCGCCTGCGCCATCACTTGGCGCACGCGGAGCAGCCGCCCTCGCGCCTGCGCTATTTCATCTCCAACATCGAGGTCGACGAGGCCGGCGCTGGCGGCGACGTCGAGCTCGACGTGCGCTGCAACCTGATGGTCTATCAGTCACGGCTGGAGCGGACGGAGAAGATCTTCGTGGGCCGTCGGGAAGACCGGCTCCGGGCGGAGAATGGTGGCTACCGGATCGCCAGGCGCAAGGTCGTTCTTGATCAGTCGCTGCTGCCCCGCAGCATCACCATCTTCTTCTAAGCGGCCGCCGCTTCGCCCGCGGAACTCGGCCTCGGGTCGCGAGTTGGGTTACTTGTTCGATTCCCAGAAGGTAATCAGTTTGATGGCGTCCGAAGCATCCAGGCGGCCGAGGGGGCCGGCGGCGTAGGAAGAGCCGCGCACCGTGCCGTCCTTGAGCAGGATGAACTCCGCGGGCTGGATGAACTTGCGGTCGTCCTCCCAGAAGGCGCCGACCGCCTCGCCCTGCTCGCGGCTCACGCCCTGGGCGATCGGGAACGAGACGCCGTCGGCGATCTCCTGGGCGTGCCAAGCGCTGTCCACGCTGCCGGCAACGGCGACCCTGGTGCCGATCGCCTCGAGTTCCGATTTGTGAGCTTCCCAGTCGTCCAACTGACGACGGCAGTAGGGTCACCAGTGGCCGCGATAGAACAGGACGATGTTGTAGTCGGCCTCGAGATCGTCCGGGATGGCGACGGTTCCGGCACCGCCCACGAGATTGAGCGTCAGGTTGGGAAACGAGTCGCCAATATCGAGCATGCCGTTCACCTGCGGGCGGGAGAAGCTGGGCTTTCGTTTGCTTGTGCGATGCTAAACGTTCGGGCGAACCCGGTAAACGGGTAGGCCGAGGGCAAGGATGAGACCGCATCGGCGCGAGGCTGTCACGCCCTGTCGACCGGCAGCCGCGCTCCGAGGCGACCAAGGCCGTGGTTCTTGCCCGGCACGTCAAGGCGCGCCTCGACGAGGTTATGGCCAACGCCTCCGCGAAAGCGAAAAGATTCTCTATTTCAATAGCTTGAAGGTTCAGGCGGTGGTGCCCCGTCTGGCGCGAACAGAGATTGCGCTGGCACCGACGACGAGCGCCGTGCCCGCGGTCATGAACCAGTCCACGCGCTCGTCCCAGATCATCCAGCCGATCGCGGCGCCGAAAAACACCGACGTGTACGAGAGGGTCGATACCTGATCGGTCGGGGCGATTAGGCAGCCACGCACGTAAAGCAGATGGGCGGCTGTCGAAAACACACCCAGCATGACGAGTGGACTCCAGGACTCGGGTGGCGGTAGGCGGGGGTCTGCGACAACCGCCACCGAGGTGATTGCGATGCCGATCAAGGCGAAGAACACGGCGATGCGCGTCGCGCTTTCGTTCGCCGGCATGCGCCAGATGGCGACGGCCGAAAGCCCACCCAAGGCGCCCGAAGCCAGCGCGATCAGTGCCACTGGCTGGAAGAGGTTCGTGCCCGGCTTGAGGATCAAGGCGACCCCGATGAAGCCGATGATCACGGCGAGCAGTACCGCCCGGTTCAGAGCGAAACCGAACAGCAGTAGCCCGAGCACCGGTACGAATATGGGTGCGCTGAAATTGAACAGCAGTGCGTCCGCCAGGGGGATCACCGTGACCGCGTAGTAATAGCAGAGCAGTGCCGCCACGACGGAAACGCCGCGCAGCACGATCAGGCCCGTGTGGGCGGGCTTCAAGGAATGGGGCCAGTTCCAGAGGATCCACGGGGTCAGGATCAACAGGCTCAGCACATTACGCCAGAAGAGGATGTGGGTGCTGCCGAGAGTCTCCCCGGCCATTTTGATGGACATGCCGGCCAGGGCGAACATCAGCCCCGCCCCGGTGACCAGGGCTGCACCCGACAGCACGCGCTGACGCCTGGCCTGGGCGGCCGGTTCGGGATTGAGCGCTGTCATCGGATTTGAGACTACGGGTCGCGGGGGTTGAGCGGCACCTAAGCCCATGGTAGCGGAAAATCGTCGATGGGGATCGGACCTCGGGTCCGACCCCGATTTTGACGCGGTTCGGGGCGCCCGGCATGATTTCGCGCACAATCGCTCATGAAAGGGAGGCCGTGATGGTCGCATACGTGGTTGCCAACGTAGATGTCCTCGAGCCCGAGCCTTACAAGGGCTATAGCGCCTTGGTGCCGCCAACCGTGATTGAACACGGGGGCTGGTACGTGGGACGGGCCCGTGGGGCGGGCGACGCCAAGATCCTGGAAGGCGACTTCGAGCCGGGCCGCTTCGTCATCCTCGGCTTCGAGAGCAAGGAAGCCGCCGAGGGCTGGTACTACTCCGAGGCCTACCAAAAAGCGGCGGAAGTCCGCCGCAAGTACGCCACGTCGGCTTATTTCCTCATCGAGGAGGTCCCGGACGGCGAGGGCGCTCCCACCCGAGAATGGGGCCCGTTCCGGTAGGGTCCCTTCGGCGAACGTCGTTCGCCTCTTCCACCTCCTGTGGGGGTAAGGGAAACGTCGCCCTACACCGATGGCAAGGGCGGCATGACGAAGGGATGGGCCGTTTCGTACGCCCGGGCGGCCCGCAGTACCAGATCCTCGCGATAGCGGGGTCCGACAAGCTGGATGGCGGCGGGCAGGCCATCGGACGTCAGGCCGCACGGCACCGTCGCGGCCGGGTGTCCCGTGAAGTTGAAAGGGTAGGTGAACGGGCTCCACTCCATCCAGCTCTTCATTCCCCGTCCCGCGGGGACTTCGGCGTTCGTCTCGAAGGCCGGGATCGGGACCTGGGGCGTGAGCAAAAGGTCCCAGGAATCGAGAAACATGTTCATGACATGGCCGAGGTTCATGCGGATGCCCTGGGCAGCGAGTAGGGAGTCGGCATCCGTGTCCCGGTAGGCGTCGACCCAGCGCACGAAACCCGGATCGAGTTCGTCCCGGCGATCTTCCGGAACCGCATCGATGACCGGTCGCAGGCACGAGAAAAAGTTCGCGCGGAAGGGCTCCATGGGGTCCTCGAACCCCGGGTCCTGTTCCTCCACCACGGCGCCGAGATCGGCCAGAACCTGGACCGCCGCCTCAACCAGGTCGGCGATCTCCGGGTCGACGTCGGCGTAGCCCAGGTTCCGCGAATAGGCGATGCGCATTCCGCGTACACCGTCGTCGAGCCCCACGCGCCAGTCGCGGGGCTCGTACGGAATGGCGAACCAATCGCGCGCGTCCGGCTTCGAGAGGACCGTCAGCAAGAGCGCGCTGTCGGTAACCGTCCGCGTGATTGGACCGTGATGGACGGTGTCGGCAAGGTAGTTCGGGGGATACACGGGTACGCGACCCGAGGTGGCCTTGATGCCGAAAACGCCCGTGAAGGCGCATGGCATGCGGATCGAGCCCCCGCCGTCACTGCCGACGTGGAGTGCGCCCATGCCCGTGGCACACGCCGCCGTGGCGCCGCCGCTCGAGCCGCCGGGCGTCAGATCCGCGTTCCAGGGATTCCGCGTGGTGCCCGTAAGCGGGCAGTCGGTGACGCCTTTCCACCCGTATTCCGGTGTCGTGGTCTTGCCGAGAAGCACCGCGCCGTGCTCGCGCACGCGCGCCGAGGCAGGCGCATCGACGTCCCACGGGCCCTCGGCCGGCGTCGTCTTGGAGCCGCGTCGCGTCGGCCAGCCCTTCGCCAGTACGACGTCCTTGATGGTGGTCGGCACGCCGTCAATCAGGCCCTGCGGCTCACCCCTCCGCCAGCGCGCTTCGGACTCCCGGGCTCCAGCCATCGCGAAATCGCCGTCGAGCACGCAGAATGCGTTGAGCGCGGGGTCGCACCGGTCGATGCGCGCAAGGACCGCTGCCGTCACTTCGACGGGTGAGAGCGTTTTGCGGCGATACCGGGTGACAAGCTCCGTCGCCGTCATCATGGCCAGGTCGTCGGTCATGAACTGATCCCCCTTCGTGCCTCGCGACTCCGAGTTTAGGCTACGAACGGACAGGCCGCATGGGTCGACCCTTGCCGGGCAGCGTGATTAGATACGCCGCCCGGACGCGATAGCCGGGAGCACGGGGAGGCCGACGGGTGAAACCGGCGCCGTTCGAGTACGTCTCGCCGGAGACGGAAGAGGAAGTGCTGGACTTGCTGCGCCGGCACGGTGACGACGCCCGGCTGCTCGCCGGTGGGCAGAGCCTCGTTCCAATGCTCAACCTCCGCATCGTCCAGCCCGCGGTAATCATCGATCTGGGCCGCTGCCCTTCGCTCGCTTACATCACGGTGGAGAACGGTTCCCTCGTCTGCGGTACGATGACCCGCCAGATGACGGCGGAGCGGTCGTCGGAGGTGCGCGAGGCCTGTCCTCTGCTCGCTGCGGCTCTGCCTCATCTCGGCGGCACGGCTCACCGCAACCGGGGAACTGTGGGCGGGACTCTGGCCCATGCCGACCGCTTGGCGGAGTTGCCCGCGGTGGCTTTGGCGCTGGACGCCGAACTCCTCGTGCGGAGCGCCGGAGCCGAGCGCACGGTGGCCGCGTCCGGCTTCTTCCTCTCCGACCTGACGACATCCCTCCGGGAAGGCGAGATGCTCCACGCCGTTCGTTTTCCCCGAGCCGGGGTGCACCACCGCGCGGCCTTCGCCGAAGTGGGGAACCGCCGGCATGGCTTCGCGGTCGTCGGCGTCGCCGCGGCGTTGGAGGTGTCGAAGGACGGGGCGTGCGCCGGGGTGCGCCTGGCGGTCATGGGTGTCGGGCCGACCCCCGTCCGCCTCGCCGAAGCGGAGCACATCCTCGTGGAAAATCCGTTCGACGCGGACATCCTGCGCACGGCCGGCGAAGCCGCGGCCCAATCCGTCGATCCTGCTAATGACATCCACGCCAGTGCCGCCTACCGCCGGCGCTTGACCGCGACGCTCGTCGAGAGGGCCGTGAGGGAAGCGGTCGCATGAGCAAGGTCGAGGTCAGGCTAACCGTCAACGGTGCGGAATACGTGCGCAGCGTCGAGCCGCGGTATCTGCTCGTGGATTTCCTGCGTCGCGAGCTGGGGCTCACCGGCACCCATATCGGTTGCGAGCAAGGGGTCTGCGGTGCCTGTACAGTGCTTCTCGATGGGCAGACGGCGCGGAGTTGTCTGCATTTCGCTGTCCAGGTCTCCGGGTCCGAGATCACGACCATCGAAGGGGTCAGCGCCGAGGCAAGCCTCAGCCCCATCCAAGATGCATTCCACCGCAATCACGCGCTGCAATGCGGCTATTGCACGCCCGGTTTCGTGCTCACCACGGTGGAGCTGCTGCGGCAAAATCCGTCGCCAGACGAGACCGAGATCCGCCGCGGGCTCACCAACAACGTCTGCCGCTGCACCGGCTACGTGAACATCATCAAGGCCGTGGCCGAGGCGGCCCGCAGCATGCCGACCGGAGAAGGCTGAGCCATGGCCGTTCCAGACAGGCCGGGCGACGATTCCTGGAAGATCGTCGGCCGGAGCATCCCCCGCCGCGAGGACGCCTGGCTGCTCACGGGCCAGGGCTGTTACATCGACGACGTTCCCGAGCCGTCCAACACCCTCCACCTCGGTTTCGTCCTGAGCTCCGAGGCCCACGCCCGCATCGTCTTGATTGACGCGGAGGAGGCCCTGGCGCTCCCGGGCGTCATCGACGTGCTTACCGGCGAGGATATCGCTCGATTGACCCGGCCGATCCACACCGGCTTCCTGCTCGAGGGCCATCGCGACACTACCCGTGATGCCGTCGCCCGCGAGAAGGTGCGTTTCGTCGGTGAGGCGGTCGCCGTGGTCGTGGCCGAAAATCCCTACGTGGCCGAGGACGGGGTAGAACGGGTCCTCGTCACGTACGATCCCCTGCCTGCCGCCGTGGCTCTCGAGAGCGCGGCGGGCGATGATGCGCCGCTAGTTCACGAGGAACTCGGCACCAACGTCGTGCTCGAATCGACATTCGCCACCGAGGGCCTCGACGAGGCTTTCGCGGACGCCACCCGCATCATCAAAGAGACCTTCCGGACCGGCCGCATCGCCGGCGTGCCTATGGAGCCGCGGGGTTGTCTCGCCACCACCGGCCGGGCGGGCGAGGAGTTGACGATGTGGACGGCGACGCAGATCCCCAACATCGTGAAAACGGCCTTGGCCAAGCTGCTCGGGCACCCGGAATCGGGCATTCGCGTGATCACGCCCGATGTCGGCGGCGGCTTCGGTACGAAGGCGCACTTCTATCCAGAGGAGCTGGTCTGTCCGGCGCTGGCGCTGAAATACGGGCGGCCCGTGAAGTGGATCCAGGACCGGCGCGAAGAGCTGCTCACCAACATCCATGCCCGCGAGCACATCTACACCGTGGAGGTCGGCATCGATGGGGATGGGGCTATCGTCGCCATGCGCTGCAACATGATGGCCAACGCCGGCGCTTATTCGTCCTATCCCTTCGGCGCGACCTTGGAGTCGGTCGGTGGCGTGCGGTTCATCCTCGGGCCTTACCACATTCGCAACTACGGTTACGAGACCCGCGCGGTGGCAAGCCACACCTGCCCGGCCGGTGCCTACCGTGGTACGGCGCAGCCCACCGCCATGCTGGCCATCGAAGGCATGATGGACCGCATCGCCCGTGAGATCGGCATCGATCCGGCGGAGGCGCGACGACGCAATCTCATAAAGCCCGAACAGCTCCCGTACACGACCGCGGTAGGCACGCACTACCGCACCGGCAGCTATTCCGAATCCCTCGAGCGCGCGCTGGAGATGATCGGCTACGAGGAGTTCCGGACCAGTCAGCCGCCCGACCGCCTGGTCGACGGCAAGTACCGGGGCATCGGCATCTGCTGCTATACCGAGAACTCGGGCATGGGTGTCGCCGCCGTCCGGGCACGGGGCTGGTCCGTTCTGCCGGGCTTCGACGGCGCGCTCGTTCGGGTTGCCTCCGACGGCAAGGTCAAGGCCTTCATTAGCCACGCCGCGTGCGGCCAGGGCTACCACACCTCTTTCGCGCAGATCGTCGCCGACCAGCTCGCCGTGCCTTTCGAAGACGTGTCCATCGTGGTCGGCGATACCGGCCTGACGCCCGAGGGCACCAACACCTTCGCGAGCCGCGGGACGGTCACCGGCGGCGGCGCGGCGGTTCGGGCCTGCCTCGTGGTGGCCGAGAAGATGAAGCGCATCGCCGCCCACGTGCTCGAGGTCAGCGCTGACGACATCGTCATCGAAAACGGCGTC
Source organism: Alphaproteobacteria bacterium (assembly GCA_021296255.1). Classification (GTDB taxonomy): domain Bacteria; phylum Pseudomonadota; class Alphaproteobacteria; order UBA2966; family UBA2966; genus UBA2966. The sequence goes on along the minus strand of JAGWAU010000035.1, from coordinate 11,849 downwards.
GCCATGGTCCAGGGCGTGCCCGACATGCGCATGACCGTGCGCGAGATCGCCGAGGTGGCCTATTCCCTGACGTCCCATGTCATGCCTGAGGGCGACGACTACGGTCTCGAGGCGACCGATCACTACGACGCCGGCATGCCGACGATCTCGAACGCGGTGCACGTCGCCACGGTGGCCATCGAACCGGCGGACGGTACGGTCGAGGTGGAACGTTACGTCGTGGTGCACGACTGCGGACGCGTCATCAATCCGATGATTGTCGACGGGCAGATCCACGGTGGTGCCGTGCAGGCGCTGGGCGAAGTGCTGATGGAAGAGCTCGTCTACGACGATGCTGGCCAACTTCAGAACGCCACCTTGCTTGAATATTCGTTGCCGACGGCACTTGACGTGCCGATGATCGACATCGAGCACATCCAGTCGATCACTGACGAGAATCCCGGCGGATTCAAGGGCTTGGGAGAGGGCGGCGTGATCGGCGGGGTGCCGGCGCTGACCAATGCCATCGCCGACGCGCTCGCCGGCATCGGCGCCAACGTCAACACCAACCCGCTCAAGCCGAGCCGCATTGCCGAACTCATCGACGCGGCGCTCGAGTCCCGGTGAAGGGCGTCAGTCCCTTGAAGAACTTGATGCACTCGGCATTGAAGAGGTCGGGCTGGTCGTAATGGACGAAATGAGCGGCGTCCGGCACGGTATGCACGTCGACGTTTTCGAAATAGTTCATCAGGCCGTCGCGCCATTCGACCTTGTTGGGCGGATCGAGCTCGCCCCAGAACACCCGCGCGGGAGAGGCGATCTTGGGCAGCTTGGGCGGCCCTTCGCGTGAGGCCTGTAAGCGCAGCTCGGCCCAGGATTTGTACCACTTGAAGCTCGCCTCGACGCGCCCGGGCGCGGCATAGGCGTCGACGAAGTGCTCGAGGTCGGCCTCGCGGCCAGCCTTGTCGTAGGACCAATGGCGCAGGAAATGGCCGAAATAGAGGCGCACGGTGTCGCGGTCGTGGCCGACGAGGTCGTGCGCCCAGGGCAGGCGCTGAAAGCTCTGGTACCAGACCTCGATGTGGTGGTCGGGCTCGGCCCAGCGTGCGCCCACGCCCGGATTGACGCAGCTCCCGAAGAACAATCCTACCACGCGGTCTGGCAGCCGGCGGCCGAGCTCCTGGGCGATCCAGGCGCCGATATCGTGGCCAACCGTGCCGAACCGCTCGATTCCCAGATGGTCCGCCAGTGCCACGATGTCGAGCGTAAAGTCCTCGACCGCAGGCACGCCGGAGGGATCGTCCGACTCGCCGAAGCCCCGGATATCCGGCGCGATGACGTCGAAGCGCTCGGCCAAGGGACCGATGTTGCGGTGGTACGTGTACCAGAACTCCGGCCACCCGTGGAGCAGGAAGAGTGTAAGGCGATCCGGGTCACCCTCGCGCACGTAGTGAAGCTTGAGCCGGTCGAGCTCGGCGAAGCAGTGGGTGAAGTCGGATGGTGCGCGCATGTGGGGTCTCCCTGTTTTTTGGCAAGTCTAGCGCGTACAACTGGGAGAATCAGAGCAAGGTCGGAACCCCGGTCCGACTCCGATGGGCAAGGGAGGAAATGCCATGACGTTCTCGGTTGCCGGATACTGTGCGCGTACGGGCATGTTCGGGGTCTGCGTGTCGACGTCGAGCCTCGCCGTCGGCGCCCGCTGCTCCTGGGTCAAGGCCAAGACCGGGGCGGCCCTGATCCAGAACTACGCCGATCCCGGCCTCGGGCCCGTCGCCCTCCAGGCACTGACGGACGGCAGGGACGCCCAAGCGACCGTCGACCACCTGGTGTCGATCGGGCACGGCATCGCCTGGCGCCAGATCATGGTCGTCGACCGCCGGGGAGACACGGCCCATTACGATGGCGACAGCTGCCTCGGCATCCATCTCTGCGCCGAGACCACCCACTGTGTCGCCGGCGGAAACGTGCTCTCGAGCGCGGACGTGCCCCAGGCCACAGTGGACGGGTTCGATGCCGCGGACGCGAACCTGCACCTCGGCGAGCGCCTCTTGCTGGCGCTGGAAGCGGGACTCGAGAAAGGCGGGGAGGCTAACGCGGAGCGTTCGGCTCATCTCTTGGTGGCGGATGAGTTCGACTGGCCGCTCATCGACCTGCGGGTCGATCTTCACGAGGCGCCGATCGCCGAACTGCGGCGCGTGTGGGAGGCGTTCGAGCCGGAAGCGGGCGGTTTCGTGGCCCGCGCCGTCGATCCCGACGGCGCCCCCAAGCACGAGATTCCGGGCGCGTGAGGTACCATCCCAAGCATCTCACTCCCCCCACCGTAGGGAGGATTGCGGCCTGTCCTCCGGAACCTTGACGAAAGAGGACGGATGCTGATCCGGCTCGACACCGCGCCGGCGCTGGCGCCTTTCCGGGTGCGCAGCTACCGCTTCCAATGGCCGGCCGACATGCTGACGTCCTGGGCTTTCGAGATGGAGACCCTGATCCTCGGCTGGTACGTGCTGGTGGAGACGGGATCGGTGCTCTGGCTCACGGTGTTCGGCTCGCTTCAGTACGTCGGCACGCTGATCGCGCCCCTGATCGGCGTCGTTGCTGACCGCATCGGCCGCCGTGCCCTGCTCTGCTGTACCCGGACGAGTTACATGGCGCTGGCCGGCACGCTCATGGTCCTTGCCTTCGCCGACGCGCTCACCGCCTGGGCGGTTCTCGTCATCACCTTCCTTGCCGGCTTGGCGCGCCCCTCGGATTGGTCGATGCGCAACGCCCTGATCGGCGACACCATACCGCCTGGCGCGTTGGCCGCCGCCATGGGTCTCAACCGCATGACCTGGGACACGGCGCGCATCGCCGGGGCGCTGGCAGGGGCGGGCCTGTTCGCCGCACTCGGCATCGGTTCCGCCTACGTCTTCGTCACGGCCTTCTACGCGGCCGGCCTCCTGCTGACGTTTCAGGTTTCCGCCCCGCGCCGCGCCGTCATCGGCCCGCCGGCCGCGGCTTTGGGTGCCTGGCACGAATTCAAGGAAGGAATCGCCTTCGTCTGGCACTCGCCAACCGTGCTGGCGTTGATGATCCTCGCCTTCCTCGTGAACCTGCTCGCGTTTCCGGTGACCATGGGCTTGCTGCCGCACGTGGCCAAGGAGATCTACGCCATCGATCAGATCGGCCTCGGCCACCTGGTGGCATCGTTCGCGGCGGGGTCGCTGATCGGCTCGCTGGCCATGACCGTGACCGGCGGGCCCACGCGCGTCGGCAAGTTCATGGTGCTCAGCATCGCCGCCTGGTATCTCGGGATCCTGGTCTTCGGCGTTCAGGAGGCGAAGGTGCCGGGGATCGTCATGCTCATGATCATCGGCGCGGTGCAGAACATCGGTATGATCGCGCTGGCGGTCATCCTCCTGCGAGTGACGCCGGAGGCCTTCCGCGGCCGCGTCATGGGCGTGCGCATCCTCGCCGTCTATGGTCTGCCCACGGGGCTTCTCGGTTATGGCTTTCTCATCGATTCCTTCGGCTTCGTGCCGGCGATGACACTGGGTTCTCTGGCGGGTCTCGCTCTCACGGCGGTGATCGCCGTCCGCTGGCGGAGAGAGATGTGGACCTAAGTTTCTTACATTCGCCGCCGCCGCCCGCTCCCCGCCTGCTTGTGCGGTCGGCGCAAAGGTCCCTTCCCTTGTAGGGAGGGCATCGGGGTGAGGGTAGAATGCAGGAGCAAATTCCAGGGAGACAGCCATGACGAACCCACGCATTCCCTTCCAAATGTCGAGCGAGCGTCCCCGGATCAACCCGCCGACGGGCAAGCCGCTGATCGTGCAGATCATCGTCAACGTCGAATACTGGCCGTTCGACCAGTCGATGCCCCGGAAGGCTCTCACTATTCCGCACGGTCTCGATCCCCGGCCCGATATTCCGAATTACAGCTGGGCGGAATACGGGCTCCGCTGCGGGATGCCTCGGCTCCTCAAGCTGTTCGCCGACCGCAAGGTTCCGGTGGGCGTCAACATCAACGCCGCTGTCATCGACCAGTACCCCTCCCTCGCTCAGGCCATGAAGGCGGCACGCTGGAAGTTCATCGGCCACGGCTTCCTGCAGCGCATCCTCCACAACGAGGAGGACGAGGAGGACACCATCAACAAGGCGATCGACCGCATCACCGATTTTACCGGGGCGCGCCCGCGCGGCTGGATGGGGCCGGGCTTCGCGGAGACCTTCGATACGCCCGATTACCTGCGGGCCGCAGGCATCGAGTACGTGCTCGACTGGGTGCTCGACGATCTGCCCTGCTGGATGACGACCGAACACGGTCCATTGCTCTCCATCCCTTACGGGTTCGAGCTCAACGATGCCATGATCTACGCCGTGGAGAAGCAGTCCTCGTCCGAGGTGCTGCAGCGTTTCAAGGATACGCTCAGGACCTTCGATGACGAGTTGGCCGGGCAGCCACGGGTGCTGACGCTCGCCACGCACCCCCATCAGTGTGCCGTGCCTCATCGCTTTCCGTACTACGCCGAGGTCGTCGACCTGCTGCTCGCGCGTGACGACACGATATTCATGACCGGCGACGAGATCCTGGACTGGTACGCGGAAGAAGATCCACCCCCCTCCTGACCCCCCGACCGGGGGCGGGGAACTAGGTTTCGGCGCTCACCCGCCGAGAGAAGATGAGGGTAGGGGCAATTGGCCCGACATCGGCATGCGGTGGCGGCAAGCTGTTGTGGCGACGGTTGTCCAACGGCCTCGTGGGCCTTGCCCGGACACTCGGGGCCCGCGACAATTCGGCTCGTGAACACACCCGAGCCCGTCCCGATCATCGATCTCAGATCCGCCCTGGAGGGGCCGGTTGCGGCCAGAGCGGAGGTGTCGGCAGAGATTGCCCGAGCGCTCGGGCATGGCGGCTTCATGATCGTCACCGGACATGGGCTTGACGACGGATCGCTCGAGGAAGCCGCCCGGGTCTCCCGCGCCTTCTTCGGGCTTCCGCTCAAGTCCAAGCGGGCACTCCGCAGTGATCTCGACGGTGCCTTTCGCGGCTATATCGGCATCGGCGATGAGACGGTGTCCTACACCCTCGACGAAGCGTCGCCGCCGGACCTCAAGGAGTCCTTCGTCATGGGGTATCCCAGTCCCGGCGGGGATACCTACGTAACAGAAGGCCTCGGACGGCTGGCTTTCGCCCCCAACCGCTGGCCATCGGGCCTGCCGGGATTCCGCTCGGCGTTGGAAACCGCCTACCGGGCATTCGAAGGATTGGCGAGCGACCTCATGCGACTCTGCGCGCTGGGGCTCGGTCTTGACGAAGATTGGTTCGACGACAAGTTCGACCGCCATTGCAGCACCTTCCGCGCCACCTGGTACCCGCCTCAGGAGACGGAGCCGGCGGTGGGGCAGCTCCGCGCCGGTGCGCACACGGACTACACGGCGCTCACCATCCTGCGGCTCGAAGACGTTCCGGGCGGCCTCCAGTTCCGCAGACTGTGCGGTGAATGGGCGGACGTTCCGGCGGTGCCCGGAGGCTTCGTCGTCAACGCCGGTGACCTGCTGGGTCATTGGACCAACGACCTGTGGCCCTCGGCGCTCCACCGTGTCGCCAATCCCCCTTCTGGTGCCGGGACGGCCAAGGACCGGCTCTCCCTGCTCTACTTCGTGAACCCCAACCACGACGCGCTGATGGAATGCATCCCGACCTGCACGGGCCCGGACGCGCCGCCCAAATACCCGCCCGTGCGGGCCGGCGAGCATCGGCGCCTGAAGATCGCGAAATCGATGCAGGTCGCATCCGGCGTGAGTGTCGGGCCCGGTGGATAGCGGCGACCGCGGGGTCCGGCACCCATGCCGGTTCCTCCCCAACACGTGAGTGGTTTCCTGTCGGAAAACTTACTTACCCCGCCTTCAGTTCCATCAACGCGTCGTAGAGCGACCGCGGGATCGTGATGCCCTCTGCCGGTGTGCGCCGGCGTGCCTCGTAGCGGCGGTCCGAAGGCAGGCGCGCGCCGTCCTGCTCGAGGATCTTTTCGAATATGCCCTCGGCGTGGGCGAGCTGGGCCGCGCGTCCCTCGTCGCTTCCATCGCCCCCCGTGCAGCGCGCCGGATCGATGGCGAACATGAACTCGCCGCCCTTTGACGGCCCGCCGTCGCCGTTGTCCCGCCCGCCCGCCTCGTAGCTGAAGGCGTCACCGATCAGGGCGCCGGCCAGCAGCTCCACCATCAGAGCGACCGCCGCCCCCTTGTAGCCCCCGAACGGCAGTTGCGCGCCCGCGAGGCCTGCCGCCGGGTCGGTGGTGGGATTGCCGTCCGGATCGATGGCCCAGCCTTCCGGAATGGGCTTGCCGTCGCGCTCGTGGATCATGATCTCGCCCCGGGCGCTGGCGGCGGTCGCCTGGTCGAACACCATCGGCGGCTTGCCCTCCCCCCGCGGCCAGGAAAAGGCTATCGGGTTGGTGCCGTAGAGAGGGCGGGTCCCGCCTGCCGGCGCCACGCAAGGCATGTAACTGGTACAGGCGAAAGCGACCAGTCCTTGCTCGGCGAGCGCCTCGGTCTCCGGCCACAACGCGGCGAAGTGGTAGCCGTTGACGAGCGCCAGCACGGCGATGCCCTGCTCGCGGGCCTTCCCGGCCAACGGCTCGCGGCCGACCTTCAACGCGAGGGGGGCAAAGCCGTTGCGCGCGTCGACTTGCACGACCCCTGGCGCCAGGTGGTGCACGGCCGGCACGGCGTCAGGGGTGACCTTCCCACTCTTCACGGAGGCCATGTAGCCCGGCACGCGGAAGAGACCGTGTGACTTGCAGTCGTCGCGTTCGGCGGCGGTGACCGTATCGGCGACGGCCGTGGCTTGGTCCTCGGACAGCCCATGAGCGGCGAAGATCTCCATAGCCAGCGCGTGGACTTCGTCGAGGGTGAGACGGGCGGGTTCCGACATGGGAGTACTCCGTGGGGCAGGGGTCGGATCGAAGACAACTGCAACTATACCAAACACTCCTCCCGTTCGCGCCTTCGGGGTCCTCCCCTCCCCGCGCTCATGAGCGGAGAGGGAGCAATTCTCGGGGAGAGTGGCGCTGTCTTACTCGTCGAGGAATGTCGCGAACGCGTCCGCCGCCGCGTCCCAGCCGGCGGCGTCGCGGCGCGAGGGCAGGCGGGCGGTCTCGGCATCCGGCACCAGCGCGGCGACGTCATCGATCTCGCCGTAGAGCTGATCGCTTTCCGCCGCCGCTACGAGCACGGGCATCGTCAGGCGGGGGAGCCGTTCGCGCAAGGAATGGCGGAAGGCGGCGCCGTAGACGAGATCATAGGTGCGGATGCACGCCAGCATGTCCACCGTTTCCTCGTGCAGCGTCGCCGTGTCGGGCAGGCCGAGCCCGCGACGAGCATCCGCCCGATGGTTCCACCAGGGAAAGAACAGGTAGGCGTCCCGCACCATGTGCCAGGCGCGCAGCAGGTGCGTACCGTCGTCGTCCACTTCGATCGGTTTGATGCCCGAGAGCAGCACGTCGGCATCGGCGGCTGAGCGCACGGACGAGCCGTCGAGGATCACCTTGCCGACACGGCCGGGGCGGGCTATGGCGAGCTCGACGGCGATCTTGGCGCCGGTGTGATGGCCATAGAGGTGGAACGTACCGACGCCGAGGGTATCGAGGGCCCGCAGGTGGGCGTCCGCCAAGTAGAGGAGATCCGGTTCGGCGGGGCCCGGCGGGCTGGAGTGTCCGTTGCCCAGCGTGTCGGGGGCGATCACCCGGCGCGACGGGGACAGGCGCTCGATGAACGGCCGAAGCGTGCGCGCCGAGATTGGCGAGCCGTGGATCATGACGAGCGGTGGGTCGCCGTCACCCCCCTCGTGGTAGTGGACCTGCCCCTCCTCGATATCGACGAACCCCCGGCGAATCCGCGTCATGTCGACCTCCTTCAGTCGGGATCGGATTCCGAGTCCGACCCAAATTCAAACCAACCCCAGCCGCCGGTCCTCGGCAACCTTGTCCGCCGGCCGGTCGGTGGGGTTGCCGAAACCGCCACCGCCGGCCTCATAGCGTTCGAGCGTCTCGCCGGGTCCAAGGACGAAGCGCCCCTTGTGGCCGATTTGTCGGCCGTTGACGTGAATCTTCCGGGCGGCCCCGGCCCCGCCGCCGAGCATGCCTTGCGCCGGATAGTCGGTGCGCACGCCCATGACGTCGACGACGAGGTCGTGGCCGGTGTCGTTGCGCATGAACACCTCCTGCCCCAAGCCGCCGCGCGCCGCCCCGTCGCCGCCGGAGCCCGGGCGCAGGGCCTTCCGAGTCATCGTGATGCTGGTCGCCGCCTCCCACACTTCGACGGGTATCGCCGCGTTGGAAGAGGGGGTGGACAGGGTCGGTTCACCGTCGTTGCCGTCCGCGGCACCGAAGCCACCGGAGGCGAAATGGAGTGCGGTGATGGGACGGCCATTGCGGTGGGTGCCGCGAAAGCCGACCATGTTGATCATGCCAGAATCGGCCTGCACGGCCTCGGATGCCGCGGGGGCGAGCGCCCGGAAGATCAGCGTGGGCAGGAACCAGCCTACTGAATGGCGGGCCGCCACGGCGAAGGGTGGCCGGGCATTGAGGATCGAGCCTTCGGGCGCGCTCACGGAGATGGTCCGGGTCACCCCCCCGTTGTTGGGGATTGCGGCGGCGACGACGCACTTTAAGGCGTGGATGGAATAGCCGTTGGTGAAGCAGAAGGGCACGTTGATGCCGTGGCGCACGCAGGCGTCGGTGCCGGTGTATTCGATGGAGACGGTATCGCCCAGAATGGTGACCACGCAGCGCAGGGTCAGCGGCGATTCGACGCCCTCGATGATAATTTCGGCTGGGTAGGCGCCGTCGGGCATCCCGCCGATTCGGCTCCGCATGGCGCGTTCCGAGAAGGCGCGGATCTGGCGGCTCAAGGGCGTGATGTCGGCGACGGCATAGTCGTCCATGAAGGCGTTGAGCTGACGCGCCAGCACGTTCACGCAGGCGACGTTGGCCATGACGTCGCCGATGACCTGCTCGGGCACGCGGACGTTGACGCGCAGCAGGTCGATGAGCAACTGGTCGAGCCGGCCGCCACGCATCAGCTTGAAGACCGGCAGGCGCAGGCCTTCCTGGTAGATCTCCGTGGCTTCGCTGCCGAAACCCTGCCCGCCGATGTCGGGCAGGTGCGTGATGGAGAGGGCGTAGGCCACGACGCGGCCGTCACGGAATACCGGCGCCATGACATTGATGTCGTAAGTGTGGCCCGTCCCCATCCAGGGGTCGTTGGTGATCACTACGTCCCCCGGCGCGAGGCTCTCGGGCGGAAACTTGGCCAGCATGTGGGCGAGCGTCGCGGGGGCCGAACCCGTGAAGGACGGGATCGACTGGGTGCCCTGGGCCAGGAGTTCGCGGTCGGTGTCGAGCAGCACGACCGAGAGGTCGTAGGCCTCGCGGACCACGGTCGAGAAGGCGGTGCGGATCAGGGCCGAGACCCCCTCGTCGGTGATGCTGACAAGCCGGTCCCAGAGGATCTTGAGACTGACCGGGTCGTAATTCGGCGCCGTCATGCGGAAACGGCCTCGCCGGCTTCCGCCGGGGTTTCGGTCGGACCCGCGGCGAGGTCGACGATGAGATTATGGTGCGCGTCGATCCGCGCCGTGTCGGCGGAGCCGATGACGCAGGTGGATTCACGTTCCTCGATCAGCGCCGGGCCGGAGATCCCGGTGCCCGGCGCCAGGGCCATGCGGTCATATACCGTAGCCTCGACGAAGTCGCCGGCCTCCGGGAAGTAAGCGGGTCGCGTCCCCTTGCGGGCCGTGCCCGCCGACGCCTTGCCGGAGGCGGACGAGCCGCCTTCGCCGGCGCCGGAAATCCCATACCCTTCCGCTGCCGCCGTTTCGGGGCCGGTGGCCTCGACTTTCCAGTTCATCACCTCAAGGGATTCTTCGAGCAGCACTTCGGAGAAGACCTCGGCGTAGCGGGCCTCGAACATTTCCTGCAGGCGCGGGCGCAGGTCCGCGACGCCCGCGAGGCCGGGTCCGGCATCGGTCGGCAAGGTCACCTCGATCTCGTAGCCCTGGCCGTGGTAGCGCATGTCGAGTCGGAGCGTGACCTCGATGTCGCTCTCGGGCACGCCGGCCCCGATGAGGTATCCGCATGCCTCGTCGACGGGAAGCCGCAGGTAGCGCTCGACCCAGTCGTCGTTCAAATCGTCCAGGAAGACGAGGTTGGATCGGAGCACCTCGAAGGAAAGCGGCGAAACCAGCAGGCCGAGGGCCGACATGACGCCGGCGGCGAGCGGGAAGACGACACGCCGGATGCGGAGCTTGCGGGCGACGCCGGCGGCATGGACCGGGCCGGAGCCGCCGAAGGCCACCATCGAGCAGCCACGGTAGTCAAATCCCCGCTCGGAGGCGTGAATGCGGAAGGCACGGGCGACATCCTCGTCGATGATCTCGTGGATGCCCCAGGCGGCACGGGTCAGCGTCAGGCCGAGCGGCTTCGCCACGTGCTCGGTGATGGCATATTCGGCCGCCGCTCTGTCGAGATGCATCTCGCCGCCGAGGAAGAAATCGGGGTCGAGATAGCCGAGCACGACATTGGCGTCGGTGAGCGTGGCCTGGGTGCCGCCCCGTCCATAGCAGGCGGGCCCCGGGTCCGCGCCGGCGGAGCGCGGCCCCACCCGGATCAGACCGCGGTCATCGGCTTCCGCGATGGAGCCGCCGCCGGCCCCGATCTCGATCATGTCGATCACCGGCACCTTCACCAGCAGGCCCGAGCCTTTCTTGAACTCATGCACCCGCGCGACTTCCATCTCGTACTTCTTGAGCGGCGCGTGGCCGCGAACCAGGGCGCCCTTGGCCGTCGTGCCCCCCATGTCGAAACTGAGCACATCGGGGATCTCGAGCAGGCGGCCGTGATGCGCGGACATCAGCGCCCCCGCGGCGGGACCCGATTCCATCATGCGCACGGGAAAGCGGCGCGCGATATCCGGGGTCACGGTGCCGCCGTTCGAGGTCATCATGTAGAAACAGCCAGTGATGCCGAGCTCGTCGAGACCCTTCTCGAGGCGCCGGAGGTAGCGGTCGAACATGGGCTGCGTGTAGGCGTTGATCATGGCCGTCGTCCAGCGCTCGTACTCGCGCATCTGGGGAAAGACCTCAGACGAGGTGGAGACATGGAGGTCGGGAAATTCCCGGATGCAGAGTTCCTTGACCGCGTCTTCGTGGCGGGCATCGAGATAGGAGTGGAGAAAGCACACGGCGAGGGCTTCGATCCCATGCGCGTCGATGAGGCCCTGGATGGCGGCTCGGGCGTCGTCGATGTCGAGCGGTGTCTGGACGTCTCCTTCGTAGCTGATGCGCTCGGATACTTCGGCGCGCATGTATCGCGGGACCACCGGGGGCGGGTACTTGAGGCGCAGATCGAACATGTCGTAGCGCAACTCGAGCCGCATGTCGGGAATATCCATGAAGCCTTCGGTCGCCAACATGCCGGTCGCGGCACCGCGGCGCTCGATCACGGCGTTGGTCACGAGGGTCGTGCCGTGGACCACGGCGTCGACATCCGACACGGCGACGCGATGGTCCCCGAGCAGGGTGGCAATGCCCTCGAGCACGGCGGTCGAGGGATCGGCCGGCGTCGTCAGCCGCTTGTGGATGGTCATGGCGCGCTTCGCCTCGTCGAACAGCGCGAAGTCGGTGAACGTGCCGCCGATGTCGACTCCGATACGATAGGGCATGTCCGCTCCCTGTTGGTGTCGGACCCGGGCTCGGACCCCGGATCCGATACGAATTTAGCTTGCCGGAAGGCGATGAACCAACCATGGCGCGTCCATCCTGTCGCTAGCACATGATCTGTCCGGCTTAGGTAGCACGTGAGTTGTCCGGTTAGGTGTCTCGGTGAGGAGGCACC
>JAGWAU010000077.1:10342-11192 GCA_021296255.1 Alphaproteobacteria bacterium | reverse complement strand
CGATGATGACAGACATACACGATTACGCGATCTGTGAGCACATGGACTGCGAACGATGCGGGGACTATGGAGTCGGATTCATCAGAGGGTCGCGATATGCGCTCCTGGAGCTTCGTAGGCAGGTCGACGGACATCCTCGCGTCTGCACATGCGATGAGTGTGAGGATGTGGACGGGCCTCCCGATCCTCCAGTGCATCACAGCTTTGTATTGGGTCCGATTGAAGATGAGCCCTCCGATTCTCCAGCGGATGACAGCTGCGGGGTCGAAGACTGTCTGCGATGTGCGGACTACAGCATCGGCTTCCTCCGAGGGACCGAACATGCACTGATGGAGGTCCGAAGGTTGGTCGGTGTACACACTGACGACTGCACCTGTAAGGAGTGTCAGCCCAGCCGTGAACCTCCCGAGTTTCCAGGGTATGTCGGATGGGACATGGAACATGCCGAGTTCTGATCTGTCGGCTGAGAGCCGGATTCTGGCGTATTCGGCTCTGACCTGCGAAAAGCGAGGCTCTAGGAGCCATTTTAAGGCTCGTAAATCGAGCGATGTGGGTCAGGGGGCTCGAAAACGCCAGAAACGCGAATCTGGCGGCCTCAGCGCAGCCAGAGAGGAAAATCTGAGGGGTAATAACCCCCAGAATCAGGGAGTGGACGCGAAATGACCACTGAGACGCTCACCAGGATAGACCCAGAGCACATATACCCGAATCCCTGGCAGACCAGGAAGACGATGAGCCCAGAGGGTCTTGAATCCCTCGCTGCATCCATCGAACGAGACGGTCTGCTACAGCCGATTGTAGTGCGGATGATTCGACGCGGCCGGTATGAGCTCGTTGCAGGTCAGCGCCG
>JAGWAU010000077.1:9693-10308 GCA_021296255.1 Alphaproteobacteria bacterium | reverse complement strand
CCTGCGATTGTGCGTGATGTCGACGACAAGCAGATGCTGTTTGACACGCTCACGGAGAACCTCGCTCGGGAGGATGTCGACCCAATCGAGGAGACTAGGGCGATTGCCCGGGCGGTCGAGGTGATGGAGGACCTCACACAGGCAGACCTCGCAGAGAGGCTTCGCACAAGTCCACAGCAGCTGAGCAACAGGATCCGGCTGCTGAGACTTCCCGACCAGACCCTGGAGCTGGTGTCCAACGGTCGCATGTCCTGGACAGCGGCCAGGGACCTAATCTGCCTGGTCGGAGAAGACCACACCCACGAAACCGAGCTTGACAACCTGATTAAGCGAGTCGGTCAGTGGCGTCACAATCTCCCTGCCCGCGAGCTCAGACGCTACCTCGGACCCACATGCGCCAGCAAACCGACCAGGTGGAGGCCACTGACCGACCTGAGCGGAGTCGTGCAGTACGCGGGAATGGCTGTGTCGCAACCTCCGCTGTTCGATGTCGAGGCTTTCAAGGCGGCTCACCCCAAGCAGGTCCACAACCTGCCCGATCCGACAGGGACGGGCTATCACGCCTGGACATGCGCCGGCAGCGAGTGGAATGCCGCACAGCGGGAGGCGAAGAAG
>JAGWAU010000077.1:0-9512 GCA_021296255.1 Alphaproteobacteria bacterium | reverse complement strand
ATACGACGAACCTCCCCCGTTCTTCGACAAGAGCGAGTGCGTGAGCTCCTGCATCAGGGGCGCGGTGTACGCAGCCGACTTTCCAGGAGGCAAGCAGCAGCTGAAGTGCGGGAATGCGGACTGCTACAACGGGAAGCTCAGCGAGGGACTCCAGCGATTCAGGGACAAGGAACAGAAGCGAGCGGAACACGTCGAGGCGACGCGACTGGCAATCAAGGAGGGTCTGTTTCCGATCCTCAGAGGGCAGGACGAGCTCTGCCGATACATGCTCAAGGTACTCATCGAGGATGGAGCGGTAACAGGTTCCCCGACCAGGCCGCTCGGGTACGACAACCTCGCAAGGGCTGTCAACTACCACTCCAGCGGAGCGATCCGCCTTGCTCGGGAGCTCGGAGTGCCGGAGGACAAGATCGCTGGGATCGGCGGGAACGAAAACCTCTGGTGGACCCGAGACGCGATGCAGATGGTCGACGAGCTTGACCTGGCGGGAGTGGCGACTGTCGAGGCACTTGCAATAGCCCTCCAGGAAGCGGGAATGACAGCTAAGGACTTCGAGCCTCACAGCTGAGAAAGGAGGAACCTGCACGGTGACGACTGACCGCATCCCTGAATGGACTCGGAAGCAGAAGCAGCTGTACGAAGAAGGAATCGAACGGATGCTGCGCGAGGGCCGACCGTGCAAACCACAGGCTACGCATCAGTCGATGGGCAGCGGCTCAGGTACAAGGTACGTCTGCGTCACACATTACCGGATGTTCTCGACGATTCAGCAGACGTGCTGTCTGGGTCCGGAGACACCTCAGAGCCGTCACTGGAGACGATACGGGCGCGGAGACAAGAGGGAGTGACATGAGACAGGGAGTATCACTACAGGTCAACTGCTACATGGACGATGAAGGCAAGAGCAGGTGCGACAGGCATGGGAAGGTCGCGTACACGTCGGAGAGGTACGCGGCAGACGTGGTGACTGGGATGCGTAGGGTAGGATTCCCGGCTGGTAAGAACTTCGAGCACTACAAGGCGGAGTGCGGCTACTGGCACCTGACATCGAAGGAGAAGGTAGGCTGATGGACATGACGACCTATCAGAAGATGACCAATGCTCAGCTGATCGGGCGCAAGGTACGCACACTCAGGACTCTGAGCAACAGGGTCGAGGAGATCCCGATTGGGACTGCCTTGACCATCGTGAGGAAGCACAGCGGGTTTCACCTGACTGGAGACCGATGCGAACACTGTGGCGTCAGGGTCTTCATTCACGGAGTAGAGGCGTCGGCTGTCGAGCTAATCAGCGAGGACAGCAAGGAGTTAGCAGTCTGATGGACATTAAGACACGCGGAGAGCCGAGGCCGACTGTTGGCTCTCTGTTCAGCGGGATCGGGGGGTTTGACCTCGGACTTGAACGGGCCGGCTGGAGCGTGAGCTGGCAGGTTGAGATCGACCCATTCAGGAAGAAGATACTGGGCCGTCACTGGCCAGGAGTGGACCACAGGAATGACATCACGACAGATACCAGTGGGCTCTCCCGCGTCGACCTCGTCTGCGGAGGATTCCCATGCCAAGACCTATCAGTTGCTGGAAGGCGCGCGGGATTGGCTGGAGCGCGGAGCTCCCTTTTCTTCGAGTTCGCCAGTGTCCTCGAATCCATCCAGCCTAGATGGTGTCTTATCGAAAACGTCCCTGGCCTCCTCAGCACACAGCATGGACGAGATTTTGCTGTCGTCCTCGGTACGCTGGGGGACCTCGGGTATTGGTGGACCTACCGCGTCCTTGACTCTCAGTTTTTCGGAGTCCCCCAGCGACGGAACAGGGTGTACATTGTCGGACATCTTGGAGCCCCATGTCCCCCAGAAATACTTTTTGAGCCAGAAGGCAGCAGCTGGGATCCTGAGACGGGCGAAGAAGCGAAACCGGAAGTTGCCGCCACTCTTGGCGGAGGCACTGGCAAACGTGGCTGGAATTCATCCATCGAATCAGTCGGAGCGTTCATCCCAGTCGCCAGCGGACCACTTGAGGGAAGCCAACTCAGCAGACGGTCCAGCTCCCCAGACGGAAACGGAGTTTTCATCCCGAGGGTCGCATTTGCGGCCCAGCGGAAGGACCGAGTCACAGGCGACACCGACACCTACATCGCACGACCAGTCCGCCCCAAAGAGGGACAGCACTGGGACGATACAGCCGAGACATACATCGTCAACGGAAGACAGGACCCCATCGTCGGATTGCAGCCCCTTGACAGCCGAGGACACAGCCTCGCGGTCGCTGTGCGAACAGCACACGTCGGCAGCAACGGATGGGGTGTCAGCGAAGACGGAAGAAGCCACTCCGTCGACCGAGAGAACAAGCAGGCTGTCGTGTCCAAGTCGCCTGAGCTCAAGGGAAGAAGTCACGACCTCGCATTTGCCCTGCGAGCAGGACGAAGGACCGCAGACAGCGACGGGGCAGCGGCCAACGTCGTCGCGCAGCCCGTCTCGGGAACAGTTACAGGAGCTGAGCGACACAACGGAAACTCAACTCCCATCCCCGGAAATTACGTGGTCTGTCCGTCGTCTGACGCCGACCGAATGCGAGAGGTTGCAGGGATTCCCGGACGGGTGGACGCTGCGACTTCTGACGGACTGAGATACGCGGCCCTGGGGGATGCGGTGACTGTGAATGTGGCCGAGTGGATAGGCCGCAGGATCCTGAAGGCTCACGTCGGCCAATGAGCACCAGGAACCTGTACGAGATACGACGGAGACCGCTGTCGCACATGATGGAGAAAACGGCTGTCAACCTGTCTGAGGTTGAGCTGGTCGAGACCTTCGAGGGAAGCCGCAATCAAGCCTTTGGCCGATTCTCCGAGGTGGTTGCGGAGGCTGTGAGGAACGAGGAGCGGGTACATGTCGGGCTGGTCAAGCACTCGCCCATAACTGGAGGCCCAGTCGTCACAGCGAGCGTTCGCCTTATGGCATTCGGACAGCAGCTGAGGAGGGAAACGTGAGCAGGAGTAACACCAAGCGGCTCTCCAAGCGGAGAGAGCGCCGCAGGACCTACGAGAAGCTGCGAAACATCCGAAGGAACAGCCGACCAGGAAAGGGCTCTGGGGCTGGAGTGGCTGGGCAGATCGACACAGGCCAGGCCATGAGGCTCGCGATGGGAATACTTCACGGTCAGCGGAAGGTATAGGCAGAGGAAATGATTAGGATTCCAGATTGGGTCATGCGACTCGCGCAGCTCTTTTTCTTTGGCTGGGTCGTCGCCATCTCGCTCTTTGTCTTCGGAATCTACTCCGAGGGGAGGGAAACCAGGGACGCGCTCATTCAGTGGGTCGAACGCTACCAGGAGGACCTTCCAGTCCTTACTGAGTACGACGTCGACACACGGCTCAGAGTAGAGGAAATCGAGAGGATGGTCGAAAACCGAATCTTCGTCGAGCTCAACATGAAGGACTCGGGAGAGGTCATCGAGGGGATCGCCGTCGAGGACTCTACAGACCCTACAGTCACTGAGGACGGATTCTAGCAGCATGGATGAGCGGCCGGAGTCCGATACGACTCATCCATTCGTGTACATGACCGCGTGGACACGGTACGGGTTTCATGTCTACCTGTTCGGATGCGACTGGTGTGGGTCGTCGGTCCACCCCGAGGATTCCCGCTGTTGGGACTGTGGCAAAGTAATGGAGTGGGAGTACCTGAAAGATGAAACGAAGGTTGAGTCTTGAGGAGCTGCGCCAGCTGTCCGAACACATGGACAAGGACATGTCAGCCTACTACTTCCACAGGATCTTCCACAGCCGTCCAGTGTCTCGATGCCTACCGCACTGGCTGGTCAGGTTGACGAATTGGCTGGTGAGTCCAGCGTTTGCAATAAGAATCAGGGGAGCCAGGAAGCGTCTGCAGGCAGCAAAGGAGGTCAGAGGTGAGGACAGGGGTTAGGAGTCAGCCAACCAGGGATTCTGAGGATGAAACACCACGCCTCGTAGCAATCTCGCTAGGAGCTGGGATTCAGTCGACCGTCCTGGCACTCATGGCAGATTTGGGTGAGTTTGGAGTGCGGCCCGATGTCGCGATCTTTGCAGACACTGGCTGGGAACCACCCCATGTCTATGAACATATCGAATGGCTCGAATCGGAGTTGTCATTCCCAATCCACAGAGTCGCTCGGGAGACCTCCCTGCGCGAACGTGTCAGGGCGATAACTTCACACACAGGCCATGAAGGATTCCTGGACATCCCAGTCTTTCTCAAGGGAGACAGCCCCGCCGAAAACGGCATTGGGGCTCGCCGCTGTACTACCCAGTACAAGATCAGGCCCATCCGTTGGGAGCTACGCCGACTACTTGGCTACGGACGCAAAGGGACCCCGCTCCCTGGTAGTGCTGAACAATGGCTCGGAATCTCAACGGACGAAGTCATCCGAATGAGGGACAGTGATGTCCAGTGGATAGTGAATCGCTATCCACTAGTCGATGCAGGCATGAGCCGTCGTGACTGCATCCAATGGTGGGCTGAACGGTACGACCGGCCTCTGCTCAAGTCGGCATGTATCGGCTGTCCATACCAAGAGGCGCAACGATGGGTTGAAACAAAGCACCGCTACCCCGACCAGTTTGATGAGCTTGTGTTCATGGACATAAACCTGCGCCAATCAGGTCTCAGGTATGCCAGGGACGCCTACTTTCACCCCGCAAGGATGCCACTAGCAAAGGCGGTCAGAATGACCGAATCGGAATGTAGTGGAGGTCGCGGGGTCGATGGGTTTGGAAACGAATGCTCGGGGCACTGTGGGGTCTGACAACTCCGCATCGTCGTACAGTACCAAATTTTCTACGGGAGGCTCATAACGTGAATCAGAACGGAGAAACGGCCAGCAGTCACCTGATAACGACAGCTGGAGAAATCCTCTACGACTCCGACCTGGAAGCCGTGATCGAGTACGGCTGTAATGAGTGTGATGTTGACCTGGACTACATTCCCCTCCCCGATGCGTCAGCCCGTATTCCGTCGATAGTTCGGCTGTACGCAAAGGCAGAACACCACGCAGCTGTATCTGGTCATCAGACATGCCTGAATGCGACGCTCCTATGGGAGCTGGACCGCGATACAGCCCAGCCTGTGCGGATAGTCAACCCTCTAACCTTCACCCTCGCACTCTTGCACGCTGTCAACCCGAGGAGTCCAAAGGGCAATCCCTACTGTCACCCTGCCGAGCTCGGAGAAGGCGTGGTCGTGGTCGATGCGTGGGTCCTCTCGCACCTGTTCGAGTCTCCATCCTTCCCCGAGTATGTCTTCTGTACCAGATGCACGGAGCGAGCGGTCGATGAGTTCTGAGTCAGGGAGTTTTCAATTGAAAAGTGAGGGATGCGACATCGGACGAATGAGAGATCCAGAGGGAGTGCCTCCCAGGTACGACTCAATCGTCTACTTCGTCGAAGAGCCCGAGTCACCGTCAAGGCGAGATCCTGCCGGACTCCTGTTTGATTCCCTCGCCTATGCAATCAGGGGCGCGACCAAGTCGTCAGTCACGGTGAGCTGGATGCTCAACATCAGGCTGCTGCACTACTGGGTCAACCAGGACGAAGTAGGGTACGAGGCCAGGGATAGGTCCCTGCTGATGGATGTACACAGGATGGAAAATGGCATAAAGCAGCCACACAACGAGCTGCTCAGACACTATGGAAAGACTCCAGACTCCTTACTCTTTGGAATGAGGCTCACGGATCGGGAGGACTTGAAAGCATGACTTTGGATACGACCGTCCAGTTGTTCGCTCCCTGGTGGGTCTTCCCTGCCATCGCTGCGTTCTACGCTCTGGCGACATCAATTCTCGCCTACAAGATGTCTGGCAGTCCCTCAATTGGGCTGACCATCGGCTCTGTCGTCCTGTTCGCCTCATCGGGATTGGGGATGCTCACTCCGATTCTCGCCATCCCCTTTGGTGCGCTCATGTTGCTCAGCGCCTACCTACTCGCAAAGCACTCACAATCGGAGGAGCGAGAGGAGGGAGGCGTCAGACCATGAAGGACAACTGCTTATACTCGCGGACCTCAATCTTGCTGTGCGCTCTTGCACTCACTCTGACGACGTGGGAAGGCTCGTCAGCTTGGTGGTTCGCGGCTCTCATGTTCGGAGGGATCGTCTTCAATGTCTTTGACCTCGACTGCTGGTTGATGCGAAGGCTGAGCCCTACCAGCAAAGCTGAGTTTGTGAGTGAAGGAGGCGGGAAAGATGACCAGCAGACAGAAGCGACGCAGGAATCTCCAGGCGGGACCCACAGGCAGGCCAGCTCAGCCGCAGCCGAAAGGCGAGAGTGCTGATGAGCCCTCCTTCCACTGGTGGGCTGTCTGCTATCTGGGGATGGCGGTCTGGGGTGTGTTCGCAGGTGCGGTCGCAGCGATGGCCGCTTTGAGGATCTGGGGTATGCCGTCGGGAGCTCCTGGCTTTGTCGTCACCGTCCTCTGCGCCAGTGGGTCTGTAGGACTGCTGATGATGGCTTTCATACACATTACATTTTCGCGAGCAGAGGAGAGCAGATGACATCGCGGACAGAGACGCTCGGGGACATCCCAGTGTCCCCTGGAATCATCCCGATTATGTCGCTCGAAGGGCATCGCGGGGCTGGGACGACAATCACGGCCCTGTCGATGGCTCTGATGATGAAGGTTCACTCCATACGCGAGGAGCGCGACTTTGGGGTCTTCACAGACCTGAAGTTTGAGCACGCTGACTACTCCTCGAAGAGCATCATCCGACAGCTGGTGAGCTTCATTCCTGAGTGGCTTCCGAGGCCAATACAGGACCCTCTCCCGAGGGGTGTGATCGTCCTGGACGCTCCCCACCTGTTCCATGAGCCGATTGGAGGTGAGCCGATAACGGACAACCACATCAGGGCTCTCCTCGAAAGGTTGGCGCAGAGGCGCGTGGGGCTGATCCTGGTGTGCAGGTCTGGGCCTGGTGAGCTCCCCGATCCCTTGCAGGATTCATTAACGCTCACCGCGTCATGTCGACCGGTCAAGCCAGGGCGCGAGGTCGAGGTCCTGATGCGGACCCACAATCCAATCAGACGCTGTCGACGGATATTCAGGGGGCTGGAGGATCTCTGGGGCATGTACGAGGCAGAGAGGTGAAAAGACGAATGCACTCCCCTTACCTCGTTCACGTCAGAGCTCCTTTTCCAGGGGATGACAGGGCCTACTGTGCCCGTCGCTGGAGAGGCGGGATGCGCTTTCTTGCTGGTATGCGAGCCAGGAGGAAGTGCCCTATGTGTAGTTACTGCAAATGGGGTGTCCCGGCGAGCTCGTTACAAGACCTCCCAAGGCTTGCCCGACAACTTTGTCCGTGAAGGGATAGGCGATGTCCGGCGGCGTGAAGAGGAGACCGAATGACAAAGATCACCCGCGCCCGCACGTTCACCTGCCGGGATTGTCGTAAGCTGTGTCAGCAACAGGAACTAGCGATGTCGACCTCGCAGTCCGGTCTATGCCTCGACTGCTACAAGGGTGGCTCACGTCTGAAGATCGAGTGGATTGAGCAGTTCGCATACCGGACGGTCGTGGTCGACGCCCTCAGCGAGTCGAATCCCGACCTCCCAAGGGGTGCGTCCAACCACGTCTTAGAAGAGTACCGGGCGGTCAAGGTAGGGCCTGAACGCTATCCGCGTACTCTCCATTGGCCAGACTCGCCTGGAATGCCTGATGGCGACAGAGCGATCCTTCATCCTGGGGTGTTCGTGGGGCCTGAGATTATCGTCACTGAGAAGTTGGACGGCTCGAACGTGCTGCTTCACGGTGGCGAGGCGTACGGGCGATCAGTCTCCATGCCCACAACTGCCCCCTGGCACGCGATGGTCAAGAAGCACCACGCATGGAAGACACGAGGCTTTGGGGGCATGGTCTACGGCGAAGACATCTACGGAGTCCACTCGATTGAGTATGGACCTGTCAGCGAGAACCGGACGTTCTATGCGTTCGCGCTTCGGATCGGAGACCTGTTCGAGTCCTTTGATACGACGTGCATGAGAATCCAGAGTTTAGGCATCGGGATTGTTCCCCTGTTGTGGCGCGGCCGCATCAGGTCGGTAGATGCCCTCAATGACCTTATTGTCCGGGAGATGGCGCAGCCATCATACCTGGGCGGTGATCGCGAGGGCGTTGTCGTCCGGCTGGCCCATGCTTTTCATGTGAGTGATTTTCAGAGTTCGCTCGCCAAGAGTGTACGCGTAAATCACGTCCAATCAGATGAGCACTGGACTCGCAATTGGAGGACGTGCCGTATTCTGAAATAGCGGAAGGACGAACCAAATCAGACACGGAGGTAGGCGGATGTACAGCGACGGCGATTTGATGGATATGAGGGAGAAGTTCTTGAAGGAGGAGCGACCGGAGGAATACGAGCGGTTGGTGCAGGAGGATGAGCTGGAGGCCCACCTAGAAGAGAGGGCCGTTGCCTGTGTGGAACGTGCGGAGAACTACATGAGACAGGGTGTGATCGAGAGTCAGTCTTGGCGATGGGCAATTCGCGTTGCGCTCCTCGAGAGAGACCCCGACTAGGCAGACAGGAGAGACATGGTAGAACACTACGACGAGCCACGCGAGATCACCGGGACCGAGTACATTCCGCTGAGTGTTGACAACATTGAAGTCGCTACCTTCACCCCGAACCCAGGCGGGAAGCCACCCTATACGCAGGTTCATGTGAGGCTTGAAGTCGATGGCGCTGGGGAAGATCTGCCAGCGTTCGTCTTGAGATTCAAGTCGCCACGAACGCTGGACAGGGTAATTGGCGCGATGCTCGATCATCGCAACCAAGTATGGCCAGAATCAGGAGGCTAGAATCCGGCCTGAATCCAGCTACGAAATCACCCTGAAGTAGCCCAGGAGGAGCCAATGATCGAGACCAAGGACGGGACCTATGCTTTCGACTTGATTGACTGCTGCACCTACGACCTTTGCGAAGAGGACAATTACTGCGAGGGCAAGGTCTTGTTTGCAGTCCACAAACCAGCGCTCGATCACCCGCCCGGTGTGTGGGTGCTCGCTAGAACCTTTACAGCCGACGAACTCGCGGCAGAATTAGTCCCTGGGACGAATCAGTAGATGAGGGCGCTACTGCACTTTTTCAGAACTCTGTTTAAGCCCCCTGAATATCGCATCGAAGAAGACTCGCAGACCATTCAACTAATCTGTAAGGACTGCAACTTACTCGTTGAATCTTGGCCATCTGGAACGATCACCGAGGACGAAGTATGGGCCATTGTACGAGCAGCTCGCGCAGAGGCATATAAACGGTACTGAGGAGGAATGATGTTAGAGACAATGACGGCCACGGAGCTGCGCCGGCACGTTACTGTCAAGCTCGAGCTTGTGAAAGGGCTGCTTGAACAGGGGAACATTGAATACAGCCTCGATGAGGTAAGGCGCTTGCTTATAACCCTGGACCCGTGCACGTCCAACCAGTACTACGGCGACTCAGTCGACTGCCTGTGCGACCTGGACTGCGTAGGCATGGCCGCCTGCGGCCACCAGTGCTG
>JAGWAU010000076.1 GCA_021296255.1 Alphaproteobacteria bacterium | reverse complement strand
AGACCCGCCTGCCGGGCGGCGATGACGGCCGCACTGAGATCGACACCGCGGACCGACCGGCCTGACCCCTTTCCCACACCGTCCGAAATGGCGATGACGAAGGTCGGGCGGCGATACCGTTCGGTCAGCCGGCTTGCGACGATTCCGATAACACCCGGGTGCCAGCCTTCCTTCGCGACGACGAGCACCCGTCGTTCCGCACCGGCGGCCTCGGCCAGGATCTTCGCATCCTCGAGCACGAGCGCCTCGACAGTCTTGCGTTCGGCATTGTGGCGATCCAACTCTGCCGCCATACGTTCGGCGACAACCGCGTCATCTTCGCCGAGAAGACGCGCGCCGAGGTCGGCCTTGCCGACGCGTCCCCCGGCGTTGACCCGCGGACCCAGAACGAAGCCGACATGGTACGTCCCCGCCCGCTGACGGAGTCCGGCGACGTCCGCCAGAGCCACGAGACCCGCGTTGGTCCGGGAAGCCATGACCTTGAGTCCCTGCATTACCAGCGCCCGGTTCAGCCCGAGCAGCGGTACGGCATCGCAAACCGTACCCAGTGCGACGAGGTCCAACCACTGCCGAAGATCCGGTTCCTCCCGACCGGACCCCCCTTTCGCGTACCAGCCCGCGCCGCGCAAGGTCCGATTGACGGCCACGGCGAGCAGGAACGCCACGCCGACGGCAGCGAGGTGGCCAAACTCGCCGCTCTCGTCCAGTCGGTTGGGGTTGACGATCGCCAGTGCCTGGGGGAGACCCGCCTCGGGGGCGTGATGATCCACCACCACGACATCGAGGCCGACGGCTCGGGCTTCTCTCAGGGCCTCGTGGGCCGTGGTCCCGCAGTCGACCGTGATCACGATCTTGACGCCCCGCTTCGCCAAACGCCGCAGGGCAGACACATTGGGACCATAGCCTTCGGCGATGCGATCAGGGATGTAGATCCGGACATCGGTGCCGACCGCACGGAAGAACCGAACCAGAAGGGCCGTAGAGGTGGCGCCGTCCACGTCATAGTCGCCAAAGACGGCGATAGGCTGGCCCTGCCGCACTGCCGCGGCGATCCGCTCACTCGCCGTATCCATGTCCTGAAGGCGCGAGGGATCGGGGAGCAGGCTCTTGAGCGTGGGATTGAGATAGTCTCGGCCCGACTCGGGAGTCACGCCCCTGCCCGCCAGCACGCGGCCCACCACGTCAGGCACCTGCAACGACCGGCAGAGCGCGATGGCCGTGGCATCGTCGACGACCCGTGAGCGCCAAAAGCGACCGGTGAACGAGCGCTCGATGCCGAGAAAAGGGGATTGGGCAGGGTTTTCGGTCACACAGGCGCTTAGACGTCGTCGATGAACGGGGACTTCGTGAGGTCGCGGCGCGATCGCACCCAGCGCATGGTGCCGGTACGCGAGCGCATCACCAGGGAATGGGTCGTGGCGAGGCTGCCTTCGCGGCGCACCCCGTCGAGCATGTTACCGTCGGTGACGCCCGTTGCCGCGAATATGACATCGCCCCGCGCCAGATCGTCGAGCTCGTACCTCCGATTCAAATCCTCGATCCCCAGGGCATGGGCACGCGAACGTTCGTCGTCACCGCGAAACACGAGACGAGCCTGCATCTGACCCCCGACGCAGCGCAGCGCCGCCGCGGCCAGAATCCCTTGGGGGGCGCCCCCAATCCCGAGGTAGATATCGATTCCGCTCGCCGGCGTCGAGGTAGCGATCACCCCCGCCACGTCGCCGTCGGGAATCAGGCGGATGCGCGCTCCGGCCTCCCGGACCTCGGCGATGGTCTCCTCATGCCGCGGCCGGTTGAGGATGCAGGCGACGATGTCGGACGTGTCAACGCCCCGGGCACCGGCGAGCGAACGGATGACATCGGCCGGCGCCTCACCCAGATCGATGAGTCCGACAGGCAAGCCCCCGCCGACCGCGAGCTTGTCCATGTAAACGTCGGGCGCATGGAGCAAACCGCCCGGCTCGGAGAAGGCGACGACGGACATTGCGTTTGCACCGCCGGTCGCAGCAATAGTGGCACCTTCGAGAGGATCCACGGCGATGTCGACGTTCGGCCCGCCCCCGCTACCCACTTTTTCACCGATGAACAGCATCGGGGCGTCGTCTCGTTCGCCCTCGCCGATCACCACCGTGCCGTCGACGGCCACGCGGTTGAGCGCCTTGCGCATCGCCTCCGCGGCAACTCGGTCCGCTTGGCGCTCGTCACCTTTGCCCACCAATTCCGCCGCGGCGATCGCCGCAGCCTCGGACGCGCGAAGCGCCTCAATCGTCAGGTGCCGGTCCAGCGAGTCCTGTTCCGTCATCGGCGAATCACAGCTGTTCCATGCGAATCATCAGGGGCGGCTCGACCACCAATTCGAGTCCCGCGATTTCCCGGAGTGCCTTGCGCATTCCCGCCTCGACCGTGACGTGGGTTGTCAGAATGACCGGCACCACTTCACCGGGGTCCCGGCCTCGTTGCAAAACCGACTCGAGCGAAACGTTTTCATCCCGAAGAATAGCAGCAACGTCGGCCATGACACCCGGCTTGTCGACCACCATCAGCCGAACGTAATAAGCGCCGACATGGTCTTCCATGGGAACCGCCGGCGTCGCTTCGAGAGAGGCGGTTGGAACGCCAAACGCCGGCAGATTGCCGCCCCTTGCGAGATCGATGAGATCGGCGACGACGGCGGATGCCGTGGGTTTTTCGCCAGCGCCCCGACCTTCGTAAACCGTGCGGCCCACGAAATCACCTTCCGCCACGACGGCATTGAAGACGCCTTGGACGTGCGCGATCAGCGTGTCCCTTGAAACCAGGCAGGGGTGCACCCGCTGCTCCACCCCGCTCTCGGTGGCCCTTGCGATAGCCAGAAGCTTGATGCGAAACCCCAGCTCGCGGGCGTACTCGATGTCGACTGTGCCGATGTCGCGGATACCTTCGATGAATACCGAGTCGAATTCCACTGGACGGCCGAATGCAAGACTGGTGAGTAGCGCCAACTTGTGCGCCGCGTCGATGCCGTCGACATCGAAGCCAGGATCGGCTTCCGCGTATCCCAGCACCTGGGCCTCGGCCAGAACCTCGTCGAATTCCCGGCCCGTCTCCTCCATGGCCGTCAGGATATAATTGCAGGTGCCATTCAGGATGCCGTAGACACGGTTGATCCGATTCCCGGCAAGTCCTTCACGCAACGCCTTCACGATGGGAATCCCGCCCGCGACGGCCGCCTCGTAGGCGAGACCTACACCGGCCTGCTCCGCCTGCCGCGCGAGGCGCGTCCCATGGATCGCCATCATGGCCTTGTTGGCGGTGACTACGCTCTTGTTCGCGGCGATCGCGGATTCGACGACGTCAAGCGCCACTCCATCGGAACCGCCGATGAGTTCGACGACGACGTCGACCTCGTCGTCCGCAGCAAGTTCCCGCGGATCCACGAACCATCGTATCCCGAAGAGATCGACCCCGCGGTTCCGCTGGCGGTCCCGGGCCGAAACCGCAGTGACGGCGAGGACCCGGCCGCAGCGCCGCTCCAGCAGCTCGGACTGGCCATGGAGAAGTTTGACGACGCCGGCACCGACGCTGCCGAGGCCGGCGACTCCGATCTTCAGGGGGTCAAGCATGGGCGCGCCGGGCCACCTGTACGAGGCAGAATTCCGGAGGCACTCCAGCCCCTAGAATGAGTAGAAAATCTCGGCCCGCCGGTTCCCGGCCTCGCCCTTGGGCATCGACTCGTGGAACACCGGCTGCGAGTCGCTGACAGCGGATATTTGAATGGCGTTCTTGTCGACTCCCAACCTGATCAGCTCGTTGGCGACGGCCATCGCCCGATCGAGAGAGATACGGAAGTTGACAAGCTTATGCTGTTGGATCGGGAGATTCCTTGTCCGGTGAGACGCGTGACCCACGACGCGTACAGTGCCCTGGCGCGCCCTATAAGCCCCGGCCACGTCGCGGATGACCGCTTTCGCCTTGCCATTCAACCGTGCCGAGCCGTTGCCGAAGTGAACCGTAGCGGGACCGGAGGGCGCGGGCGCCAACGACGAGCCCGATGCGGCGGTCGCCGCCGGGGCGACATCGGACCCCGCCATCAAGGGTTCGTTATACGTCTCGCGCACGATGTCGGGAACCGAGGTTTGGGCCGGCGTCAGCGGCTCCGCGGACGGAGCACCGAACGACGTGCCGGCGGGCGTCGTGGTGACCGTGCTCGCCGACTCGGCCAAAGCCCGGGCAAAGGCTTGGGCGAGGACCTCTTGTTCTGCCCCAACCGATGTGAGCGCCGCGACCTCAAGTGTTGGTCGAGGTGCGGATTGGACCGGCGCGACCGGCGGCACGGGCTGCCGCGCCGCAGGCGTTGCACCCACCGTCCCGGTCATTCCCAGCGCTTGCACGATGGACGACGCGCCCGTCGTAGCCACCGGGTCGGTCACGTTTCCCGCCAACGGTGTATAGGGTGCGCGTGTCTGCGATCCGCTCTCCGGCTCGACGATGGGGCGTGGCAAGGGTGCGGGTAAGGCAGCCTGTGCCCGAGGGACGGCGGACGGCGGTGGCGGCGGGACGGCGGCGGCCCGAGCCCTGGCTGTCGACTGCAGGTCCAGCTTCGGTAGTCGCGCCTTGGCGACGCGTTGGGTACGAGCGGGCGGAGGTGTGACGGAACTGGGCGACACGACCGGTTGCGGCTTCAGTGCGGATGCCACCGGCTTGGGCATATTGCCCGCACGCAGAACCTGATCGGTGTAGCGGGCGTTATCGCGATCGGCAACGAGTTCCTGGGCCATCTGCTGGCGCTCCGCGCTCGAGGACGTCCGAGGCGCCCGCCGCGGGACGCTCCCCAAGCTTGGAAAGCCTTTCGACTCGCTGGATGCGGTTTGGCCCCGCGCCTTCTGGACCGCCTCGGCATCGTCAACCTCGGGAGGTGCGTCGCTACCGCCGCCGAACAGGCTCCCACCGACTATGGAGTCGTACCAAACAACGGGATTACCCCAATCGGGCACGAAGGAGCACGCGGACAGGCTCAATAAAGCACCCAGAGCCAGCACTGTCGCCGCGCGCCTCAAGGAGAGTTCGAGGAGTGGCTTCGTATTCGGTTCCAACCGTCTCATTCCTTGTGCTCCGAGTTGGGCTCTTCTTTCCCGGCAACGGCTTCCGCGGCAAATCGACGCCCGCCCGCTACACACCCATTATGCCTCATAGGCAACCGTTTGGCCGCCATCCCGTCTTCACCCGGTCTTCATCGTGCTGACCCTATGAAGGGGATTTATGACCAAAGGTTGATGTGCGCAATATATTGTGGATCGCGATGTCTCAAATTACAAGATATGGTTGATCGTCAACCCCTGGTTATAATTCCGTTATGAAGCCTCTCTGACTCACTTGTCAAAATGACTTTGACACCACGACGGATCAGCTTCCGGTCAACCGCTCGCGATAGGTCCGGCCGAGCCGTGCATATTGCCGCGCTGCGTCCTCGATGTATTCGAGCTCATCGGGCCGCAGTTCGCGCATCAGTTTGGCCGGGGATCCCGCCCACAGCTCGCCCGACGGGACCCGCCTGCCCGGCGTTACCAAGGCACCTGCTGCCACCATCGCGCCGCTCTCGACCACGGCACCGTCCATCACCGTGGCACGCATGCCGATATAGCTGCCGTCCTGCAGGGTGCAACCGTGGATGATCGCGCCGTGTCCGATCGTGCAGCGGGATCCGATAAAGGTACCGTGGGTCCGCCGCGTCACATGCACGACGGACCCGTCCTGGATGTTGGTGAGCTCGCCGACGCGTATGACGTTGACGTCCCCACGAAGGATGCAGCCATACCAGATGCTGCAGCCGCTGCCGATCTCGACGTCTCCGATGACCGTTGCCCCGTGAGCGACAAAGGCGTCCGGAGCAACCTCAGGCAACGTCTCACGGAAGGGTAACAGCAGACCGCCGCCCAGATTGTTCGCGGTTTTGGTGGTCACGGGAACATGGGTTCCTGCCCCAGCCCGGACGTCTCCTCAAAACCGTAGGCGACATTCATGTTCTGCACGGCCTGGCCGGAGCCGCCCTTGACGAGATTGTCGATTGCCGAAACCAGGATGGCTCTTCCCGGAACGCGGTCGGGAAAGACCCCGATCAGGCAATGGTTCGAGCCGCGCACATGCCGTGTGGCCGGCACGACTCCCTCGTCGACCACGCGTACGAAGGGCTCATCCTCATAACGAGACCGGAGAATGGCACGCAGGTCGTCGGCGTCGTTTCCGTCCGTCATGTTCACGTATATCGTTGCCAGAATTCCCCGGTTCATAGGCACCAGATGGGGCGTGAAATTGAGCGTCACCAGTTCCCCCGCCGCCCTGGACACTTCCTGCTCGATCTCCGGCGCGTGGCGGTGACCGCCGATCCCGTAAGGGTGAACGCCCTCGGCCACCTCGGAGAAGAGCATCGCCTCCTTGAGAGAGCGCCCCGCACCCGATACACCCGACTTGGCGTCGATGATGATGCCTTCCGACCCGATGACGCCGTTCTCGATCAGCGGCACGAGGGGCAACAGGCTGGCGGTGGGATAGCAGCCGGGACACGCGATCAGGCGCGACCCGGTGAGCGCGTCGCGAGCGAATTCCGTCAGTCCGTAGACGGCTTCGGGTTGCAGGTGCGCCGCCAAGTGCTCATGACCGTACCATTGCGCATAGGTGCCGACGTCCGTCAGTCGGAAATCGGCCGACAAGTCGATGACCTTTACGTTCTTCGCCAGGCCGGCGATGACACCTTGGCGCCGTCCCGCCACGAGCTCATCCACCATGTCGTGCCCAGTGGCGTGCAGCAGCTCCGCGATGACCTCCTGGGTGGTCCCATGGGGAAGCGTGCAGAACACGAGATCGACGTCGATTCCCGCCCATTCCACCTCGTCGATGTGCAGGAGATCGGGCAGGCTCAGGCCGCCGAGATGCGGAAACACATCGCCAAGCGGCCTGCCGGCATGACGATCCGCCGTCAACACGGTCAGTTCGACTTTCGCGTGATTGGCGAGCAGACGGACGAGTTCGGCACCGGTGTAGCCGCTCGCACCGAGAATGGCGACCCGCAGTTTGTTGGTCCCGCTCGTCACTTCATGTTCTCCTCGACCGGCCGTCGGCAATTGCCGACAAAAAAGGGCGCCCGTCAAGGCGCCCTTGTCATTAGCGGTCTCCCGACCGAACGCCTAACGTTTCGAGAACTGGAAGCTGCGTCGTGCCTTGCGCTTACCGTACTTCTTGCGCTCGACGACGCGGGAATCGCGCGTCAGGAATCCGCCCGCCTTGAGGACCCCGCGCAGCGCAGGCTCAAAATTCGTCAGGGCGCGGCTCAATCCGTGACGCACCGCGCCCGCCTGTCCGGAGAGTCCGCCGCCCTTGACAGTGCACCAAATGTCGTACTGATCCAGGCGTCCGGCCGTGACGAATGGCTGATTGATGATCATCCGAAGCACCGGCCGCGCAAAGTAGCGCGCCCCCTCGCGGCCATTGACGGTCAACGTGCCACTGCCCGGCTTGATCCAGACCCGGGCAACCGCGTCCTTGCGCTTGCCCGTCGCGTAGGCGCGCCCCTGCGCATCGATCCGAGGTTCCGAAAGCGGGACCTCGCGAGCCTGCGCTGCGGGCGGGGCTCCCTCGCCGCTTTCGTCACCCGCCGCGTCCACGACGGCATCACCGAGTTCCTTGAGATCCGTAATCGTTCGTTGCCCGTCCGACATCGTCAGACCATCCTCTTGTTCTTGGGATTGAGCGCCGCGACGTCCAGAACCTCCGGTTTCTGCGCCTCATGCGGATGTTCGGCGCCGGCATAGACCCTCAAATTGCTCATCTGGACACGGCCGAGCTTGTTCCGCGGCACCATGCGCTGGACGGCTTTGGCGATGACCCGTTCCGGGTGCCGGCCATCGAGCCAGTCCGAGGCCTGGCGGCTGCGGATGCCGCCGGGATACCCCGTGTGCCAGTGATAGGTCTTGTCCGTGCGTTTACGTCCCGTCAGCCGCACCTTCTCCGCGTTGATGACGATGACGTTGTCGCCGCAGTCGATATGGGGCGTATAGGTCGGCTTATGCTTCCCACGAAGGCGTGTCGCGATGATCGACGCGAGCCGACCGAGAACGACGCCGTCGGCATCCACGACGATCCAATTCTTGTCCACGTCCGACGGTTTGGCGGAATAAGTCTTCATCGTACCGGTCTTCAAGCTATGGCGATGCCTGCGCGGCGGCGGAGTATGCCACACCGGCACACCAAGTCAACGGCTGAAACACCAAAATTACGGAAAATTCCGTCAGTAGATCAAAGAGTTAGATAGAGGTATTTCATTACCTCACAGCAATCCGGTTCTTCAATCGGTCGCGTCCGGAGGGATCGAGTACGTCGCGGTTACGTGCGCCACGGGCTCGGGGTCACCCTCGCTGTAGAGGGACACCTCCCCCACCGCCAGACGCTTGCCCAGTTTCAGGATCTTTCCCTCGGCGATGATGTCCACCATCGAGGGCCGCCGCAGGAAATTGCAGGTCAAGTTCGTCGTGACGGCCAACTCGACGGGACCGATCATTCCCATCACGACGGCATACATGGTCGCATCGGCGAGACCCATCAGCGCCGGTCCTGCCACCGTACCGCCGGGCCGCAAATGCTGTTCCTCGACCGGCAGCCGCATGCGTGCGGTGCCGTAACCTATGTCCTCGACCCGGTATCCCATCAGCCCGGCGAACGGAAGCTTTTGGGTAGAGAGCGCGTTGAAATCTCCAATAGTGATCTTCGGATCTGGCAAGAGCGGAACCCTATCCCAACAACCGATCCCGGCCGGCAATTGGTGCCGCGGACCGGTCTGAAGTTCACTTCCCCTTACAGGCCCATAGCGCGCCGATCAAGGTCGTTGCCCGTGTCGCACGCGCCCTCATTCCCCGAGTAAGGCGCTGTTGGGCGGGCTGGGGTGGCCTTTGGTGATGGGTTTTCAGGATTTGAGGCTTGGGCATCGTCGCTCAGCCTCGTCGGCCGTCTCGAACGAGGTCTGGCGGGGGCGACGGCA
>JAGWAU010000122.1 GCA_021296255.1 Alphaproteobacteria bacterium | reverse complement strand
CCGATGGAACTGATCAGCATGGCTGTCGTTGAGAATCATTTTGGATTCAAATCACGTCAGGTGCTCACTGGTAAGTCAGCAGAGCGTTTTGGTGCAGTGATCGGCGGTCAGTTGGACGTCCTGATGGAGCAGCCTGGAGACGTGTCGACGTATGTGGAAGGTGGAAATCTCAAACCCATTCTGGCACTATGGCCAACCCGCTTTGAGAACTTCCCGGATACCAAAGCAACGGGGCAGGATTACGGACTCGATTGGGAACCGCTTTTGCGATTTCGCGGCATGTTCATCAAGAAAGGAACCCCGCCCGAGATTGTTGACCATCTGGCAAAAGTCTTCGCCGAGGCTTATCAGTCAGAAGAGCACCAGGCATTTATCAAGCGCAAGAGTCTGGACATCGTAGATTCATTCAGAAATCGGGAAGATACCACTATGATTCTTGAAGATTCGCTGGGAATTTACGCAGAAGCATCCCGGGACCTGGGTCTCCCGGTCCGAGAAGGCCTGTAAGGAGTAAAGAGGATATCCTTACGTAATTTTAGGTTCGTCTACAGTTTCAATGAGAATTGAAACTGTAGACGGCTTCTTTTTGTTTTGTAGCTGAGAAAATCACGTGACAAATCCAGAAGTAGCGGCTCGCAGCCGGTGGTCTTTTCTACTTGAAGCAGGCGTTTGGCTTGTATTTGTACTTCTGGCGTTCATATACACCTTTCAGTTCGATGACCCACTTCCTGTCTATGAATGGGGACCGGCCCACTGGCCAAGGGTTATTCTGCTTTGCATGTTTGCAGCTTCTCTGAGACTGTTGTATCGCGATTGGCGCCAAAGCGGATTGTTGATTCAATCTGCAAGCCGGGCATCTGATGATGACAATTTCGCTTCACTTGAGACTTCAATCAAGATTCGAATGGTGTTAATTTTTTTAAAAATGGGCTTCCTGCTGGTTACGCCGTTTTTTCTTTTTGGGTATATGTGGTTGATGGGTGTCCAAAGAATCAGAACGCTGTTTATCTTGACAATTTGTATTTACTCAGCACTCGTACTCATATTCGTAAAACTGATTTTCACGTATCTGCCTCCAGGTGCTGGCATATTTAATGCGCTGAACGGAAAATTCCTTGGATTGTTGATGTAATGGAAGATTTCCTGTTCGGAACCCAGCAACTGTTCACCGACCCAATCGGCATCGTAATTTTTGTCGTTGGTTTGATTGGTGGCTTGGTTTTCGGTGCAGTGCCGGGACTAAGTTTGTTGACACTTGCGGCGGTGTTGTTGCCGTTCACGGCATACATGTCATCAACCCACGCAATCATGTTGTATGGAGTCATTTACGTTTCCGGAGTCTATGGAGGTGCGGTGACGGCGATCCTGTTCAATATCCCAGGATCAGTCGAAAATGCCCCAACTGCCTTTGACGGTTATCCGATGACCCAACAAGGTCATTCCGGCAAGGCTATTGGGTATGCTGTTACCTGTTCAGCCGTCGGTGGCACGCTGGCAGCGATAGCGATGATGGCATTCACTGGACCTGTGGCTGATTTCGCGATCAGAAATTTTGGACCGGTAGAAATTTTTGCGATGGTGTTTTTCGGATTGGCAGTTGTCGCTGGCATCGGCACCAATTCAATTGCAAAGGGCTGGCTTTCCTTGCTGATAGGTCTGTTGATCGGCTCAATTGGAAGCGACCCGGTCGGTGGCATACCTCGATTCAATTTTGGAACGCTGTATTTGCATGGAGGCGTTCATTTTATTCCGTTGATCCTTGGTTTTTTTGCTGTTGCCGAAGTTTTCGTTCAGGGGCTTAAGTTAGCCCGTGGAGAATATACGGCCCCTAAAGTGTCGGTTTCCTATCCGACGTTTTACGAATTTTGGAAAATGAAATTCGTCGTAGCGAGATCGGCGGTCATCGGGTTTTTCTGTGGGGTCTTACCCGGAATTGGAGCAACACTCGCGGCATTCATGTCGTATAACGAAGCGGTTCGTTGGTCGAAACATCCGGAACGATTCGGCAAAGGCGAGCCCGAGGGTGTTGTCGCACCTGAAACTGCGAACAACGCTGCCACAGGTGCAGCGATGATCCCTCTTCTTGCGCTGGGACTGCCGGGTGGCGCACTCACGGCGATGATGATCGGTGTTTTCAATCTTCACGACATGGATGTTGGCCCCCTGATCATGATCGAAGCGCGTGATCTGGTGTGGGTTTTGTTCGCCTCAATGTTTTGGGCAAGCGTGGCAATCCTGCTGGTCGGTGTTGTTGAGGCCAAGGGAATTGTGAATCTTCTCAGAATTCCTTTTCCGATACTCGCGCCGACAATCCTGGTTTTTGCAACCATCGGTGCGTTTGCACTGCGTGGTAATATTCTTGATGTCTATACCATGTTTATCGCCGGAATCGTAGGTTTCCTAATGCGCCGCGGCGATTACTCAATTCCAGCATTGGTGATGGGTGTCATACTCGGACAGATCGGTGAGGA
>JAGWAU010000003.1 GCA_021296255.1 Alphaproteobacteria bacterium | reverse complement strand
GATCGGTTGGCGATGGAGAGGCTCCACGCCGAGCAGGATTGACTCACCGAGACGAAGATCGTTGATCCTTCCGGTGCCTGCCCCGCTGAACGCCCACTGAAGATTGCTGGAATTCCCTCCAGAGACGATATCGAGGGTGAGGCCGAAAGCTGCATCAATGGACTCGGCGAGGGCAGATAGCTTTGCCATGTTTGCAGCATCGGGGGACACGCCGCTCCGGCAAGCGAGGTTCGTGCCGATACCCTTCAGCACGATATTTCTGCAGCGAAGCGTTTCACGCACGGCGCCGAGGAGATCATCCGGCATGATCCCCTCTCTGAGATCTCCAAGCTCAACCATGAGCACGAGCCCATGTGTCCGCCCCAACCCGTACGCGGCATCGGAGAGCTTCCCGATGACATCCAGGTCCGTATTGAAACTGACATCGGCATGCGCCACGACCCGTTCGACCTGACTCATCATCGGAGAGCGGATCAGTGTCATGGGCGCCAGTATTCCCGCGCCACGCAGCGCTTCGATGTTCTCAATGCGAGAGTCGCCGATCGCCCGGACGCCTGCCTGAAGCAACACGCCGGCAATCTCCGGTGACCCTAAAGTTGCTTTGGTAACGCCGGTGACGGATATGCCGCGGAGTTCCAGCCTCTTGACGAGTGTGGAAGCATTATGGCGGATCTTTTCGAGGTCGATCTCCAACCGCGGTGCGGCCGTCATACAGCGGCCGGCCGCATCTCCGCAAGTGCAGGAATCGCTGGGCGGACCATGTCCAGCAACCGTTCGGGCGGACGGCTCAAGGCATCCGTGACCGGAATTCCCAGTTCACTTTCGTACTGGATAATGGCGGCACTTACCGCTTCCTGTGTCATGTTCTCGTGGTTGATCGTGAGGCCGATAACTTTTGTATCGGTGAAGGTCTGAATAAGGTTGATTTCGCTGGCCGGCGATGGCATCGCCATCTGCTCGAAGTCGCAGCGATGACGCCGCCCCGGGGCATGTTGCAGAATCACTTCAGTGGGTCTGCACCCCCTCAAAATTAATGCCGAGGAGCTGAAAGCCGGATGGCTTAGTGCGCCTTGACCTTCGATGATGATTGCATCCGGACTCTCTACCTGGAACGCTTCGATGATGGTCGCCTCCAACTCACCGGAGCAGAATTGCGACGGCACGGCATCAAGCGCGACGCCGTAGCGGGCCCCTTGGATCAAGCCGGTCTGGCCAGTGCCGACCATGACGGCTTTCAAGCCGTGATCGTTGAGAACACGGGTCAGGATCGTGGCGGTAGTGCGTTTGCCGATGGCGCTGTCAGTTCCGAGCAGGGCAATTCTCGGGCAGCTGACTTCGGCAATTCGATCGCTGAACATCCGCAGATCTTTCTTGGCCCGGGGTTTTCGCATGTCAAGGATCTCGACGTTATTGGCTATGCCCGCGGCCACGAACTCCGGGTCGTCAGTCAAGAATTCATGGAGACCACTCACGACATTCATTCCGCGTGCCAAGGCATCGAGCACGACCCCTCGCTCACCTGTCGACAACATTCCACTCTTGGGCGCCATCCCGAAGATGAAGTAGTCAGGGACACGTGCGGCGCGAGACAGGGCATCAGTGAGATCGCGGCAGATCGGGATGGCGTTGGCCTTCCCACCAAGCACCTCCCCGCTGTCGAGTCCAGCCTGCTTGCTATCGATCACCGAGAGGATTTCGTACTTCTCTGAATGACGGATGAGCCCGTTCGCTGTCTTACCGTCGCTTTCTCCGAAGTTCTCCTCGCAATAGATGACCGCCGTTGCAGTCCGCTCCCGCTCATGGATTGGGATCGTTGCGGGACGATTAATACCGAGAGAGTGTGAAGCGGCGGCGAACGCACGTGGCGATGTCTCTAACGGGGCAATGGGCATCGAGGCTCCTTGAGGAAAATTGCGAACTGCCAAACGGATCACGAAGTCCATTTCGGATCCTTCGCATCCCGTTTAGCCACATAGACCTGAACGTAGTCGCGCCGCCGTCCGAACCAGCGGTGTTGTCAATGCCACCTGGATTGGTGGGCTACCTAGATTGCGGTGCGCAGATCAATTATGGAGCCCGACATCGGCTGCGTGAAGAACGCCAGAAGTACCAGAGGCTGGATCAACTTCAGCACACGTCACCGCGTTGCTTCTCGTTGGTGAGCGAGAGAGGCGCTGCACCTTCCTCGCTGTCGAACGTCAAGACTTTATCGCGGAAACTGCGTGGGCCGGCTTCTTTTGGAGCTGTGCGGCCGGAAACTTCGCTGTCGGTGCATGCTTGCGCATTCTATGGATGCGATGCATCGGCAGACCATATCTCAGTGACGAAAATCAGACGAAAGACATGCAAATTCACTCTCAATATCATCGGAACTAACTATTCATAACGGGTTGATAGGTGTTTTGCGAGGTTAAATTTGCGCGTGGTAGTCATGGAGATGGATTGTTCCTGGTTTGTTCGAGGCAACGCGCGGATGGACCAAGGGTGGTCTCGGGCGGGCTACCGGAGCACGGGAGTGTTTACATTCTCCGATGGGCACGATCTCAAAGTGCTATACGATTCCCTTCCGTTCGATTTGCGCCAAGAGATGCAGTGCGAGTCCGTGGGATTCGCCGACAAGTTTCGCGACTTCGGGAAAGTCATCAAAGATGCAATGTCGCGGTTTCGTCGACACCCTTTTGTACCACCCGATCCGGATGGCTGGAAAAGACTGAAGGACCACATCGACGAGTTTAGCTACACGTCATTCGTCAACGGCAACGATCCGGCGTCAGTGGAAGCGCTCGGATGCACGCCGGAGAACTGGTTTGAAACGGCGATCGATAGCATTGAAGAGATCACTTACCACAGAGACTCGCCGTTTCAGGGCAAGGACGAGTATCCGACCACGCGGATTCATCGGGGCCTGATGCTCGGCAGATTCATGTATTGAGCATCTCTTCCCGGTTCCTGATCCGAACACGGTTTCGCGATAGAGAAGAAGCTCACATCGAGGACATCCTGCCGGCCTACGTAGAATCGGTACAGGGAACGGTTAGCGACTCTCGCCTCGCTCACCGTCCAATAAACGACCCAGACCGTGTGGGGAGTCGTGATCGGAAGGTCGGTTTATGGAAGGGCGTGCCGCAGGATTATGTGCTCGCCTATGCCTGGTTGGACCTTGCTGAAATGAGCGGCGCCTGGTGTCCTAGAGGTCGCGAAGGTGAAATGGACCAAAAAGGTAATCCAGCTATTCCTGACCGCCGAGCAAATCGCGAGCCCAGGAAATGAGTACCAACCTTTTCAATCGGATCAACCCGGCACCGGCCGAATAGATCTGGCCGAGCGGGAGGACACGCCATGAGGCTCTCGAACCCGCCGTGCGTCAGGTCAATGAATTCTCGCCGATCAACGTCGTGGCCGAGCCAGTGAGCCGTGGCCGTAAGGTCACCGCGGTCAGACTGTCATGGTCAAAGAAGGAACCCTTCAGCCCCGCCGAGCAGGCGGCCGCCCGCGAGGTCAACCGCCACAGTGCAGGCCGCAAGGCTCGGACTAGAGGCAGGGTTGAACGGGTCGCCGACGGCGCCGGACGCGAAACATTCATAGGAAGGCTGCGACGGGATGATTCTTCACGCGTTTCGTAAGCACCTTGCGGATGAACTGGAGAAGCTTCCGAGCGATCCTAGGCAGGCGTTCGAGAGCTACGCGGTTACTACGGCCGCTCTTGCGAGACAGTTGCTGGACTATCTGGAGATCGAGGACCTGACGGTTCCGAACAGTGGTTTGCGGGAGGAGCCGCCGGAATATCTCCTTAGGACGGTTCTGGATCGCATCCTCCATTTCAGGGTGGTGCACCAGGATGCCTTTACGTTCAACATTCCGGGCAAGCCGGACCTGGTGACGCTGTATTCGGACCAAACGCAGGAATACGGCAATCATCTCTACATCCGGTTGAGGGAATACCGAGACGTCGTTGGCCGTCTTGCCAATGACGATCTCTATGTGGGCGGTCACCTGTTCCGGCGGTCGGTCACTCTGCTGAACAAGGTGATGCGGGAGTCGAGCGCTCCGGGCAAGCCCCGGATGCAGTTCAAGCAGGCGGAGTTTCGGAAGTGGGTCCAGGCCATGGTGTGGAATGGATGGAACCTGTTGGTCACGCTCATTGAAGACGGGGAAGTGACGTGCCCTGACGTTGCAGTCGAGTGTTACGAGGTGGACGAGGACGACGACACCAAGGAGTATCTGCAGGCTTTCCCGCCGATATCGACCGTGAGGGACCTGCTACCAGGCAACGGTCCGGGGTGGTGGTGGGCGCCGTTCGCTCCGCGCCGCTATGAATGCCGCGGGCGCGAGGCCTGGTGCATGTTCCTGACGGCCGTGAAGTCGGACGCGGAGCGCACCAGCTATCTTCTTGTTGTGCCCTTTGACTCGTTTGTCGAAGCGTTTCAGGACGCACGTCGCCAGCTGGACCCCGGGCGAGGAGGAGACCACACCCAAAGGATGAGAGTGCGGGCGGCATACGCCTATATGAGAAGAATGGGCGCCCGATGAGTGACTGCTTCGTGATTCACAGCGCCGTCGACCTGAGGCTGAAGGAGTGGCGGAAGGAGCGAGAAAGATTGTGGCAGCGGGTCTGGCCGTGGAGGGCCTCGCCGGCGAGATACTCCTGAACGACCTGGCGCTTGAGAGCGCTGGCGTGGGTGCGGTGCTTTGCCATGGGCGTCGATCCTTCGAATGCCTGGCGCCCAACTTTGATCCCGCAGGATCACACAAAATCAATAGGTTAGCGTGGCGATCGGCGTCCAACCTACATGCCGATCAACAAACAGAGGGCGATTTTCCACGCACAACAACACGCACCGCCAATTCCCTGTTCTCACGAATTAATTCCCTGATAGGCCGAATTTAATTCCCTGTTAACTGGTGTAGGGAATTCCGCTCAAAACACCAGAGATTCCGCCATGTTCGGAATAGGGAAAGGCTTCTGAATCCCGGAAAAGAGAAAATTTCCCTGTATTTTCCCTGATAAGCAGGGAATTGGCTTCAGAGACGGGTTCGCAGGAGACTGGTTGCTCCGCCATTTCGCTTCATGCGATGCTTTACGCAGGGCGGCCTCCGATGCCCTAGCGAAGGACTCTCCCTTGACCGCCAATGCCGGATCGGCAATCTAATGGAGGCTCCGTCTGAACCTCGGATCGATCTGACGTGACCGATACGGCTCGAGAATGGGGTAACGGTGATACCCCCCTGCCGATCGCGGCGAATGAGGACAATCTGACGCTGCACTGGGCGCGATGGCGCGAGACGGCGCGGGACGGTTCCGACGAAACCATCCATGTCTTCGCCGAGAACGTCGAAAGGGACCCCGCCGCCAGTACCCTGCTCGCTTCAGTATTCGGGAACAGCCCCTATCTCAGCCGCTCGCTGATCGCCGATCAGGCCTTTGCCCGGGTGTTGATCGAAGACGGTGCCGACGCGGCCTATGCCATGGCGCTCGAAGCAGCGGAAGACGGCACCGACGACGACGGCGAGTCCATGGAAACGGCGATGAAGCGTCTGCGCGTCGCCAAGCGCCGCGCCGCGCTGGCCATCGGGGTCGCCGACATCGCCGCCGTCTGGCCGCTCGAAAAGGTCACCGCCGCGCTCTCGAATTTCGCCGAAGCGGCGCTTCGGGCGGCTTGCCGCCACCTGCTCGCCGGACAGCACCGGGCGGGCTACCTGGAGTTGACCGATCTGCGGGCGCCCGAGCGGGGCTCCGGGCTGCTGGTGCTCGGCATGGGCAAGCTCGGCGCGCGAGAGTTGAACTATTCCAGCGACATCGATCTGATCGTGTTCTACGATCAGGACTCGGTGCCTCATACCGGCAAGGGCGGTTTGCAGCAGATCTTCGTCCGGCTGGCCCGTGACCTCGTCAAGATGATCGGCGAGCAGACCCGGGACGGCTATGTGTTCCGGACCGATCTCAGGC
Source organism: Alphaproteobacteria bacterium (assembly GCA_021296255.1). Lineage (GTDB taxonomy): Bacteria > Pseudomonadota > Alphaproteobacteria > UBA2966 > UBA2966 > UBA2966. The sequence continues at coordinate 71,456 of JAGWAU010000003.1, read as the reverse complement.
TGCGTCCCGATCCCGGCTCCACGCCGCTGGCGCTTTCCGTGCAAGCGGCGGAAAACTACTACCGGCGTGCCGGACGCAACTGGGAGCGTGCGGCCATGATCAAGGCGCGCGCCGTCGCCGGCGATATCGAGAGGGGAGAGGCGTTTCTCACCTCGCTCGCGCCCTTCGTCTGGCGGCGCCACTTGGACTTCGCGGCGGGCCAGGACATCCAGGCGGTCAAGCGGCAGATCGACGCGTCTCGCCGAGCCGACCGGACGGCCGTCTCGGGCCACAACGTCAAGCTCGGACGCGGCGGCATCCGCGAGATCGAGTTCTTCGCGCAAGCCCAGCAATTGATCTGGGGTGGCCGGACTCCAGCGTTGCGGGTGTTCGGCACCTTGAACGCACTCGACGCGCTGGTCGCCGCTGGACGCGTGGCACCCCGAGCGGCGACGGAGCTGCGATCGGCGTACGAGTTTCTCCGGCAGCTCGAGCACCGGTTGCAAATGGTGAACGACGAGCAGACCCACAGCCTGCCCGAAAGCGAGGAGGGGGTGGCAGCGATCGCCGCCTTCATGGGCTTCGATTCGGTCGACGCCTTCTCGGAAGAGTTGCTCGGCCATCTGCGCATCGTCGAGGGTTGGTTCGGGACGCTGTTCGAAGACAAGCTCGACGCCGCGTCGGCGCAGGGGCTGGTTTTCTCCGGCGAGGAAGACGTCCCGGAAACGCTCGAAGCTCTGGCCAGGATGGGCTTTGGGGAGCCGCGACGCGTATCGGCGATGGTTCGGGCTTGGCTCGGCGACCGCTATCCGGCGATGCGGAGCGAGCGAGCGCGTCAACTCCTGGACGAGCTCGTGCCGACAGTGCTCCAGGCTTTCGCCGACTCGCCTCGTCCCGACCCCGCTCTGTCACGTTTCGACGCGTTTCTCGCCCGCCAGCCCGACGGTGTCCGGCTGTTTTCCTTGTTGATCGCGCATCCCGAAATATTCGGCTTGATCGCCGAGATCATGGGCGCGGCCCCTCGGCTCGCCGCCTGGTTGACCAGTCATCCGGGTTTGCTCGACAGCGTTCTCAGCCGCGACTTCTCCGATCTCGACCTGCCGGATGACGCGGCGATGGACGAGGAAACGGTGGAAGCTGCGCGCCGGGGGTTGATCCGCCTGTTCTATTCCCGGGAATTCACCGCCGCAGAGATGTTCACCGAACTCGACGCCGCGGTCCAGCAAGCTGCGGACTTGCAGGACCTTCTGGACGTGGTGCGGCGCTGGGCCAACGACCGGGTGTTTCAGATCGGCGTTCACATGTTGCGCGGTCTGCTGCCGCCGGTCGACGCGGGGCGGTCGCTCTCGGATATTGCCGATGTCTGCATCGGTGCCCTGATGCCGGTGATCGAGAAGGAATTCGCCGCCGATCACGGTCGCGTCCCGGGCGGCGAGGTGGCGGTGGTGGCGTTCGGCAAGCTCGGCAGTCGCGAAATGACGGTGGGTTCGGATCTCGATCTGCTGTTCCTCTACGATTACGATTCCGGTGCCACCCGATCCGACGGCAGAAAGGCGCTGCCGCCGAGCGACTACTACGCCCGATTGTGCCGCCGTTTGATCGGTGCCGTCGCGGCCCCGACCAGCGAGGGCAAGCTGTACGACGTGGACATGCGCCTGCGCCCGTCGGGAAATGCAGGCCCGATCGCCTGTTCCAGAGAAGCTTTCGTGAACTACCAGCGCGACGATGCCAGGACCTGGGAACATCAGGCGCTGACCCGGGCGCGCGTGATCTATGCGGAAGGCGGGCTCGGCCCGTTGTTCGACGAGGTGAAGCACTCCGTGCTGACGCTACCGCGGGAGGGCGAACAACTCGCTGCCGATATCGTCGACATGCGCGAACGGATACGGGACGAACATGGAAGCGACGACGCCTGGTCGATCAAGCATCGGCGCGGCGGCCTCTTGGATGTCGAGTTCATCGCCCAGTTCCTGCAATTGTCGGTGGCGGCGCGGCGGCCGGAGATCTTGGCCGGAGATCCGATTTCCGTCTTCGAGGTCGCGGGTGCCCACGACGTGATCGATGCCGATACCACCCGGGAACTGGCGGACGCGACGCGGCTGTGGCGGAATCTACAGGGCATCCTGCGCTTGACCGTCGAGGGCGAAATCATCGGAGAGGAGGCGATGGTCTCCGTCAAAAGTATTATCGGGCAGGCTGGCGGTAAGCTGGTCTTCGATGCGCTAGTCGAGTCGATGGAAGAGACCGCGGCCCGCGTGGCACGGCATTTCGACGCGCTGCTGGCCGCGGGATGACCTCATCGTCGGACCACCCGCTCGATCTCGCCATCCATGGCGAACGGGCGTGTGACCTGCGATCCAGTTCGGGGGACGCGAAGTCGCAGAACAGAAAAGGAAATGGCGATGGAGGTGAGAACCGAGCGACGAAATGCAACCTTGGTCGCCGAGGTTGAGGGCCGTATCGACGGCATCGCCGCCCACGAGCTTGAGGATGCAATGAACTCTGCGATCAGCGATGAGGACGCCGCCGTAATCGCCGACCTTGAAGGCGTCTCCTATATCAGCAGTGCGGGCCTCAGAGCGATTCTGCTGGTCGCCACGGACCTCTGAAAACGTGACGCGAAATTCTCCTTGTGCTCGCTCGCGAAGCCAATTCACGAGGTATTTGACATCGCCGGCTTTCACAAGATCATCAAGATCCACGATACCAAGGCGGAAGCACTGACCGAGGCCGGTGGCTAAGCCGGACAACCTCTCCGGCGGTGCAAAGGCCCCTAGCCGCAATCCGGAAGACCCCAGTCCCTGCAGCGGATCGCGTCGCAGCGGGCCATGCAGCCTTCCATGTATCCGGCGAGCCACGTTGCGGCCTCCGTGGCGGCTCAGGCTCGGCTTGAACCACTATGGGCTAACCCGGACGGTGTTTGAGCTCGACCTCGACAAACCGAAGCTCGCCTCCGAGGCCGTTGATCACGTCGTGCTCGACTCCCGCCTCCCGGAAATAGGAGACGCCGGCGATCATCTCGAACGGCGTACGCTTGCCCTCTCCATCCTCCATCTCCACCATGCCGCCTATCACCGGGATGATGACGTAGTCGAAGCCGTGCCGATGCCAACCGGTCGCGGCGCCCGGCTCGAACGCCCATTCGGTCACCCGGACATGTTCGTTATCGATATGAATCGTGGAAACGGCTTTGCTCATGGCGTTGGATTTCCGTGGACGGGACGTCATCAAACGGTGGACTGGTGCTGGCCCCCTTCCGTGTTGTCGTGAATAGTGGGACCATAGGACAGAACGGGTGGGAGGGAAATCGATGACCGAATACCGCTACCCCGACGCGATCGTCTCGACGGATTGGCTCGCCGACCGTCTCGATGATCCCGAGCTCCGTATCTACGAGAGTACGGTGTTTCTGCACCACGTGGAGGAAGGGCCCGACGCACCATACCGCGTGGAGAGCGGCCGTGCCCGATACGAGGCGGCACATATCCCCGGCGCGGGGTTTCTCGACATCGCGAATGATCTCTCCGATCCCGCCGCGCCCACGCATTTCATGATGCCCTCGGCCACCCGGTTCGCCGAGGTCGTCGGGCGCGCGGGCCTCGGCGACGACGCCCGAGTCATCGTCTACAGCCGCGGCAACAAGCAGTGGTCCACACGCCTGTGGTGGATGCTCCGGGCCATGGGGTTCGATAACGCCGCGGTGTTGAACGGGGGCTGGGAAAAATGGACCGCCGAGGGCCGGCCGACATCCGGCGTACCCCCGGCCTATCCGCCCGCCACCTTCACGCCGCACCCCCGGCCCGAGCTCTTTGTCGACAAGGAGGCCGTGGCCGCCGCCATGGACGATCCAGGTATCTGTACGATCAACGCGCTCCTGCCGGAGCTTCACCGGGGCGAGAGCAAACGTTATGGCCGGCCCGGTCATATTCCGGGCAGCGTCAACCTCCCCTGCGGCACGCTGCTCGATCCCGAGACCAATGTGTTCCTGCCTCCCGATGCGGTGCAGGCCCGTCTCGACGCGGTCGGCGCAACGCCCGGCAAGAGGTCCATCGTCTATTGCGGGGGTGGCATAGCCGCGACCCTCGACGCCTTTCTCATGCACCAGCTCGGCTACGAGGGCATCTCGGTTTACGACGCCTCGATGAGCGAGTGGGCCAAAGATGAATCTCTGCCGATCGAGGCCGGTCGACGGAAGGCCTGACGGGATTTCCGCACGTCCCGTCAGGGTCGACCGCGCGATAGCCTCGTCAGACCTCCTCCTCCACCAGCGGCAGCACCTCGTTCGCAATGATGTCGAGCTGCTCTTCCTTCCAGGTGACCGGATTGAGCGCGATCCACTCGCAGCCGCCCAGCGCCCTCACGCGTCCGGCGATCTTCTCCGCCACCTGCTCCACCTCCCCGCACAGGTAATATTCCTGCCAGTAGGGCAGATCCATGCCCGAATAGACGGAAAAGTGCTCGACCGCGTTCTCGGGATTCTCACCGGGTTTCAATACGTAGATCCAGTTGTTGTAGACCGTGGACATGTCACCCGGATCTCGCCCGAAATCACCCATGAAGGCTTGGATTTTCTCCCAGTCGTGGTTGATCATGTCGAGGCTGGCCGGCGCGTGCGGTACCCACGTCTCAGCATACTTGGCGATCCGTTTCAGTACGGGCTCGATATTGGTGACCTTCTGACCGTACTTCTTTTCGAAGGTCATGCTGCCGCCGCCCATCCAGATGGGCGGATGAGGTTGCTGCGCCGGCTTCGGGTCGATGGTGAGGTCCTTCACCTGATAGTACTTGCCCTCGTAGGTGACGTTGTCCTCCGTCCACAGCGCCGTGAGCAGTTCCAGCATCTCGTTCATGCGCCGCCCTCGCTCGTTATGGGGCACGCCCATGAGTTCGAACTCCTTTTCGTGCCAACCGACGCCGATTCCGAGGATCGAGCGTCCGCCCGACAACAGGTCCAAGGTGGCCCATTCCTTGGCGAAATAGGCGGGATTTCGGATCGGCAGGACGAGTACGAGCGTGCCGAGCTGGATGGTCCGGGTCACACCCGACAACGCCGAGAGCATCGACAGGGGTTCCAGCCAAGTGCAGGCGTAGGCGGGCGGCGTGAGCAGCAGATGGTCGATACTGAAGGCCGCCTCGAAACCGAGGCCTTCCGCCTTACGGAGATAGGCACCCATTTCCTGAAGCGTGGCCGTCTCGGGTCCGAGCGCGTAGCTGGGAATTCTCAGTCCGTATCTCATCCGCCTAGATCCTCCCTGAACTGTCCTGCGGCCTTGAAACACGCAGCACCGTGCCGGCTCGGGATCTACTCTCTCATATCGGTGACGGGCGGGCCAAGGGCGGGGCTCGCGATGGCCGTATCGACTGTTGTAACCTTAACCCACCCACCGAGAAGGTGATAGGGCGCAGGGAAACCCATGTCAGATCACGGCGCCGCACCAGCCATGTTCGAACCTTACGAACTGCGCGGCCTCAAACTGGAAAACCGAGTCGTTGTCTCGCCCATGGACACGTACTCGGCGGTCGACGGCTGTCCAACGGACTGGCATCTGGTGCATTACGGCACGCGCGCCATGGGGGGTGCGGGATTCATCGTCGCGGAGGGCACCGGCGTATCGGGAACCGGCCGCATCACGCCGGGATGCGCCGGACTCTACCGGGACGAACAGGTCGCGGCCTGGCGCCGGGTGACCGACTTCGTGCACGAGCACACCCGGGCCAAGATCGGCATCCAGATTTGCCACTCCGGCCGTCGCGGCTCCACAAAACGCATGTTCCACGGCCAGGACGACCCCCTGCCCGAGGGCAATTGGGAGATCATCGCACCGTCACCCATTGCCTACGGCGCCGACAATCAGGTTCCGACCCAGATGGACCGGGCGATGATGGACGAGGTCCACGAAGATTTTCGCCGTGCCGCCGTGAATGCGGTCACCGCTGGATTTGATGCCATCGAGTATCACTGCGCCCACGGTTACCTGATGTCGAGCTTTCTCTCGCCCATCGGAAACCAGCGCAACGATGAATACGGCGGAGAGCTGTCAGGCCGCTTACGGTACCCCCTGGAGGTGTTCGACTCCATCCGCGCCAGCGTTCCCGACGAGTTTCCCGTCGGTGTGCGCATCTCGTCGAGTGATCTCGTCGAGGGCGGGAACACGGACGATGACGCCGTCGAGATCGCAAAGGCCTTAAAAGCACACGACGCCGACTACATCGCCTCGTCGTCTGGCGGCGCGGCGAAATGGACGCCCATCGCCCGTCCCGCACCGTTGGGTTACGTGCCCTATGCGCGCCGCATCAAGCACGAGGCGGGAATCGCGTCGATCTGTGTCGGCAACATCAACACCGTCGAGGAGGTGACCGGTATTCTGGAACGTGACGACGCCGACCTCGTGGCGCTCGGGCGGCAACACTTGCGTGATCCGTACTGGATGCTGCATGCGGCTCAGCAGCTCGAGTATCGGCCCTTCGACATTTGGCCCATCCAGTATACCACGGTGCCGCGCCAGGACCGTATCTGGAAACGTGACCGGCAGGCCGCGGGTGGTTGAGCGTCGGCTCGTACGTCGCCACGGTCGGGGAGCAACGGGGAAATCGACGAATGGCTGATCCGATTCGCGTCGGATTTCTGGGCATCGAGCACATCCACGCCGACTTCTGGCAGGAAGTTTTCCAGGAATCGCCGCACACGGAACTCGTCGGCGCCTGGGCGATCACGCCCGGTTTGACCGCGAGCAAAGGCGCGGAGTTCGGATACAAATCCTGGGAAGATCGTGATGCGCTCTTGGACGCCTGCGACGCCGTGGTGGTCTGCGCACCCACCATGCATCACGCCGACATGGTGGAACTCGCCGCGCGGGCCGGCAAGAAGATCCTGCTGGAAAAGCCCATGGCCGCCACGACGGAACATCTCGACCGCATCGGGGCGGTGCTGGAGGAGACCGGAGCTTGGCTGATGCAAGCCTATCCCAAACGTTTCGACCCGATCAACGAAGAGATCCGCCAGATTCTCGACAGCGGCGATCTCGGGAGGATTTCCCTGATGCGTATCCGTCACGGCCATGCCGGCGCCTCCAATCCGGTATTCGGCGGGACGTGGTTCACCGATCCGGACTTGGCCGGCGGGGGCACGATGATGGATGAAGGGTCCCACGCCGCGGATTTCGTCCGCCGCACGTTCGGTGACCCGGAGGAAGTCTCGTGCTTCATGTCGAATTCGGCGCACGGCTTCCCCGTAGAGGATACGGGCATCGCCATTTACAAGTGGTCCAACGGACTCGTCGGAGAGATCGTCTCGTGCTTCCAGTTCCACGGCGGCGAGAACTCGATCGAGGTCTACGGCACGCACGGGGCACTCATCGTGTCGGGTGTCGATCTCGGGTCCCGCGATCTCACCGAATCGGGTTTCCTCAAGACGTTCGTCGTTCCCGAGGACTCGAACCGCGGCGGTGAGCTGGTGCTGCATGACGAGAAGAAATGGACCGTTTCGGACACCGTGCCCCAGTTCAAGAAAGACACGCCGACGTTCCACAAGAACGTCGCGTCCGCATTCGTAGACGCCATGGTGACCGGTAGCCCGCCGCCCTGTACTTATCTCGACGGCCGCCGGGCTTCCGAGATGATCATCGCCGCGTACGAGTCGGCGAAAACGGGCAGGGCCGTGAAGATCGAATACGGCTAACCGCGACCGACGATGAAGCGCCGCTTGCCCAACCTCTCCGACATCGTAGTACATTGCGGGGTGCGTGCACTCCGATCCACGGGATTGACGTCATGAGCGTTGCCGCCCAATTGAACCAGGACAATACGCCCCCGGAGACCGCCGGTGAGATTCCCGGGATCGCATGGGTGAACGGTGAGTTCCAGCCCCTGTCGGAAGCCAAGCTTTCGCTGCTCGATTGGGGCTTCGTGCGTGGCGACTGCACGTACGACGTGGCCAGCGTCTTCAAGGGCGCCTTTTTCCGCCTAGACGATCACGTGGACCGGTTCCTTTCCTCGATGGCCAAGTTGCGGCTCACCATGCCGTTCGACCGGGACGGGCTGATCGAGGTAATGACCGAATGCGCCCGGCGTCCGGGCCTGCGCGACGCGTTCGTGAAAATGGTATGCACGCGCGGCCTGCAGCCGCCCTCATTCTCCCGCAACCCGCGAGACGCGTTGAACCAGTTGTTCGTCTATTCCGTCCCCTACACCTTTTTCATGACGGAAGAGCAGCGTGCGCGGGGCATGCACCTTCACGTGGCTTCGACGCCGCGCATCCCGACGGAGTGCATCGACCCTACCATCAAGAACTACAACAGACTGGATTTCGTGAGCGGAATATTCGAGGCCTACGACGCCGGTGCCGATCAGGTGGTCATGCCGGACATGCACGGCAACATCACCGAGGGCCTCGGGTTCAACGTTTTCGTCATCAGGGACGGTCGGGCGACCTCACCGGGCACGGGCGTGCTCGAGGGCGTCACGCGAAAGGTCGTGCTCGAGCTGTGCGAGGACATCGGCCTGCCCGCTCGCCTCGGCACCATCTCCGTGGAAGACCTCTTGAGCGCCGACGAGGCGTTTCTCTGTACCACCGCGGGTGGAGTCGTTGGAATCACCGAGGTCAACGGCCGTACCATCGCCAACGGCATGCCCCGAGAAACGACTCGCCGGCTCGATGATCTGTACTGGGCCAAGCACGAGGATCCGGCGTACATCACGCCGATCGACTACGGCACTTGACCCGATGATGCAAACCGCGGAACCGCTGCAGCAGACGACAGACGCGCCCCTCGATCCCGTTACCCTAGGTATTCTCTGGGATCGCCTGATCTCGATCACCGACGAAGGCGTTTCGGCGATGCTGCGGTCGTCCTTTTCGACGATCCTACGAGAGTGTCTCGATCTCACCGCCATCCTGTTCGATGCCGATGGAAACTCGATCGCCCAAGGGACCAAGAGCCTGCCTTCCTTTACCGGAACCGGGCCGGCTACTCTGCGCCACATTCTCGAGCGCCACCCGCCCGAGACCCTGAACCCGGGTGACGCGATCGCGACCAACGACGCCTGGCAGGGCACGGGCCACTATTTCGACATTTGTGTCATGCGACCGGCGTTCCGCCACGGGCGCATCGTCGGCTACACCATGAGCATCTCGCACCTGCCCGATATCGGTGGCATCGGCTACACCGCCGCCGCCACGGACATCTATCAGGAGGGTCTGCGAATTCCAGCCTGTAAGCTGATGCAAGCGGGCGAACCGAACGAGCTGGCGTTCGAATTCATCCGCGCGAACGTCCGGGTCCCGGAGCAGGTCGTGGGAGACATCATGGCCAACGTCTCCTGTAACGAGGTGAGCGGCCAGAAGCTCGTGGAGTTCATGAACGAGACCGGCCTCGACGATCTGAGCTCGCTCTCCCACGCCATTCGCAGGCAGTCGGAACGCTCAATGCGCGACTGCATCCGGGGTATTCCCGACGGAGTCTACCGGAACCAGGTGGACATCGAAGGATTCGACGAATCCGTGCGACTTGCCTGCAGCATCACGGTGAACGGGGACCACCTGCTGATCGACTACGACGGCACCGGGCCGTCCGTCAGCCGCGGGATCAACTGTGCCCTCAACATCACCTCCGCATGGACCTATTTCGCGCTCAAGTGCCTGATGGCGGGAGACATCCCCAACAATCAGGGGTTTCTCGCTCCGGTCTCGATCAAAGCCCCGGAGGGGTGCATCCTCAACGCCCGGCCACCGTCGCCCACGGCCGGCCGGCACCTCGTGGTGCACTTCATCCCGTCCCTTGTTTTCGGTGCCTTCGAGCAGGCCATTCCCGATGTGGTGCAGGCCGAGAGCGGCATGGTCGGTCACCTTACCGTTCAGGGCGTCCACCGCAACGGCCGCGAGATCTCGGACATCTTCACGGCGACGGGGGGCGTAGGCGGCGTCAGGGAGGCGGACGGCGCCGAGACCACCTCGACGCCGACCACCATCGGGGTCGTGCCCGTGGAGATCTGGGAGGCGCTGACCAGCATGACGGTCGAACGCAAGGCGTTCCTTCCCGACAGCGGCGGCGGCGGCCGCACCCGGGGCGGCCTGGGCCAGGAAGTCGTAATCCGCAACGACAGCGGCAACACGTTGACCGTCTTTCCGATGGGATACCGGACGGACTTTCCGGCACGGGGATACCACGGTGGCGCCGATGGCCGCCCTACCCGTTTCGAAGCGAACGGCAAGCCCCTGCATCCCAAGGACCGCTATCTGATGGCACCGGGCGACCGCGTGCGCATCATGGAGGCGGGCGGCGGCGGGTTCGGCGCCGCCAAGGACCGCGACCCCGAACGGGTCCTGGAAGATGTCCTCGAAGGTTACGTTAGCGTGGAATGCGCGCGGGAGGCCTACGGCGTCGAGGTTGACGCAGCCGCGCGGACCGCGCGCCGCCGGGCCTGACCACTCGATCAAGAGGTTCGGACGGTCCTGATCTCATGACCTATCGGGTTGGAGTCGACATCGGCGGAACGTTCACGGACTTCGCGCTCTTCACCGAGGGTAGCGGCATCGTCGGTATCCACAAGCGGCTGACCACGCCTCGGGACCCCTCTCGGGCCGTCATCGAGGGTCTCCAGGACTTGTTGACCGACAGCGGCGTGGCCTTGGCCGACGTCCAGGCCGTCGTTCACGGGACCACGCTCGTCACGAATGCCGTCATCGAGCGCCGGGGCGCTCCCACCGGTATGCTCGTCACCCAAGGTTTCCGCGACATCCTCGATATGCGTCGGGAACGGCGCTATGACCTCTACGACCTGACACCCGGATTTCCCGACCCGCTGGTGCCGAGGGCGCTGCGGCGCGAGGTCGACGAACGTATCCTGTTCGACGGCAGCGTCGAGCGGGCCGTTGATCTCGAGGAGGCCAAGTCGGGCGTGGCGGAGCTGGTTACCGACCACGATATCAGGGCGCTTGCGGTCTGCTTCATCAATTCCTACCTCAACCCGACCCACGAGCTTGCGGTGCGCGACGCCATCCAAGTCGCGTTTCCCGATCTGTTCGTCTCGACGTCGGCGGAGGTGTTTCCACACTGGCGTGAATTCGAACGCTGGACCACGGCCACGGCCAATGCCTTCACTCAGCCCGTGCTCGACAGGTATTTGAGGCATATCGAACGCGAACTCGGCGCCTTGGGCTTTACCGGTCGCATCACCATGATGGCGTCGAATGGCGGTATGGTGACACCCGATACGGCGCGGCGTTTCCCCGTCCGCATGATGGAATCGGGGCCCGCCGCGGGCGCCCTGATGTCGGCGCGTCACGGCACCGCCCTAGACCTCCCCGACGTCCTGTCCTTCGACATGGGAGGCACGACAGCGAAGGGAGCGTTGGTGCGCGCCGGTTCGCCGCTCCGCACTTACGAACTCGAGGTGGCGCGGGTTCACGAGTTCAAGCCGGGAAGCGGCGTCCCCATCAAGATTCCCGTCATCGACATGATCGAAATCGGCGCGGGTGGCGGATCCATTGCCGAGATCGACGGCCGTGGCATGATTCGTGTCGGGCCGCGCAGCGCCGGCGCCGATCCGGGCCCTGCGTGCTACGGGCAGAGAGGCGAGGCGGCGACTCTCACCGACGCCAACGTGGTACTCGGCTATCTCGATCCGAACTTTTTTCTCGGTGGCGAGATGCGACTCGATCCACGGGCTTCCGAAAGAGCGATTGCCTCGCACGTGGCCGATCCTCTGGACGTCTCGGTGGTTCGGGCGGCCTGGGGAATCCACGAAACCATCAACGAAGACGTGGCGCGGGCGTTCCGGGTGCACGCGGCGGAGAGGGGGTTCGACTACCGGGGCTGTACCATGATCGCGTTCGGCGGTTCCGGTCCCATCCATGCCCACAGCATTGCCGCCAAGTTGAAGGTGCCTCGCGTGATCTTTCCGCCGGCGGCCGGGGTTATGTCGGCGCTGGGCCTGCTCGTATGCCCGCTCTCGTTCGACGTCGCCCGCTCCAATCTTACCTTCGTCGACGCGCTCGGTGACGATTGGTACGAACGCCACTCCCGGCCTCTGGCCGACGAGGCCGTCGGCCTGATCCGAGCCGCGGGCGTCGCTGCCGCGAACGTAACGATCATCCATCGCCTTGACATCCGCTACCAAGGCCAGGGATTCGAGATCGAAGTCACCCTGCCGAACGAAGCTGATCCCGTGGTCATGCGGGATGCCATTCCCGACGCCTTCGGCGCGCGCTACCAGGAGATCTTCGCCATCCCCGGTCTCGACGAGCGCCTGGAAATCGTCAATTGGAAGGTGGAGGCACGGGCGCCCGAACCGAAAGACTCCGGCATGCCGGCATTCCTCGGAGTCGAGACCGGCGAACGGGCGGCAAGAAAGCGCAACCGCAGGGCGTATTTCCCCGAAGCTGACGACTTCTTCGATTGCCCGGCCCACGACCGGTACACGCTCGTGCCGGGTGACGCGGTGGAGGGGCCGGCCCTGATTGAGGAGCGGGAATCGACTTGCTTGCTCGGCATTGGCGCCACCGCGCGCGTCGACGAGCGTTACAACCTCGTCGTCGATTTGACCAAAGGGACATAGCCGAACGTCCAATCAGCGGCGCGCATCCTCGGCAACATGGTATTTGAACCACTGGGGGCACCGAGACCACCGAGAGGTCCGACCCGCGGGTGGTGATGTTCAAGCTCTACTCGAACAGCCGTGGTTGTTCGATTTCTGCGGGGCTTGCCTGTACCGACGGGATCGAGTGCAATCGCCTGACCATCATGCGGGGATACCGCGTACGACTCCGGCAATTATGTCAGATACGATCCTGAAACTCCTCTCGCGCGGCGCCGGAGCCCATACCGCGATCGGCGCTCCCGAAACCCCGGACCTCGGCTTTGACGGCTTGCGGCAACACGTGCGGAAGACCATTGGGACGCTCCGATGCCTCGGCATCGGCCGCAATGACCGGGTGGCCATCGTGCTCCCCAACGGACCTGACATGGCCAGCGCCTTCGTGTCGGTGGCCGCCGCCGCGACGACGGCACCCCTGAACCCGGCTTATCGCGACGAGGAGTTCGAGTTCTACCTTAGCGATCTCAATGCGAAGGCATTGATCGTCGACGCCGATGGCGACTCACCCGCGACCGCGGTGGCGGAACGCCTTGGGGTGGGTGTGCTGCGGCTTACGACCCGCTCGACGGAGGCCGCGGGACTGTTCGACCTGAGGGGCGAGGCCGTCGATGAACCCTCCGGCGATGCCGACGCGGCCGCAGAAGACATCGCGCTGGTGCTTCACACGTCCGGCACCACTTCGCGGCCCAAGATCGTACCGCTCAGCCACGCCAACACATGCGCATCCGCCAAGAACATCTCGGCGACGCTGTCCTTGGATCCGGAGGACCGTTGCCTCAACGTCATGCCCCTGTTCCATATTCACGGGCTGATGGCCGCCGTCCTCGCAAGCCTGTCGGCGGGTGCCTCGGTCCACTGTCCGCCTGGGTTCAATGCTCTTGGATTTTTCTCCTGGCTCGACGAGGTCCGTCCGACTTGGTACACCGCCGTGCCCACCATGCACCAAGCAATCCTGGCACGCGCCGAGCGCAATCGAGAGATCATTGGGCGGTCCAGGCTACGCCTCATTCGCTCGTCCAGCGCGTCGCTGCCGCCGCAGGTCATGGCGGAGCTGGAAGAGGTCTTCGGTGTTCCCGTTATCGAGTCCTACGGTATGACCGAAGCCGCGCACCAGATGGCCTCGAATCCCCTGCCGCCAAAACCGCGCAAACCCGGTTCGGTCGGGCTGCCCGCCGGCCCCGAGATCGCCATCCTCGGCGAGGCGGGCGCGCTCCAGCCCCAGGGTGCCCAGGGCGAGGTCGCCATCAGGGGCGACAACGTCACGACCGGCTACGAGACTAACCCGGAGGCGAACGCCGGCGCCTTTACCGACGGCTGGTTCCGGACGGGAGACTTGGGCTTCTTTGACGAAGACGGATATCTCACCATCACCGGCCGGCTGAAGGAGATCATCAACCGCGGTGGCGAGAAGATCTCGCCACGCGAGGTCGACGAGGTCCTGACGGGTCACGACGCGGTGGCCCAGGCCGTCACCTTCGCAGTGCCGCACGGAAAACTGGGCGAGGACGTCGCGGCAGCCGTCGTGCTGCGCGAGGGCAGGTCGCTGACCGAAAAAGAGTTGCGCGATTTTGCCGCGGAGCGGCTTGCCGCCTTCAAGGTTCCCCGCACCGTCGTGTTCCTCGACGAGATACCCAAGGGCGCGACCGGCAAGCTGCAGCGCATCGGCCTCGCCGAGCAGCTCGCGCTAACCAAAACCATCGTGGCCGTCCAATGAAGATCTGTATCTTCGGAGCCGGCGCCATCGGGGGACATGTCGGCGCCTTGCTGTCCCGCGCGGGTCTCGACGTCACGCTGATCGCGCGGGGGCCGCACCTCGCAGCCATGAAACAGCATGGACTGACCCTCGTCACCGGCGACGGAGACGAGTTCATCGCGCGGCCACGGTGCACGGACGACCCGGTGGAAGCCGGTATCCAGGATTACGTCCTGATCGCGCTCAAGGCGCATTCCGTGCCGCTGGTCGCGGATCGCATGGCACCGCTTCTCGGTCCCGACACCGTCGTCGTGCCGGTCGTCAACGGCATCCCCTGGTGGTACTTCCATAAGCTCGAAGGTCCTTACGAAGATCATCGCATCGCCTGCGTCGACCCCGACGACCGCCAATGGACGCATATCGGCCCCGAACGCGTTGTCGGCTGCGTCGTCTGGACCTCGGCGGAAATCCAGCAGCCCGGCGTCATCAAACATTCCTACGGCAACCGCATGCCGCTCGGCGAGCCCGACGGCAGTCGATCGGAACGCGCCCTCCAACTGAGCAAAGCGATGATCGCGGCCGGCCTCAAGTCGCCGATAAGGCCGAAGATACGCAACGAGATCTGGATGAAGCTGTGGGGCAACCTGTCCTTCAACCCGGTGAGCGCTCTGACCGACGCGACGCTGGAGAACCTGGCGACCGATCGCGGCTGCCGCGACCTGCTGCGGGCCATGATGGAGGAGGGCCGGGCCGTCGGCGAGGCGCTCGGCGCCGAGTTCCCGATGGACGTCGATACCCGCATCAAGGCCGCCGAAGAGGTCGGTGCCCACCGCACGTCCATGCTCCAGGACCTCGACCAGGGCCGCCCCATGGAGATCGACGCACTGGTGAGCTCTGTCGTGGAACTCGGACGCCTGGTGGGCGTTCCGACTCCGACCATCGCCCTCGTTCACGCCCTTGTGGTCCGCCGCGCCCGGGAGGCCGGCTGCTATCCAGGCTAACCGTCTCGCCTCGCGGCGGGACGGGTTTCATCCCCTTGCGCGTTTGCTCCGAACGTCGAAGCGGAGAGCCGTGACTCGGCCCCATCGTGGAGGGGACCTCACGGCTAAACCGTTTCCCGGCCCGTTCGCCGCGCGGAATCCGGAGACATAAACCTGACGCGCGATCGCGAGCGGCGGAACCTATGCCGAGGTCTTGGGGCCGTGTTTCTCCCCCCATTCGTACAGCGCACGGATGACCGGACCGAGCTTTCTTCCCTTTTCGGTCAGCAGGTATTCCGCGCGCGGCGGGTGTTGCTCGTAGAACCGCCGTTCAACGACCCCCTTGGCTTCGAGCGTTTTCAGTCGCGCCGACAGCGTGTTGGGCGCGATACCCTCAAGCGATCGGAGAAGTTCCTGAAACCGACAAACGCCCGATTGAAACAGATCGCGCAGGATCAGGAGGGTCCAACGATCGCCGACCACGCTCGCCGACCGTGCGACCGGGCAATGCAGATTACGCTTGGAGATCATCGCCATGATCAATATGGACGCCGGTCGCGCCACGGCGAGCGAATCCAATCAGAAGGTACTCTAGCATCTTGATCCATAACAACCAATTGACTATTTATTTTATAGTCACTATATAAACAGGACTTTCTGAAATGAAAAACTCGTGGACTGGAATGGTTGCGACGCTGCTCGTCGGCTGTACTAGCGGCGTCGACCTCTCCTCGCAATACGCGGCCTACGATGCGGCGTTCCGGCAAGAGCACGAGCAGATCATCCACACCGTACCGCGCGACGGGTTCACGCTGCACGCTCGCGAGTTCGCGCCGGACGATATCGAGACTTCCGATGCCCCCTACATCCTGATGCACGGCTTTCCCGATAGTCTCCATCTTTATGACCGTCTCGCGCCGCTGCTGGCCAAGAAACGCCGCGTGATCACCTTTGATTTCCTCGGTTGGGGTAATTCGGACAAACCGGAAGACCACCGCTACGACGTCGCCAGCCTGCGGCGTGACCTCGAAGCGGTGATCGCCTATTTCGGTTTGCGGCGGGTCCGACTGATGGTGCACGACGCATCGGGTCTTCCCGGCATCGATTATGCGATCGACAATCCGGACCGGACGGTCGAGCTCATCCTGCTGAACACGCTCTACGCCCCGTCGGAGAAGCGGATCATGCCGCCGTCGATAAAACGGTTCTCGACGCTCGGCCTGAGACGTGACCTTCTGATCTTCGGCGCCAAGCGAAGCGACTCGTTGTGGCGGGACGGCCATGCCGGGCAGGTCGGAGCGTTCTTCGCCGACTCGGAGATCCGCGACCAGTACTTGCCGATCTTCTCGCATCAGGCACTCGGCATCAGGCCGGCATTCTTCGGCCTGACCGGGGTATGGACTGCGGAGGTGCAGGCGCGGGCGAGGCGCGTTGCCCAGCTTCGCCATCTTGAGGTGCCGACGAAGATCATCTTTGGCACCGAGGATCCCTATCTCAACCCGGCATTGGCTCACGAGCTCGGCCACCTGATCCCCAATGTGCGGCTGTGGCTGGTCGAGTCCGCCGGCCACTACGTCCAACTCGACAGGCCCGAAGAGGTCGCCCGACTCGTTCTGGACACCTGACCGGACGCCGAAAATTCCTGGCATCGGTCTCGGCATCGAAGGACTGCTCCTACACCCGGCGGGTGAGCTTCTCATCGTCGGACGGCTGTTACCCCCTCGCGCGTTTGCCGTAGACTTCGAGACGGAGGGCTGCGACTCGGCCCCCATCGTGGAGGGAGGACTCATGGCTGAACCGTTCCCGAGTCTGTTCGCCCCGCTGAAAGTGGGGACGTACACCCTCAAGAACCGGATCATGAACACCGGCCACGCGGCCCATTTTCAAACCGGCGACGGCATCCCGACCGACCGTTACGTCGACTACGTCCGCGAACGTGCCAAGGGAGGCGTGGGCATCATCGTCACGGGGTTCACGGTCACCCGGTACGACGGCGACGCGGCCCTGTCGCTGGCCAACTACGACGAGAGGATCACCGCAGCCTACGGAAAGTTCTCGGAAGCGACGCACGCGTACGGCGTGCCTATGTTGGCGCAGCTCGGACATCGCGGACGCCGGGTCTCGGATGGTGCAGCCTATCTGCAGCGCACCATCGAGGCGCCGTCGGCCGTGCCGGCGCCCGACTTTTCCTCCCCCCAACTGGTGCCCCATGCGATGTCCACCGCGGAAGTCGAAGAGGTCGTCGAGTCCTTCGCCACGGCGACACGGCGGGTCGTCCGTGGCGAGATGGATGGCGTAGAGCTGGCCGTGGGCCTCGATTTCCTGTTCGCCAACTTTCTCAGCCAATATGCCAACCGGCGGGATGACAAGTATGGTGGTGGAACGCTCGAGGAACGCATGACGTTTCTCGATGAAGTAATCGACGTGGTGCGCGGCGAACTCGGGCCCGAGCGCCTGCTGGGAATCCGCTTCTACGACGACCTCGTGGACTACAGCCTGGGACTGGAGGACTACAAGCGGGTCGCCAGCCTAGTCGAAGCCGGCGGCAAGGTGAATTACTTCAACATGTGGCAGGGCATCGTGCCGAGCCCGCGAAGCGGTCGGGAACACTGGCCGCCCCACTACTACAAGCCTGGACAATTCGCCTATCTGCCGGCGGGTCTCAAGGAAGCGACCACGCTGCCGGTTGTCGGCACGGGGCGCATCGACTCCCCGGCGTTGGCGGACAACATGATCGCGGAGGGCAAGGCCGACGTCATCGGCATGGCGCGGGCGCTGATTGCCGACGCGCATTGGGCCAACAAGGCCCGCGACGGCCACGCCGACGATATCCGCACCTGCATCGCCTGCACCCAGAGCTGCGTGGGACACATCTACATCGGCATGGGCGTCGGCTGCATCTACAACCCGGTGACCGGACGCGAGCGCGAGTGGTCCGAGCTGCGGCCGGCCGAAACGGAGAAGAAGGTGGTGATCGTAGGCGCCGGCCCGGCCGGTTGCGAGGCCGCGCGTATCGCGGCGGAGCGAGGCCACGACGTCGTGGTCTTCGAGACGGGCCAGCGGATTGGCGGTCAGGTCAATCTCGTGATGCGGACGCCAGCTCGGGAAATCTTCGAGCAGATCATTCATTTTTTCGAACGCCAGCTCGAAAAAGTGGGCGTCGACGTCCGGCTGCAACACGAGGCGGGGCCTGACGACGTGCTGGCGGAAAACCCGGACACCGTCGTCGTAGCCACGGGTTCGACGGCCTTCATGCCGGACGTGATCGGCACCGGCCAGAAACACGTACTGAGCAGCCGCGACGTGCTGCTCGGCAACGCCGAAATCGGCGAGCGGGTCCTCGTGGTCGACACCCTGGGTCGGGCCGAGGCGCCCACTGTGGCCGAATACCTTGCGGATCGGGGCCGTCAGGTCGAGATCGTCACGGGCCTCGAATACGTCGGCCGCAACATGCCGGTCCCCGCCTGGCACGTCCAGCTCGAACGCTTGATGCGGAAGGGGGTGACGCTGACGCCGTTTACGGGCGTCTGGGAGATCACGGAAAACGCCGTCGACGTCTACAACGTCGTCTCGTGGGAGCCGCGTACGATCGACGGTATCGACACGGTGGTCATGGCCGCCGGCGGGCGGGCGGACGATGGGCTGTACCACGAGCTTCACGGGCGGCACGCCGACGTTCGTGCCATCGGCGACTGCTACCAGCCGCGCGACATCGAGCTGGCCGTAGTCGACGGCCACCGCGTGGCCCGGCAGATCTAGACGGCTCCGTGGCTCGCGACCTGCAGTTCCAGGTTCTGCTGCTACCCAACGCGCCATGGGATGAGCTGTCGGCGCGGTTTCGACACGTGGAGGCGCTCGGCTTTGACCTCGTGGCTACGGCGGATCACTTCGTCGACTGGCGCAACCCTTCGATTCCATGGCTGGAAGGATGGACGGTGCTGGCGGCGGCAGCGCGCGAGACCTCGCGAATCAAGATCGCCACCTACGTCACCCAGATCCCGTTTCGCAACCCGGCCATGTTGGCGCGCCAGGCGCTGACCGTGGACCAGATCTCCCAAGGCCGGCTGGTCGTCGGAATCGGCACGGGCCTCATCGAGGATCCTGCCTACCACATGATCGGCATTCCGAATTGGAGCTACGCGGAGCGCGTGGCGCGCCTGAAGGAATACGTCGAGATCGTCGACCTGATGTTGACCAACGAGACCACGACCTACCGGGGCGCGTACTACGCCATCACGGACGCCGTGATGATCCCCCGGCCGATCCAGAAACCACGCCCGCCGATCGCTATTGGCGCCATGGGTCCCGTCATGATCAAGCATGCGGCTCGTTACGCCGATATCTGGAACAGCCTCAGCTTCGCGGAGACCTTTGAGAAGCAGCTCCGGGAAACGAGGGACCGCATGGAACTCCTCGACGAGCACTGCGCCGCGATCGGCCGCGACCCGGCCACCATCCGGCGCTCCTACGTGGTTCTGGATCAGGACGCCCGGAACAGCGGCGGCGCCATCGGCTATTATGCGTCGACCGACGCCTTCGCCGAGAAGGTGGAACGGGTCATCGACATCGGGATCACCGAAATCGTGCTGCATTACCCACTGGTCGAGCGGGAGATGCTCATCTTCGAACGGATCGCGACGGAGATGATCCCGAAGCTGAAGCGGTAATACCGCACCAATCAGGAGGATATGCTATGGCGGACCTGGACCACGACCATTTCATGGGCTTGGCCCTGGACGAGGCGCAGGTGTCACACGACGCCGGCAACATTGCCGTGGGGAGCATCATCGTCCTCGACGGTGAGGTCGTCGGGCGCGGCCGCAACTGGACCGCAACTCACAAAAACCCGCTGTTGCATGCCGAGGTCGACGCCATCCGCGACGCCTGCAAGCGACTGGGCCGAGCCAGCTTGGCCGGCGCAACCCTCTATTCCGTGGCGGAGTCCTGTCCCATGTGCCTTTGGGCCATCCACGAGTCGGGCATCGATCGGCTCGTGCTCGGGGCCCGCCACATGGCCCTCGGCATCACACGATTCGGTGACTATACGGTCGAGAGCATGATTGACTTCACCAAGAGCGATCTCCAGCTGCTCACGGGTGTCCGGGAGGCCGAATGCGCCGCGATGCGGGGCAAGGCGGGCGGTTATCTGATCGAGCGTTGAGGCCGCCGGCGCGGCGGATCCAGCGATTCCTCCAGGCAGGCCTCCAGAAGTTCGGCGAACCGCTGCGCAATTCGGGACAACGGCTTGTGCGCCGGACGGAGCAGCGCCAAGTCTATCGGAATGGCCGGCTCGAAGGGCCGGACCGTGAAATCCCGATGCGCGCCGGCCTCCGGCAGCAGGGGTCCGACGACGGATACACCCAGGCCCTGCCCGACCAGACCCAGGATTCCCGCCATCGTTCGCGCCTGCAGTTTCAGGACCCGGCGTACACCGGCAGTCTCAAAGACTTCGTCGACCATGTGCCGGAAGATCGAATCCGTCTTGAAGGAAACAAAGACCTCCCCTTCCAGGTCGCGGGCGGCCACGGTCGTCTTCGCGGTCAGGGAATGATCCCGCGGCAGGACGCATACCGCCTCAAGCCGCGCGAGGGGCCGGGACTCGATCGCGGTGTTGTCGACAGGCAGGGTGCACAGGCCGATATCGCATTGCCGCGAAACGATCCGCTCGAAGACCCGCTGCGAAGGCTGGACCTCCAAGGACACGAGCACGTCGGGATTGGTGCCGGAGAACCGGCGGACCACTTCAGGCACCAAGGAGTTCGCGAGACTGGGGATCGTCACTAGGCTGACGTGGCCCGTTCCGTACTCCCTAATGGCTTCCGCGGTTCGGAAGATCTGATCGAGACCGATGAACGCGCGATCGACCTCCTCGTAAAAGGCCTCTCCTTCCGCGGTCGGGATCAGTTGCCGATTGGCGCGCTCGAAAAGCTTGAACCCGATTTCGGCCTCCAGCTCGGCGATCATTCGGCTGACGGCCGGCTGGGACACGGAAAGGACGCCGGCGGCCCGGGTCGCGGTCCCGGTGATCATCACGGCACGGAAGGCCTCGACTTGGCGGAGCGATATCATTCGGAGTACCCCCTGTTCGTCCGAGGTTAACGGAGCCGCACGACCTCGTTCGGCGACGACCGAGCGCCGCCGAGAATATCCGGGTATGAGCGAATCGTGCCCTAAATATAATATTTCGTAATGAGATATCAAAATTTCGGCACTCTTGATTATGAAAAATCAGGGCGATACCATGGGCCGATCCTGCATGGGGCAGAGTGATGACGATTGTCGGGACACACGTCGGGTCGAGGCGATTGCCACCGCCGCACGCGCGAACACCGTTGCTTTCCCGAAAGTCCCCCCTCTTCAGCCTAGTACAGCTTGCCGTGCTGCTGGGCGGGGTGACTTGGCTCATCTACAGCGGCGCCCAGGCGATGGAATACAATTGGCAATGGTACCGGGTGGACCGCTACATCTACCGGATCGTCGACGGCGAGTTCATCTTCGGCCCCCTGCTGCGGGGCCTCGGCGTAACCCTCGAAATGGCGGTCTGGAGCGTGTTTCTCTCCATCGCGATCGGCATGGTGACCGCACTCCTGCGCTTGTCGAACTCGGCGTCCGGACGTTTTCTGGCGACGGTCTACCTCGAGGGTATTCGTAACACGCCGCTGCTGGTCCAGCTGTTTTTGTTCTACTACGTGCTGGCACCGATCCTGGAAATCGACAGATTCTGGGCCGGAGTTCTATGTCTTTCTTTTTTCGAGGGGTCCTTCGCCAGCGAGATCATCCGGGCGGGCCTCCAGTCGGTTCCCAGGGGGCAGTACGAAGGCTCGGACGCTCTTGGATTTACCAAACTCGACCGCCTGCGTTTCATCTTACTGCCGCAAGCGATACCCCTGATCCTTCCACCGATGACCGGACTGCTGATATCGCTCATCAAGCATTCCGCAATCGTCAGTGTGATCGCCGTGGCAGATTTGACGACCGAGGGAATGAACATCATTTCGGAAACCTTCATGGCGTTCGAAATCTGGTTCACGGTCGCCGCCATTTATTTGGTGATTACCGTGTCGCTTTCGTTCTTCGTGTCATGGCTGGAACACCTCATGAAGCGGCACCGGTGATGCGTAATGTACAACCCCAGAGTCCTCACAATGCAAGGGAGGTTAATCGCATGATATCTACAAAGCTGTTTAGAAACGCGGTCATCACAGCGGTGGTCGCTCTCGGTTTCATCGGCCCGGCCAAGGCCGACACGCAACAGGATCTCGCGGGTGCCAGCGTCATCGAGGAAATTAAGAAACGCGGGGTCATGCGTGTCGGCATGTCGACGTTCGTGCCTTGGGCCATGCGCGCCAAGGACGGTAGCCTGATCGGCTTCGAGATCGACGTGGCGAAGCAAGTGGCGGAGGATATGGATGTCGAGATCGAGTTCGTTCCGACGGCCTGGTCCGGAATTATTCCCGCGTTGATCGCCAAGAAGTTCGACGTGATCATCGGCGGTATGTCGATCACGCCGGGGCGGAACTTGACGGTCAACTTCACGATTCCCTATGCCCATTCGGGCCAGCAAATGGTGGCCAGCAAGGCGCTCGCGGACGGGATGAGCGTGGACGAATTCAACAGCTCGAAGGTAACCATTGCCTGTCGCCGCGGCGCCACGCCCTGTACGGCGGCTCAGGAACTCTTTCCGAAGGCCAGCCTCCGGCGGTTCGATGATGACGCTCAGGCGTTTCAGGAAGTGGTCAACGGCAAGGCACACGCCTTCATTACCTCCGCTCCAAAGCCTCGTTTCTGGATGCAGAAGCACCCTGGGAAGCTTTTCATGCCGACCGAAGAAAATCTGACCCGGGGCGACGAGGCGTTTGCGCTTCGCAAAGGTGATCCGGATGCCATCAATTTCTTCAGCAACTGGATCCGCGTTCACACGAGCAACGGCTGGTTGAAGGAGCGTCACGACTTCTGGTTCGCCACCCAGGAATGGGCCGGCCGGGTCGAGCAGCAGTAGCGGTAGAGGAGATCACCCCCGACAGTCTGGGCTGTCGGGGGTGACCGCAAGGGAGTCATCGATATGACGGTGGATCGCTCGCCACCGCCGGCCGAGCGTAGGCGGCCAATTCAGAAGCTGGACGTGGGGGTCATCACGCTGGTGATCCTGCTCTTCGCCTACGTCGTCTATCGCGTCGACTACGTTCTTGTCTACGACTGGGATTGGGAGCCGGTGCTCAATTTCATCGTCACGACCGACCCCGAAACCGGATCCTGGATGGTGAACCTGCTGGTCGAGGGCCTGATGATGACCCTGCGCCTCGCATTTTGGGGCACCATCGTCGCCGCGGTTATCGGGTTGCTGATGGGGCTTTGCCGTGTCAGCGGCGATCTGTTCTTGCGGATGATGTCCAGGTTGTACGTCGAGCTGATCCGGAACACTCCTCCCCTCGTATTCATTTTCGTCTTTTACTTTTTCATCAGCAGTCAGATCATGCCGCTGTTGGGCGTCGAGGAATTCGCCCGCGAAGCGTCACCAACCACTCAGAAAGTGATCGGCCTGTTTTTCAGTCCGATCGGACTGTTCGGCAACTTTTTGGCCGGCGTGATCTGCCTTGCCATGTTCGAAGGAGCCTACATCACTGAGATCGTGCGGGCCGGAATTCAATCGATAGACAAAGGCCAGTGGGAAGGTGCGCGGGCGATCGGCTTGTCACGTTTTAACGTGATGCGTGACGTGATTTTGCCCCAGGCCATCAGGAAGATATTGCCGCCTCTGGCCGGGCAGTTCATCACTCTGGTCAAGGACTCGGCGATCGTGGCTCTGATATCGGTCCAGGAGCTCACCTTTTCCGGGATCGAAGTGGCCGCGACCACCACACGCGTCTTTGAAACGTGGATTGTCGTGGGGGCTATGTACTTCGTCGTGTGTTACGTTTTCGCCGTGCTGTTCAGGCGCTGGGAAACATCAATGCCGCAGGACAGGCGCTGAGCCCCGTCGGCACAAGATCGGAGGGCAGGTCACGATGAGCGAGTCCGGCGGAGACCGCTACATGCTCGAAATGCAAGGTGTCGGCAAATGGTTCGGTAATTTCTGCGCACTATACGACATCGATTTACAGGTCCGTTCCGGCGAGAAGGTCGTCGTGTGCGGACCGTCCGGATCCGGGAAATCGACGATGATCCGCTGCGTGAACCGCCTTGAGGAGCATCAGGCCGGACACATCTTCGTCGATGGAACCGAACTGACCGATGACACGAAGAACATCGAGTTGATTCGCCGCGAAGTGGGCATGGTGTTTCAGCACTTCAACCTCTTTCCTCATCTGTCGGTGAGGCGCAATTTGACTCTCGGCCCCATTCGCAACCTCAACCTTTCGAAGAACGAGGCGGATGAGCGCGCCATGCAGTATCTCGAGCGCGTTCGCATCGCGGAACAGGCGGACAAGTTCCCGAGCCAGTTGTCGGGCGGCCAGCAGCAGCGCGTCGCCATCGCCCGCGCGCTCTGCATGCAGCCCAAGCTGATGCTGTTCGACGAGCCGACCTCCGCGCTGGATCCTGAAATGATCTCGGGCGTGCTGGAGGTGATGGTCGAACTGGCGCAAGACGGGATGACGATGGTGTGCGTCACCCATGAAATGGGGTTCGCGAGACAGGTCGCCGACAGAATGGTCTTCATGGACTCGGGAGAAATCGTCGAGGTGGCACCGCCTGATCGATTCTTCTCCGATCCCGAGACCGAGCGCACCAAGCTCTTCCTCAGCCAGATCCTGTCCCACTGAAGCGCGACACGTTTTCATTATAAAAATTTCTTCATTTGCGCAGTGTTATCATGCTGAAGGGTTATATAAATCTGAAACATGAGACAGCGGTATTCGATCTTTTCATTGGCGCGCAATGCCCTCGGCTTCCATCGCAATTGGCAACGGGTCTGGCGATCTCCGCCACTCAGGGATGCCTATGACGTCGTCATCGTCGGGGCCGGAGGGCACGGACTGGCGGCGGCCTACTACCTCGCCCACAATCACGGCGTGACCGACGTCGCAGTGCTGGACCGCGGCTGGCTCGGCGGCGGCAACATCGCCCGCAACACCGTTACGATACGGTCCAACTACCTGCGCGACGAGAGCATCCCGTTCTTCGCGAAGTCGGTCGAACTCTACAAGGGACTGAGCCGGGAACTGAACTACAACCTCATGTTCAGCCAGCGCGGCATGATCGACGTGGTCCAGACATACCCGAGGCTGCGCGACCTGACGCGGCGCATGCTGGCAATGGACATCCACGGGTCCACCTACAGGCGCATCAGCGTCGCGGAAGTCCGCCGCCGAATTCCGCCACTCACCGGCGGCGGCCCGGATGCCCGGATGCCCATCATCGCCGCCATGGTGCATCCGGATGCCGCCGTCGCCCGTCACGACGCGGTTGCCTGGGGACTGGCACGCGCCGCCGACAGTTACGGGGTCGCGCTTCATCAGAACACGCCGGTCAGATCCCTGCTGCGGGGGCCGCACGGCGGGATCTCTGGCGTGGAGACGGAAAGGGGGACGATTCGGGCGAACAAGGTCGCAGTTGCCGTGTCGGGCCATACCACCACGATCACGGAGACGGCGGGGCTCCGCCTGCCGCTAAAGTCCTACAACCTGTCAGCCTTCGTGTCCGAGCCGGTCAAGCCTCTCATCAACGTGGTCGTGAACTGCCCGGACATCGGCGTCTATCTGAGCCAATCCGACAAGGGCGAACTGGTCGTCGGAGGCGAGACCGATCCGCAGCAATCTTTCCGCCGCGGCATCAAGGAAGCGGTTTTTGAAGACGCCGCGGCAGCCATGCTCGATCTCTTCCCCAGCTTCAAGCGCCTGAAGCTGTTACGGCAATGGGGCGGGTGCCTGGATTTCGCCCACGACGCCAGCCCGATCGTCTCCGCCACCGATATCCCTGGCCTCTTCGTCAGCGCGGGCTGGTGGGGCGGCTTCAAGGCGGTGCCCGTCGGCGGCCTGACGCTCGCCCACCTCATCGCCACCGGCCGGCCGCACCCCCTGATCGAGCCGTTCTCACTGAAGCGCTTCGAGCGCCTGGAGTTCATCCTCGAGTCCGGCACGACATCGACGCGGTGAATCGCTGGCCGACGAGCCCGGCAGTTCGATATGAGAAGACGATGCTGACCATTCCCTGTCCCTGGTGCGGAGATCGGCACGAGAGCGAGTTCTTCTGCGGCGGCGCGTACGAAAAGGCGCGGCCGGCGCGGCCGGAAACGCTGTCCGACGAGGCCTGGGTCGACTACGTCACCGTTTCTCCGAATCCGGCGGGACCCCTGGTGGAGCGATGGTGGCACCAGCGCGGCTGTGGTCTCTGGTTCTTCCTTGAGCGCGACACGCTGACACACGACATCCGGCCGCTCTTCGATGGTGAGGATCATGAGCCGCGTTGATCGCGGTTCGGCGCCCGACGCGCTGATCGACCGTGACAGCCCCCTTCGGTTCACCTTCAACGGCCGGACGTATACCGGATACCGGGGCGACACCCTGGCGTCGGCCCTGTTGGCCAACGGGATTAGCCTGACGGGGCGAAGTTTCAAATATCACCGGCCGCGCGGCATTCAGGGCGCAGGGTACGAGGAGCCGGCCACACTCGTCCAACTCTCCGGCGGCGAAGACGCGACGAACTGGCCGGTCACCAGGGTCCCTCTCTCCGCCGGCCTCGCGGCATCGAGCGTCAACTGCTGGCCCTCGCCCGACTTCGACGTGGGCGCCATCGCCCAGGTCTTCTCGCGGCTCCTGCCTGCCGGCTTCTACTACAAGACCTTCATGTGGCCGAACTGGCATCTGTTCGAGCCGGCCATCCGCCGCGCCGCCGGCCTGGGCCGCGCGCCCACGTCCGAACCGGATCATCTCCGCTATGAGACGCGTTTCCATCACTGCGACGTACTGGTGATCGGGGCGGGACCGGCGGGCCTGATGGCGGCTCTGGCCGCCGGACGGAGCGGCGCGCGCGTTCTGCTGGTCGACGACGATACCGCGATCGGCGGCCGCCTTCATGCCGACGGGGATCTCGTCGACGGCCGCCCGGCGTCCGACTGGTTGAAGGATATCGCTGCGGCCCTCGAAGCGACGGGCACCGTGCGCTGTTTAAGCGATGCGACGGCGTGGGCCCACCATGAGCACAACTTCGTCATGGTAACCGAGCGCGGCCCGTGCCCGGCACACGTCTTTCAGCGTACCTGGCGGGTCCGTGCCCGGCAGGTCGTGATCGCCACGGGCGCCATCGAGCGCCCCATGGTGTTCGCGAACAACGACCGGCCCGGAGTCATGCTGGCGTCGGCGGCATGCTGCTACGTGAACCGTTACGCCGTGCGCCCGGGCAAGAGCACGGTCGTGTTCACGAACAACGACAGCGCCTGGCACGCGGCGTTCGATCTGCACGCCGCCGGGATCGCGGTACGCGGACTCGTGGACGTGCGCCCGCAAATCCCCGCCTCGCTCCTGAAGCGCGCCAGCTCCGCCGGGATCGTCGTGCACACCGGGGCGGTCGTGCAGGAGGCCCTGGGCGGGAGGCACCTCAGGGCGGTGCGAATCGCCTCCCGCGGAGACGGTCGGAAAACGACAATCGACTGCGATCTCCTGTGTACCTCCGGCGGCTGGAACCCGACCGTTCATCTCTATTCCCAGTCACGGGGTAGACTGCGCTACGACCCGAACTTGGCGGCCTTCGTGCCCGGCGAGGCGCGCCAGGGCACCATTCCCGCGGGCAGCGCCAACGGCGCCTTCGGTCTCGGCAGCTGCCTGGCGGAAGGCCGTGACGCCGGCCACGCCGCGGCGGAGCGCTGCGGCTTCGCGCCCGCCGCCACGGACCTGCCGGTGGTATCGGACCCAGCCTATCGAATCGAGGCATACTGGGGCGTCGAGTCCTTCGGATCGGTAAAGAAGGCCTTCGTCGACATCCAGAACGACGTCACCGTATCCGATCTGGAGTTGGCCGTGCGCGAGGGCTTCGGCGCTGTCGAACACGCCAAGCGCTATACCACGGCCGGCATGGGCGTCGATCAGGGCAAGACAGGCAACGTCAACGCCATCGGGCTGCTCGCCGCGCTGAACGGGGACGACCCGGGCGCCGTCGGAACCACGACCTTCCGGCCGCCGTACGTACCCGTCGAGTTCGGCGCCGTCGCCGGGCATCGGCCGGGATCGCTGCTCCTGCCCTACCGGCACACGCCCATGACCCGCTGGCACAAGGAACGGGGCGCGGTGATGTACGAGGCGGGAGCCCGCTGGCGGCGTCCCGGATTCTACCCCCGGGCCGGGGAAACCATGGAGCAGGCCGTAACCCGCGAGGCAGCCGCGGTCCGCAACGGTCTGGGCATATATGACGGTTCGCCCCTCGGAAAGTTCGACATCCGCGGCCCGGACGCGGTGAAACTCCTCGACTTCGTCTACACCAACGACTGGGACGATCTCGGACCGGACCGGGGTCGTTACGGGATCATGCTGAGCGACGACGGTCTGATCCTGGACGACGGCGTCACGTTCAAGCTGGCCGATGACCACTATCTCATGACGACGTCGACCGCCAACGCCGACATGGTCTACCGGATGCTGGAGGGGCTTCTCCAGACCGACAGGCCCGACTGGCGGGTGGCGGTCACGCCCGTCACCGAGCACTGGGCCAACGCCACCGTCTGCGGACCGACGGCCCGCGAATTCATGCGGACGGTCGGCACCGATATTGACCTGGACGGCGATGACTTCCCCTTCATGAGCATGCGCGTGGGCCGGGTCGCCAACCTCCCGGCACGCATGTTCCGGGTGAGCTACACCGGCGAACTCAGTTTCGAGATCAACGTCCCCGCTGGCGGTGGGCTCCAGCTATGGGAGTCTTTGATCGAAGCGGGACAGGCGTTCAGCATCACCCCCATCGGATCGGAAGCCAACCACCTGCTGCGCGTCGAAAAGGGCTTCCTGTCCCCGGGTCATGAGGTCGACGGCACGGCCGACCCGTACGACCTCGGGCTGGGCTGGATCGTCTCCGGCAATAAACCCGACTTCATCGGCAAGCGCGCCCTTGAGATCCGCCGCGCCAGCGGCGGGCCGCGCCGCGAGCTCGTGGGCCTGCTGACCGCAGACCCGCACGAGATCGTGCCCGAGGGAAGCCCCATCACCCCCGACGGGCGGAAGGAAGCGAGCGAGGGATTCGTCTCGGCCTGCGTCATGAGTGTGGCGCGAGGCCGGTCCGTGGCCCTCGCGCTCTTGCGTGACGGCCGCGCGCGGATAGGCCAGACGGTCTCGATCCGCGTCAAGAAGGACGTCGTGCGCGCAGCGGTGACGAAGCCGGTGTTTTACGATCCCGCGGGCGAGAGGCTGCGGAGCTGACATGTCCTACCGGGTAGAGGTCTCGCGTCGGCCGGGCTGCACGCTGTTCGACCTACGAGGTCCCGCAGGGGGTGCCGACACCCTCTTCAAGCGCCTGCGGACGGCAGTGCCCGTGCGGCCGAACACGGTCAGGGTGAGCGACGCTCGGGCCGTGTACTGGGTGGGGCCGGAGCGCTGGCTCCTGCGCGAGGAACACGGGCTCCCGGCCGGCTCCCCCGGCGTGGCGTCCCCCGCCCTCCCGGCGGGCGACACGATGCCCCTGAATGTCTCGGTAGTCGACGTTTCGGATGCCTACGTCCGTTTCTCTATCGCCGGCCCGGACGCCCTCGACGTCATGTCGCAGGCCACGCCGCTGGACCTCAGCCCCGGCACGTTTCCCGACGGCAGCACCAGCTACACCGAGTTCTTCGGCACCACCGCCCTCACGGAATGCATGTCCGCCGGCACTTCGTTCGTCGTGTTCGTGGAGCGTAGCTACGCGGACTACGTGGAGGCGTGCCTTCGCCGGGTCACTGGATAAGTTGGCCGGCCCGGGCGCGCTGCGGCAGACGGTGGCTTCGTCGGGATGGATACGGGACACAGCCTTTGACGTGAGGGCGGAGGTCCCCGAGGCCGTGACGGGCGCTAGCCCGTCCAGGCGTTGATCGGTTCGTCCCGTCCCCGTAATTGCTGCAATCCTACGCTGTCCAGGCCTGCCAGCAGGTCGTCGGCATCGGCATCCGTCCGTACGGCGGCCACCAGATCGTCGCTCGTCACCATCCCGACGCCGAGGGTCCGCGTGAGGGCTTCCAATCGGCTGGCGACGTTGACGGTATCTCCGAGAACGGCGTATTCAAGACGGCGCTCGGAGCCGATGTCGCCGAGCACGACGGGACCGTAGTGGAGCCCGATGGAGGTCCTGATTGGCTCGGCGCCGGCGTGGAGTCTCTCGCTGTTCCATTCCTCGAGGTCGGCCAGCATGGCACGACCACAGCGCAGGGCATTAACGGCGTCGTGCGGTCCCGGTTCTGGTGTGCCGAAGGTCGCCATGAGTCCATCGCCGAGAAACTTGTCCAGGGTCCCCTGGTGCTCGAACACCGTCGTTTCCAAACGGCCATGGAATTCGCGCAGCAACGCCACCACCTCTTCCGGTGATCGTTCCGCGGCGAAGCCGGTGAATCCGACGATGTCGACGAACATCACCGCGA
Organism: Alphaproteobacteria bacterium; assembly: GCA_021296255.1. Taxonomy (GTDB): domain Bacteria; phylum Pseudomonadota; class Alphaproteobacteria; order UBA2966; family UBA2966; genus UBA2966. The sequence continues at coordinate 40,681 of JAGWAU010000003.1, read as the reverse complement.
CGTCCTGCGAGCGCACCACTCCCAGCGGCTGATCCCGTTCGGCCATCTGATCGACGATGGTGGGTGGGAAATAGCGTGCGAGGTTGGCGCGCTCGCGCGCCACATTCGCTTGTTGAAGGATCAGCCGATTGTTGCGGTACCCGTTGACCGCGAGGGTTCCGGCGACGATCAGGAAGATGATGGTTTCCCGTATGCGGTCGGCTACCCGCGGATCATTGGGATCAATTCTCTCCACTATTCTGTCGTAGCCGGCGAATGCGGCGACGAGATTTTGCGACAGTTCAGGGATCTCGTCGCCGTACAGGACGACCAGCCCAAGTGTTCCAAGCCACAACGCCGTGGTCCAGAAGCCAAAAGCGAACATGGTTCGCCAGGAATAAGCCATCGCTCCCGCCGCGAGAAACACGTAGAACCATGCAAAATCCCCCAATTCATACTGGAAGGCGGTCGGCCAGGTCTCCTCTCTGAACGGATTGGGAACGACGATGAGGAACGTCAGAAGGGCCAAGTCCAGAAATATCAAGAAGAGCTCCCGCTGGGACGCAGCGACCCTGCCCGCGCGCAGCTGCGCCCAGCCGATGAGCGCGAAGACGACCACGGCCGCTTCGTAGTAGAGCACCTCCCATCTGAAGTTGAAGAACGGCAGCCACACGGCGACGACAGCCAGCGCGACCCATCGGGCGCGGACCGCCAGAACGAGTCCCTGACGCTTGTTTTCGGTCAATGCTTCCCGGATGAAGGAATCGGCCCGGGCGAGGTGTTCTTCGCTCAGGCCGCCGCGTCGCGGCGGGACGCCGTCCCGGAAGCGTCTCGTTGCCGTGTCGTCGGACATGATCTTTCCCTCGAGGGTGTTGAGTTTCGTGACAGCGCTCGGTCTACGCACTGGCGGACGGCAAACCCCCCGTAATTTACGGCCTGGACTTCGTACCTTGAATCCTTGCGGAAGCCACAATCGAACACGGCCCGAGATCTCACCCGCCTTTGCGGTGACGGCCTGTACGATCAGCCAAGCCTCCCATCTTCAGGTGAACCGCACTCTGGCCTGACTGAGACCGGTCAAGTCCACCATGACCGATGCCGGCGTATCGAAGAACACCGTCTGAACCACACTCCCCAGCATGACGAAGGTTCCGGCACGCAAGGGCCTGCCCATACCGGCCCGGTGGTTGGCAAGCCACGCCAAGGCTTCGAGCGGGTCGCCGAGAATGTCGGCGCCGAGACCCGACGCGCGCTCCTCGCCATCGATCCAGAGCGTACCGCGGATCGCCTTCAGATCCAGGTCGCGCCAGTCGGTTTGCTCAGCTCCGAGAACGACGCCGGCGTTGAAAAAATCGTCCCCGATGAGAACCGGCGCGGAGAGGACCGAGTAATCTTCGTAACGATCATCGACCAACTCGATCGCACCCATGAGAGCCGAAACCGCTTCGCCCACTGCGTCACGCGAATAGGGTGCCCGCTCGGCCAAGAGATCGGCGCCGAGTCGGGCCGCGATCTCGCACTCGACGCCGATCCGATGGAACCGCGACAACGGCAGTTCGACGCTCTCGTGAAAGGTCATGCTGCCGAACACCTCGCCGGCACACGGGTGATCGATATCCAGAAACGCCTGCATGACCGGCGTGGTGCAACCGATCTTGTGCCCCGCCGGTCGGCCGTGTCCCGCCTCTTGAAGGAGCCCGTGCAAGGCCGTCTGGATCGCGTAGCCCTCTGCTTCCGTCCGCGGCGTGAGATGAGCCGGCGGCGCCGGGGTTGGCCTACCGCTGAGGCGGGCCTGAGCCATAAAGTCTGCCGCAGCGGTAATCCGGGTTTCGTCGAGGGTCATGCTTGGTCGTTCGATTCGTCTGACGGAGCCGATCCATCAAGATGAAACCTCACCATACCCATGGCCCGACCCCTTTCGCGCCACGTCACGAAGTTCGGCCGCCGTCGGTCATGGGGCTAGGCCAGCCTCGGCACGCATGCAAAAAATCGGATCGTTCCGGTTTCGCTGTAATTCCGCCCATTCCGGTTTGAGCGGTGGGATATCGCTGCGTTGCAACCTCAGCGCCTCGAAGACGACGACGCGATCGGCAATCCGCCAGGCGCCATCCCGCCGCTCGACGCGATCGACATAGCGCCCGAACTGGGACATTTGCATGGGCTGTGAGCCGTCTCCCGTACCGTAGGCCTCCTGTGCTTCGGGCCCCAACGTGTGGGCCGTCACGAAATAGGTCTCGACCACGGCGACATCGGAACCGGCGAATTCGATGAGGCAATTTCCCAAGAAATGCACGCTCTGGAACAGAAGCCCGTTCCGTTCCCGAATGAAGTCGATCAAGCCGTCCACGTCGCCCTTGTAGTCGCCGTGATCGTCGTGGGCGTCCTCGTGATAGACGCTCCGCACTCCCTCCCAGTCCGCTCGGTCGACAGCACGGGCATAGCGCGCCATCAGGTCGCGAATCTCCTCGCGATCGATCAGTCGTTGCAGTGATTCTTGCATGACGGCAATCCCCCCGCTCGTTCAGCCAAATCGTATCCATCGGCCATTGTAGACGAACGGTTTCCGTTTGGTTCGTGGCAGGCGCACGTGAAAATGGGATTTGGCGGCCGCTTCGGCCCCCTGTAGGGTCCCGGTAATCTGTTCCAGAAGACGATTACGCGTCAGATCGACTTTCTGAAGAGGGTGCCCTAGTACCCGAGCGCACAGCCGTCCTTGCGCGGCTCGGAGCCGCCGGCCAGCGTACCGCGGTCCCAGTCGATCCAGATCGCCTGCGCCCCGCCGTGGGGCATGGCCACCCGTTCTGTCTCGTGGCCCAGCGCCTGGAGGCCCCGCTCGACGTCCTCGCCGATGCCGTGCTCGAGCAGATATTTGTCGCCGAAATGGAAGGCGCGGGGACAATCGATGGCTGCCTGCACGTCCATGCCGTAATCCAGGATATTGGTGAGAAGGTGGGTGTGGCCGGTAGGCTGAAACTGGCCGCCCATTACACCGTAGGGCATGAGCACGCGTTCCCGTTCCGCCAGCATGCCCGGCATGATGGTGTGGAGCGGCCGCTTCCTCGGCGCGATACAGTTCGGATGACCCAACTCCACCCGGAAACCGGAGCCCCGGTTCTGCAGCATCACCCCGGTGTTGGGGGTGAGCAGCCCGGTCCCGAACGCGTAGGACAGCGAATTGATGAACGAGATTGCGTTGCGGTCCGAGTCGACGACGCAGAGGTACACCGTATCTGGGGCCGTGGGCGGCCGGATCGACTTCAGGTCCATGGCCCTGGCGGGATCGGTCTCGGCGCGCAGCTCTGCGGCGAATTCCGTCGACAGGAGCCTGTCGAGCGGGACATCGACGAAGGCCGGATCTCCGACGTCGGTCTCACGCACGTTGTAGGCAAGGCGCGCTGCCTCCGCCTCAAGGTGGAATCGCCCGACACCGAGCGGATCGAGTTCCGCAAGGTCGAAGCCCTCGATGATGTGAAGCATCAGCAGGGCGGTAACGCCCGGGTTGTTGGGGGGCGCCTGATAGACATCGAGTCCGCGGTATCTGCCCTTGATCGGCGTAGTGTATTCCGACTCGTGCGCCGCGAAGTCTTCGAGGGTATGCATCGCTCCGAGCGAATTCAGGTAGGTCACGATGTCCTCGGCGACGGTGCCGGTATAGAAGCCGTCCCGCCCGTCCCGAACGATGATCTTCATGGTTTCTGCCAGCATCTCCTGGCGATGAACGTCGCCTTCCGCTAACGGCTTGCCTCCCGGCAGGAAAACGCTGGCCGATGTCGGATCCCGCGCGAGTTTTTCCACGTTCGCCGCCCAGGCCTGGGCGACGCGGCCGTGGACGACATAGCCGTGTTCGGCGTAGTCGATTGCCGGCTGCAGGACTTCGTCGAATCCCATCGTGCCGTGGTTCGCGAGCAACCGCGACCAGGCATCGACCGCACCCGGAACGGTAACCGCATGAGGGCTGAACAACGGAATACCCGTAAAGCCATTGTCAAGATACCATTCCGCCGCCGCGGCCGCCGGCGCCCAGCCCGATCCGTTGATGGAGATGATGTCGGTCGTCCCGTGCGGCGCGAAGAGCGCGAAACAGTCGCCGCCGATTCCGGTGGAGTGCGGCTCCACGACGCCGAGAACGGCTGCGGCGGCGACTGCGGCATCGACGGCGTTGCCGCCAGCCCGAAGAACGTCGACTGCGGTCAAGGTCGCCGCCGGGTGCGACGTCGCCGCCATGGCGTTGAGCGAGCGCACCGTCGATCGCCCGGGTCGGTGAAAGTCGCGCATGGGGTCGGTTTCCGCTTTGAGGCGCGCCCAGTATGCGCATCGGTCGCGGCCATGCAAACGGTCGCCTATGCACGCCGCTCGACGGCCCGACACCGATTGCGAACGAAAGCCGCGGACAGGCTTATTCGAATGCCGTGAAGATCTCGCTCAGCTCCGCGAAGGTAGCTCCCTCGGTCATGAGGTCGAAGGTTCCCGCCTCGCGAATTTCCCGGGCTGCTTTCATGAGGGCGCCCAGTGCCACGCGGGAGGCCGCGGAGCCGATACTGACTCGACGCACGCCTGCCTCGGCGAGTTCGCTGATGCTGTAGGTCGCACCGGGCGTTCCCATCAACGCGTTGACCGGCCGTCCCACCGACGTGCAGACTGTTCGAATGGTCTCCAGATCGGGAAGCGCCGGCGCATAGAGCGCATCGGCTCCCGCCTGCTCGAACGCCTGTAATCGCGCAATGGTGTCGGAGAGATCGGGATTGCCCCGCAGAAAGTTCTCGCACCGCGCCGTGAGGATGAAGTCATGGGGAAGGCTTCGTGCGGCCTCCACCGCGGCCTCGATCCTGTCGACGGCGAGCGCGAACTCGTAGAGCGGCCGGTCGTTGCGGTTGGTGAAGTCTTCGATGGAGCAGCCGGCCAGCCCCGCCATGGCCGCCGCGCGAACCGTCTCGGCGGCACTTTCCGGCGAGTCGCCGAATCCCTTCTCCAGGTCGGCGGAAACGGGCAGATCGGTCGCCTCGACGATGTCGCGGCAGTTCGCGAGGGTCTGTTCCCGCGGCACCGCGCCGTCATTGACTCCGAGGGAAAATGCCAGTCCGGCGCTCGTCGTGGCCAGAGCCTCGAACCCCATGGAAGCAAGGATGCGGGCCGTGCCGGCATCCCAGGGATTGGGGATGACGAAGATGCCATCCCGCTCGTGAAGCGCCCGGAAACACTTGTAGACGCTTGTATCGCTCATCACTTTCTCCCCCCATGTATCCTGGAGATGGCCCTTGCGGCGTCTCGGCTTAATCGAGCAACTCGCTATTGTCGACCTTGGTGACCAGCACCAAGCAACCTTCAGGCGTATCGGTGAAGTGGGTGGTCCCCGGTTCGTACATCACGTAGTCGCCCGGTCCGATCCGGATCCCGGATCCCGTCGCTATCGATAATGCTTCCTTCGAGAACGAAGAACTCATCGTAGCCGCCGTGCTGGTGAAGAGGCCCCTCCGTGCCCGGGTCGAGCTTGAGGAGATAGCGTCCGCCGCGACCGAGCTTGGCGTCTGCGCTCAGCGGAAACCAGCTCATGCCTGGGATGCTCTTGCCGTCCCGTTCGTAAGGGAGAAACTCCTGACCACCGGTCGCAAAGATGTGCCGCATGGACGTATCGAGGGGGTTCTCTCTGGCCATCGCGCATCTCCTTCCGCCCCTGAGGGCCAATTCCGGTAACATTGGCCGCACCATTCAACCATATTGACGAAACATCCGCTGCAGAATCGGCAGTGCAACCCAAGCACCGTGCCCGGTGAAACGTCCATGGAATTCGCATTCGGACTGGTACCCACTTCGGACCTTGAAGGCTTTGCCCGACTGATCGGACAAGCCGAAGGATGGGGCTTCGACGCAGCCTACGTCCCTGACCAGGGATTCCATCCCGACCCGTTCGTAGCCCTCGCGAGCCTCGCCACCACGCTCTCTCGAATCCGACTCGGAGTCGCCGTCACCAACCCGTACACGCGACATCCCGTGCAGATCGCCCGCGCCGCTGGCGCGCTGGCGAACTTGAGCGACGGACGGTTCATCCTCGGACTCGGTGCCGGCGAGGTCGGCGGATTGCGGGACCGCTTGGGCGCCGTGCGCACGCCCTTCCTGCCCATCGTGGAGACGGCCATCGGAGCCATACGTGATCTTCTCGCTGGTCGGGAGGTGTCCGTCGAAACCCCGGCGTTCGCGATCCGGAACGTGCGGCTCGAGTTCGAGGTAGGGCATCGCGTGCCGATCTACCTGGCGACTACGGCGTTTGAAGGCTTCAAGCTGGCAGGGCGGATGGCGGACGGTTTGATCCTGGCCGACATCACTGACCCCGACGCCATTGACGCTTGTCTCAAGGCGGTGGCCCAAGGAGCAGCCGAGGCCGGACGGTCTGCGGACGACGTCACCGTGGTGACCTGGATCACGACGATCGTGACTGACGATGCCACCAGAACCCGGGATCATCTGCGCCGAATCATGGCGATGACCGTGTGCGCCTTCCATCGGGATCTACGGGCGATGATGGGAGTCGACGAAGATCACCGAACGCGGCTGCTGGAAGCGCTCAAGCACGGTCGGGCGGCGCTCGATCCCGATCTGTTTCCCGACGAGCTGTTCGACCGGGTCGGCATCGTGGGCAATGCCGGGCATTGCATCGAACGCCTGCGCGCAATCGAAGCCAGCGGCGGAGACCAATACGCCATCCGCATGCCCGCCGCCGCGGCCGCCCTGGTGGACTACGGCGCGAACCTGTTAACTATCGCCGAACGCGTCATTCCGGATTTCAGGTAGGTCCGGACGATCATCGACGGTCTCATTTCCGGCATACGGGGAGTGATTATTTTGAAGGAGAGTCTCGGATTGGAGGGCAAGGCCGCCATCGTCACCGGCGGCGGCGCGGCGGGTGATGGTATCGGCAACGGACGCGCGGCGGCGATCATGCTCGCCCGGGCCGGCGCCCGCGTGCTGGTCGTCGATCGTTTCCTCGATCTGGCGGAGAACACGGTCGGGATGATCGAGGCCGAGGGCGGCGAAGCGGTCGCCCACCAGGCCGACCTCGGTCACGAAGATGAATGCCAAGGCATGGTGGCCGCCGCGATGGAACGGTTCGGCCGCCTCGACGTCCTCGACAACAACGTCGGCATCAGCAGCAAGGGCAGCGTTGTCGAGGAGGGCCGGGAAGCCTGGGAACAGGTCATGCGGGTCAACGTCGAAAGCGTTTTCCTGGCCTCGAAATACGCCGTCCCGGCGATGATTGAGAGCGGCGACGGCGGCGCCATCGTCAACATCGCCTCGACGGCTGCCATCCGGCCGCGCGGCATGACGGCCTATTCCACGTCGAAGGGCGCCATGATGTCGCTCACCCGTGCCATGGCGGTCGATCATGGCGCCGACGGCATCCGAGTCAACTGCATCCTGCCGGGCGCTATACATACGCCACGGCTTTTCCACCGGGGCATGACGGACGAAGCGCGCGAGCGTCGCCGCAAGGCCTCCCTGTTGGGGATCGAGGGAGAAGGCTGGGACGTCGGCCGCACCGTCCTCTATCTCTGTTCGGAATGGGCGCGATACGTGACGGGGCAGTGCCTCGTGGTCGACGGCGGCATGAACCTGACCACGCGCCCACGGGGCTCGGGGGTCGAGGAGCGCCGCGGAGGGGCCCTGGCGTAACAGGAGAGGCCGACCGTGCTGCAGGAAAGTCTGGGCCTGGAAGGGAAATGCGCCATCGTCGCCGGCGGCGGCGCGGCCGGTGACGGCATCGGCAACGGCCGGGCGGCGGCGATCCTGTTCGCCCGGGCCGGAGCGCGCGTGTTCGTCGTCGACCGAGACCTGGCGCTGGCCCGTCGCACCGTCGAGATGATCGAAGCCGAGGGCGGCGTCGCTGTGGCTCACGAGGCGGACCTCACGGACGAGGCCCAGTGCGCGGCGATGGTCGCGGCAGCGGTCGATACGTTCGGCCGGGTCGACGCCCTTGACAACAACGTCGGCATCGCCGGCCGGGCCACGGTCGTGGACGAGACCCGGGAACGGTGGGCCCGCATGATGCGGATCAATGTTGAGGCCATGTTCCTGACCTCGAAGTACGCCATCCCCGCAATGACGGAAAGCGGCGGTGGCGCCATCGTCAACATCTCGTCGATCTCCGCCCTGCGCCCGCGTGGCCTCACCGCCTATTCGACGTCGAAGGGAGCGGTTATCGCGCTGACGCGCGGCATGGCCGTGGACCACGGTGCTGACGGCATCCGGGTGAATTGTATCGCACCGGGGGCGATGTACACGCCCATGGTCGTCACCGACGGCGTGGACGCCGAACTGCGCGAGGTCCGGCGCCGGTCTTCGTTGCTGAAGATCGAGGGTGAAGGCTGGGACATCGGCCACGCCGTCGTCTATCTCTGCTCCGACTGGGCCCGCTACATGACGGGCCAGACCCTGGTGGTCGACGGGGGTAATATCCTGACCACGCGTCCGCGGGACTCTGGAGTCGAGGAGCGCCGCGGCGGCGCGTGAGCGTTTCTCGAACTCCCGCTCTCAGCGGCATCTCTCCCGCTTGTCTTGGCTACGGAGGGGGCTACGGCGGATAGGTCGGCACGTCAAGCCCGACGATATTGCTCGGCAATGTCTCCTGACCCAGGTAGCCCGGTCCGATCAATCAGGAACTCAAGGAGACGGGTGATAGGACATGACGACCAGACTACGGGTTGTGGATTTTATCGAGGGCAAACGGGCCCAAAGGTTCATCACGGTTTTGATCATCCTCAATGCCATCTCGCTCGGCCTGGAGACGTCACCCACGGTCATGGGCAAATTCGGCGGTGCTCTCGGAACGTTCGATACGCTTGTGCTCGGGGTGTTCGTGATCGAGATCGCCGCAAAGCTGTTCGGGCGGGGCTTCGGGTTCTTTCGGGATGGCTGGAACATCTTCGATTTCCTGGTCGTCGGTATCGCCCTTCTCCCGGCCTCCGGTCCCTTGGCGGTGTTGCGCACGCTCCGTGTTCTCCGCGTTCTCCGCCTGATGTCGGTGGTGCCCCAGATGCGGACAGTGATCCAGGCGCTCATAACCGCCATCCCGGGCATGATCTCGATCATCGGACTGATCACCCTGATCTTCTACGTCTCCGCGGTATTGGCGACCAATTTCTTCGGCAGGAGCTTCGACGAATGGTTCGGCAGCGTCGGCGCTTCGATGTACAGCCTGTTCCAGATCATGACCCTGGAGAGCTGGTCGATGGGTATCGTGCGGCCGGTGATGGTCGAATTTCCCCATGCCTGGGCCTTCTTCGTGCCGTTCATCCTGGTGACGAGCTTCGCTGTCATCAACCTGTTCATCGGCGTCATCGTGGACGCCATGCAGACGCAGCACACCGAGGAAGCCCGGGACATCGAGGCCCACATCGGCGCGGATACGGAGGCCCTGCGCCGTGAGATGGCGGAGCTGCGTGCGGAGGTCGCCGGATTGCGGCGGTCGCTACAGGGAAGCCGTTAACCCAGCACGGAAAAGCTGCTGTCGCGGTTGATCTCGCGGCGGCGGGAATAGAAGCCGAGGCTCACCGTTCGGTCGGTGTATCGAAGGTGGAATGTTGCGGGATCCAGATCGTGATCCCGACCCGCTTCGCACTCGGTGATCAAGCCGGCCATCATCTCCCCGGCGATGGGGGCATTCTTGAACTGATTGCCGCTGGTGCCGACCGCCATGTAGAACCCGGGTAGGTCCGACTTGTCGTAGATCGGGATCCAGTCGTCGGTGACATCGTAGAGATCGACGACGCCCCCGCCGCTCTGCGGGATACGGAGGTTTGGCATGCGCTGGGCAAGGCGCATGACTTGTACGTTCCACTGCTCGGTGAACTCGCGGTTGTAGTCGTCGGGATCGACCCACTGACGCTCGTCGCACTGGGGATCCTCGCTGCCGATGAGGAGGTGGTTGCCGGTCTCGGGCCGGATGTAGACGCCGATCTCGTCGTCGGAAAACACCATGCCGGATTCCTCGAAATCGCAACCCGAAGGCGCCGGGACGTGGCACACCTCGTGGCGCAGCGCCCTGGTCGTAACGTTCATGCCTTCCTCCACCCCCGCCAAGCGATTTACCTTGCGGGAATGAGGTCCCGTGACGTTGACGACGACTGGCGCATCGATCTCGTCACCTCCTTCGAGCGTGACCCCGGCGACGCGGCCCCCCGCCTGCCGAATCCCGGAGACCGCGGCGTTGAAGCGAAACACGGCGCCGGCCGCTTCGGCCGCGCGCTGCAGGTTGTGAGTCGCGAGCTGGGGATCATTGACATAACCGCCGTCCGGAAAGAACACGCCGCCCGGCAGGGGCGGTCCGACGGGGTCGCCGAACGCTGGATCGTCCACCGGCTTCGTTTCACCGAAACTGTCGAGGACGACCGTCGGCAGGCGCTCCCGGACCTGATCTCCGCTCCACTCCTCATACGGGCAGCCGATCTCATCCATCAGGCGAATAGTGTTTGCCAGATACCCGTTGGCAGGCGACTTCAAACGCAGGCAGCCGCAGTTGATATAGCGGACCAGTCCGCGCTCGTCTTCGGTGCCCAGGAATTCCGCCCAGTTCCGCCAGTAGAAATGGCTCTCCCAGCCGACGGCACAGCCGTCGACGGTCGAATAGTAGGGCCGGACGATGGCGCAGGAACCGGAAGTCGAGCCGTATCCGGCCGCCGGCAGCCTGTCGACGCCGAGAGTCCTCACGCCCCTGCGTGCCAGAGCCAGAGCGGTGGCCGCCCCAACGATGCCTGCGCCGACAATGATCGCGTCGTAGGTGTCCGCCACGCGTCTTCCCTCTCGCCGGCCACGGGTGCCTCCGAAGCGCCTTCGAACGGCCCAGCGTGCGAAAGCCGAGACTACAGCAGTCCCCGTGCCCGCGCCACGTCTACGGGCATTCTTCCGAAAGACCCGTCAAGAACCGCAGAATTCCTAGGTTCTCCGAGTGCTGACGTACGTGCGTGCGAAGATGAATTCGCGCCGTTCGCACAACGTGTGAGGGAAGGTTTCCTGGGCATTTCGCCGACCGGGTGCGGTGCCTGGTAGCCGTGAAAGGCTGCAGCCCGGCTACGCCAAGATCCGTTTGCGTTCGGGATCGTAGAAGGCGGTTAGCGAGGCTCGGGCGGGGCAGCGTTTGCCGGCGATTTCGATGTCATAGCTACCGGCCTCGATCCACTCCCGCGTGACGCCCGCTTCGTGGCCGACATAGCCCATTCCGATGGCGGCACCGACCGTGTGGCCGAACATGCCGGACGTGAGATACCCGACGATCTCGCCGTCCCGGTGAATCGGCTCGTAGTGGTAGAGCAGCGGCTCCGGGTCTTCCAGCGCGAACAGGACGAGGCGTTTGTTGACACCCGTTTCCCTCTGACGCAGTACGGCGTCTCGCCCGATGAATCCCGCATTCTTCCCGTGTGCCACGGCGAAGCCGAGACCGGCTTCCTGCGGCGTGTCTTCGTCGCTGATGTCATGCCCCCAGTGCCGATACCCCTTTTCCATGCGGAGGGAGTGCACCGCGTGGAACCCGACGGGTGTCAGCCCGACATCCTGGCCCTGGGCCATGAGCTCGTCATAGACGCCGGCCGCGAATTCGACCGGCACATAGAGCTCCCAGCCGAGCTCACCCACGTAGGTGATGCGGGTCGCGCGCGCCGTCGTGTAGCCGATGTCGATCTCTCGAGATGCCGCGAAGGGGAAGGCATCGTTGGCAAGATCCGCGCTCGTGACCCGCGACAGCAGATCCCGCGCCTTCGGCCCCATGACGCCGAGGACGGCGTAAGCGGACGTCACGTCCGCGACCGTGGCCCGCGACTCGTCCGGAATGTGGCGGTTGAGCCAGTCGACATCCCGCACCTGGCTTTCCACCCCGGTCACGACTAGGAAGCGGTCTTCCGCGAGGCGCGTCACGGTGACGTCGGCTTCGATACCACCACGGTCGTTGAGCCACTGCGTGTAGACGACACGGTCGACGGGAACCGCGACGTCGTTGGCGCAGATGTCGTTGAGCACCGACTCCGCATCGGGACCGGAAACCAGGATTTTTCCGAAGCTGCTCTGATCGATCAGGCCGACACGTTCCCGGACTGCTCGATGCTCTTCCGCCGAATACTCGAACCAGTTCTGGCGCTCCCAGGAATATTCGTACCGAGGCTCGACCCCTTGTGGCGCGTACCAGTTGGGACGCTCCCAGCCGGCCACCTCCCCGAAGCAGGCCCGACGCGCCGCAAGTCGGTCGTGAAGGGGCGACTTGCGGATGCCGCGCGCTGTCACGAATTGCCGGAAGGGCCAATGCATGTCGTAGAGGAGGCCGAGCCCTTCGACGACGCGCTCCTCGAGGTATCGGGCGTTCCCCTGGAACGGCTGCATGCGGCGCACGTCGACCTCCCAGAGGTCCATGCTCGGATGGCCGTTGACGATCCACTCGGCCAGCATCTTTCCCGCACCTCCCGACGACCCGATGCCGATCGAATTGAATCCGCACGCGACATAGAAATTCCGGAGCTCGGGCGCCTCGCCGAGGAGGTAGCGGTCATCCGGCGTGAAGCTCTCCGGTCCGCAGAAAAAGGTCTGCACGCCCGTCTCCTCAAGGACGGGGATACGATGCAGGGCGCTTTCCAGGATGGGCTCGAAGTGATCCCAATCCTCGGGTAGCTGATCGAACTCGAAGTCCTCGGGGATGCCGGCCATGCCCCAGGGCTTGGCCTCCTTCTCGAAGGCACCGATGAGCAGCTTGCCCGCGTCCTCCTTGACGTAGACGCCCGCATCTTGCTCGCGCAGCGAGGGAGAGTCGGGGCTCAAGCCCTCGATCGGTTCGGTCATGATGTAGAAATGCTCGGCGGCGTGCAGAGGCACGTTGACCCCCGCCATGCGGCCGACCTCGTGGCCCCACATGCCGCCGCAATCAACGACGAACTCCGCGCGGATGTCGCCGTCGTCCGTCGCCACCCCCGTGGCCCGGCCGCCGCTCTGGCGTATGGCCGTGACCTTGGTATTCTCGAAAATCTGCGCGCCGCGCATGCGTGCGCCCTTGGCATACGCCAACGTCGTGTCGACGGGATTGGTTTGTCCTTCGCTCGGGATGAAGACACCGCCGACCAGATCGTCCGCGTTCAACAACGGCCACAGATCCAGGGCTTCGCCCGAGGACAGGACCTGCACCTCGAGACCGAAGCACCGGCCCATGGAGGCGTTGCGCTTGAGTTCGGTGAACCGCTCTTCGTCGGCCGTCACGAGCAAGGCCCCGTTCTGCTTGTAGCCAGTGGCCTGCCCGGTTTCCTCTTCCAACGACAGAAGTACCTCGGTGGTGTATTGGGCGAGGCGCGTCATGTTGAGCGTGGCGCGGAGTTGTCCGATCAGGCCCGCGGCATGCCACGTCGTCCCGCTGGTCAGGGACTTCCGCTCCAGCAAGACGACGTCGGTCCAACCCGCCTGGGTCAAGTGATAGGCGACGCTGCAGCCGATCACGCCGCCGCCGATGATGACGACCCGGGCCTGCTCCGGCAGCTCGTTGGACATGCGCACCTCACGCGTATTGGACGATCATGGATAACGCGAGAGGTCCCCGGCCGGCAAGGGGAAGCCTTGAACCACGGCGTGCCGACGGGGGATGATCGTCGGATGGGTAACGGACGGGCGATCATCATCAGAGGCGGGCGCGTGCTCGACAGCGCCCGGCCCGAGGCGGAACCCGCCGACCTGCTGATCGAGGGTGATACGATCCGGGACATCGGACCTCCCGATCTTGCGGCACCGGAAGACGCCGTCCTCATCGACGCTGCCGACAAGCTCCTGCACCCCGGATTGATCAACGCTCATACCCACGGCTACCATGCGGCGCACAAGGCGACGACGGACCGCTGGACCCTGGAGCGGTTCCTCACGGTCAGTCCGTGGGTCAACGCGGACCTGAGCCTCGAAGCGAGCTATCTGTCGACCAAGATCGCGGCGCTGGAAATGGTGCTCAAGGGATGCACCGCCTGCTACGATCTGCCGTTGCCTCTGCCCTTGCCGACCCTCGGGTCACTACAGGCCGTGGCACAGGCTTACATCGACGTCGGCATGCGCGCCGTCATCGCGCCGATGGTGGCGAATATCTCGATCTTCCATGCCATCCCCGGGTTCATCGATGTGCTGCCAGCCGCGGTACGCGGCGACTTGGAGGCTCGCAAAGGGGCATCCGTCGATGTCATCCTCGGGCACAAGAAGGCCCTTTTTCAGCAATGGCAGCCGTCGAGCGATCTGGTTCGCCTGGCCGTTTCTCCCGCCATCGCCCATCACTGCACCACAGCACTCTTCCAGGGGCTGGCGGCACTGGCTCGGGAATATGATGCCGGCCTGCACACCCACCTCGCCGAATCAAAGGTGCAGGCCGTTGCCGGTGTCAGACGTTTCGGCAAGACCCTGACGGCCCATCTCGACGAAATCGGCGTGCTCGGACCGAACGTGACGGTGGCCCACGGCGTTTGGCTCGACAGGGACGATATCCACCGGCTCAGCGACCAAGGCGTCTCGCTGGCGCACAATCCGGGCAGCAACATGCGGCTCGGCAACGGCATCGCTGACGTCCGCAGCATGCTGGACTGTGGCCTCACCGTCGGTATCGGCACGGATGGCGCGCGCGCCTCGGATCATCAAAACATGTACGAGGCGACGCGCCTCGCGGCTCTCATCTCCAAGGTCCGCGGTCCCGACGGACAAGACGGCCTTGTCGCAGCCGAGGCCTTCTACGCGGCGACACGGGGCAGCGCTCGGACCCTGGGGCTTCACGACGTCGGCCGGCTGGAGTCGGGATACAAGGCGGACATCGTTTTTCTCGACCTGAAGTCCCTCAATTGGACGCCGATGAACGACCCCATCCTTCAGATCGTCCATGTCGAGGACGGTACCGCCGTCGACTCGGTGATGATCGGAGGACACTTGGTAGTCGAAAACGGCCGACCCACCGGAACGGACCTAACCACCCTGGCAGCCGAAGCCGAGCGCCTGAAGCCACGCCTTGCGGATCTGCTAGCGCAGAACAGTGAGATTCTCGCCGAGATCGAACAAGTCGGCGGCCGGTTCTGTGGCGCGCTGTCCGCCGAGCCCTACCGCGTGGACCGCCACGGCGTTCATCTCGAATGAGGAGTTGAGGTGCGACTGGCAACCGATGTCGGCGGCACTTTCACGGACCTCGTCGCCATCGACGACAGGGCTGGAAGCACTGGCGTGCCCCTGGCCGCCAAATGCCACAGCACGCCACCCGATTTCGAACGGGGCGTCGAGGACGTCCTGACGAAGGCGGACATCGACCTGGGCGCGACCGCCTTTTTCGCGCACGGCTCCACGGTGATCATCAACGCGATAACCGAACGCAAGGGCGCGCGGACGGGCTTGATCACGACACGGGGATTTCGCGACGTGCTGGAAATCGGCCGGGGTAACAGGCCCGACTTGTACAATCTCATGTACGCCAAGCCGAAGCCGCTGGTCCCACGTTTTTTGCGTCAGGAAATCACGGAACGCGTTTCGTACGAAGGCGAGATTCTGGTGCCGTTGGCGCACGATGAGCTACCCGAGATCATCGCGACGTTCCGAGAGGAGAGTGTCAAGGCGATTGCCGTCAGCCTGCTTCACGCCTACGCCGAACCCGCTCATGAGATAGCTGTCTGCAATGCTGTCCGTGAGCTGTGGCCTGATGTTTCGGTGATCCCCTCGCACGCACTCACGCGCGAGTGGCGGGAATACGAGCGCACGTCGACGGCCGTACTCGCGGCCTACACGCACCCGGTGGCCAACCGATACCTTGATGCGCTCGATCATGCCCTTGGATCTCGCGGCTTCTCCGGCCACGCCTACGTCATGCAGTCGAACGGAGGCATCGCCGCGTTGGAAACCGCCAAGGACCAGCCGATCACGATGCTGGAATCGGGACCCGCGGGGGGCGTGCTCGGCGCAGTCGCGATAGGCCGGCTGATCGGAGAATCGAACCTGATTACGCTGGACGTCGGCGGCACTACCGCGAAATGCGCGCTGATTCAGGACGCGCGAATCCCGATCACCACGGACTATGCGATCGAACGGACGCGGGTCAGTGCGGGCTATCCCCTGAAACTGCCCGCCATCGACATCGTCGAGATCGGCAGCGGGGGCGGCAGCGTCGCCTGGCTGGACGAAGGCGGCAAACTTCGCGTCGGGCCGAAAAGCGCCGGCGCGTCGCCGGGACCGGCGGCCTACGGCCGCGGCGGCAACCGTCCGACCATAACCGATGCCCACCTCCTCACCGGGCGGATCGATTCCGGCTACTTCCTGGGCGGCGAGATCACGCCCGATATGGACAATGTGACACGTGTGTTCCAAGACCTGAGCGTCAAGCTCGGCACCGCCTATCCCGAAACTGCGCGCGGCATCCTTCGCTTGGCCAACGCCAACATGACCAACGCGCTCAAACTGGTTTCAGTCAATCGAGGTCATGACCCGCGGGAGTTCACGCTCATCGCCTTTGGCGGCGGCGGTGCGATGCACGCCGTCGCCCTGGCCCGCGACCTGCACATTCCCAAGGTGGTCATCCCCTTGCGGCCGGCGGTCTTCTCCGCCTGGGGAATACTGAATTGCGACATGCGGCGGGATTACGTGCGCACGCGACCGCTGCGGTTGGACGCCGCACATCTATCAGAGATCGCGGCGGTCTTCGACGATCTGGAGCATGGCGCGCGGGAAGACTTCGCGGCCGATGGAGTGCCCCTCGACCGTCTTCACATCGAGCGTTTCGCCGACATGCGCTACGACGGCCAGGAGCACGCCGTAAAGGTCACTTTCCCCGCCGGCCCCGTCGATGGTGCGGCATTGCGGCGCGCGCGACAGGAATTCCACGCCGAGCACGAACGCGCCTTCACGTTCTGGTTGGACGCGGGCGTGATCACCGTCAACTTCCACGTCGCCGCTCATGGCACGGTGAACGAGACCGGCATTCCCGGTCTTGGCCCCAGCGATGGATCGTTGAGCGACGCAATCCGGGACACCCGAACGGTCGACTTTGATCTCGACGGCCAGTTGGAAACACGGATTTACGAACGCACCCTGCTCGGTGCCGGAGCGGGCATTCCCGGGCCCGCCATAATCGAGGAATCGGATACGACCATCGTGCTGCCGCCGGGCTCCCGGGCTACGGTTGACCGGTACGGCCTGCTTCATATCGACGTCGACGGCATGGACTCCCGATTCAAGACATGACCGATCCCTCATACGTCGAACCCGACCCCTTCACCCTGGAGATCATTCGGGACGGCCTCCAGGCGGCCAGTGACGAGATGTTCATCGCCCTGGGCCGCGCCGCGCAGGGAATCGTCATCTACGAATGCCTCGACTACTGCGTCGGCATCGCTGACGCGTCGGGCCGCATGGTCGTCCAGGGCAACGGTGTGCCTCTGTTCATCGGCACTCTCGAGTCGGCCGTACGAGAAGTCATCGACAAGTTCGGCAACGAACGGGACATGGAGCCTGGCGACATCTTCGCAATGAACGATCCCTACTGCGGCGGCGGTACGCATACGCCGGACGTTTGCCTGGTCATGCCCGTTTTCGCCGACGACGAACTCATCGCGTTCACCGCCAACAAAGGGCACTGGAGCGAGCTCGGCGGCAAGGTGCCGGGAACGATTGCTGCGGACTCGACGGAGGTGTTCCAGGAAGGCCTACAGATCCCGATAGTCAAGTTGTTTTGCCGCGGCGAGCCGGTGCAAGCCATTCTCGATCTGCTGGCCGTCAACGTGCGACTACCGCGGCAGACGCTGGGTGACATGTGGGCTAGCGTTGCCGCCGCGCGTATCGGCGAGCGCCGCATTCGCGAGCTCTACTCCAAGTACGGACACGCCGCTTGGCGCCAAGCCGTCGACGGACTGTTGAATTATGCCGAGTCGATGTCATTGGCAGCGCTATCGCACCTCCCCAAGGGGACCTTTGAGGCCGAGGATTGGATCGATGACGACGGGATCACGGACGACCCGATACCGGTGCGCTGCAAGGTGACCATCAGCGATAAGGAGTTCGTCGCCGACTACACCGGCACCAACGGTGTCGTAGCGGGACCGTTCAACACCGGACGGGCGGGGTTGGAGTCGGGTGTCAAGCTCGCCTTCAAGGCGCTGACCGATCCGGCCTCGCCCGCCAACCATGGCGCGTTTCGACCACTGCGCATCGTCTGCCCACCGGACACGGTTCTCTCGGCTCGGCGTCCCGCGGCCACGGGCAAGTACCACCAGGCCGTCCTCTTCGCCACGGAAGTGATCTGGAAGGCTCTGGCGCCGCATTGCCCGAAACGCCTCCCGGCAGGCCATCTCGCAGCGGTCTGCGGCACTACCCTCATCGGTCGCGACCCGGCGAGCGGCAACGTCACCCTGTTGCAGCAGCCGCTGGTGGGCGGTTGGGGCGCCACGGCGGACCGGGATGGCGAGAACGGCCAGTTCTGTGCCGCGGACGGGGAGACCTTCAACATCCCGATCGAGGTGCAGGAAAACAAATTCGGCATCCTCGTAGAGCAGTACGCATTCCACGACGACGATGGTGGCGCGGGCAAGCGTCGCGGCGGCAAGGGCGTGGTCCTGGACTACCGGGTCGTCGACGAACGGATTCATTTCTCGGGTGACTACGGCCGCCACAAGTTCCGACCTTGGGGCATCGCCGGCGGCGGCCCAGGAACTGCCAGTCTGGCCCAAATCGCGCGCGTCGACGGCAGCACGGAAGCCCGGCAGCGCGCCGTGAGCGTGCCCGTCAACAGGGGAGAACGGATCCGCCTCGTGACACCAACGGGAGGCGGCTATGGGGATCCCCGCTCGCGGCCGCGCCAACAGGTCTTGGAGGACCTGAAGAACGGCTATATCACCCGCGAACAGGCTAGGCGCGACTACGGCGTCGAGGTCGAGGAATAGCGAGATCGGTTCCCCCGGGCCTTCGCCGCGCCGAAGTCCCTACGGCGCTGCGAAGATCCGGGGGAGGGGCTATTCGCATCGGCAGCGTGTTTGAGCGACTTGTCGTACATATGGTGCCCGGCAAGGATAGGAGCGTATTTCGGTGGGTTATCCCGCCCCGTACAGGCCTCCAGACACCGGACCTCGGCGTCGTAGTTGGGATTGCCGAAGAACGCGATCGATTGCCGGCTGGTGCCATCGTTATCCGTCAACGGTGGATTGACGACGCGATGGAGGGTCGAGCGCCAACGGTCGTTCGTCCAGCGCGCCATCATGTCGCCGATGTTGACGACGAACTGACCGGGACCGGGCACGACATCGGCCCACTCATCGCCCTCGGATTTGATCTGCAACCCGCGCTCGCCGGCACGGATGACGAGGATGGTGAGTGTCCCGAAGTCGGTGTGCGCGCCCGCGCCATGCTGGCCAGGCAACGGATCGGACACGGGGACGGGATAGTGGAAGGTTCCACAGGCCGAAAAATGCCGGTCGATGCGTTCATCGAAGTAATTCTCGGGGAGGTCGAGCGCAATCGCCGCGATGCCCATCAGCCGGGCGACCAGCTCTTCAAGCTCCCGGTAAAGACGGCTGAAGATCTTCCGGAAGCATTCCGGACGATCCGGCCACACATTGGGCTGATACATGCCCGCGACGCCTGGCTGGCCGCGATAGGCAGCACCGTGATCGCTCAACGGCCCAATGGCGAAACGTTCTCGGAGGTCCGGTGGTGAGGTCTCGTCCAGCGTGTAGGCGAGGGTGCGCGATGCCACCGCCGTGTACCCCCGGTTCGCCTCCTTGTGCGGCGGTTCGTACTTCATCTTTTCCGAGAGCGGCAGGTCGAAGAACGCCCGCGAGACGGCAAAGGCCTCATCGAACAGGCTTGGGAGAATCCCGTGGCCCGAGATCATGAGAAAGCCGATATCCCGGCACGCGGCATCCATTTGCCGGGCGACCGCCCGCTTTCCCACCGCGTTCGCCATGGCGAACGGCGCGATATCGAGGATCGGGACCGGATTGCCTGTCATGAGGTTCACTCGCGTACGGCGACGGCTTCCTCCTTATCGATGAGGCTAAAGGTTTCGCGAGCTTTTTCAAACGCGCTCCGGGACGCGCACATGCCCGCGGCCGGGAGACTTTGGCCTAGTGGCTCATTCCTTTGCGTTGTGGCATCGCCGGTCTCCCCGTAGTGAACGTGGGCGACCGAAACGCTTGCATCCGACCCTATACGACCCCCAGACTCGAACGGTCGAGGCAACGCGAACAGCGATGACAAATCACCGCCAAATCATCATCCGGGGTGGACGTGTCCTCGACCCCGAGGCCCGCAGCGCGGAGCGCGTCGACGTCCTCGTCGACGGCAACGTCATCATCGAGATCGGCCGGCCAGGAATGGGGGCCCCAGAGGACGCGCGGGTCATCGACGCCGGCAGACGCCTGCTGCACCCGGGTTTCATCAACGCCCACACCCACGGGCATCACGGCCTCGACAAGGCCACGGGGGAAGGCTGGGCCCTGGAACGAAGCCTCGCCGTACTGCCGTGGATCAACGCCGACCGCAGTCACGAGATCCTCAAATTGACCGCCACGCTGGCGGCGGCGGAAATGGCGCTCAAGGGCTGCACTGCATGCTACGACCTCAACCTTGGACTGCCGAGCCCGTCGGCAGAGGGGACCCAGGCGATCGCCGAGGGTTATGAGGATGTCGGCGTCCGCGCGGTAATCGCCCCCATGCTCGCCGATCGTACGGTTTTCGAGGCGACCCCCGGACTCATGAGCGCGTTGCCCGAGAGTCTTCGCCAGCAGGTGACAGGGTTCGACAAAACGTCTGCGAAGCAAAGCATTGCCGGCCTGCGCCATGCTCTCGACCACTGGCCTTACGATCGTGATCGACTCCGCTTGGCCGTGGCCCCGACCATCCCATTGCACTGCTCGGAAGGGTTGCTGATGGCTTGCGGGCGGCTCGCCCGGGAGTTCGACACCGGACTCCATAGCCATGTGTCAGAATCCAAGATCCAGGCCCTTGCCTGTCTGGACCGGCATGGCGAATCGATCACGGCCCATCTTGGCGCGCTCGGGCTTCTCGCACCCAACTTCACGGCCGCGCACGGCGTCTGGCTCGACCGTGACGACATGATGCGGCTCGCCGATCATGGGTGTTCGGTGGCTCACTGTCCGAGCAGCAACATGCTGTTCAGCAACGGTCTGGCCGACATCCGGGCACTGCTCGACGCCAAGGTCACCGTCGGGGTCGGCACGGACGGCATGCGCTCCAACGACAACGAGAACCTGTACGAGGAGGTACGGCTCGCCTCTCTCGTCTCCAAGGTGCAGACGCCCGCACCCGAGAAATGGCTGACGACGGAAGAAGCCTACTTTGCTGCGACGGAAGGCGGTGCGCAGGTCCTGGGTATCGACGGGATCGGTCGCATCGCTCCCGGCTTCAAGGCCGACATCGTCTTCCTCGACCTTGAGACGATCAACTGGATTCCGCTGAACGACCCCGTCAACCAGATCGTGCACGTCGAGGACGGCACCAGCGTCGACGCTGTCATGGCGGACGGCCGGCTGATCGTCGAAAACGGCGAGCTGACGAGTGTCGACGTGGGGCTACTGGCACGAGAGATCAGCGCCGCGCGCGACCGGATGGGCTGCCTGCATGCCTCGGATGGCAGCGTCATCGAGCGAGTCCTGGCGGCCGTCGACGCCCATTGTTCGGAGCTGGCGCGGCGGCCCTACCACGTCCACCGGTACGGCGCCGGTCTAGATCACGCACCTGAAGAATAAAAATCCGGGAGGGTGATCCCGTCACCCTCCCGCTCGTACGGCTGGCCGAGTGCGGTGTCACCCGTCTCCCGGCATGACTCCAACTACGTCTGATGGAACAGCGTCAGCGTTGAACCGAGCGCGTCCAGCGTTCTGACCAATCCGAGATGTCGGCCTCGGAATAATCGATGACCAGCATCTTTGCGACCTCCTCGGCCTTGAGAAGCTTCATCGAGGCGACGACCGGATCGTCCGATCCCAGCTTCTCCAGCACCGGCACGTTGACCGGCGTCAGGCCGCTCTCGTGCGCGTAGAGGTTCTGGAAATCATGGCCGAGATAGGCGTTGATGTAATGGTTTGCCGCCTCCGGCACCTTCGTACCCTTGATCACCACCAGCCAGCCCTTTTTCGACACCCCACGTTGATCCGCATTGATTTTCGGATGCACGAACGCGGTGTTGGAGCCGCCCTTCTTGAAGATCGAGCACCAGCCGGCCGAGACAAGCCCAACCTGCGCATCGCCGGTGTTGAAGAGCACGCCGACTTCGGCACCCCGCTTCCAGAACTTGAGCACGTCGATGCTCTTCACCAGATCGAGGCCCGGCTGAATGTTCTTGGCATCTCCACCCGCGGCGGACGCCATGCCGCCAAAGGCGGCGAGTCCCGCGCCCGAAGAAATGTCGGGGATGATGATGCGGTTCGCGAGTTTCGGGTGCCTGAGATCGGTGTACGTATCCGGGATGGGAATCCCTTCCTTCTCGAAATAATCCTTGATGTAGCAGATGCCCTCTTGAGTAAGCCAAGAGCCCGTCCGCCACTCGTTCCAATCCTCACGCGCCAGAAACTTCTTGTTCTCGATGATGTCGAGGTCCAGCTTCTGAATGAAGTCGCCTTGCTGCATCAGATGCCATTGCGCATCGAGCACCTCCATGGTGTCGAAGGGCGCCTCGCCGCGGCCCCAGGCCGCGATGAGCTTGGCAAGGTTGTCCTGTGGGCTGGCGTTGACATATTCGACGGTTGCGCCAAGTGCCTCCAGCTTCGGCTGGATGGCTTGTTGATGATACTCGAGCCAGGGACCGCCCCACGTGGCAATCCTGACCTTCTGACCGTCCAGCGGGCCGGTCCATGCGGGACCGGCCGCCGCCATAAACGCGCCGACAACCGCCAGACTGCACGCCTGTCTCACTAAGTTCGTCATGCCCATGATAGTGCCTCCCTTGTGTGAGATGGCGGGACGCAAAAATCGCGCCTCACGCTCATCGACTAAGGCCCAGATACTATAGGCCTGTCCGCGTCACGGGTCACATCGAGTCTTGTCCGGCGCGACGCGATGGATGTCTCCACGCCCAGCGACAATGCCGCCGAGAGGAGGATTCCCCCGAAGCCGGCGACTCGGCATGGCCATCTCCTATCCATGGGTCGTGCGGCCGCCGGAAACACTGATGGCCTGTCCGGTGACGTAGGCCGATTCCTCGCTCGCCAGGAAGGCCGCCAAGCCGACGATGTCCTCGGGTACGCCGAGGCGGCCCATGGGATTGCTTTGGGCCAGAGCCTCGCGGTCGCCGGCATCTGGGATGAGTTCCTCCAGCAGCGGTGTATCGTTGGGGCCCGGACAAATGGCGTTGACCGTGATCCCGTTCGGCGCGAGCTCTTTGGCCAGCGACTTGCCGAAGGCAATCAATGCCCCCTTGCAGGCGGAATACACTGCATGCCCCGGCGGCCCGGCGCGGCCGGCGTCCGAAGCCATGTTGATCACCCGTCCCCATCCGCGCTCCTTCATCACTGGGGCCACGGCATGGCTCATGTTGAGGGCGCTGGTCAGGTTGATGGCGATGACCCGGTCCCAATGGGCAGGCTCCGTGTCGACGAATTCCCCGTACCGATCCCAACCCGCGTTGTTGACCAGGACGTCGCAAGCACCCGCGTCGTCCCGAAACCGTTCGAGGGCCGTTTTGGCCGCCGCATAGTCCGTGACATCCACGGTCTGCGCCGATGCCTCGCCACCGGAGGCCTCGATACGGTGCGCCGTCTCGGCGGCCGCTTCCCCGTCGATGTCGAAGACTCCCACGCCGCAGCCCTCGTCTCCCAAGCGAAGCGAGATGGCCCGTCCGATGGCGCCGCCACCCCCGGTAACGATCGCATTCTTGCCGGTCAGTCCGCGCATGCCCGCCCTTCCTCTGCCGGAATTCTAACCCGAGTCGTCCTGCCCGCCACCTCGGATTATTGCTTGTTGAGGCGGAGAACGGGCCTGATAATGACTGGGCGGCCCAGCCGCTGCGGCCTACCGACCTTCAATGGACGTCCCAGTCACCGAACTCACCCTCGCGACGGCCGGCGCCGCGCTGCGTCGGGGCGACTTTACGTCCAGATCGCTCACGGAGGCGATGCTTGAGCGCATCGCCGAGCTCCAACCGAAACTCAACTGTTACATCAGCGTTGAGCCCGACCGCGCCCTGGAGATGGCAGAAGGCGCCGACAGAGAGATGGTATCAGGGCGTTGGCGGGGGCCGCTGCACGGGGTACCGCTGGCCCACAAGGACGCCTTCGACCGGAAGGGGCGGGTCACGTCGGTCGGGACCAGCATGTTCGTTGAGCCTGCTGCGGTCACGGCGACCGCCGTCCGGCGCCTCGACGAAGCGGGTGCGGTCAACCTCGGCGCACTTCACATGGATGAGCTCGCGGCCCACGGATACGGTCAGAACCGACATTTCGGCCCGTGCATGAACCCTTGGCACGCCGGGTATGCCATCGGCGGCTCCTCCGGGGGCTCGGGCGTCTCGGTGGTGTCCCGCACGGCGCTCGGCGCCTTGGGTGGCGACACTGGCGGTTCCGTCCGGATTCCGGCGGCGATGTGCGGCGTCACGGGCCTCAAACCCACCTTGGGACGCATCAGCCTCTATGGCGCGGCGCGGCGGAGCTGGTCGGCGGACCATCCCGGGCCCCTTGCCCAAACGGCGGAGGACTGCGCCCTCATGCTGAAGGCCGTTGCCGGACGGGATGCGGCAGACTCCATCACGCGCGACGTCCCCGTCCCGGACTACGCCGCCGATCTACCTGCCGATTTGAAGGGCGTGAGGATCGGCATCGGGGTCGGAGCGCCCTTCGACGGTGTCCACGCGGACGTCGCCCGGCTGCACGCCGATGCGGTCGTTGTCCTTCGTGATCTCGGCGCCGAGACCGTCGAGCTGGAGACGCCGATTGCCGTCCTCGCCAACGACCTCCAGCAGACCCTGATCAAGCCGGAAATCTCCATGATGATGAGCACTCTGCTGAATCGGGGCTTCACCGACATTTCGCGGGAGGTCCTCGGCACCCAGGACGAAGGCTACCTGGTTCCCGCGACGCGGTATCTCGAGGCCAAGGCCTTGCGCGCACCGTTGCTGGAAGAGCACGTACGGGACGTATTCGGGAAAGTCGACGTATTGTTCACGCCGGCGCTCGGCGGGCCGGTGCCGACGGTGGAGGAGATGGCAACTCCCGACGTGGCGGCAATCAGCGCCCGCTATCGGGCCGATCTCCGCGTGATCCGCTTCGCAAACTATCTGGGCACGCCAGCTCTGTCCGTGCCTTGTGGATTTACGCGGGACGGTCTGCCCAACGGCTTCCAGCTTCATGGACCGCCGTTCGGCGAGAAACGCCTCATCGACGCGGCCCACGCCTACCAGCAGGCCACCGCCTGGCACGCCCGCCTCCCGCCACTGTAACCGTCTCGGCGGCTGGCTGTTGACCACGGGGTTCACCGAGACCACCAGGGGATCGCGCGACCCGTGTTCGCGGTCTCTCGGTGGTCTCGGTGATCTCGTCGGTTCAAATGCGATCGTGCAAAAGGATGGATTGGCTACGACAGAGCGGGAGCGGGTTCGCGCTCGGATTTGCGGAGGTCGGCGCGGCGGCGTTCCGTCGCAGCCTCGTCGAGGGACCGGCCGTCCCCGTTGATCACCACACCATAGACATCGTGCGCCGCGCCGCGGCTCACCAAGCCGTCCCGCACATCGCGCAGGACGCGTCCGCGCTCTCGCTCAAGAGGATCACCCCAACCACCACCCGCCGGTGACGACGCGGTGATGCGGAACGATTCGACATCCATGGCGCCGTATTGAGGCGGCTCGAAGGCATTCCCGCCCTCGGGATACATCATCATCTCGCCCTTGGCTCCGTCGCCACCGCCGAGGACGCCGTAGCCCGACGGACTCGCAAGTCCCTCGCCGCGAAACGAATGCTGGGACGCCCCCACGACCTCGGCCTCGTAATGTACGCCGGTGCCGCCGCGAAAGGCGCCGGATCCTGCCGCATCGCAGCGAAACTCGACCTTGCGGATGGTCATCGGGTGAACCTGTTCGAACCCTTCCACGTTGGGCAACGTGAGTCCGCCGAGGGAGATCAGATGCCCGATCTGGTTGAAGCCGTCGCGGCCCCGCACCGCGCCGGCGCCGGCCATGGCGTTCCAATGGTAGATGACGAACGGACGGTCGGTCCCGATCCCGCCCGCTGTACCTCCGTGGATGTTTTTGGCCCAGCCGGCCGAGGCACGTGACGGATCGGCCTCGGCCAACGCTTTCCACACCGCGTGGATGATCTCGTGACCGACCGAGACGGTGCACATGGTCATCGGCGCGGGCGGGCGGGCATTGATGATGGTGCCCTCCGGCGCGATGATCTCGATCGCCCGGTAAGTGCCCTCGTTGCGCGGGATATCCGGGTCGAAGAAGGTGGTGAAGGCGAGATAGACGGCGGAATGGGTATTGGCGATGGAGCTGTTCTTGAAGCCCTTGATCTGCGGGTCCGTCCCCGCGAAATCGACGGTCACGCTGTCGCCGGCAACCGCCACCGTCACGCGAATGGCGATATCGACGGATCGGAAGCAGTCGTTGTCGGTGATTTCCAGGCCCTCGTAGCGCCCGTCGGGCAAGGTACGTAGGGCGGCGCGGAAGCGCCGGTCGGCGTGATCGAGAATATCCTCCAGGCAAGAGAAGGTGCGATCGACGCCGAGTTCCCGGGCAAGGGCCGCCACGCTTTCCGCACCGATGCGGGTCGAGCCCACCATCGCCCGCAGGTCTCCGTCCTGCAGTCGCGGCGTCCGGGAATTGATCAGCAGCAGTTGCCAGACGTCTTCGCAGATCCTGCCCTTCTCCACGATGCGGATCGGGGGCAAGCGGATCCCTTCGTGAAAGATCTCCGTGGCCTCGGGGTTGACCGTCCCCGCAGCGCCACCACCGATATCCGACTGATGCCCCCGGTTGCAGGCGAACGCGACCAGATGGCCGTCGGCGAACGCCGGCTGGGTGACCACCCAATCGGGCAAATGATTTCCACCCGCGACATAAGGGTCGTTGGACAGGAAGACGTCGCCCTCGTGGATGTCATCCCCGAACGCATCGAGTAGCGCGCGAACGGTAAATCCGCCGTTTCCGCTCTGGATCGGAACCCCGTCCGCCTGGCTGACAAGCGTCCCGCGAGCATCGGTGATGAAATTCGAGAAGTCGTGGTACTGGCTGAAGATCGGACTGTGAGCCGTGCGCAACATGACCTGACCCATGCGCCGCGAAATATCGTCGAGGCGGTTCTGGGTCAGCGCAAGAACGATGGGGTCGATGTTCACAACGGCCTTCCTCCCGGTAGAAGGCTAACCGCGTTTCAGCCCAAGGCCAAACGTGTGTCCCGGGTTCCGTTTCAACTGCCGAGGTCTCCGAGACCACCGAGGGACCTCGCCGGCGGCCCGATGTATTCATGACCATGCATCGGCAACCGATGCGGTACCCTTTGGTGGATGGATCCTGCGGGCATTGGTGTGCCTGACTCCGTTGAGGCGGCGTGATAGCGTCTGAAGCCATGAAGAACCTCTCGGTCGACGCGGACCGTCTGTGGTCGACCCTCATGGAGATGGGCAAGATCGGCAGGACCCCGGCAGGCGGGTCCCGACGCCTCGCTTTGAGCCGGGAGGACGGCGAGGCGCGCGACCTCTTCGTGCGCTGGGCGGAGGATGCGGGTTGCACCATCACCGTCGATCGTGTCGGCAACATCTTCGCGCGGCGCGCGGGCGCGGATGACTCTCAACCGCCCGTCTGCATCGGAAGCCATCTCGACACGGTTCCGACGGGCGGCAAGTTCGACGGAGTCTTCGGCGTGATTGCCGGCCTCGAGGTGCTGCGCACGCTCGATGACGCCGAGGTGCGGACCCGAGCGCCGTTGGAGGTCATCGTCTGGACCAACGAGGAAGGCGCGCGCTATTCACCCGTGACGCTGGGCTCGCTCGCCTTCATCGGCGCGCACTCGGTGGACTACGCGCTCGGTCGCATGGATGCCGACGACATCAGCGTCCGGGAGGCGTTGGCGAAGATTGGCTACGACGGTTCGGCGGAGGTAGGCAATCGGCCAATCGGCGCCTATTTCGAAGCCCACAACGAACAGGGACCGCTGCTCGAGGAAAGCGGCGAGGTGATTGGCGTCGTCACGGGGTCCTACGCCTCGCGCTATTTCGTGATCACGGTGAAGGGCATGGCCGCTCACGTCGGCCCGACTCCGATGGCACGGCGCAAGGACGCCATGGTCGGCGCCGCCAAGGCGATCCTCGAAGTCAACCGTGTCGGCAACGCCTACGGGCCTGACGGCCGTTCCAACGCGCCGCACATCGAGGTCTACCCCAACGTCCGCGGTGTCATCCCCGACGAGGTTCGAGTGAGTTGCGATCTGCGGCATCGCGAGCACACCACCATCGACGAGATGGAAAAGGACCTGCGAAACGCCCTGGCTCGGCTCGGCGAAAAGCTCGACATGGATTTCGAGCTCGAACCCTATTTCGCCTGGGGGCCCATGAGCTTCGATCCCGAACTCGCGGAACTGCTGCGCAACACCGCCGACGAGCTCGGCTACGGCCGTCAGGATTTGCAGATCATCGCCGGACACGATGCCGTACCGATGACCGAAGTGACGCAGTCCGGTCTGATCCTGATCCCGAGCCGGGACGGATTGAGCCACAACGAAACCGAGTACAGCGCTCCCGAGCACGTGACCGCGGGCGCCAACGTGCTGCTGCACGCCGCACTGGCCAAGGCGGAAGTCGTGGCCGACGGGGACACCTAGCAAGGAAGAAGAACGACGAGCGAAGGGAATACCGGACACCCCTCTACCGCCCCGTCCGGGAGGGACGACCGGTGTTCCAGGAGGACGTGATGACCAGCCAACCCAACTCCGCCGGCGCCCGGGACGTGGCGACAGTGCTTCACCCGTTCACCAACCTCAAGACCCATGAGGAGGAGGGCCCGTTCATCATCGATCACGGCAGCGGCGTGCATGTCACCGACGAGAACGGCAAGACCTATATCGAGGGGATGTCCGGGCTGTGGTGCACGTCGCTCGGCTTCAGCGAACGGCGCCTGATCGATGCCGCGGCGCGCCAGATGGCGGAACTGCCCTACAACCAGACGTTCCTCGGGCGGAGCCACGCGACGACGATCGATCTCGCCGAGCGCCTCCTCTCCTTGTCGCCGGTTCCCATGTCCAAGATCCTGTTCGCCAACTCCGGTTCCGAAGCCAACGACACCGCGGTCAAGCTGGTCTGGTACTACAACAACGCCAACGGGCGGCCCGAGAAACGCAAGATCATCGGGCGGCGGAACGGCTATCACGGTACGACGATCGCCACCACGAGCCTCAATGGCATCCCGGATCTGCACCGCGATTTCAATCTGCCGATTGCCGATATCCTGCATACCGACTGTCCGCACCATTATCGCTTTGCGGAACCCGGCGAGAACCAAGAGGAGTTCGCCGCCCGACTCGCGGCCAACCTCGAAAAACTGATCCTCGACGAACGTCCGGAGACCGTGGCCGCCTTTATCGCCGAGCCGGTGATGGGGGTCGGCGGCGTCATCGTGCCGCCGGAGACCTATTTCGAGAAGGTGCAAGCGGTGCTGCGCAAGTACGACGTGCTGTTCATCGTCGATGAGATCATCTGCGGCTTCGGGCGGACGGGGAACATGTTCGGCAGTGAAACCTTCGATCTCCGGCCCGACCTCATGTGTTGCGCCAAGGCGCTGTCGTCAGCCTACCTGCCGATCTCGGCGACCTTCATCCCCGAGCCCATTTACCGGTCCATGGTGGCTGAGAGCGAGAAGATCGGCGTGTTCGGCCACGGATTCACCTACTCCGGCCATCCGGTGGCGGCGGCCGTGGCTCTCGAGACGCTCGACATCTATGAAGAACGCGACATCGTCGGCCACGTGCAAGCCATCGCTCCACGCTTCCAGGAGATATTCCTGTCGCTCGCCGACCGGCCGCTGGTCGGGGAGGCCCGCGGCGTGGGGCTGATGGCCGGCATCGAATTGGTCGCTGACAAGGCAGGCAAGCGGCCCTTCGACCCGGCGCTCAAGGTGGGCACCTACCTGATGTCGCGGGCCCGTGAGCACGGGCTGATCGTGCGGGCGCTCGGCGACACCGTGGTCTGTGCCCCGCCGTTGATCATCACGGAGGACGAGATCGACGAGCTCGGCGCGCGCTTCCATCGTGCGCTGGCGGACACGGAAGCACGGTTTCTAGAGGAGGCGGCGTAGGGAACGAACGACGAAGTAGTCGCTGGCCAGGGAGAACCCGTGACCGAAGCGCCAACCCTGTTTTTTGAGACCGCCTCCGCCGAATGCGGCAACCGTCGCGCTGGCCAGCAGGATGACACGCGCGGGCTGGGCCTTGCCGGCTCATGACCGGGCATACCGAGCGAATTTCGTCAGCCAGCCGACTCGATAACGGTCGCCAAGGAAAACACTGACCAACAAGGAGGTGGCCGCTGAAAGGTTGCGCAAGGAACGACGGGAGTGACGGCAGACAGGCCGGATATGAAACTGCAATCTGCCTGCCCCGTCACGCCAACGCTGCTCCTTGCGAACCGGGAGGCGTCCATACGAATATTCGATGACCGATGACCTCTCGATGATGACGGCGGCCGAGCTGATCTCCCGCTACCGCCGCAAGACGTTGTCGCCGGTCGAGGTGATCGAGGCGGTGCTTGGGCGGATCGACCGGTGCGACGGGGCCGTCAACGCCTTCTGCCATCTCGATGCCGACTCGGCCCTGGCGTCCGCGCGCGAATCGGAAGCGCGCTGGCAAGCGGGACGTCCGGTGGGCCTCGTCGACGGTGTGCCGACGACGATCAAGGACGCGCTCCTGACCCGGGGCTGGCCGACCCGGCGCGGCTCGCGCACCGGTTCGCCCGACGGCCCCTGGAACGAGGACAGCGCAGCCACGGCGCGCCTGCGGGCCCACGGTGCCGTACTGATCGGCAAGACGACGACCCCGGAATTCGGTTGGAAGGGTGTCACCGACAGTCCGCTCACCGGCATCACGCGAAACCCGTGGAACCTGGAACGGACGCCGGGCGGTTCCAGCGGTGGTGCCTCGGCAGCCTGCGCGGCCGGGATGGGGGCACTGCACGTGGGCACCGACGGCGCCGGCTCCATCCGCATGCCCGCAGCCTTTGCCGGTATCTATGGCCTCAAGCCCACGTTCGGACGGGTGCCCATCCATCCGATGAACATGCCGGGTACGATCATCCATCACGGGCCGATGACGCGGACCGTGGGCGACGCGGCGCTGATGCTCAACGTGATCGGCGAGCCCGATCCCCGGGACTGGACAGCCCTACCTCGTGAGTCCCGTGACTGGCGGGTGGGGCTCGAAGATGGCGTCAAAGGCCTCCGCATCGCCTATTCGCGCAATTTCGGGTACGCGAATGTGGACTTCGAGATCGCCGGTCTCGTCGAGAAAGCGGCCCAGGTGTTTGCCGATCTCGGTGCCGTCGTCGACGAGGCCGACCCCGGGTTCGAGGACCCCCGGGAGGCCTTCGGCGTCTATTACTTCCTGCGCTTCCGGCCCCTCGTCGACACGATGAGTGACGGGCAGCGCGCACTGGTAGATCCGGGACTGCTGCGATCGGTCGAGGAATACCGGGACAAGGGCGTCGCCGAGTCGTTGGCCGCCGATACGGTGCGCCTGACGCTGGGCCGGCACATGAACCTGTTCCATCAGACCTACGATCTGCTGATCTCGCCGCAGATGCCCCTCGCCGCCTTCGAGGCGGGGGCCGAAGTGCCCGCCGGCCGCGGCATGAGGAATTGGATGGATTGGAGCCCGTTCACCTATCCCTTCAACTTCACGCAGGCACCGGCGGCGAGCGTGCCCTGCGGGATCACCAGCGAGGGCCTACCAGCGGCGGTGCAGATCGCCGGGCCGCGGTATCGGGAAGACTTGGTGCTGCGCGCGAGCCGCGCCTACGAGTCGGCCTGCCCGTTCGTCATGCCGGAATCGCCAGCGGCGTGAACGAGGGAAGCGGCGCGGCGGCTCAGCCGTGCCGGACCGAGGGTCCCGAAGTGATCTCCTGGGTGGAGAAACCAACATAGTCGAGGGCGATATCCGCGCCGACGGAGATCACGGCGATGGCCAGAAATGCGACCAGCATGGCTTTCATCGATTGCCTCCCGATGCCGCCGTCGCGCGCCTCAGGAACGCGATCAGGTCCTCCCTGTCGGCGGCCTTGGTGATCCGCTGCATGGGCATCTTAGAGCCGGGAATGAAGTCGTCCGGACCAAGATCGAACAGCGCGTCGATCGTGCCGACGTCCCAGATGATATCGGAATTCCGAAGCGTCGGCGAATAGCTGTAGTTCACCAAGCTTCCCGCGGGGCGTCCGAATATCCCGAAGAGCGTGGGACCGGCGCGCCGGCGTCCGTCGGGATCCAGCGCGTGGCAGATCGAGCATTTGCGTTGGAACTGGCGTTCTCCATTGCTCATCTCCGCCGGGTCCTTGAGAAACGACAGTTCGCCCCTCGTCATGCGCTCGTGCTCGCCGAGCGACGCCACGGGCCAACTGTACATGGCATCGTCGAGGCTGCCCGCGTGTATGTTCCGCCCGTCGGCGGAGAAGCGAAGCGCCCAGACGGGACCGTGCAGGGTCGCGCGAAAGTCCTCGGTGACTACCCACTTCGCGCTGTCGATGACCTTGATGAACCCATAGCCGTCACCAATCGCCAGGGTCGTGAACTCCCGGTCGGCCGCCATGGCGAGAATGGGACTGCGCTCGCCGGTGAAGTCGGCGATCAAGTCGCCGCTCTCGACCTCCAGGACCCGGATCGTGCCGTCCACCCCCCCGTAGGCCAGCCATCCCGCGGCTTCGTTCAGAATGAGCGTATTGACGCCGAACCAGCCCTTCAGAAGAAGCCGCGTCTGCGCGCCGCTCGACACGTCCCAGACCCGGATCGTGCCGTCCGCCGAGGCGGAATAGAGTCTGGCGCCGTCGGCGGAGAACACCACGTCGCTGACGCCACCTGTGTGACCCTTCAGGAAACGCGCTGGCGCGCCGGCGAGGGACCAGAGACCGATCGTGCGGTCCCAGCTCGCGGACGCGACGGTACGTCGGTCGGGCGACAGCGCCAGGGCGATGATCTTGCCCTCGTGGCCGCCGAGACGCCGGCCCGTACCCGTGTTCAGGTCCCAGAGGTAGATGTCATAGTCATCGCCCGCCGAGACCGCGTGCTCGGAATCGACGAAGCGGACGGTGTTGGCCGCTGCGCGATGCGCCTCGAGCCAGACCGGGGTACCGCCCTGCCAGAGCCCCACGGAATAGTCGAAACTCGCCGTCAGGATGCGGCTGCCGTCCGGCGAGACATCGATGCCCTTTATCGGACCGCCGTGGCCTTTGAGCGTGAAGAAATCCCCCGCCGTGGCGAGAGAAGGGAGCAAAAGCAGGGCCGTCAGGAGCGTGCGGAACGCCATCTCATTCCGCTGGCGACGGAGCGGAACCGCCGGTGGCGGCCGGTTTTTCGCCGGTCACCTCCTCGTACCAGATCGAGTGATGCTCCTTCGCCCACTGCTTCTCGACCTCGCCCGACCCCATGGCGTCGTACGCACCTTCCATCCCGACCGAGCCGAGATAGATATGGGCGATGATGATCGCCATGAACACGAAGGCGATGATGGTATGCCATAGCTGGGCGAACTGCATCTCCTCGTGCGGCGCGAGGGTGGTGCGGAGCTCTCCCAGGCCGACGGCCTGGGGCAGACCCAGCGCGTTAAGCGCTTCGAAGGTCGCCGCGAACATCGGCAGCTCGAACGGGAACAGCAGCGACAGACCCGAGAGCGAGATCGAAACCCCCAGGAGAATGACGACCCAGAAGATGATCTTCTGGCCCGCGTTGAACTTCCTGGCCGGCGGGTGGCTGTGCCGGGAGAAGAGGCCGCCGCCCTTGGCGAGCCATGTCAGATCGGTACGGTTCGGAACGTTGTGGATCACCCAGAACACGAATACCATCACCAGCGCGAGCATGAACGCCCAAGCGGCGTTGTTGTGCACCCACTTCGAGGCGTAAGCGAGAGCGGCGAAGGACTCCTTGCCGATGATCGGGATCAGCGCGGCGCGTCCGAACAGGGTGATCAGACCGGTGACGCCCAGCAGGATGAACGATCCGGCCAGGAGCCAGTGACCGAAGCGCTCGATGGCGGTGAAACGCAGGATCGTCTCCCCAGTCCTCTTGCCGTCGATGCGGATGCGGCCGCGCAGAAGCATGTAGAGCGCCAGCACCGCGACCATGCCCAGGAGCAGATAGCCGCCGTAGACCCGCAGCGGACCCCGCCGGAACTCCAGCCAACGCATGCCCGCGTCCTGGATCACTACGCCGGCGGCGGGTCCTTGCGCGGACACGGTGACATCGGCGCTGCCATAACGGAGCGCGCGGAAGATCTCCGCGTCCGACACGCCGCCCAGTGTACCCAGTTGCGCCGCCACGGCGGCGGCACTGTCGGGGTCGCCCGTGGCGTCGCGGCGGAATGCGTCGTCGATCCGTTCGCCGCGCTGGCGGGCAAGGATATCCTCCAACGTCTGCGCGCCGCCGGTCGCGTCGCGCCGCATCTCGCTCCCGCCGACGGCTCTCTCCTCCGCGGCGGAGGCAGCCGGCAACAGAGGCAACAACGCGAGCATCAGGACCAGAAGCGCACGCAGCGTCTTCATCATCGGCAGAGTTCTCAACATCGGGAATCCCTTCGCGACCGGCCACACGCTCCCCCACGGGCACCGGCCCGTCCGTGTGGCCGGATCGAGAGCGGGGAGCGGATCAAGAACGGGGGGCGGGTCGACCGCCCCCCGCTCGAGGTAGCTCAGCTACCCTTTTGGCCGTAGGCCGTGCCCCAGCCCCAGGCACCGGTACCGAAGCCGCGGGCCACCACCCGTTCACGGTAGATGCCGGACACGACATCACCGTCACCCGCCAGCAGCGCCTTGGTCGCGCACATCTCGGCGCAGAGCGGCAGCTTGCCCTCCGCGATCCGGTTGCGCCCGTACTTGGCGAATTCGGCAGTCGAGTGGGTCTCCTCCGGCCCGCCGGCGCAGAAGGTGCACTTGTCCATCTTGCCGCGGGATCCGAAGTTGCCCGCCTGCGGGAATTGCGGCGCGCCGAAGGGACACGCGTAGAAGCAATAGCCGCAGCCGATGCAGAGGTCCTTGGAATGCAGGACCACGCCGTCCTCGGTCTGGTAGAAGCAGTCCACCGGACAGACGGCCATGCAAGGCGCGTCCGAACAGTGCATGCACGCGACCGAGATCGAGCGCTCGCCCGGCTTACCGTCGTTGATCGTCACGACCCTCCGCCGGTTGATCCCCCACGGCACCTCGTGCTCGTTCTTGCACGCGGTGACACAGGCGTTGCACTCGATACAGCGTTCGGCGTCGCAGAGAAATTTAGCTCTTGCCATCCCTGTGCCTCCTTATGCCGTATAAATCTTGCAGAGAGTCGACTTCGTCTCCTGCATCTGGGTGACCGAGTCGTAGCCGTAGGTCTGCGCCGTGTTGCTGCTTTCGCCCAACACGTAGGGATCGGCCCCGTCGGGATACTTGTGCCTCAGGTCCGCTCCCTCGAAATGCCCGCCGAAGTGGAAGGGCATGAAGACAACCCCGGCCCCGACGCGTTCCGTGACCATGGCCATGACCTTGACCCTGGCGCCCTCGGGACCTTCGACCCAGACCTGCGCTCCGTTCCGCACGCCGAGATTGTTGGCGTCCCGGGGATTGATCTCGACGAACATGTCTTGCTGAAGCTCGGCAAGCCAGGGGTTCGAACGAGTCTCCTCCCCGCCGCCCTCGTACTCCACGAGGCGTCCGGATGTCAGGATCATCGGGTATTCCCTCGAAAAATCCTGCTTCTGGATCGAGGCGTACATGGTGGGCAGACGATAGAACTTGCGGTCCTCGTAGGTCGGATAATCCGCCACCAGGTCACGCCGCGGGGTATAGAGCGGCTCCCGGTGCAACGGGATCGGATCCGGGAAGTTCCACACCACCGTGCGGGCCTTGGCGTTGCCGAAAGGCGCACATTCGTGCTTGATGGCGACGCGCTGGATACCGCCCGACAGGTCGGTCTTCCAGTTGGTCTTGGGGCCCGCGATGGCGTCGATCGTCGCCCGCTCCTCGGCCGTCAGGTCCTTGTCCCATCCGAGATCCATCAGCATCTGCATGGTGAACTCGGGATACCCGTCCTGGATTTCCGAGCCGGCAGAATAGACGCCCTCGGCCAAAAGGTTCTCGCCGTCGCGTTCCACGCCGAACCGGGCGCGGAAGGTCAGGCCGCCTTTGGAGACGGGCTTGGACATGTCATAGAGGTTGGGGGTGCCGGGGTGACCCATTTCCGGCGTACCCCAGGACGGCCAGGGCATCCCGTAGTAGTCCCCGTCGGCGGGACCGCCCACGGCCTGCAGCGTCGTCTTGTTGAAGGTGTGCTGGTTGGCCATGTGCAGCTTGATCCGCTCCGGCGACTGACCGGTGTAACCGATCGTCCACATGCCCGCGTTGATCTCGCGGGTGATGTCCTCGACCACCGGCGCGTCTTCCGCCTCCATCGCGATGTTGCGGAAAAACCGGTCGGCCCAGCCGAACTTCTCGGCGAACTTCGCCATGATGTCCTGATCCGGCAGACATTCGAACACGGGTTCGACGACCCGGTCGCGCCACTGGATCGAACGGTTCGACGCAGTGACCGAGCCGCGGGTCTCGAACTGGGTCGCGGCCGGCAGCAGATAGACCCCGTCGGTGCGGTCGTGAAGGACGGCGGAGACGGTGGGATACGGGTCGACGACGACCAGCATGTCCAGCTTCTCCATCGCGGTCTTCATCTCCTTGCCGCGGGTCTGCGAGTTCGGAGCGTGACCCCACAGAACCATCGCCCGGACGTTGTCGGGCTGGTCTATGTTGTCCTTGTCCTCGAGAACCCCGTCGATCCAGCGGGACACCGGAATGCCCCTCAGGTTCATCAGGGATTTTTCTTTGCCGTCGGCACCGGTGATCTTGGCGAACTGGCCCTTCAACCAATCCAGATCCTCGCCCCATACGCGCGCCCAGTGGGCCCACGCGCCGGCGGAAAGGCCGTAGTACCCAGGCAGGGTGTGGGAGAGCACGCCGAGGTCGGTCGCGCCCTGGACGTTGTCGTGGCCGCGGAAGATGTTGGTTCCGCCGCCGGTTGTGCCCATGTTGCCCAACGCCAGTTGCAGGATGCAGTAGGCCCGGGTGTTGTTGTTGCCGTTGGTGTGCTGGGTTCCGCCCATGCACCAGATCACGGTACCGGGCCGGTTATTGGCCATGGTGCGGGCCACGCGGCGGAGTTGCTCACCCGGCGCGCCGGTCACCCGCTCCACTTCTTCCGGTGTCCATTTGGCCACTTCCTCGCGGATGCGGTCCATGCCCCAGACACGGGTGCGGATGAACTCCTTGTCCTCCCAGCCGTTCTCGAAGATGTGCCAGAGGATGCCCCAAACCAGCGCCACGTCGCTGCCGGGGCGGAAGCGGACGTACTCGTCCGCATGCGCCGCGGTCCGGGTAAAACGCGGATCGCAGACGATCAGCGGCGCGTTGTTCTGCTCCTTGGCCCGAAGGACATGCAGGAGCGAGACCGGATGCGCCTCAGCTGGGTTGCCCCCGATGAGGAAGATCGCACGGCTGTTGTGGATGTCGTTGTAGGAGTTGGTCATGGCGCCGTAGCCCCACGTGTTCGCAACCCCCGCGACGGTCGTGGAGTGACAGATCCGGGCCTGGTGATCCATGTTGTTCGAGCCCCAATAGGCCGCGAACTTCGTGAACAAATAGGCCTGCTCGTTGCTGAACTTGGCCGAGCCCAGCCAATAGACGCTGTCGGGTCCGCTTTCCTCGCGGATCTTCATCATGCCGTCGCCGATCTCGTCGATCGCCTGTTTCCAGCTGATGCGCTTCCACTGACCACCCTCTTTCTTCATCGGGTACTTGAGACGGCGTTCACCGTGGGCGTGCTCGCGCACGGAAGCGCCCTTGGCGCAATGGGCGCCGAGGCTGAAGGGGCTGTCCCAGCCGGGCTCCTGGCCGACCCACACGCCGTTGTTAACCTCCGCGATCACGCTGCAGCCGACCGAGCAGTGGGTACAGACCGATTTCACGGCCTGGACGGCACCTTGGACCGCCTGCTGCGCGCTCGCCCTGGTCACCATGCCACCGGTGACTCCCATCGCGGCCAGCCCGCCGATGGCAAGGCCCGAGCCGCGGAGGAACGTCCGCCGGTCGACGGATGTTTCCGAAACGTTGGACAGGATCGAAGTCCGCAGGGAGCGTCTCGCAACCCCGTTGGTCTTTTTCCTTAGCATCTTGATACCTCCCTTGGCGCCCCGGACCGTGCCGGTTTGCCAGGTTTGTCGTCCTGATAGCCGCCGGGCGTCACGCTACCGTTGGCCATTTTGGAGTGAAAGAGTCCGTTAGAAACGGGCGCTTTCATAATAGGCGCGGGTATGCGCGGTATCGCGCATGCCCTCGCCGTCGTCTTTCGGGGCCGCTGCCTCCGCCGTTCCCGCCGCCGCGGCAATCGCCGCCGCCGGAACGGAGACCGACGCGAGCTTCAGAAAGTCGCGGCGATTGGTGGTTTCGCCCTCCGTTCTTTCGCCCATCAGCTTCTCCTCCATTCTCGTGGCCCGCCGGGGCGGGCCGGTTCTAATGCGGGCTAGCCCGCGGTCATCTGAAAGGCTTCCTTCTCGATCTCCATGAACACGCGGCCAGCGGAACCGACCGGAGCATAGAACACCGAGTTCTTCGCGCCCTCCAAATCCGTGAAAAAGTGGCCGGCCCAGGGGCCGATATGTTTGTCGAAGAATTCCCGCGACCGATCGATTGAGACGGGTTTGCCGAAGCGACCCGTGATCATGCCCGCCATCATCTCCAGAAGGCTGGCGATGTGATCTTCCGGTTCGTACACGTCGGGCGAGCGACCTATGCCAAGCATTCTCATGTCGTCCCGAAGCGCGGCCAACGGCTTCTCGTTCAGGAAGCCGGTCAGGTAGTAACTAGTGTACGGCAAAAGCTCGCCCCGGCCAACTCCTATAAAGAGTGCGGTGTACTCGCTTTCCGCGGCCTGGGGCGTGGTGGCCGAGGCCACCCGGCTCAGCGCCCGAATCGCCCGGCCAAGCTCGCTCTCGTCGCCCGAGAGGGCTGCAGATTTATCGAGCAGCGCCTGGTCCGGCGGCGCGGCTAGCAGCCTACCGAGAAAATCGTAGAGGTCCGCCCGAAGCCTGTCCTCCTCCGCTATGCGCGTCTCGAGCTCCGCTGACGTCATCGGGTCTTCTCCCACTGCCCGTCCATCAGGCCGCTTCCGCCCGACCGTCGTCCGCGTCCGCGAACGTAAAGCGCATACGGCGTTTGGCCCGCCGCTCCGCTGTGACCTCCTCCCCCTCGTCGTCCGGCGCGGGAGATTCCTCGAGAGGGTCCGCGCAGGCCTCGGCCGACACCGCCTCCGGTTCCGCGCGCGCGTCCGCTTCACCCGCCGCCCGTGGCGGGGCGTCCGCCTCGTCCACCTCGTCTTGAGCCTGCAAGTGCCCGAGCATCCCCTTGCCCACCTGATAGGCCGTCTGGAGGTGTTCGACGACCGTCGCGGCGTCGGTGAAGTCCTCCCCGTAATCGACCAGTTCATCGAGGTTTGCGAGGATCGGGTTGGAGACCCAGAGCCGCCTCAACGCCCGCCTGCGTAGGCGGTCGGGAACCGCCTTCGCCATGAACGCCGAGAAATCGTCCCCCTGCCCCAACGTGTCCGGATCGGGCAGGTTCAGCTCGGAGAGCACTTCGGCGTCCGGCTTCTCGTCCACGACCTGGTCCGCCACGTCGGCGCGCGCCTCGTCCGCGACTCGTTGCCGGGCGCGTTCCTCACCCGCCACCGCCGCCTTGCGGCGCGACCAGAAATCCTGGGGCCCGGTCAATGCAGCCGCTCCCCGTCGGGTCGTCGGGGGACGCGGTAGACGTCGGACAACTGGCGGATGCGCCGGTCGCCCTTGCCGTCCTCGACGAGATCGATCCGCTGTTTGCCACGCTGGCGCTTGACGAACTCCTCGTCCTGGTGGTGCCGCTCGACGAAATCTCGGATAAAGGCGACTAGCCCTTCGGGCATCGGCACCTGCTCGACGATCTCCTCTCCGCTGTCCAGATAGTCCTGCGCCTCGTAAGGGGAAGCGGTGGCGAGGAGGACTTCGACGTCCCGTTCCGCGGCGGCCTCGGTCGCCTCGCGGAGCACCACGTAGACCGCCGGGACACGTGCCGAGAGACCCGTCCGGTAAGCTTCGGTATCGGAGGCCCAGAGTTCCATCGGTACGGTTGCGGCATGATATTCCACCACGTCCGACTCGCGCCGCAACTCGCGCCAGTCCGCCACACCCGCGCCAGGCAGCACGCCGACAACCTTCCACGTCCAGCGGGCCCAGCGGGTCACCCCCGGCGACTTGCGAATGACGATCCCCAGCGGAACCGACGCCTCGCACGGCTGCATGTCGAGCCACCCCCCTGACTGGTGGCTGCACCGGCTCCGGCACCGTGGCCGGTCCGGGCGCTCAAGCACGCTAAGTATGGGCACGACGTCCGCCGATCAGCAAGCGAAAACTGACCGAAGCAGGCCCCGCCACTGTCGCTAGCAAGTGGATTTGTCCGGTTTTGCTAGCACATCGATTGACCGCTTCTGTTGAGGTTTTTGGGCCTGTGG
>JAGWAU010000002.1 GCA_021296255.1 Alphaproteobacteria bacterium | reverse complement strand
CCTCCATTCCGGTGGCGATGGGGAAGATGTTGGGATCGAGAATGAAGTCCCACGGCGGGAATCCCACCTCTTCGGCGAGGATCTTGTAAGAGCGCGTCAGGATCTCGACCATGCGTTCGCACGAGTCGGCCTGTCCCGTCTCGTCGAACGCCATCACGACAACGGCCGCGCCGTAGCGCAG
This sequence comes from Alphaproteobacteria bacterium, assembly GCA_021296255.1. Lineage (GTDB taxonomy): Bacteria > Pseudomonadota > Alphaproteobacteria > UBA2966 > UBA2966 > UBA2966. The sequence continues at coordinate 77,490 of JAGWAU010000002.1, read as the reverse complement.
GATTTCCTCAGCCTGCTCGATGAACGCCTGTTCCCCCTCCTTGAGGCTGACCGAATTGACGACTCCCTTTCCCTGGACGTTCTTGTCGAGGAGTCGATCATGACCGGGACCCGTGAAATATACGGCTCGGCGGCAACAAGGCGTAGGAAGGTCTCGACGGCGACCTCGGAGTCGAGCATCGCCTCATCCATATTGACGTCGATGAGCTGGGCGCCGTTCTCGACCTGCTGCCGGGCGATCTCGATCCCGGCAGCATAGTCGCCTTCGCGGATGAGCTTGGCGAACTTCGCCGACCCGGCGACGTTGGTCCGCTCGCCGATGTTCACGAAACCAGTCAGCGGCCCGACGGTCAGGGGCTCAAGACCACTGAGCCGGCAACGAGGTTCGACATCCGGACGGACGCGCGGCGGGAGGTCCGCAACCGCCTCGGCGATGGCGCCGATGTGACGGGGCGTCGTCCCACAGCACCCGCCGACGATATTGACGATTCCGCTCTCGGCGAACTCCGCGAGTCGCCCGGCCATGTAGCCCGGCGTGTCGTCGTAACCGCCGAATTCGTTCGGCAGCCCCGCATTGGGATGCACACTGACGGAAATGCCGGCGACGCGCGCGAGTTCCTGAACGTAGGGCCGTAGAGCTTCGGCGCCGAGGGCACAATTGAACCCGACTGAAATCGGCCTCGCATGAGCGACGGAATTCCAGAATGCTTCCGCCGTTTGCCCGGAGAGCGTGCGCCCGGAGGCATCCGTGATGGTGCCGGAGATCATCACCGGCCGCTGGAGTCCCCGGGCATCAAGGTACTTCCGCACCGCATAGATGGCCGCCTTGGCGTTCAACGTGTCGAATATCGTCTCGATCAGGACGATGTCCGCACCGCCGTCGATCAGGCCACGGACCGCCTCGGTATAGGCGGCCACCAACTCGTCGAATGAAATGTTTCGAAAGCCCGGATCGTTTACCTCCGGCGAGATCGACGCCGTCCGATTGGTCGGGCCGAGAACACCGGCGACGAACCGGGGTTTGCCGGGGGTCGTTGCCGCGACTTCGTCCACGACGCCACGCGCGAGACTCGCGCCTTCGCGATTGATCTCGTACGCGAGGTCCTGCAGCCCATAGTCCGCTTGCGAGATCGACGTCGCGTTGAAGGTGTTCGTCTCGATGATGTCCGCCCCGACATCCAGGAAAGCTCGGTGGATTTCCCGTATCACGTCCGGTTGCGTGAGGTTCAGAAGGTCGTTGTCGCCCGCGAGGTCCCGGGAATGGTCGGCAAACCGTTTGGCGCGGAAGTCGGCCTCCCCGAGACCGTACTCTTGGATCATCGTCCCCATGGCTCCGTCCAACAGGAGAACTCTCTCGTCGAGCAGGCGCTCGAGAGTCTCCGAAGGGTCGGAGCGCGGGACGATATCGTGCATAGTTCGTGCCTCGCCTAGTCGGCGTCCGCGGGCCCGCGCAAGCCCAGCGTGTGGCACATGGCGAAGGTCAGATCGGCTCGGTTGAGCGTGTAGAAGTGGAAGTTCGAAACGCCTTCGGCTGCCAGAATGCGGCACTGTTCCCCCGCAACCATGGCGGCGACAAGCTTTCGTGTCTCTGAATCCTCGTCCAGGGATTCGAACAAGCGCGAAAGCCATCCAGGGATGCCGGCTCCGCACATGCCGGCGAAGCGGACCACTTGAGCGAAATTTGTCACGGGAAGGACCCCCGGGATCAAAGGCGCGTTGATCCCCGCCCGTCGAACGCGATCCCGAAAGCGTAGAAACACCTCGGTGTCGAAGAAGAATTGGGTGATCGCGCGTTTGGCGCCCGCATCGATCTTGCGCTTGAGGTTGTCAAGGTCGAAATCCGCGCTTGGTGCTTCCGGGTGGGTTTCGGGATACGCGGCGACCGAAATGTCGAAGTCGGCAATTCGGTTGAGACCTTCGACCAGGTCAGCGGCATACCGATATCCGCCGGGATGGGGCGCATAGGCCGCGCCGGCCTCCGGTGAATCTCCCCGGAGGGCCACGATGTGTCGCACACCCGCCTCCCAGTAGGCGCGGGCGACATCGTCGACTTCGTCCCGCGTCGCGGCGACGCAGGTTAGATGTGCCGCGGGCGTCAAGGTCGTCTCTTCGAGAATGCGACGGACCGTGGCATGTGTGCGATCGCGCGTGCTGCCGCCCGCACCATAGGTGACGGAGACGAAGTTCGGTCCGATCGGAGCCAGTCTGAGAATCGACTTCCATAGCGTCTGTTCCATTCCCTCCGTCTTCGGCGGGAAGAACTCGAACGAAACTCCGAGATCTTCCATCCCCGAGAACCTCAGCGCGAGCATGCTCAGCCGCTCGACCGTGGGCTGGACTTCGGCTTCGACGGTCATTCCGCGGCCCGCCGTTCCTCGATACTCGTTTTCGCTGCCGTCCAAATGACGACGGTGAGTGGATCGCCTTCCAACCGGACGGAGTTGTCGGGAACGAGATGCGCCGCTTCGAACCACTCCACGACTTCCGCATCGGAAAAGCCCAGGCGTCGATGCGCATGCTCTTCGCGGAGGAATTCCAGCCCGTGCGGCGCAAAATCGACGACGGCCAAACCGGCACCAGTACGCAGAACCCGGGCCGTCTCGGCTATGGCCGCGGCGGGGTCGGAGGCGAAGTGAAGCACTTGGTGAAACGTCACCGCGTCCACGCTGCTGCCTGACAAGGGCAGGTGATACATGTCACCGTGTCTGACTCGGCAATGGCTATGCCCCGCGCGCTCCAAGTTGGTGCGCGCGACCGCCAGCATGTCATGGGAAAGGTCGATACCGATGCCGCGGCGGAATCGGTCGGCGAACAGCTCCAGCATCCGCCCGGTTCCGGTGCCGATGTCCAAAAAATCACCAATTTGCCGGTCGGCGAAGGCCGAGCGAAGAGCTGTCTCGACATCGGACTCCGACACGTAGAGGGAGCGAATTTCGTCCCATCGAGCTGCATTCGCCCGGAAGTAGGCCGCCGCCGCGTCGGCCCGCGATTTCTTGATCGCTTCGAGCCGTTCGAGATCCCGGGCAAGCTCCACGTCCCGCTTGGGTATGAGCGCCGTGAGCGTCCGCGCCAGCCCGCCCGGCTCTTCGGCATCGGCCAGCCTGTAAAATGCCCAGGTTCCTTCCCGGAATCGGTCCAGCAACCCGGCTTCGCACAACACTTTGAGATGCCGGGATACGCGGGGCTGACTCTGCCCTAGAATCTGAGTGAGCTCGGTCACCGTGAGTTCGGCTTCCGAGCAAAGCGCGAGAAGGCGCAACCGGGTCGGTTCGGCGGTTGCACGCAGCGCGTTCAGAAGTGTGTTCATGGGCTGGTGTTGAGGATGAAGTGTGGCGCGACCAATGTTTAAGTTAAAAAATTATATAAGCATATCTTTATACAATTGTCGATGCCGGAAGATGCCACGTTGCCACAAGAACCCCTCCCCAATCTCTGATTGTAACCGTCTCCAGAGTCTTGGATCGGCATCGCTCGCGGGGTAAGCGATGCATTTTCGCCACAGCCTCTGGGAGGGTCACGACATGCTGCCGGCCTCGCTGGCGTTGAAACCGAAGGTATGATACTGACGTGATCATGGTGCCAAGTACGGTCGCGACGCCCTGCAGGTTCGCCGTCGTCTTGCCACCAGCCGGCACCTCTCTCCCGATGCGATTCAACGGGGTCTTCAGAATGGCGCAATGCGTTCCCTCGGGCGGCCAAACTTCAGGGTTAAACTGCAAAGCTTTGTAATTCGGTTTCATGACCTTGACCGGCAGATTCGTGATTCGGGCCTTGAGCGCCGCGTTTGCCGCAAATGTCGTCTTGGCTGCCTGCGCGACCCCACCGGCCGATGATCCCGAGGCACGGGCCGAACTTGCGGCGATCAACGATCCCTGGGAACCATTCAACCGGGCCGTGTTCGAATTCAATCGTGCCGTCGATCAAGTGCTGTTCGAACCTGTAGCGCAGGCCTATCGCGGTGTCGTTCCCGACTTTGGCCGGGAGATGGTGAAGAACTTCCTGAACAACCTGAGGTCGCCGGTCATATTGGCGAACGACGTGTTGCAAGGGGAAAAGGACCGCGCTGGCGACACCGGCAGTCGTTTGATGGCAAACACCATCTTCGGGCTCGGCGGCCTGTTCGACATCACCGAAATAGAGTTCCACAATGAGGATTTCGGTCAGACCCTGGCCGTATGGGGCGTGGATGAGGGGCCTTATCTCGTGTTGCCGTTGTTGGGACCGTCACCGATCCGGGACACCGTTGGCCTCGTCGGTGACACGCTCATGGATCCCGTGTTCTGGTACGCGCATAACACGGAACATTACGCCATCCCTTGGGTTCGCTTCGGCATGAGGGCCAATGACACCCGCTCCCGCAACATCGAGACCCTCGACGAGATCGAGCGTGGCGCCATCGACTTCTATGCCACGGTGCGTAGCCTCTACAGACAACGTCGCAACGACGAGATTCTCAACGGAAAGCCTCCCCAATCCGTGCCCATGGCGGAAATTTCGTGGGACGAGGACGAAGAGGCGGAGACCAATCAAGCCTCGGCTGTCGTCAAGTAGCCTTTCTCCGAATCATGTCTGCGCGTCGTCTCAGCTCACTCGCATCGGCCCTTGTGCTGTTCATGCTGCTGTGCCTGCTGCCGGCATCCGCCGAGACGCTTGGCCCCAGGCAGTTCATCGAGTCCCTGGGCGAGGAAACGATCGGGGCGATCACCAGGGAAAACATCTCCGAGGAGGCCCGATTCGGGGAGTTCGAGCGGCTCTTTCGAATGGCCTTCGACATCGACGCCATCAGCCGCTTTGTGCTCGGCCGTTATTGGCGGCGAGCGACCAAAGAGCAGCAAAGGGAATACCAGTCGCTGTTCGCGGATTTCATCGTCCACACCTATGCCAGCCGGTTCCGGCAATATTCCGGCGAAACACTGGCCGTGAATGGCGAGCGCGAGGCCAGCGGACGCGATACGATCGTGTCGAGCCAGATAAACACGCCGGAAGGACCATCGGTCCGCGTCGACTGGCGCGTGCGGACGAAGCGCGACGACCACAAGATTGTTGACGTGATCGTTGAAGGCGTGAGCATGGCGATCACGCAACGGCACGAATTTGCTTCGGTGATCCGGCGCGGTGGCGAGGGCATTGAGACCTTGATTGCCGAGCTTCGGAAAAAATCCAAACCCACCAACTAGGGTGTGTTCACACTAACGCACTGCATTGTAGACGAGTGCGAAGTGGACGAAGCCCAGGAACAGCGCATCGAGCTTCTCGAAGCGGGAGAATGATGCGCCGGAAGCCCTTGAGCCGTTGGAACAGGCGCTCGATTTCGTTGCGCCGCTTGTACATCTTCCGATTGTACCCCCAGGGCTGGCGCCGGGTCTTGCGAGGCGGCGCAGCAGTTTGCGCCCCTCCGGCGCGTCGTGCGCCTGTCCGGGCGAGAGCGAGAAGGTCACGGCCGTCCGGGCATCCGCGACAACCATATGAAGCCTGGTTGAGCTTCCGTGATCTCCATCCGCGAAGGACGGCACGACTCGCATCATTAGTGTGAACACGCTCTGGTCCGGCTAGTCTCGGCTAGTCTCGGCTAGTCCCGGCTAGTCTCGGTTGCTACCCGCGCATGCGCTCGCCGGCGGGGTCGAACCCGGTTTCGCTCTAATTGGGCGAGGCGAACTGGAGTCGAGCGGCCCCGAATACCGGGCCGCCATGCTCCTTCTGGACGATGACCACGCAGCCATCCCGGCCGGTCTCGCGCATCGGAGTCAGGTCGACGGGAATCTCCGTGGCGACCCCCCGCCAATGTCCGACTTTGCGAATGGTCCGAACGACGTTGTGGTAGGTGAGCCGCTGCCCTGAATTCTCGCCGCGCCGGACATCCACCGTATGTTTGGCGTCGAACTCGATCAGCCAAACATCCGCAGCCGGCATTCCGGACCGGCCGTCGATCTTGATCGTTGCGTGATCCTGCCCCGATGCGACGAGACCGACGGACAGCGAATTCTGGGTCGCGAGACGCGCCGCGGCGATAGTCTTTTCGACCTCGTCGCTTTGCGACCCCACGACGTCGACGATTCCGTCGATGATCATTTCCGGCGTGTAGACGTACCTCGCATTGAGGAATCTGCCGTGCTGCCGCTGACGCGCCGTAGCCTGCGGAAGGGCGAAGGTGTCCTTCCAACCGATGTAATCCCAATAGTCGACATGAAACGACAGCGCGATGATGTCGTCGCGCTGGGCCAACTTCCCCAAATATCTGTCGGCGGGCGGGCAGGAACTGCATCCCTGCGAGGTGAACAGCTCGACGACGGTGGGGGACCTGCCGCCCGCCGCCGCCGTTCCCAATGCCGCGATTGATCCCAATGCCAGAGCCGCGGCGACAAGACCCGTTTGTCGAATACCGTGCATGGTCCAGCCCATATACGCCGCGTCGGGGACGAAGACCAATCACTCTTCGGTGAGGAACCGCATCCCTTTGGAGAGGCGCTCCCCCGCACCTGCTCCGCTAAGCGGCGGCGGGCTCCATGAGATTCCTGAGCACGTACTGCAGGATCCCGCCGTGCCGGTAGTACTCGACCTCGTCGAAGGTATCGACCCGGCAGGTTAGAGCGGTCTCTATGCTCGAGCCGTCGCTCCGCGTGATACGGCAGGTCACGTCCATTCGCGGCGTTATCCCGCCGACGACACCTTCGATGTCAAAGGTCTCACTGCCGTCGAGCTTCAGCGATGTTCGATTCGCGCCTTCCTTGAACTGCAACGGCAGAACGCCCATTCCGACGAGGTTTGAACGGTGAATGCGCTCAAAGCTCTCGGCGATGACCGCCTTGATTCCAAGCAGACGCGTCCCCTTCGCGGCCCAGTCGCGGGACGAACCGGTCCCGTACTCCTTGCCCGCGACAACGACGAGCGGAACCCCTTCGTCCTGGTACTCCATGGCGGCGTCATAAATCGACACTTCCTCACCACCCGGCATGCGCCGGGTGACCCCGCCCTCGGTGCCGGGGGCGATCTCGTTGCGCAGACGAATGTTGGCGAAGGTCCCACGCATCATGACTTCGTGATTGCCCCGCCGGGCGCCGTAGGAGTTGAACTCCCTCGGCGACACCTGGTGTCCGACCAGGTACGTTCCGGCCGGACCGTCCTGCTTGATGGATCCGGCCGGCGAGATGTGGTCGGTGGTAATGCTGTCACCGAGCAAGGCCAGCACCCGCGCGCCCCGGATGTCCGAGAAGTCTCCCGGTTCGCGCGACATGTCCTGGAAGAACGGCGGATGCTGGACGTAGGTGGATCCGATGTCCCACTGGTACGTCAGCCCCGCCGCGGCCTCGACCTGCTGCCAGGCGTCCGTTCCCGAGAAAGCGTCCCGATAACGCTGACGGAACATCTCGGGCGTCACGCAGGAACGGACGGTCTCGGTGATTTCCCGGTTCGAGGGCCAGATATCTCCGAGGTAGACCGGTTCTCCATCAGTTCCTTCGCCAAGCGGTTCCGTCGTGATGTCGACGCCGACGTTGCCGGCGATGGCGTAGGCCACGACCAGGATGGGCGAGGCCAGGTAGTTCACCTTGGTTTGCGGATTCACTCGGCCTTCGAAGTTGCGATTCCCGGAGAGCACCGCGCCGACGACCAGATCACCCTCGGCGATCGCTTCGGAAATCGAATCGTCGAGAGGTCCGGAGTTGCCGATGCACGTCGTGCAACCGTATCCCACCAGATTGAATCCGAGGGTGTCCAAGTCGTCCTGAAGGCCGGCCTTCTCGAGATAATCGGTCACCACCTGCGATCCCGGCGCGAGCGATGTCTTGACCCACGGCCTGACCTTGAGACCCTTGGCCACGGCGTTGCGCGCGAGCAGTCCGGCCCCGACCATGACGCTGGGATTGGAGGTATTCGTACAGCTCGTGACCGCCGCGATCACGACGTCGCCGTCGGTGAGATCGAAATCCGCCCCTTGGACGGGCACGGAGGCCCTGTCCCTGGAGCCGCCGCGCGCCTCGGAGAGCGATCCTTCGAAGCCCTTCGCCGCACCGCTCAGCGAGATCCGGTCCTGGGGACGCTTGGGTCCCGCCATGCTCGACTCGACACCCCCGATGTCGATCTCAAGCGTATCGGAGAACTCCGGGTCCGGCGTGCCCGCCTCGCGCCACATACCCTGGGCCTTGGCATAGGCCTCGACGAGTTCGATGCGTTGCGGATCGCGAGCGCTGAGTTCGAGGTAGGCGAGCGTTTCGCCGTCGATGGGAAAAAACCCGCATGTCGCTCCGTACTCGGGAGCCATGTTGGAGATCGTTGCGCGGTCGGCGAGCGAAAGCTCGTCGAGGCCCGGTCCGTAGAACTCCACGAACTTCCCGACGACGCCTTTTTGCCGCAGCATCTGGGTTACGGTCAGCACCAGATCCGTTGCCGTCGTGCCCTCGCCGAGCGAACCGGTCAGTTTTAACCCGACGACTTCGGGCACCAGCATCGAAATCGGCTGACCGAGCATCGCGGCCTCGGCTTCGATTCCACCCACACCCCAGCCGAGCACCGCGAGACCGTTGACCATCGTGGTGTGCGAGTCCGTGCCCACGAGCGTATCCGGATAGGCGATCGTCCGGCCGTCGACATCCGCCGTCCAAACCACCTGCGCGAGATATTCCAGATTGACCTGATGGCAGATGCCGGTTCCCGGGGGGACCACGCGAAAGTTGTCGAACGCGCCCTGACCCCAGCGCAGGAACGAATAACGCTCCCTGTTGCGCTGCATTTCGATCTCGACGTTGGCGCGAAACGCATCGGCGGAACCGAACCGGTCCACCATTACCGAGTGATCCACGACGAGATCGACCGGAGAGAGGGGATTGATCTTTGTCGGATCACCTCCCAGGCTCGACATCGCTGCCCGCATCGCCGCGAGATCGACGACGGCGGGAACGCCCGTAAAGTCTTGCATCAGCACGCGGGCCGGCCGATAGGCGATTTCCCGGTCCGAGGACCGGGTCGTCAGCCAGCCGGCCATGCCCGCGACGTCGTCGACCGTCACGGTTCGCCCGTCCTCGTGCCGCAGGAGATTTTCGAGCAACACCTTCAGCGAGAAGGGGAGCCGCGAAATGTCCCCGAGACCGGCATCCGCCGCCGCTTCCAGGCTGAAATAGTCGTACGGGGCACCGTCCACGTTCAACGTGCGGCGCACACCCAATGTGTCTTGGCCGATCGTGGTCACCGTACGACCCTCCCCCGGTCAATGCCTGAGCCCCGCGTCGAGACGCCCCGTCGCGATTCCCGGCGCATGCGTTCCCGCACTATCAACCACAATCCCGGCATGAGAGCCAGCCCCCGCATCCATTTTCGGCACACCTGCCGCGCCGCCGAATGCAGGACGTCGGGAGCCAGGCCGTCGCGAGGAAGTTCCGCTCCCGGGGAACCGGTGACGTACGGCTCCAGCTAAATCCAACCAAACGATTTCGACAGCCGAACTCGAACCTCCGAAGTTGCATATTGCGCGGTCCACCAATGTTGCTAATGTTCTGACAACGAAAAGGGAGGACGCTTGGTTCCGGCCCGTCCGGGCCCTGCAAGACCTGTGGAGGACTCTCGATTCCGGATGACGTTCGTTCGGATGATCGGGACCCAAACAGAACACCGTCGCATTGCCCGACTGCCATGTCGCAAAGCTTGAGGGTGGTCACGTCATGACGCCGGAAGTTGGTGACGCGCTGAAGCGCCTCGATACCTTTCCCAAAGTGTTGCTCGATCTCGTGGGGAAGCGGCCCGATGGGGTCGCCATCCGCGAAAAGGATTACGGCATTTGGCAGTCGTGGATCTGGAGGGAAGTGGCCGAAGAAGTGCGGGCGCTCGCGTGCGGTCTGGCCAGTTTCGGCCTTGAGCGCGGCGACAAGGTCGCCATCGTTGGCGACAACCGGCCGCGCCTCTATTGGGCGATGCTGGCAACGCAAGCGTTGGGTGGCGTGCCGGTCCCGCTCTATCAGGACTCCATTGCCGATGAGATGCAGTACGTGGTCGAGCACGCCGAGGCGCGGTTCGCGATCCTTGAGGATCAGGAGCAGGTCGACAAGGTCCTCTCCGTGAAGGAACGGTGCCCCAGGCTCGAGATGCTCGTCTACGACGACCCGCGAGGTCTTCGCCACTATCGTGAATCGTTCCTGCTCTCAATCGACGAAATCCAGTCGCGCGGCCGGAAGTTTCACGCCGACCACCCGGACCTTTACCTGCGTGAAATCTCGAAGGGTCGAGGAGAAGACCTCTCCGTCATCCTGTACACCTCGGGCACCACCGGCCGGCCCAAAGGCGTGATGCTGAGCAACGACAACATCATCGTGACGGCGCGAAACGCCAACGCGGGAGAGCGCATCCGGAACGACGAGGAAATCCTCGCCTACCTGCCCATGGCCTGGGTCGGCGACCACTTTTATTCATACGCTCAGGCGTTGCTGGCGGGGTACACGGTGAACTGTCCCGAGAGCGCATCGACGGTGATGATCGATTTGCATGAGCTCGGCCCCACCCACTTCTTCGCGCCGCCGCGAATTTTCGAGAACCTGATCACCCACGTAATGATCCGCATGGAGGACGCGACGTGGATCAAGCGCAAGATGTTCGAGTTCTTCCTCGACGTGGCCAAGCGGTCGGGCGCCAGGATTCTCGAAAAGAAACCGGTGCCGCCCACGGACCGGCTCCTCTATGCGCTGGGCAACGTGCTCGTGTACGGGCCCCTGAAGGACAGTCTGGGGTTCACGCACATTCGGACGGCCTACACGGCGGGCGAGGCGATCGGACCGGACATCTTCGACTTTTTCCGCTCGCTCGGCATCAACCTCAAGCAGCTCTACGGTCAAACCGAAGCCTCCGTTTACGTGACGGTGCAGGCGGACGATGAAGTGGAGTCCGACACCGTGGGTAAGGCCGCGCCTGGCGTCGAGTTGAAAGTCTCCGACGGCGGCGAAGTCATGTACCGCAGTCCGGGCGTATTCCTGGGCTACTACAAGAACCCCGAGGCGACGAAGGAGACGAAGACCGGGGACGGTTGGGTGCACACCGGCGATGCCGGTATCCTCGGTGAGGATGGGCAACTCAGGATCATCGACCGCGCCAAGGACGTCGGAAGGCTCAACGACGGGACGATGTTCGCGCCCAAGTACATCGAGAACAAGCTCAAGTTCTTTCCCAACGTCAAGGAGGCCGTCACGTTCGGCGACGGACGGGACTACGTCGGAGCCTTCATCAACATCGACCTGGATGCCGTTTCCAACTGGGCGGAACGTCAGGGGTTGCCATACACCAGCTATACCGACCTGGCCGCCAAAGACGAGGTCTATTCCATCATTCAGGACCACGTCGAACAGGTGAACCGGGACTTGGCGAGCGATTCGGCGCTCGCGGGTTCTCAGATCCGCCGCTTCCTCATCTTGCACAAGGAACTCGACGCCGACGACGGCGAGCTGACACGCACGCGGAAGGTTCGCAGGCAGACGATCGGTGAGCGTTATGACCAGCTCATCGAGGCGCTGTACTCCGACGGGGACAGTGTGTCGGTCGAGGCGAAGGTGACGTTCGAGGATGGTCGGGAAGGCTTCATCGACGCCGACCTCAAAGTTCGGAACGCGGCAGTCACCAGCCTTCGGGCGACGCCCGTCGAGACCGCGGAACTGAGTGCCGCGAGCTGACGCACCGGCCGGAACTCTCGCCTCATGACGAACGGAAAGTCCATCGGCGACACGCTCCTTCGCGTCGACGACGTCAGCGTTTCGTTCGGGGCCGTCGCTGCCCTGACGGACGTGAGCTTCGAGATCCGGGAGCGCGAAATACTGGCGATTATCGGTCCCAACGGCGCGGGCAAGACGACCATGCTCAACGTGCTGAACGGCGTCTATCAGCCGGACCACGGCACGATGACCTTCAACGACCGAACGTACACCCGCATGCGGCCGTCCGAAGCGGCGGAGCACGGAATTGCCCGAACGTTCCAGAATGTCGCCCTGTTTCGCGGCATGACCACGTTGGACAACATATTCACGGGCCGGACCCTCAAGATGAAGTCAAACCTGTTCATGCAGGCGATCTACTGGGGTCCCGCGCAGAAGGTGGAGCGCGAACATCGCCAAGCGGTGGAGCGGATCATCGATTTCCTGGAAATCGAGGAAATCCGCAAGGTACCGGTCGGCCGGTTGCCGTACGGATTGCAAAAACGCGTCGAGCTCGGCCGCGCCCTTGCGGCAGAACCAAAGCTACTGCTGCTGGATGAACCCATGGCCGGGATGAACCTGGAGGAGAAGGAAGACATGTGCCGCTTCATCCTCGACGTGAACGAGGAGTTCGGGACGACCATCGCCTTGATCGAGCATGACATGGGCGTCGTCATGGACATCTCGGACAGGGTGGTGGTGCTCGATTACGGCCGCAAGATCGCCGATGGCCATCCCGACGTCGTGCGGCAGGACTCGGCCGTCATCGACGCGTATCTGGGTGTGGCGCACGACGCTGCCTGAGAGGAGGAATGTAAGACCGTCATGCTGTTCGCTCTTGAAGTCGCAATTAGTGGGTTGCTCTCAGGTATCATGTATTCGCTCGTGGCGCTGGGGTTCGTCCTCATCTTCAAGGCATCCGGCGTGTTCAACTTTGCTCAGGGCGCCATGGTGCTATGCGCGGCGCTCACCTTCGTGCGCCTGCTCGAACTGGGCGTTCCCTTTTGGATCGCGGCGGGGATTACGCTGATCGTCATGATGGTGCTTGCCGTCGTGATCGAACGAATCGTCTTGCGCCCGCTGGTCAATCAGCCGCTGATCATCCTGTTCATGGCGACGATCGGCCTAAACTTCTTTCTCGAAGGTCTGGCACAAGGCGTTTGGGACGCCCAAGTGCACGGCCTTCAGCTGGGGATCGACGATCTGCCCTGGGAACCTTTGGCCAATTCCACCGGAATGTTAATCAGCATCTTCGACCTCAGCGCCGCGCTGATCTGCGGCGTGCTGGTCGCCAGTCTCGGCGTGTTCTTTCACAAGGGACGCATCGGACGGGCGCTGCGCGCCGTGGCGGACGATCACCAGGCCGCCATGGCCGTGGGCATCCCCCTGCAGCACATCTGGGCGATCGTGTGGGCCGCGGCCGGCATCGTGGCGCTGGTGGCGGGGGCGCTTTGGGGACAACGCCTCGGGGTGCAGTTCAGCATATCCCTCGTCGCACTGAAGGCCCTTCCTGTGCTGATCCTGGGTGGTCTCAACTCGATCTCTGGTGTCATCGTCGGCGGCCTGCTCATCGGCGCGGGCGAAAAACTCGCCGAGGTTTACCTCGGTCCCATCATCGGCGGGGGCATCGAGAACTGGTTCGCCTACCTGCTCGCCATGGTGTTCCTGCTGTTCAAGCCCTACGGCCTGTTCGGCGAAGAGATCATCGAGCGCGTGTAAGGACGGAGATCGGCGATGCTCTATCGCGAGGCCGGCCAGTTCAAGACGTCATACGATGCCGACATGGCGATCTTCCCGATCGCTCAGGACCGCTGGGGAATGATCGCGATCGTCGTTATAGCGGTCGTGATCATCCCCCTGTTCACATCCGACTACATCATGGGATCGCTCATGATCCCGTTCCTGATCTGGGGGCTCTCGGCCATCGGACTCAACATCCTGACGGGATACGCGGGCCAGTTGTCGCTAGGCCACGGCGGGTTCATGGCCGTCGGAGGATTCGCCGCCTACAACCTCGCCGTGCGCGTGCCGGAGATCCCTATTCTCGGTACGTTTATCATCGCGGGCCTGATCGCGGCTGCCGTGGGCGTCGTGTTCGGCCTGCCCAGCCTGCGCATCAAGGGTTTCTACTTGGCGGTGACGACGCTGGCCGCCCAGTTCTTCATCGAGTGGGTGTTCGCGAACTTCCCCTGGTTCACCGGGGGCACCATGAGCATGACCTTGGATACTCCCAGCATGGTGGTGTTCGGCTATGCCATCGAGAGCACGCGGGATCACTATCTGTTGACCCTCGGCATCGTGCTGGTGCTGACACTCGCCGCGAAGAACATGGTGCGAAGTCAGCTCGGACGTGCCTGGATGGCCATCCGGGACATGGATGTCGCCGCCGAGGTAATCGGCATCCGGCCGCTGCGAACCAAATTGACCGCGTTCGCCGTGAGTTCGTTCTACGCCGGTGTCGCGGGCGCGCTCTACGCTTTCGCGTTCTTGAAGTCGCTCGATATCACGGCCTACGACCTGTTCCGCTCTTTCCTGGTCTTGTTCATGATCATCATCGGGGGCCTTGGCAGCATCCTCGGTTCGTTCTTGGGCGCGGCGTTCATCATCCTGCTGCCCATCTTCATAAACGTCGTCGCGCACAACTTTTCCGATCAGATCAAGCCCGACTTCATTACCAACGCCGAACTGATGATCTTCGGCGGCCTCATCATCTTCTTCCTGATCGTTGAGCCTTTCGGCCTCGCCCGCCTCTGGATGACGGCGAAAGAAAAACTCCGCCTCTGGCCATTCCCACATTGAGACTTTATCGATCGTCGGGCAGGGAGTTGGTGCCAAACCCGCTCCGGTGACAGCCACACTCCCCTGAAGTCGTTAGCCCCACGTCGCCAATCATGCTAAGTTTTCGGTCCGCGTGAACGAAAACGTGATGGACGCGAAGAGTTAGTCAAGGGAGGACCTCATGCGATTAAAAAAGCTGTCGCTTTCTCTTCTTGCCGCCGCGATGGTCGCCTCGATAGGTACGCCCGCGGTCGCCCAGGACAAGAAGGAGTCGGATCCCACCAAGGAACAATTCATCCCGTTCTTGACCTACCGCAGCGGCCCCTTTGCCGCTGGTGGATCGGGAACGGCCAGCGGCGGGGAAGACTACTTGGCCCTGCTCAACCTTCGTGATGGCGGCATCAACGGCATCAAGCTGGTCTGGGAAGAGTGCGATTTCGGTTACAACACCGACCGCGGGGTCGAATGTTACGAGCGGCTCAAGGCCAGGGGCCTGAAGGGCGCTCCGGTGATCCAACCGTGGTCGACGGGGGTCACCTATGCCCTCATCGAACGGTCGTTGAAGGACAAGATCCCTCTGGTTTCGATTGGTTACGGCCGTACGGACGCGACCGACGGACGGGTATTCCCGTACGTGTTCCCCATGATCACCAATTACTGGAATCAGAGCTCGGCCAAGCTCCGTTACATCGCGCAGCTCGAGGGCGGCGAGGACAAGCTCGAGGGGATGAAGATCGTCAATCTGCACCTGAAGCACCCCTACGGCAACGAGACCATCCCCGTCTGGAACAAGCTGGCCGAGAAGTTCGGCTTCGAGGTCACCCACATTCCCGTGCCCTGGCCCGGCATCGACCAGAAGTCGCTATGGCTGCAGGTCCGGCAGATTCAACCCAAGTACGTGATCAACCGAAACTGGGGCGTGTCCTGCACGGTTCCTCTACGCGAGGCAGCCCGGATCGGCTTCCCGCGCGAGAGGATCATCGGCGTCTGGTGGTGCGGATCCGAGGAAGATGTGATTCCCGCAGGCGCTGCCGCCAAGGGATACATCACCGCGGCCTTCCACGCAGCGGGCAGGGACATCCCCGTGATTCAGGAGATCTTCGAGGTCGTCTACGGCCAGATGAAGGGCAACATCAGTGCGGCGCGCGTAGGCAGCGTGTACTACAACCGCGGCGTGGTGACGGCTATCGTGGTGACCGAGGCCATCCGTCTCGCACACACCAAGTACGGTGTCGGCCCCATCGGCGGGGAAGAGATGCAATGGGCGCTCGAAAATCTCGACATCACCGAAGCCCGGATCAAGGAAATCGGCGCCGAGGGACTCATGCCGCCGACCAAAATCTCCTGCTTCGACCACGAGGGAGGAGGGTCGGTCCGGTTCCAGCAGTGGGACGGTTCCAAGTGGAACATGATCACCGGCTGGATCCCGCCCTACAAGGACTTGGTCCGCGAGATGATCGAGGCCTCGGCCGCCAAATACGCCAAGGAAAAGGGGATCACGCCGCGCGACTGCCCGCCGGCATGATCGTCCGAGCGTCGGTTGAGGGTCGAGTTGAAGAGAGTGGTCGGTGACTGAGACGAGCGTGCCCGAACGGCCGCTGCTTCGGGTCAACAACATCGAGGTCATTTACGACCACGTCATCCTGGTCCTCAAGGGCGTGTCGCTGGAGGTGCCCGAGGGGGGTGTCATCACTCTCCTCGGGGCCAACGGCGCCGGAAAGACGACGACCCTCAAAGCGATCTCGAACCTTCTCCAATCGGAGCGCGGCGAGATCACCAAGGGCTCGATCGAGTATCAAGGACAGCCGATCGGTAAATGGAGCGCCCCTGACTTGGTCAAGCGCGGCATCTGCCAGGTGATGGAGGGACGGCACTGTTTCGGGCATCTGACCGTGGAGGAAAACCTTCTGACGGGGGCCTATACCCGCCGCGACGGCCGTGCCGAGATCCAACGCGACCTCGACATGGTCTATAGCTATTTCCCACGGATCTTGGAGCGCCGGCGCGCGTCCGCGGGCTATGTATCGGGGGGCGAACAGCAGATGACGGTCATCGGCCGCGCGCTGATGGCGAGGCCAAAACTCATCCTCCTCGACGAGCCCTCCATGGGGCTGGCGCCCCAGCTCGTCGAAGAGATCTTCGAAATCGTCAGACGCCTCAACGCGCAGGAAGGCGTGAGCTTTCTGATCGCCGAGCAGAACGCGACCATCGCGCTTCGCTATGGCAGTCACGGCTACGTCCTCGAGAACGGGCGGGTCGTCATGGATGGGGAAGCGTCCGTGCTATCCCAGAACGAAGACGTGAAGGAGTTCTACCTCGGCCTCGGCGCATCGGGCCGGAAGAGCTATCGGGACGTGAAGTTCTACCGGCGGCGCAAACGCTGGTTGACCTGACCCGAGGTGCCACACGCGTCCAGGGAGAGGCCCAACATCCGGGAGATGTCAGAGACGAGCGGATACTTCGACGACCTGGAGACGCGCGACCCCGAGGCGCGCGAGGCCGATCTGATGAATCAGTTGCCGGATCAGCTCGCGGCCGCGAAGGACACTGCGCCGTATTTCGCGGAACTGTTCGCCGGGGTGGAGACGGCGGACGTCACGAGCCGCGACGCGCTGGTGACGCTGCCGGTCACCCGGAAATCGGATCTCATCGAACGGCAGGCCGAAGACCCGCCACTGGGCGGTCTCGGCGGTGTGGCGCTCGGCGATCTCGCGTACCTGTTTCAGTCTCCCGGTCCGATCTACGAGCCGGGCGGCGATGCACCGGACTTCTGGCGGTTCGCTCGCGCCTTCTGGGCGGGTGGATTCCGCCCCGGCGACATCGTTCACAACACGTTCTCCTACCACTTGACCCCCGCCGGAAAGATGATGGAAAGCGCCGTCCGCGCCATCGGATGCCCGGTGTTCCCGGGCGGCGTCGGCAACACGGAACTGCAGCTCGCCGCCATCTCTCACATTCGCCCCACGGCCTACGCCGGTACGCCCTCGTTTCTGAAGATTCTGCTGGACCGGGCCGAGGAAAGTGGGCTCGACGTCTCGAGCATCAACAAGGCCGGAGTGGGCGGCGAGGCACTGCCGCCCGGTCTGCGCCGGGAGTTGAACGAGCGCGGCGTTTTCGTCCTGCAGAGCTATGGGACCGCGGACCTCGGGCTCATCGCGTACGAGTCCGAGGCCATGGAGGGCATGATCCTCGACGAGCGGATCATCGTCGAAATCGTCCGACCCGGGAGCGGCGACCTGGTCGCGGAAGGTGAAGTCGGTGAAGTCGTCGTGACTCTGCTCAATCCCATCTACCCGCTCGTTCGCTTCGCGACCGGGGACCTGTCCGCGGTGATGACGGGGATGAGTCCGTGCGGGCGGACCAACACGCGGATCAAGGGCTGGATGGGGCGCGCCGATCAGACTACCAAGGTGAAGGGCATGTTCGTCCATCCGAGCCAGATCAACCAGATCGTCGCGCGTCACCCGGAGGTCATCAAGGCACGCCTCGTGGTCAGCCAGGAAAATGCACAGGACGTCATGACCTTGAACTGCGAAGCTGCGGGCGGCGACGAAGGCCTCGCATCGGCCATCGCCGGGACGCTCCAATCGGTTTGCAAAGTGCGCGGACGGGTCGACATCGTCGAACCGGGTAGTCTCGCCAACGACGGCAAGGTGATAGACGACGTCCGCACATACGAATAGGGCCGGCGGGCGGCCTGGGCATCGAGCTATCGGCTGGTATGTTTCGTCGCCTCACGAAGGAATGAACGCCGCGTTCGATGACCTGAGTAGCGTTTTCGTGGTAATCTGTTGCTGATCCGATCCTGACGCGGTTTGCGCCGGTTCAATATGGATTGCCGCCTAGATCAGTTGCCACGGAAAGCCGGTACGAACAGCGGGGAACCTCGCCGTACCGCGAGAGGGGTACCGCGTCCGGCTGGTCCCACTCGGGCGAGAGCCAACCCCTGAAGGGAGACCGCCATGTCCATTCGTTGGTTGATCGCCGTGCCCGCCCTGCTCACGTTGTCTTGGACCCAGGCCGTTGCAGAACCACAGGTTCTCGGCCTGCTGGCGACGAATGACGCGAAAGCGTTGAACTGCGTCGACGGAGAATGCAGCGCCGAGTTTACATCCTTCTGCATGGAGCCCGATCGCGCCTCGCCGACCCATATGACCGCATACGACCTGATCCCCCAGGCGAACGACATCGAGCTCCTGGCGGTATCCGCCGATGGCGATGCCATCCGGGTGCCGGCCGACGCACACCTGAGGTTCACCAGCAAACGCGGGTTCGCTGCCGTGCGAATCAGCGCGAACGAGGAGTTGCTGCGAACCCATGGCGCATCCCGGATGTTGGTCAGGATCGGCACCGGAGTCGTGTTGGCCCCGTCGTCGCGCGACTACTACAAGCGTCCGCACGAAGCCGCGGAAATCGCTCGGGCGGTAGGTCGGAACCGAGAGATCGGTTCGCAAATCGTCGACAACGGTGGCGCTCGGCGAGCCACGGCCGATCTCGTCAGCAAGCTTCTCAATGCCTTGCCCGAGGTCGGCACGCTGACAGACAGTGAACGAGCCTCGCTCTGGCGGCGCGCCATCTCTGCCGAAGATGTCGATAGCTCGCACCGGATCGCCGTGAGCATTGCCAGACGCGGTTACTCGAACTGCTTGGCATCCGTCGCCAAGTACACGACGGACAGTATGCGAGGCTGCCTCGGCCGCCTTCACGACAAACAGATCTGGGCGCTGAACCGTAAGTACTGGCGAAGCGTACTCGGCAGCTCATAGGTCCAGTCTGCGACAAGCGGGGTTCGACGCCGCCAATTCGGCGATCGATGCGACCAGAGCGGAGTGGCGCGTGTCCCGCCGGTGGTTGACGGATTGAATATCGACGCCTTGAGCAGCACCCGATAGGCTCCGGCCTCGCCGTTGCCCGCGCGCGTGCGGACTGCGGCCGAGCGCCACGACAACAACTCCGGACGCCAAGGACCTTGCCGCTCACCGGCCGAAACCTCACCTGCACGCGCGGAGATACCACCGTCTTCACCGGGCTCGATTTCGACATCGCCCCCGGTGATATCGTCGTCGTTAGAGGCGCGAACGGCAGCGGGAAATCCTCGCTCCTGCGGCTGGCCGCGGGATACCTCGCGCCGACCGAGGGCGAACTCCGGCGCGACGGAGTGCCGATCGCGGACGATCCGGAACGACACCGGACGAGCCTGCACTACGTCGGCCATCTCGATGCCCTGAAGCCCGCGCTCTCCGTGGCCGAAAACCTGGCGTTCTGGAGCAGGGTGCTGGCCCCGAAAACCCCGGCTTCTTCACGCCTCGACCACGATCGGACGCTCGACAGGATGGGACTCTCGGGGCTGGCAGACGTGCCGACGCGCTACCTGTCCGCCGGCCAGAGGCGGCGCCTGGCACTGGCGCGGCTCATCGTGTGTTCCAGACCCCTCTGGCTGCTCGATGAACCCACGGCCTCGCTCGACGATGCAGGTACGGAAACGCTGCTCGGCCTCATTTCCGATCACCGTTCTAACGGAGGGATGGTTTTGGCGGCCGTCCATGGTTCCATCGCCGTCGACGATGCGGTCACGATCCGATTGGGAGAGTGCCGAATGGACGGAATGTCATGACCACGTTCCTCCAGATCGTCGCCCGCGATGTCCGCCTCGCGTTCAGACAAGGCGGCGCGACGATGCTGGTCGTGGTTTTCTTCGTGCTTGCCGTCGCCTTGTTCCCTCTCGGGGTCGGGCCCGAAACCGCTGTCCTTCGGCGCATTGCGCCCGGCGTGATCTGGGTCGCGGCGCTGCTCGCGGCCATGCTCTCCCTCGACCGTCTGTTCCAAGTCGACTTCGAGGACGGCAGCCTCGATCAATTGGCCCTGGCGCCTCTGCCGCTCGAACTCGTAGCGGCAGCGAAATGCCTCGCGCATTGGCTCTCCACGGGCCTGCCTCTTGTCGTCATCTCGCCGCTTCTCGGCGTCCTGCTCGAGCTGAACGGCGAGGCACATGCCGCATTGCTGCTGGCCATGGCCGCAGGCACGCCGGCCCTCAGCCTGGTGGGCGGGATTGGAGCTGCCCTGACCGTGAGTATCCGAAGGGGCGGCGTGCTGTTGTCCCTGCTCGTCCTACCGCTCTACATCCCCGTCCTCATTTTCGGGACCGGCGCGATCGATGCGGCGGCCATGGGCCTGGAAGGCGGCGCTCATCTGCTGGTATTGGCGGCGCTGCTCGCTGCCGCGCTCCCGCTCGCGCCGTGGGCGATCGCCGGCGCGCTCCGCCTCAACCTGGAATGATCGACCGCGACTTGAGGAACATGGCTTTCCGCCACGTGCTCGTACGAGCCATAAAACGTTCGATCCGGCAGATGGTGCTATAACGCGGCCATGGTGAACTGGCATCGCCTCGCGAACCCGACATCGTTCCTCAAGTGGAGCCGCCGCGTCCTTCCCTGGGCCAGCGTCACGACCGTCATTTTGCTGGCCGCCGGACTCTATCTCAGCCTGTTCGTGGCACCGCCGGACTACCAGCAGGGCGAAACGGTTCGCATCATGTTCGTCCACGTGCCGTCGGCCTGGATGGCGCTGTTCACCTATGCCGTCATGGCGGGCGCCAGCGCCACAGGTTTGATCTGGAAAAGCCCGCTCTCCCATTTGACGGCGAAGGCCGCGGCTCCCATCGGTGCGTCGTTTACCCTGCTCGCCTTGGTGACGGGAGCCCTGTGGGGTCAACCCATGTGGGGCACGTGGTGGGTCTGGGATGCACGCCTCACCTCGGTTCTGATCCTGTTTTTCCTGTACCTCGGGTACATCGCGCTCTGGGAAGCGATCGACGACTACACGCGGGCCGCCAAATCCACAGCCATCCTGGCCCTGGTCGGGGTCGTCAACATCCCGATCATCAAATTCTCGGTGGATTGGTGGAACACGCTGCATCAGCCGGCAAGCGTGCTCCGAATGGACGGCCCATCCATCCATCCCAGTCTTCTGGTACCGCTGCTGGTGATGGGAGGCGCCTTCACTGGCTACTTCATAGTGGTCCTGCTGATCCGTCTGGAGCGCGAAATTCTGGCCCGCCAAGCGCAGGTCTTGCGGCGCGCGCAGTTGCGGAGCTGAGGATCCGAAAGATGCATTCAATCGACGGCATATCCTTGGGGGAGGCCCCGGGTCGTATCCGCGGTCAGGCCGGAGGCGACTCCCGCAGCCCAGCATGTGCCGGACGCCACGGCGGGAGAGCATTCCGCGAATGGAGCCCGTGAGCGAGTTTTTGCATATGGGCGGCTACGCCCTGTTCGTGTGGCCAGCGTTCGCGGTCGCCGCGGTGGTGCTGACGGTGCTCCTCGTGTGGAGCATTCGCGATCTCCGCAGGGAACGGGACCTGCTCGAATCGCTCCCCAGACGGCGATCCAAAGCCCAACCCGCCGAGGCAGAAGATGACTCGTAGACGGCGGCGTCTCTACTTCATCGCTTCGAGTATGGTGATGCTCGGAATCGCAGCGGCTCTGATACTCAATGCCTTTCAGGAAAATCTCGTGTTCTTTCACAGTCCCAGCGAGATCGCCGAGAAGGGAATCTCCGGGGAGCGGCGCTTTCGGCTGGGCGGGCTGGTCGAAGAGAACAGCGTGGTCAAAGGGGACGACAGCGTCACGATCTCGTTTCGCGTAACGGATACGGCGGCATCGGTGCCCGTCCGCTACCGCGGACTGCTGCCCGACTTGTTCCGCGAGGGTCAGGGAGTCGTCGCGGACGGCTCGCTAGACGAGGACGGAACATTCATCGCGACCGAAATCCTCGCCAAGCACGACGAAGCCTATATGCCGCCCGAGGTCGCGGCGGCGTTGAAAAAAGCGGGTCAATGGCAGGGCGAATAGCCGGATGATCGTCGAAGTCGGACACTATGCACTGATTCTGGCGCTGGCATTGTCTCTGGTTCAGGGCACGTTTCCCCTGATCGGCGCTCAGCTTCGCTATGCCCCCTGGATCGCCATGGCCCGGCCCGTCGCCATCGTTCAATTCGGGTTCGTGGCGATCTCCTTTGCCGCCCTGACCCACGCCTACGTGGTTTCCGATTTCTCCGTGCTCAACGTCGCCATGAACTCGCATTCGGCGAAGCCGCTCCTTTACAAGGTGTCAGGGGTCTGGGGGAATCACGAAGGCTCGCTCCTGCTCTGGGTTCTGATACTCACCCTGTTCGGCGCGACCGTCGCCGCCTTCGGCGGCAACTTGCCGCCCGAGTTGCGGGCCCGCGTGCTGTCGGTCCAGGCTTTGATCGGCACCGGCTTCCTCCTGTTCATGCTGCTCACGTCCAATCCCTTCGAGCGGCTGGTCCCCGCACCTACGGACGGTCAGGGCTTGAACCCCCTTCTTCAGGATCCCGGGCTGGCGTTCCACCCGCCGTTCCTCTACCTCGGATACGTCGGGTTCTCGATGGCGTTCTCCTTCGCCCTGGCGGCGCTTGTCGAAGGCAGGGTGGATGCCGCGTGGGCGCGCTGGGTCCGGCCCTGGACGCTTGCGGCTTGGTGCTTCCTGACGGTGGGTATCGCACTGGGTTCTTGGTGGGCCTACTACGAACTCGGCTGGGGCGGATTCTGGTTTTGGGACCCCGTCGAAAACGCGTCTTTCATGCCCTGGCTTGCCGGTACGGCGCTGTTGCACACCGCCATCGTGGTCGAGAAGCGCGACGCGCTGAAGAGCTGGACCATCCTGCTCGCGATCCTGACGTTCTCGCTGAGCCTTCTGGGCACGTTCCTGGTGCGCTCGGGAGTTCTGACGTCCGTGCACGCTTTTGCGACAGATCCGTCGCGGGGCGTCTTCATCCTGGCATTCCTCGTGCTCGTCGTAGGTGGCTCGCTGACCCTGTTCGCTATTCGGGCACCGTGCTTGACGGGAGGCGGCCTGTTCGCGCCGGTCAGCCGTGAAGGGGCTCTGGTTCTCAACAACCTGCTGCTGACGACCGCCTGCGCGACGGTTCTGCTGGGCACGTTGTATCCGCTGTTCCTCGATGCCCTGACCGGCGAGAAGGTCTCGGTGGGCCCGCCGTATTTCCACGCAACATTCGTACCGCTGATGGTGCCGGCCGTCGTGGCGGCGGGCATCGGCCCATTGCTGGCCTGGAAGAGGGGTGACTTGGCGGGCGCCCTCTCCCGCCTGCGCCTGGCCCTGGTGTTCGCCCTCGCGGTCCCGCTGGCGACGCTGATGTTCGCGGCGAAAGCCCCGATGCTCGCGGTGCTGGGCACCGCGCTCGGCACTTGGCTCGTCGCGGCGTCCATCGGTGAATTCGCGGAGCGCGTTCGGTTGTTCGGTGCGTCCCCTCGTGAGACCTGGCGGCGCGCCAAGCACCTCCCGCGAGCGGTGTACGGCATGACCATCGCACACGCCGGCGCGGGTGTCGTCATCCTGGGGATCGTCGTTAGCGTGACCTGGGAGACCGAACGGCTCCAAGTCGTCCAGGCCGGCGAATCCGTCCCCGTGGGCGGATACGAGTTCACGTTCCGGGGCGTCGAGGACGTCAGGGGCCCCAACTACGATGCGGTCCGGGGCATTTTCAACGTGACGCGCGACGGCGACCTCGTCACCGTGATGACCCCGGAAACACGAATCTACGATACGTCTCCGCAAACCACGACGGAAGCGGCCATTCATCCGACCCTGACTTCGGATCTCTACGCCGTCATCGGCGACCCGGACGGTTCGGGCGGCTGGGCGGCGCGTCTCTATCACAAGCCCTTGGTCAACTGGATCTGGCTCGGGGCCATCCTCGTGGCCGCCGGCGGAATCGTCTCGCTAACCGACCGGAGGCACCGGGTGGGCGCACCCAGGCGCAAGGCGGGGCGCGCCGGGTCAGGCACGGCACGAGCCGCGAGAGCGTGAGCGGCCCATGCGGCTCAGCTACGTCCTGCCACTGGCGCTGTTCGCGGTCGTCGCGGTCGCGCTCGGTATCGGTCTGACGCTCAACCCCCGTCTCATTCCGTCGGCCCTCATCGACAAACCGGTCCCCGACTTCTCCCTGCCCCCCATCGACGGGCGGCCCGACGGGTTGGCCGCGGCCGATCTCCGGACGGGAGAGGTCGCCATCGTCAACGTTTTCGCGTCGTGGTGCGGCCCCTGCCGAATAGAGCATCCGCTGTTGATGGAAGTCGCGCGCAGTGGCGAAGTCCCGGTTCACGGGATCAACTACAAGGATCTGCCCCGAAATGCCATGGCCTGGCTCAAACGATATGGAGATCCCTATCGGCGCGTCGGCTCCGACCGAAACGGCCGGGTCAGCATAGACTGGGGCATCTACGGCGTTCCCGAGACCTTCGTGGTCGATCGACGGGGACGCATCGCCTTCAAGCACGTCGGACCGATGATGCCGGAAGACATGCATCAGCGGATACTGCCGCTCGTCAGGGAGCTCCAGGACCGGTGATACAGGCCTTTCATCGTTTTCTGCTGCTGGCCGCCGCCTCCTGCGTGGTATCGCTGGCGGCACCTCCAGCGGCGGTTGCCATCGGCGTGGACCGGCCGCTCCCCGATCCGGCACTAGAAGCGCGGGCTCGTGCCATTCACAAGCAGCTCCGTTGCCTCGTTTGCCAGAACCAGTCGATCGACGACTCCAACGCCGATCTCGCGCGGGATCTGCGCGTTCTCGTTCGGGAACGCATTTCGTTGGGAGATTCCGACGCGGAGGTTCTCGACTTCGTCGTCGACCGTTACGGCGACTGGGTGCTGCTCGACCCGCCGCTCAACGTTCGGACGTTCGCTCTCTGGCTGGGCCCCGCTGCACTGCTGCTTCTGGGCGCAGGGTTCGCCATTGCCGTCTTCCGTCCGCAACGACGTAGCCCGGAACCTGCATCCGACGCCTTGACACCCGAAGAACGAGCTCGCGTCAAGGCACTGCTCGAGCGCGATGGAGACGCCTCCTGATGCTGCTCTGGGTGGTCTTCGCCATTCTCACCGTCATCGCACTCCTCGGCGCGGTATTGCCTTTATTGCGCGGCACCGGCGACGAACACCCGCGCGCCGAATACGATCTTCAGGTCTATCGCCATCAGCTCGACGAACTCCAGAACGACCTCGACCGCGGGGCCATCTCGACCGAGGAAGAAGCGGCCGCCCGCACGGAAATCGAGCGCCGAATCCTATCGACCGAAACCGCGGATGGGCAGCGGCTCCGCATGCCATCCGCAACATCTCAGATCGCCGGTGCCATCGTGGCGGCCGTCGGGATACCGGCGCTGGCGTCGGGCCTGTACCTCTACCTGGGCTCGCCGCAATCACCGGATCGACCGCTCGCCGACCGGCCTACCGCGGCGACAACGCGACCGGCCTCCGTCGACGACCTGCAAACGGCCGTCAGCCGCCTTCGGGCCCGTCTGGCACGCGGTTCGGAAAGCCTCGCGGATTGGCTGCTCCTCGGTCAGTCGTACACGGCCATGCGGCGCTTCGACGACGCCGTGGCGGCATACAGGCAGGCGGACGGTTTGCAGCCGGATGACCCGAACATCATGGCCGCGCTCGGAGAGTCGCTCGTCCTCGCGGCGGGCGGCACGGTGACACCCGAGGCGCAGGCGGTATTCCGCAGCGCCCACGCCCTGGACAACCGGCTCCCCGGCCCGCGGTTCTACATGGGGTTGGCGCGCGCGCAGGCAGGAGATCCACGAGAGGCCTACGACATCTGGCTCGCGCTCGCCAACGACTCGAAGCCGGATGCGCCATGGCGGCCCGAGTTGATCGCGCGCCTCGAGGAGGTCGGCGCCGAACTGGAGAAGGATACCGCAGCCGTGCTGAAGGACACGCCCGCCGGAAGGACAGCCGGCGAATCCGTCCCGGTACGAGGTCCTACGCGGGAAGATGTCGAAGCGGCTGCCGACATGTCCGCCGGCGACCGCGCCGAAATGATCCGAGGAATGGTCGCGGGACTCGCGGAACGCCTGGAGGAAACCCCTGACGACTTGCGGGGGTGGGAGCGCCTTGCCCGCTCCTACGAAGTTCTCGGCGAGGCCGAGAAGGCCGAAGAGGCGCGCCGGAGAGCGCATGCCCTCCGCTCCGCGGCAGGCAGGCCGCCTCTCCGACCCGCGCGGAAAGGACCAGCCCGGGAAGACATCGCGCGAATGGAGGAAATGTCCCCGGAGGACCGCTCCATCATGATTCAAGGCATGGTCGAGGGGCTGGCGGCCCGCCTGGAAGAAAACTCTGACGATATCCAGGGATGGATCATGCTGGCCCGGTCCTATCGGGTCCTCAATCGACCCGAAAAGGCACGGGACGCTCTCCGCCGGGCACGGGAGGCGGCACCCGACGACCCCGGGATGCTGGTTCAACTGGGCGCGGCGATCGTCGATGCCGGCGACCGGGACGGACCGTTGCCGGCGGAAGCCGTCGCGCTGTTTCGGCGAGCACTGGATCTCGATGCCCGGAACGCTGACGCGCAATACTTCGTCGGGATGGCCCACGCCCAGTCCGGCGACATAGACTCGGCTCGAAAAGTCTGGAACCGGCTCCTCGCGCAACTCGACGAAACCAGTCGCGCCTATGCCACCGTTCGGCAACAGATCGAAAGTCTTGCTACACGCTGATACCGATTCCCCTACCCTGCGGGCCGCGCATGCCCGGCGCCGTCTGGACCCGGTCGGAACGCCTGACTTAAGTTTGCACCATGCCCTCCAAAACCGGCACCGGCGACCCTCCGGGCAGCGCCGGAAACTTTGCCCTCCGAATCCCCGACGGGGAGGATCGTCCGCGTCTGGTATGCGATACCTGCGGATTCATCAATTACGTAAATCCGCGTGTCGTCGTGGGTACCGTCTGCACTTGGCGGGAACGTATCCTCATGTGCCGGCGCGCCATCGAGCCGAGGACCGGGTTCTGGACGATCCCGGCAGGATATCTCGAAGAAAAGGAAACGGTGATGGATGGGGCCAAACGGGAAGCCAGGGAGGAAGCGTGCGCGGACGTAGACCTGGACAGCGTTCTCTCCATCTACACCGTTCCCCGCATCAGCCAGGTTCAAATCATCTATCGCGGAACCCTGCGGTCGCCGGATGTGGCACCGGGGCCGGAGTCCCAAGAGGTGGCCCTGCTGACCTGGGACGAGATTCCGTGGGACGACATCGCGTTTCCCAGCGTCCACTGGGCGCTCAATCATTTTCGCGAGGTCAGGGAATTGCGCTCTTTCCCGCCGTTCGCGAATCCGGAAGGCGAAACCGGAGACCGGAGACCGGGCGAAACCCGGCATCCCGGACAATAGGCATCTCCATCGGAAGCGTGCCGGCGCGACGGCCCGTCAGGCGGTATCGCGCTGCTCGGCGTATCGGTGCATCAGCGGCGTCTGCGCCAGCGCGAACACGATCGTCAGCGGCAGAAACCCGAAAACCTTGAACGTGACCCAGGTGTCGGTGGAGAAATTCCTCCACACGATCTCGTTCACAACGGCCATTGCCACGAAAAAGAGCCCCCAGCGAATGGCCAGGAGACGCCAACCCTCGTCACTCAGCGCGACCATGGTGCCTAGCAGCGTCCTGACGTAGTTCTTGCCGAACGCCATTCCTCCGAAGATCGCCGCCGCGAACAGCGCGTTGACGATGGTGGGCTTGAGCTTGATGAACATCTCGTCCTGGAGATAGAGCGTCAAACCGCCGAACACGAGCACGATCAGCCCCGACACGAGGGGCAACGTGGGAATGTGCCGGGCCGCAGCGTAGGCCACACCGAGCGACACGACGATGGCGCCCATGAACACGCCGGTCGCGGCGAAGATCCCGTAACCCGCGTTGACGGCGAAAAAGACGAGCAGCGGCCCCATCTCGATCCCAAGCCGGAGGACCGGATTCATCGCCTGATATCGATTGGCCTGAGTGGTCATGGGCGGTGCGTTGCGGACCTCGGAGATGTGCGCGACCTGGGATCGCGACATAACGTGGGCGCGCGCACCGAAATGGTCAAGGCCTGCCGCGGCGCACCCCTCACACGTGCAGATGAAGCGTGAATGCCGAC
Organism: Alphaproteobacteria bacterium; assembly: GCA_021296255.1. Classification (GTDB taxonomy): domain Bacteria; phylum Pseudomonadota; class Alphaproteobacteria; order UBA2966; family UBA2966; genus UBA2966. The sequence continues at coordinate 49,097 of JAGWAU010000002.1, read as the reverse complement.
GCGTCTATCCTGAAACCCCGGACTGGTAGAGCCGGAGCAATTCGATATTCCGAGACTGGGTGCCCGAGGACAATCGTGGCGCAGCGTTCGCGTAATGCGCCACGGCAGCGTCGACCAGCTTTCCGCCACTTCCTTCGCCCCGATGCTCCGGCGCCACGCCGGCAAGATCGATCACGGCGCCGCGCTCGTTCAGATAGATCCCGTCATCAACGGCATATGACAAGCGACACACGGGAATTTGGATTCCCTGTCCGCGCGCGCCCCGCCATAGTGTGCGCATGCGGACGCCGCAGATCGCACTGTACACGGACTTCGGATTCGACGGGCCCTACGTCGGCCAGTTGAAGTCCGTCATCAGCCGTCTCGCGCCGGAAGTTCCGGTCATCGATCTGATGCACGACGTACCCTCGCACGACGTCAAGTCGGCGGCCTACCTCCTTGCCGCTCTGGTTGGCGAGTTTCCGGTGGGTACGGTCTTCGCCGCCATCGTCGATCCCGGGGTCGGCAGCGACGAGCGCGAACCGGTCGTCGTCAAGGCCGAAGGACGATGGTTCGTCGGGCCAGGAAACGGATTGTTCTCGTCGGTCGTCGGGCAGGCCGCCTCGGCCGAGGCCTGGACGGTCACCTGGCGGCCGGAGCGCGTCTCCCCCAGTTTCCACGGCCGCGACATCTTCGCCCCGGTCGCGGCACGGATCTCGCTCGGACGGCACAGGCCAGGCCGGACCTGCGAACTGTCCAATGCCGTCAATCTGGAATGGCCCCTGGATCTGACACGGGTCATCTACATCGACCGGTTCGGCAATGCCGTCACCGGCGTACGCGCCAAGACGGTCGCGGAGGACGCCGTCATCGATTTCGGCGGCAGGACGCTGCCGCGGGCCTTCACGTTCGCGGACGTGCCGGAGGGATCCGCGATGTGGTACGAGAATTCGAACGGACTGGTTGAAATCGCCGTCAATCGCGGCCGCGCCGACCGGGAACTCGGCCTTGCCGTCGGCAGCGACGTCCCGATTCGGAGCACCGGCAGCGGGTGCCTCTAGAGCAACGCCGCCTTCTCCTTCCTCGCCGTCTCGGTTCCCGTGAACCAATCGCAGATCTCTTCCCCCGGCATGAATATCGTGTCGGGGCGTTCCAGGAGATAGTCCAGCATCCGCCCCACCCAATGGGCGCGGTGAGCCTGACCCATGAGGTAGTGGTGATAGGACATCGACAGGACTCGCGGGGATTCTCCGAGCTCCGGTTCAAGGCCCGCCACCATGTCACGCATCCGGTTGTACTGTTCGTCGGGGCCGTGCTGGCCGATGTGATAGACGTAGGCGTCGTTGAGCTCGGCCGTGTAGGGCACTACGACAACGGGCCCCGATTGGGTGGACATCCAGACCGGCAGATCGTCGATCACGCCCCAATCGGAGATGTACTCGACACCCGCGGCCTTGAGCAGTTCGGGCGTACGAGTGGACTCCTTCAACCCAGGACCGATCCAACCGCGCACCGGCCGGCCCGTGAACGACCGGATCCGTTCCAGGGAGACGTTGATGATCTCTTCCTCGTCATCCTCCGTCATGGAACGCTGAAACTTGCCGTGACCCTGAAATTCCCAGCCTGCCTCGAGGATGGCCTCGGCCACGTCCGGATACGCGTCGATCACGTCGGAGTTGATGCAGGCGACGGCCCGCACGCCTCGCTCTGTCAACGTGCGGATGAGGCGCGGGATGCCGCAGCGCATGCCGTATTCCATCCAGGCATAGTTAACGAGATCCGGGACAGGATCGATGCCGTGAGGGTTGGTGAGTATCTTTCGGGGTATCGGCTGGTCGTAGCGAAATATCTCGACCGCGACCACGATCTGGACGATCAACGGCTTGCCGTCCGGCGGCGGAAGACGGCCTCTCCTCGGAGCATACTGAAACGGGATGCGCGGGTTCACCATTTGACGGGCGCCTCGATCGTTCACCTGACCCGGGGTTCAGGATGGCGGCGGAACGGTCCGTGGAAACGCCGCGTCCCAGCCGGTCGGCGCCGGTCCAGGCGGCTCCGGCAGGGACAGCGAGACGCACCGACCGCAGTTATCGAGCGCCAAACCATCAAAGACGATCGCGCAATGGATGTGGCGGACTGCATCCGCGTTCACAGGATCTCGTAGATCTCGTAGCCGGGTCCTTCCTCGGTCCGGTCCCCGATCCCCACCGCGATGATGGTGTTTATCCAGCCGTACTTGTCCGACGCCGTCTCGAAGAAGGGAGCGATCCGGAAGTAATATTCGGAGGCATCGACGACATCGCCGTTCAGGTGGCGTTGCAAGACCTCTTCGGGACCAAGACGCAGCCCGCGATAGCGCATGCCGATCAAGTGCCCGTCATCGGTTTCCATCGTCAGGCGGACGTCGAGCACCGTTGCATTGTCGGGCCGCCGGATCAGCCAATCGCTGCCGAACACGATCCGGCCCCGAAGGCGGTCTCCGTCGAAGCGACCACCGGGAACCGGCATGACCCAACGACGGCCGAACGGCGTGTCCCCATATTCAAGCGGCCCGAGCGGCGGTTCAGGCGGCCGAATACGGAAGGTCATCAAATGGCGTGTCTTGATCTCGGGCATCGTCTCTCCCGCTCCGCGGATGAATCTCAGCGTAGGGCATCGTCCCCGTCGACACCATGCTGGACCCAACCGGAGCCGCGCCCTACAGTCGGCCGCATTCGAAGCACGATGGGGGGCGCCGAGTAGTTGCCGGACCAGAAAGTTGCCCTTGTGATCGGCGCCACCGGAATTGTCGGTGGCAACACGATCCGGCACCTCGACGCCAAGGACGATTGGCAGGTCGTCGGCTTGTCCCGACGCCGGCCATACTACGAATCGACGGCAACCTTCATTTCTGTGGATCTCGGCGATGCCGCCGAATGCCGGACCAAGCTCGCCGGCCTCGACCGAGTCACCCACGTGTTTTTCGCCGGTTACACGGAGCGACCTTCCTGGGCGGAGCAGGATGCCCCCAACCTCGCGCTCCTCGTCAATCCCATGGAGGTCATCGAGCCAATCGCGACCGGCCTCGAGCACGTCTGCTCGCTTCAAGGAACCAAGGCCTATGGATCACACCTCGGCGCCTTCAAATCGCCCGCAAAGGAGAGCGATCCCCGACACATGCCACCCAATTTCTATTACAGCCAGCAGGACTATCTGATCGAGAAGTCGAAGGGAAAGAATTGGTCGTGGTCGTGCATGCGCCCGCACGCGGTGTGCGGACACGCGGTGGGGATTCCCATGAATCTGGTCTCATGCATCGCGGTTTACGCCACCATCTCGAAGGAGCTGGGTCTGCCGTTGCGATTCCCGGGCAGCCCGATCACCTACCGCTCCATGTACATGGCCACGGAAGCGGGCTTGTTGGCGCGTGCCATGGAATGGGCCGCGACAACGCCCTCATGCGCCGATCAGGCCTTCAACGTCGTCAACGGCGATTACGTGCGCTTCGAACACATGTGGCCGAAGTTCGCCGAGTTCTTCGGTATGGAACCGGGACCGCTTCAGCGCATCGACCTGCCGCTGATGATGGCCGACAAGGCGCCGCTCTGGGACGAAATCGTGCGCAAGTACGATCTCGTCCCCAACGCCTACGAGGACATGGCTCACTGGCCATTCGCCCAGTACATCTTCAACAACGAATGGGACATGATGTCGGACGTGACGAAGTGCCGAGAATTCGGTTTCCTGGACTTCGTCGATACCGAGCAGATGTTCCTCAATCAATTCGCTGAGCTTCGGGCCAACCGGATCATCCCTTAAGCTCCGGGCGCCCCCTCCGGGAGGACGATTGTCATGACGGATCGCAATACCGCGCTCGTGTTCGGCGCCAGCGGCATCATCGGGCGGGGATTCCTCCGGCATCTCGACGGTCTCAACGATTGGGACATCATCGGGGTCATGCGCAACCCTCCCGAATTCGAGACGCGGGCCGAGCACCTGCCTATCAATCTGACAGACCGCGGCGACTGCCTGGCGGGGCTGAAGGACGTGCCGCAGGTGACGCACGTGTTCTACACCGCCTACAAGGACTACCCGACGTGGGAGGAAGCCGCGGAACCCAATACCGAGATGTTCAAGAACGCGATGGACGGCTTGATTCGGAACGCGCCCAACCTCCGGCACGTACAGATTCTGCAGGGCGCGAAGTATTACGGCCGTCACCTGGGCCCCTACAAAACTCCGTCCCGGGAGGACGACCCCCGACACATGCCGCCAAGCCTCTATTTCGGTCAGGAAGATTGCCTACGCGAACTCCAAGAAGGCCAGCCCTGGACATGGTCGGCGGTACGCCCTCAGGCCGTATGCGGCCTCTCGATCGGCAATCCACTGAACCTCACGTCGGTCGTGGCCGTCTACGCCGTCATCTCCAAGGAGCTCGGCCTGCCGTTGCGGTGGCCCGGCAAACCAGCGGCCTATCACACCATCTACCAGGTCACCGACAGCGGACTCCTGGGGAAATCGATGATATGGGCAGCAACGACGCCGGCGTGCGCCAACGAGGCTTTCAATATCGCCAACGGCGACGTATTCCGCTGGGACCACATGTGGGAGCGCATCGCAGACTACTTCGGCATGACGGTCGCCCCGCCACAGCAGATCGACCTCGCCATGATGATGGCGGACAAAGAGCCGCTCTGGAACGAGATCGTCGAAAAGCACGACTTGGCGGCTACGCCGTTCGAGAAGGCCGCAAACTGGGCCTTCGGGGACTATGCCTTCGGCTCCGACTGGGACGTCTGCATGGATACCACCAAATGCCGCCGGGCCGGGTTCCTCGATTTCGTAGACACGGAAGAGATGTTCGTCCGCCAATTCGACGAGTTGCGCGCGGCGAGGATCATTCCCTAACCGAGTCCGACGAGCGCCTCCGCGAATCTCTCGGCCTCGAACGGTTGGAGATCCTCGATCCCTTCTCCGACGCCGACAGCGTGCACCGGCAGCCCAAATTTCTCGGCAACGGCCACCAGCACGCCCCCCCTCGCCGTTCCGTCGAGCTTGGTCATCACGAGTCCCGTGACGTCACAGATCTCTCGAAAGACCTCGACCTGCCGCAGGGCGTTCTGTCCGGTGGTCGCGTCGAGGACGAGCAGTACGCTGTGCGGCGCGGAGGCGTCCAGCTTGCCCAACACGCGGACGATCTTCCCCAGTTCGGCCATGAGGTCCGACTTGTTGTGCAGGCGCCCGGCCGTATCGATCAAGAGTACGTCAGCGTACCGGGACCGGGCCTGTTGGAATGCGTCATAGGCGAGACCAGCGGCGTCGGCGCCCGGTTGCCGCGCGATAACCTCGGCGCCGGACCGTTCGCCCCAAACCTGAATCTGCTCGATCGCCGCAGCACGGAAGGTATCGCCCGCGGCGATGATCGTCGAGCACCCCCGGCCCCGAAAATTGTGGGCGAGCTTGCCGATCGTCGCGGTTTTGCCCGTACCGTTGACACCGACAACCAGCACGACGTGCGGCTTGTGCGATGCATCCACTTCAAAGGGAACCGCCACGGCTTGCAGGATGCTGGTGATCTCTCGTGCGAGAACCCCCCGCACTTCCTCGGACGTGATCTCCTTCTCGAGACGAGACCGCCCCAATTCCGCGGTCATGCGGGCCGCGAGGGACACGCCGAGATCCGAGCTGATGAGAAGTTCCTCGAGGGCCTCCAGAGACTCGTCATCGAGACGGCGCTTGGTCAGGATCCCCGCGAGTCCTCCGCTCAGCTCGCCCGCCGACTTTCCAAGACCCCGTTTGAGGCGCGAAAACCAGCCGGACCGCTCTTCGTCCCGTTCCGTCACGCTGCAACGCGGCCTATAAGCCGATTCTCCGAAACGCCGGTGACCCGAACGGGCACGAAGGTGCCGGGACCGGGGTCGCCATCAATGATCCGGACCCGGGCGTAACCTTCCGTCCGGCCCTCGCCACAGCGTTCGATCAGCACGGATTCGGTGGCGCCGATGCGGCTCTTCAAATATATCCCGAGCGCCTCTTCACCGGCAGAGCGCATACGCGCCGAACGCTCCTTGCGCTCCTCCTTGGCCACCTGGGGCATGCGCGCCGCAGGCGTACCGGGACGCGACGAATAGGGGAATACGTGCAGATACGTCAGGCCGCAATCGTGGATCAAACGCAAGGAATTTTCGAACATCGGACGGGTTTCGGTGGGAAAGCCGACGATCAGATCGGAGCCGAACACGAGGCCGGGTCGACTCTGCCGAAGTTCCCGACAAAGCTCGATCGCGTCGTTACGCACGTGACGACGCCTCATACGCTTGAGAACAAGGTCGTCTCCGGACTGCAAACTCAAATGGAGATGCGGCATGAGCCGCGGCTCGCCGACAATAGCCGCCTTCAGTTCATCATCGATCTCGACAGGATCCAACGAAGACAACCTGAGCCGCGAAAGGTTCGGCACTTCACGCAACAACACGCGAACCAAGCCGCCAAGTCCGGGATGATCGGGCCGTTCCGCGCCATAAGCCGTGATATCAACCCCGGTCAGAACGATCTCGCGGTAACCCGCCGCGACCAGAGTCTCCGCCCCGGCGATCACATGTCCGACCGGCACGCTGCGGTTGGGGCCTCGCGCGAACGGGATGATACAGAAGGTGCAGCGGTGATCGCAGCCTTGTTGAATTTCAAGAAAGGCGCGCGTCCGGCCATCGAAACCCTCGATCAAGTGACCTGCGGTCTCCGTCACCCTCGCGATGTCGGTGACGATGACCGAGCCCTCCGCCGTGGAGCCGTAGTGCTCCCGCGAGAGTTTCTCCAGGTTGCCGAGCACACGATCGACCTCGGGCATTTCCGCGTAGGCGTCCGGGTGGAGCTGGGCGGCGCAGCCCGTCACGATGATCTCCCGGTCTGGTGCCTCCCGCCGCAGCCGCCGGATGGTCTGCCGCGCCTGTCGTTCGGCCTCGGCGGTCACGGCGCATGTGTTGACAACGACCGCGTCGATCAGGCCAGCCGCCGCAGCCTCGTGCCGGATGATTTCCGATTCATATGAATTGAGGCGGCATCCAAAGGTCACGACGTCCGGCCCATGCCGAAGTCCAGCCGTCATGAGCCGCTCCCGTTCAGCAATGTGCCGTCGAGAATGCCGGAGAAGCTGATCGAGACGGGTCCCGTCATCAGCACGTGCCCGTCCTCCCGCCACTGAAGCCGAAGGACTCCGCCGTCCAAGTGGATATCAGCCGAGCGGTCCGTCAGGCCGCGGCGAGCGCCCGCGACGGCGACCGCGCAGGCCGCGGTTCCGCAGGCGGAGGTGATGCCGACACCGCGCTCCCATACCCGGACCTGGATCGAATCGCGAGCGCGCACCTGGGCGATGCTGATATTCGCGCGCTCGGGAAACAGCACGTGGTGTTCAAGGCCGGGTCCGACCGACGTCAAGTCGACCGAGTCCACCTCGTCGACAAAGAACACGGCGTGCGGGTTCCCGACATTCACGCCGACGGCATCATCCAACGCCGTGACCGCCCGTCCACCAGCCGACATATCCATGTGAAGCGTATCCATGTCGCGCGCCAACGGGATGTCCCGCCAATCGGTCCGCGCCGGACCCTGGTCGACGGTGACTATCCCCGAACCATCCCTGGAGGCCTCCAGCACACCTGCCGCGGTGTCGAGGTCGACCGCGTCGGTGCCCAGCTCGTCCATCACCATGTTGGCCACGCAACGTGCTGCATTCCCGCAGGCCGACACCTCGCCACCATCGGCGTTGTGGACCCGCATGAAAGCGGCGGCGCGGTCCGACGGCTCAATGGTGATGAGCTGATCGCAGCCGACACCGCGCTTACGATCCGCGATACGCCGCACTTCATCGGCCGCGAGGGAAATGGCGCGCGCGCGCCCATCCAGCACGACGAAGTCGTTGCCCAAGCCATGCATTTTGGTGAACGGAAGCTCGCTCATCGCCGCCTTATATGGCCTTGTGGCCGCAGAAGTCCACCGTGCGGCGCCTCGACGGCTTTTCGCGCGTCCAAACGCTTCTTGACGGGAAAGGCCGCTCGGAGCTACTTTCCGCGCGCTCCGAAAGGGTTAGTGACCGGGAGCGCCCACGGGTGTCCGCCAGTCCGCGAGGTTTCGCGCACTGGCGCCGTCGGTTCTCGTCAAACGCGAGGAATGCGCTGGATATGTTCGACAGTCTGACCGAACGCCTCGGTGAGGTCTTCGAGAACCTGAAGCGGCATGGCGCTCTTTCCGAGTCCGACGTCAACGCCGCCCTTCGGGAAGTGCGAGTCGCGTTACTGGAGGCGGACGTCGCCCTGCCGGTCGTGAAGCGATTCATCGATAGCGTCCGCGATCGCGCCATCGGCGCGGAGGTGCTGCGCTCGGTATCGCCGGCCCAGATGGTCATCAAGATCGTCCATGATCACTTGATCGAGGTTCTCGGACCCGAAACCGCCGATCTGGAGTTTCATGCGGCCCCACCCGCCTCCGTCCTGATGGTCGGACTGCAGGGCTCGGGTAAGACGACGACCACCGCCAAGATCGGAAACTGGCTTACCGAGCGGCAGAAGAAAAAGGTCCTGATGGCCTCTCTCGATACCCGGCGGCCCGCCGCTCAGGAACAACTCAAGCTGCTGGGAGAACAGGCCGGCGTGGCGACACTGCCCATCGTTCCCGGCCAGATGCCCGAAGACATCGCCAAACGGGCGATGAACGCAGGCCGCCTCCAGGGATGCGACGTGATCCTGCTGGATACTGCCGGACGCGCGCATGTGGATGAAGCGCTGATGGCCGAAGTGGTGGGTATCCGTGACGCGACCGGCCCCGCGGAAGTGCTGCTGGTCGCCGACTCGCTGACCGGTCAGGATGCGGTCAACATTGCCGAACAGTTCAAGGAACGGGTCGGGGTAACGGGTATCGTCCTTACCCGCGTGGACGGTGACGCCCGTGGCGGAGCAGCGCTCAGCATGCGCGCGGCGACAGGTTGTCCCATCAAGCTCTTGGGCACCGGCGAAGCGATCGATGCCTTGGAAGTCTTCCATCCCGACCGTATCGCGTCCCGCATTCTTGGCATGGGCGATGTGGTTGGCCTCGTCGAGCGAGCCGCCGAGACGGTCGAACAGGAGGATGCCGCGCGACTCGAAGAGAAGATGCGCAAGGGCACTTTCGACCTTGACGACCTCGCTCAGCAGCTTCGCCAAATTCGCCGCATGGGCGGGATGGACGGAATCATGGGCATGCTGCCCAGCGTCGGAAAGGTGAAACAACAGATGGCCGACGCCCGGATCGACGAAGGCCTGCTAAAGCGGCAGGAAGCGATCATCCAATCCATGACGCCACAGGAACGCCGCAACGCAAAACTCCTCAACGCCTCGCGGAAACGGCGTGTGGCAGGGGGCTCGGGCACCTCGGTCCAAGACGTGAACCGCCTCCTCAAGCAATTCAAACAGATGTCTTCCATGATGAAGAAAGTCAGCAAGGTGGGGAAACGGGGCCTGATGCGGCACGGACTCCCCGGCTTGCCCGTGAGATGAGTCGAAACGCCAACCGATCCGAACTCGACGAGAAACCCCAACCAGGAGTGAACACAAGAATGGCACTGAAGATCCGATTGGCCCGGGCGGGCGCCAAGAAACGGCCCTTCTATCGAATCGTCGTCGCCGACTCGCGGAGCCCGCGGGACGGCCGTTTCATCGAAAAGCTGGGGACATATAACCCGCTGCTCAAGCGCGACGATCCCAACCGCGTAACGCTGAGCGAGGATCGTATTCGCCACTGGTTGGGTCACGGGGCGAGGCCGACCGACCGTGTCGCACGGTTCCTGGGCAACGCCGAGATCATTCCCATGCCGACCCAGAAGAACAATCCGACCAAGGGTCAACCCGGAAAGAAAGCACGGGAACGCCTGAAGGCCGCCGAAGAGGCAGCGGCGGCTGCCGCGGCGGTAGCGGCGGAAGAAGTCGAACCGGAGGAAGGCGGATCAGAGGCGTCGGCCGAAGAGACTGCCGCAGAAGCGCCGGCCGAGGAGAAAGCGCCCGCGGAGGAGGCCGAGGAGCCGGTCGCAGGGGAAGCCACGGCCGACGAAGCTCCTATCGAGGAGTCGGCCGCGGACGAGGAAGGCAGCGAAGAGCCGGAGGCCCAAGCAGAAGAAAAAGAGAGAGAAGAGAATTAATCTCCCGGCCAGTTCCCGGAGACCGCCGTGGGCGCGCCGCACCAACCGTGTCTGGGCGTTATCACAGGCGCCAGGGGGACCCGCGGCGAGGTGCGCATCCGTACCTTCACCGAGCGGGCAGAGGACATCGCCGCATATGGGCCACTGACCGACGAGACCGGCGCGCGGTCGTTCACCCTCGTGGACCTCAGGCCGATCAAGGGCGGCATCGCGGCTCGGGTCGAGGGTATCCAGGACCGAACGGCTGCCGAGGCGCTGAAAGGAACGCAGTTGTACGTCGCCCGGGATGCGCTGCCCGACTCGGAGGGAGACGAGTTCTATCACACGGATCTGCTGGGAATGCGGGTGGTGACGGTGAATGGCGAGGAATTCGGACGCGTCTTGGCGCTGCATGATTTCGGTGCCGGCGACGTGCTGGAAATCGAGCGCATGGATGGGCCACCGCTCGTCGTGCCGTTCACCCGCGACACCGTTCCGGAGATCGATACGGACAAGGGCTATCTCGTCCTGATTCCTCCGCCGGGACTGCTGAACGACGATGAGGTGAATTGAGGGGGTTCGTACCGGACATGGCCAAGGTCGAGCAAACATCGCCGAAACGGTCCGGGGCCACGACACGCGGCATGGCTGCGCCATGGACGGCATGGGTGTTGACGCTGTTCCCTGCGATATTCCCCGGTCCGCTTGGCGAGTCTCTAGCGGGGACGGCGCTGAAAAAGGGGATTTGGCGTCTCGAAACAGTGGACATTCGGCAGTTTGCGAGCGATAAACGCCGCTCGGTCGACGACACCCCGTTCGGCGGCGGTCCGGGAATGGTTCTCCGGGCCGACATCCTTGCCAGATCGGTCGACGAAGCCGCCGCGGCCGCGGGACCCGAGGTGCCAATATTCTACCTTAGTCCACGTGGCCGTCCCTTCGATCAACCGCTGGCGAGGTCTTTGGCGGAAGGTGCGGGCGTAGTGTTGCTGTGTGGCCGATTTGAAGGGATTGACGAGAGGCTACTTGAAGCCCGGCCGATCGAGGAAGTAAGTCTCGGCGATTTCGTGCTGTCCGGCGGTGAACCCGCGGCGATGGCGATCGTTGATGCGGTTGTTCGCCTGCTGCCCGGTGTCGCGGGAGACCCACGCTCGGTGACGGACGACAGTTTTGAGAGAGGATTGTTGGAGTACCCGCAATATACGCGGCCACAGGAGTGGGAAGGCCGTACCGTCCCGGAAGTTCTGCTGTCGGGTCATCACGAGCGGATTTCCCAGTGGCGCCGCGAACAGGCGGAGCGGACGACCAGGACACGCCGACCGGATCTGTGGAAACGGTACGCGGGAGCGCGGGACAAAGCGAGGTGACGACAATGGATATTCTGCAGAAGTTTGAAGAGACCCAGACCGAAAAGATCCAGGCCGAACGTCCCGTTCCCGAATTCGGACCCGGCGACACGGTCCGTGTGATGGTCAAGGTAGTCGAGGGCTCGCGTGAGAGATTGCAGGCGTTCGAGGGTGTATGCATCGCGCGCCGAAACCGCGGCCTCAATTCGTCCTTCACGGTGCGGAAAATCTCTTACGGCGAGGGCGTGGAACGTATCTTCCAGCTCTATTCGCCGCAGATCGCCGATATTCAGATCGTGCGGCGCGGCGACGTACGCCGCGCCAAGCTCTATTACCTTCGTGGATTGCGCGGCAAGAAGGCTCGCATCGCCGAACGGCGCGATGACCGGCGCCCCATGCGGGACGCGGTAGCGGCGGCCTTGGAGGCCGATCCGGTCCCGGAGAGCGAGGCTTCCAACGGCGAGGAATGACGGCGTTCCCATCCTCAATGGGTGATCGCCCGGTGGAGCGACAAATGACGGCCCCTCGAACACTTCTCGACAAGATCTGGAACAACCATGTCGTCGATGTCGACGAAAACGGCGCCGTCCTCCTGTACATCGACCGGCACCTGGTGCACGAGGTCACCAGCCCGCAGGCGTTCGAAGGTCTTCGCGCTACGGGGCGCGCCGTCCGCCGACCTGATGCAACGTTGGCCGTCGCGGATCACAATGTGCCGACGACGGACCGGTCCGGCGGGATCGTCGAGGAGGATTCGCGAATCCAGGTCGAAACCCTTGAGGCGAACTGCCGCGACTTCGACATCGAGTACTACGGCATGGGCGATATTCGGCAGGGCATCGTTCACATCATCGGACCGGAGCAAGGCATGACCCAACCGGGAATGACCATCGTCTGCGGTGATTCCCATACGGCGACTCACGGAGCGTTCGGAGCCCTCGCCTTCGGAATCGGCACCTCCGAGGTCGAGCATGTCCTGGCCACGCAGACCCTGATCCAACACCGGCCGAAGAACATGCGCATCACCGTGACGGGCGAGCCGGGTTTCGGCGTCGAGGCCAAGGACATGATTCTCGCCGTAATCGGCAAGATTGGGATCGCGGGCGGCAACGGTCACGTCATCGAGTACGGCGGCGACGCCATCAGGAACCTCTCGATGGAAGGCCGCATGACGGTGTGTAACATGTCCATCGAGGCCGGCGCCCGCGCGGGACTCGTGGCGCCGGACGAGACGACCTTCGAGTACCTCAAGGGAAAACCGATGGCGCCGAAGGGCGGCGCTTGGGAACACGCGGTCGCGATATGGAGCACATTGCCGTCGGACGACGGCGCCATGTACGACGCGGAAATTTCCCTTGACGCGGCGGACATCGCACCGCAGGTCACCTGGGGCACCAATCCGGAGGAAGTGCTACCCGTCACCAGCCGGATTCCGGCTCCCGCCGATGCCACGGACGAAGACCGGCAACGGAAATGGTCCCGCTCGCTCGAGTACATGGATCTTTCGCCCGGAACGCCGTTGACGGACGTCAAGATCGACCGCGTCTTCATCGGCTCGTGTACCAACGGGCGGATCGAAGATCTGCGAGCCGCCGCCACTGTTGCGAAGGGACGCAAGGTTGCGGACCACGTCGGCGCTATGGTGGTACCCGGCTCAGGGCTGGTGAAATATCAGGCCGAAGAGGAAGGCCTGGACAAGATCTTCATCGAAGCGGGATTCGAATGGCGCGAACCGGGCTGCTCAATGTGCCTAGCGATGAACGCGGACCGCCTGGAGCCCGGTGAACGCTGTGCCTCGACATCCAACCGCAACTTCGAGGGACGACAAGGGCGCGGTGGGCGGACACACCTGATGAGCGCGGCCATGGCCGCAGCCGCAGCGGTCACGGGACGGCTGGCGGACGTTCGCGATCTGACCTAGAGGAACCCATCATGGAAGAATTCACGACGCTGAGCGGTATCGCGGCGCCTCTCCCGATGGTCAACATCGACACCGACGCCATCATCCCCAAGCAGTTTCTCAAAACCATCAAGCGAACCGGCCTGGGAGTCCACCTATTCAATGATCTGCGCTTTGACGAGACCGGCAGCGAACGTCCGGAATTCGTGCTCAACAAGGCGCCATACCGCAAGGCGAAGATCTTGATCGCGTTCGACAATTTCGGCTGTGGTTCAAGCCGCGAGCATGCGCCATGGGCCCTCGCGGACTTCGGTATCCGTTGTGTCATCGCACCGAGTTTCGCGGATATTTTCTACAACAACTGCTTCAAGAACGGCCTGCTTCCCATCACACTGCCGAAGGACGCCGTTGCCGGGCTGGCAGAAGTCGCCGCGCGCGGCGCCAATGCAACCTTTTGGGTGGATCTGGAAGCGCAGGTGATGTCGGGTGCGGACGGCAACACCATCTCGTTCGAGATCGATCCGTTCCGCAAGCATTGTCTGTTGAACGGGCTCGACGACATCGGCCTGACGATGCGGAAAGCCAAGTCGATCGACGATTTCGAAGAGTCCCAACGCGCCAGCCAACCCTGGCTCTACGCCGCGGCAGGCGGCTAGCCGATACCCGGCAGGGCGGCGGAACACCAATGGCATCGAACAAGAAAATCCTGTTTCTGCCGGGAGATGGAATCGGCTCCGAAGTCATGGCGGAAGTGCGGCGGATTCTGGAGTGGCTGGAGGCCAGCCGTGCCTTGGGATTCGATATCACGGAAGACCTGGTAGGTGGCGCATCTTACGATGCGCACGGCACGCCCTTGACAGACGACACGATGAATGCGGCCATGAACGCCGACGCCGTGCTGTTCGGTTCGGTGGGCGGGCCGAAGTGGGATGATCTGGATTTCTCCTTGAAGCCGGAGCGTGGCCTCTTGCGACTGCGCAAGGAAATGGATCTGTTCGCCAATCTGCGGCCGGCTATCGTCTTCGACGCCCTCGCGGAGGCCTCGACCCTTAAGCCGGAGATCATCTCAGGTCTGGACATCATGATCGTCCGGGAGCTGACCGGGGGTATTTACTTCGGTGAGCCGCGGGGTATCGAGACCCTGGAGGACGGCACCCGGCGAGGCATCAATACCCAGGTATATACGACGTCCGAGATCGAGCGCGTGGCGCGTGTCGGCTTCGAACTCGCCCGCAAACGGCAGGGACGTGTTTGCTCCGCCGAAAAGGCCAACGTAATGGAGTCCGGCATTCTCTGGCGCGAGGACGTGCAACGCATCCGCGACGAGGAATACCCGGACATCGAACTCACGCACATGTACGCCGACAACGCGGCGATGCAGTTGGTTCGCAATCCCAAGCAGTTCGATGTCATCGTCACGGACAATCTCTTCGGGGACATCCTCTCGGACGAGGCGGCCATGCTCACGGGGTCACTCGGCATGTTGCCGAGCGCATCCCTGGGCGCTCCCGACGGTACGGGGCAACGGCGCGCGCTCTATGAACCGGTCCATGGCAGCGCGCCTGACATCGCGGGCCGGGGATTGGCGAACCCATTGGCCTGCATCCTCAGCCTTGGAATGATGCTGCGTTACTCGTTCGATTTGGGAAGTGAAGCCGACCTTATCGAAACCGCGGTGTCGAATGTCCTGTCGGAAGGTCTCCGGACGGCTGACATCATGCAACCGGGGAAAGCCAAGGTGTCGACCAGCGTCATGGGCGACGCGCTGCTTCGGGAGTTGGACGAGATCGGAGCCTGACATCGGAACTTGTTCGTCGCGGCACCGCCGTGACGGCACGGGAATTGGGATATGGGATACAGAGTCGCTGTCGTGGGTGCGACCGGGAACGTCGGTCGCGAAATGCTTCAAATTCTCTTCGAGCGGGAGTTTCCGATAGACGAGGTGGTGGCGGTCGCTTCGGAACGCTCGGCGGGTCGCGAGGTTTCCTTCGGGGACGATGACGTGCTCAAGGTCCAAAACCTCGAATGCTTCGACTTCGCCAGCTTCGACTTCGCCCTGTTTTCGCCGGGTGCACGGGTTTCAGCGGTCCATGCACCGCGCGCCGCCCAGGCCGGCTGCGTCGTCATCGACAACACCTCGCAGTTCCGGATGGACCCGGACGTCCCGCTCGTCGTCCCGGAGGTGAATGCCGAGGCCGTCGCGGACTACGACAAGAGAAACATCATCGCCAACCCTAACTGTTCGACGATCCAACTGGTCGTCGCGCTCAAACCCCTGCATGACGAGGCGACCATCAAACGGGTGGTGGTGGCGACCTATCAGTCGGTCTCGGGGGCCGGCAACGCGGCGATGGACGAGTTGTTCGAGCAAACCAAGGCGATTTACGTCAACGATCCGCTCGAGCCGAAGGAATTCACGAAACAAATCGCCTTCAACGTCATCCCCCACATTCAGGACTTCATGGACGACGGATCCACGAAGGAAGAATGGAAGATGGTCGCCGAGACCAAAAAAATCCTCGATCCGAATATCAAGGTATCGGTGACCTGCGTTCGGGTGCCTGTTTTCGTCGGCCACTCGGAGGCCGTGAACATCGAATTCGAGGATCCGATCACGGCGCAGCGGGCTCGCGAGATCCTGCGTGAGTCGCCGGGCCTCATGGTCGTTGACCGACGGGAGGACGGTGGTTACGTCACGCCCGTGGAGGCGACCGGCGAATATGCCACCTATGTGAGCCGCATACGCGAGGACTCGACGCTTGAGAACGGTCTCAACATCTGGGTGGTTGCAGATAACTTGCGGAAGGGTGCGGCGCTCAATTCGGTCCAGATCGCGGAAGTTCTGATCAACCGACACTTGTCGGAAACGGCGCCAAGGGCGGCGGCCGGTTCCGCCTGACCGCACGGGCCTTGCCCCGCTAATTGATCCGTTTCACGTCGAAATATCGAGAGGGAGCGACGATCTCGTCCTGCGCCTTCAGGATTTCGAGCTCCCGAGCATCCGTATCGACGGTGGTGCGAAGAACGCCATAGGTGGCTGCCACGGAAATTTTAAGCGCGTTCTCGACATCCCGAAACCCCAGGTAATTGCCGAGGAACAGAGCGGCGAACAGATCGCCCGCGCCGAACAGGCCTCCGGTCAGGCGCGGCGTCGCGACGAGCCAACTCCCCTCCGGCGCAACAGCGAGAGTCGCGATTTGAGACTCGGGGACTTCTTCAACGCCCACCGACGTCACGATCACGACTTCAGTACCTCGAGGGCGCAACCGAGCGCATGCCTCGGTCACGGCAGCCAGCGAGGAAAGGGACTCGCCCGCCAGATACTCGAGCTCGAACTGGTTGGGCGCGATGACGTCCGCAGCCGGAACGATCCGTTCCCGGAACAGATCCCGAAGATCCTCGGGGACGAAGAACCCGTCCCGCTCGCGACCCATGACCGGATCGCAAACGTACAGAGCACTCGGGTTTCGGGACTTCACCAGGCGGACCGCTTCAATTGTGGCCCGTCCCACCGAAACGTCACCAACGTAGCCGGTGATTATGGCGTCGCAGCACTTCGCCATACCGAGATCATCCAGTCCGGCGATCAACTGGGTGACCAACGCCGCTTCCGTCACGCGACCGCGAAATCTCCCGTGACCGGGATGATTTGAATAGGCCACGGTGCTGATGGCCCATACCTCGTGACCCATCCGCTGAAGGGGAAATACGGCAACCGAGTTTCCCACGTGTCCGTAGACCACATGGGACTGCAGAGAGAGAACGTTCATCTAAATTCCGTCTTGTCAGTCGCGGACCGTCAAGAAGTCTTCAGGGAATGAATGACGGACAAGCCATATACTCGCGTTGACTTGCATCGGACCTGGGTCTTAAATCTGCCCACCAAGAAGGCGATGGTACGCCCCCGAGTAGGCGGAGACATACAATTATGGCCCAGGTTGAAAGGCCGATTTCCCCGCATTTACATGTCTACAAGCCACAGCTCACGTCAGTTCTTTCCATTCTACATCGCATCACGGGCGTGGGACTGGGAGCCGGCACCCTGTTGCTCGCCTGGTGGCTCGTTGCGGCCGCCTATGGACCCGACCAGTTCGAGGCGGCCCAAGCCTTCATAGCGTCGTGGCTCGGTCGTCTCCTGTTGTTCGGCTTCACGTTTTCCCTGTTCTACCACCTCTGCAACGGCATTCGGCACCTGTTCTGGGATGCGGGCCGGGGGTTCGAGCTCAAGACCGTGTACACCTCCGGCTGGCTGGTGGTCATCGCGTCCCTGGGGCTCACGGCGGTCAGTTGGATCGCCGGTTACGCGAGCGGAGACGCCCTATGAGCCACCGAACACCGGCCGGCCGGGTACACGGCCTGGGAAGCGCTCAACACGGCGTCGATCACTGGTGGGCCCAGCGCTTGACGGCCCTCGCCCTCATTCCGTTGATCATCTGGTTCTGCATTTCGATCATCGGCCTGATTGGGACGGATCACGTCACATTCACCTCCTGGCTGTCGATGCCGGGACGGGCTGTCGCCATGCTGTTGCTCGTCATAGCGACCTTCTATCACATGAAGCTGGGACTGCAGGTGGTGATTGAAGATTACGTCCACGAGCGTGGCTGGAACGTCATGCTGCTCGTACTCAACAATTTTGCCTGCGTGTCGCTCGGTACGGCCTGTGCGTTCGCCGTTATCAAAGTGGCGGTCATGGGGTAAGGGCATGACCGAGACCTACCACATCCAAAACCACCACTACGACGCCGTGATCGTCGGCGCCGGAGGAGCGGGCCTGCGCTCGACGCTCGGCATGGCGCATGCGGGCTTGAAAACGGCCTGCATCACCAAGGTATTTCCCACCCGCAGCCACACCGTCGCAGCGCAGGGCGGCATGTCGGCCGCCCTCGGCAACATGGGGGACGACGACTGGCACTGGCACATGTTCGACACCGTCAAGGGATCGGACTGGCTCGGCGATCAGGATGCGATCGAGTACATGTGCCGCGAAGGGCCTGCGGCGGTCATCGAGCTGGAGCATTTTGGCGTGCCCTTCTCGCGCACGCCGGAGGGAAAGATTTATCAACGGGCCTTCGGCGGCATGACGACCCACTACGGAGAGGGCATCGCGCAACGCACGTGTGCGGCGGCCGACCGGACCGGCCACGCCATCCTGCATACGCTGTATCAGCAATCCCTACGGCACAACGCGGAGTTTTTCGTCGAATATTTCGTGATCGACCTGGTCATGGATGATGAAGGCGCCTGCCGAGGCGTCCTGTGCTGGAACCTAGACGACGGCTCCCTCCACGCTTTCCGCGCCCATGTCGTCGTGCTGGCGACAGGCGGCTACGGCCGTACCTATTTCTCCTGTACGTCGGCGCACACCTGCACCGGGGATGGCAACGCCATGGTATTGCGTGCCGGGCTGCCGTTGCAGGACATGGAGTTCGTTCAGTTCCATCCGACCGGCATTTACGGCGCCGGCTGTCTGATAACAGAAGGAGCCCGCGGCGAGGGCGGCTACCTCGTGAATTCAGAGAACGAGCGTTTCATGGAGCGCTACGCACCGTCCGCGAAGGACCTAGCATCCCGCGACGTGGTCAGCCGCGCCATGACGATCGAGGTTCGCGAGGGCCGCGGTGTGGGCAATGACCGGGATCACATCTTCCTTCATCTCGACCATCTCGATCCAGACATCCTGGAAGAGCGTTTGCCCGGCATCTCCGAGAGCGCCCGCATATTTGCCGGCGTCGACGTCACCAAGGAACCGATCCCCGTCCTACCCACGGTCCACTACAACATGGGCGGCATTCCAACCAACTTCCACGGCGAGGTCGTAACCCTGAAGGACGATGATCCCGATACCGTCATTCCCGGATTGATGGCGATCGGAGAAGCGGCCTGCGTGTCGGTCCACGGGGCCAACCGGCTGGGTTCCAATTCGCTGCTCGATATCGTCGTGTTCGGCCGCGCCGCGGCGCTCAAGGCGGCGGAAAACATCAATCCCGGATCGCCACACAAGACATTGATCAACGGCGCGTCCGATCATGCGCTCGAACGGCTGGACAGGTACCGGCACGCGAAGGGTGGCACGTCCACGGCGGAAATCCGGCTGAACATGCAGCGTGTGATGCAGAGCAATTGTGCCGTGTTCCGCACCGGCGAGATCCTCGAGGAAGGCAAGAAGCTCATCGCCGACGTCGTGAGTTCCATTGCCGATATCGGTTTGAGCGACCGCTCCATGGTCTGGAACTCGGACCTGGTCGAGACGTTGGAGCTGGAGAACCTGATGCAGCAGGCCGTGGTCACGCTTCACTCTGCGGCGAACCGCCAAGAAAGCCGGGGAGCCCATGCGCGGGAGGACCATCCCGATCGCAATGACGACGAATGGATGAAACATACCTTGAGTTGGCTGAACGCCTCGTATGGCGTGACGCTCGACTACCGGCCCGTGCACACCCACACTCTGAGCAACGACGTGCAGTACTTCCCGCCTCAAGCCCGAGTCTACTGAGCGGTCGTCAAACGAAAGCACAAGACGGTTAACGGCAATTAGAGAGCGCCATGGTTGAGTTCACTCTGCCCGCCAATTCCAAGATCGGCACCGGTAAGACGGTAAATTCCGCCAACAGCACATCCCGGTCCAAAACCTTCAAGATCTATCGCTGGAATCCGGACGACGGCAACAGTCCGATGGTCGACACCTTTATCATCGACCTCGAACGCTGCGGTCCGATGATTCTCGATGCCCTCATCATGATCAAGAACGAGATCGACTCGACGTTGACGTTCCGTCGCTCGTGCCGAGAAGGGGTCTGCGGTAGCTGCGCCATGAACATCGACGGCACCAACACGCTTGCTTGCACCAAGGCAACCGCGGACGTGAAAGGGGACGTCCGTGTCTACCCATTGCCGCACCTGCCCGTCATCAAGGACCTAGTGGGCGACATGTCCATGTTCTATGCCCAGTACGCGTCCGTCACGCCATGGCTCCAGGCCGATAGCCCGCCGCCGGAGGGCGGGGAGCGCCTTCAGTCTAGAGAAGATCGCGCCAGATTGGACGGGTTGTGGGAGTGCATACTTTGCGCCTGCTGCTCGACGAGTTGCCCGAGCTACTGGTGGAATGGCGAACGCTATCTCGGTCCCGCCGCACTTCTGCAGGCATACAGATGGATCGCCGACTCGCGCGACGAGGCTGCCGGCGAACGTCTCGATGCCCTGGAGGACCCCTTCCGGCTCTATCGCTGCCACACCATCATGAACTGCACAAAGACGTGTCCCAAGAGCCTCAATCCAGCCAAGGCCATCGCCGAAATCAAAAAGAAGATGCTGGAGCGCCGCTAGGGCGGCTTCAATTTGACCGGAGCCGCGCCGGCATTTCCTACCGCTCGCAGCAGTGGACCGGCGGGCCTCGGTGTGACCTCCGTTGGGGGGAATCAATGCCGGACTGCTCTCCATAACTGACCATGCGCGATCAGTCCTCTCCCGGCGTCATGGCTGCCTATCGCGCGCTCGTTCGCGATGGGACGTGGCAGCGCGATCCCGCACAAGAGCTCGCTGCCGAGATGCTTCAGATCCTGAGCAACCGCCTGGTTCACTATGTTCCATCGAAACGGAGGAGCTGGGCGGAACGGCTGGGCCTCCGTCAACAGGAAGACGTTCGGCAGGGGCTGTACATTTTCGGCGCCGTGGGGCGCGGGAAGTCCGCGCTCATGGACCTGTTTTTCGACGGCGCGCCGGTGAAGAGAAAGCGCCGGGTCCATTTTCATGCGTTCATGCTCGACGTGCATGCGCGCATCCACGCCCACCGCCGACGGATCAAGGAAGGTAAGGCCAAGGCGGATCCGATTCCGCCCGTCGCTACGGATATCGCGGATGAAGCCGTCCTCCTGTGTTTTGACGAATTTCAGGTTCACGACCCCGCCGACGCGATGATTCTGAGCCGGTTGTTCTCCGAGCTCTTTGATCGCGGCGTAGTGGTTGTGACGACGTCCAATCGTGCGCCGGACGATCTTTATCAGGGAGGCTTGAACCGCGAACTCTTCCTGCCCTTCATCGACCTGCTCAAATCTCAGATCGAGATACTGGCCTTGCACAGCGCCCGGGACTATCGTCTGTCGCGGCTGAAAACCATGCCCGTCTATTTCTCGCCGCTCGACGGCGACACGGACGCGCGGCTCGACGAGGCGTTCGCCAACCTCGCGGACGGCGCGGTCACGGCATCGCAGATCCTGGAGGTGCAAGGTCGAACCACAGCCGTTCCGGTGGCCGCGGCAGGTATTGCGCGCTTCACTTTCGACAACCTGTGCCGCCAACCCTTGGGAGCCGCGGACTATATCGAGATCGCCCGCCAGTTCCACACGGTGTTCCTGTCGGATATTCCCGTGATGAAAGCCAACTACCGGAACGAAGCCAAACGGTTCATCAACCTGATCGACGTGCTCTACGATCACGGAGTCAATCTGATCTGCAGCGCCGAGGGCGCGCCCGACCAGCTATACACCGAAGGTGACGGCACCTCTGAATTCGAACGCGCGGCCTCTCGCCTCATGGAGATGCAATCCGAGGAGTATCTGGCCAAGGAACATCAGGCCTGACTCCCGTTCATCGAAATTCCGGCCGGCGCCCTCCGTAAATCAGCTATGGCCGAGCGAAAGACTCGGGACAAGTCCGCATCCCGTGGTGTCGCTACCAGTTGAAACGGTGTACGGCTCCTATCGGACGGTGTCCCGACTCATCCACCATCCTTTGCAACACGCCGGCGGGATCTCCTTGCCCTCCGCCCAGAAGATCCTCGGCGTGGAGGCCACCCATGACGAATATGCCATCAATGCCGGCGGCGTTCGCGCCGGCGATATCGGTACGAAGCGAATCGCCAGCGGCCAAGATTCGATCTCTGGGAATCCCGTTCAACACCTCGAAGCAAAATTGGTATGGCCGCATGTGCGGCTTGCCGTGGTAGCGCACATCCCCCCCAAGTTCCTCATACGCCCTGGCGAGGGAGCCAGCGCAGAGCACCGTCCTATCACCCCGCATGACAGCAAGATCCGGATTTGCGCACACCATGGGAAGAGACCGCGCCGACGCTGTTTCCAGTCGGCCAGCGTAATCCGCCAACCCTTCTGTCTCGTCGTCAAAAAGCCCCGTGTTGAGCATGAAGTCGGCATTCTCGACACTGTCCACAAGCTCGAGCGTCAATCCCTCGACCAAGCCCCAATCCCGTTCCGGCCCGATCAGCCAACAACGGTCGCCGAGTGCGGCGTGCCAGTCGTCGTAGCGTCTCGTCAACGCGTCACGGGTAATGTCGCCCGAAGTAATCACGCGTTCGTACTGGTCATCTCGGATTCCCATTTCCCAAAGCCGCTTGACGACTTCGTCGCTGGGCCGCGGCGCGTTGGACTACAGCAGAACGCGCGTTCCATCACCGCGAAGACGGTCCAGGCATTCCGGATCGCCGGGATACTGCGCCACGGCGTGGTGCATGAGGCCCCACAAGTCGAGAATCATGGCGTCATACCACGACGCAAAGGACGACACACCTTCCAGGATGGGAACCGTCATCGGCACTCCGCAAATGTTGTAACGCTCAAGCCGCGTTGCTGCTGGACCCAGCTTCCCGAACAGATCCCTTCGGCGAACTCCACATCGAGATCGATCTGCGCACGTTCTAGCGATTTCCGACATCGACGCCAACCGCCTGCGAGACGTTGTCGTAGCCGTCGGCGGACAGGAGCTCCGCCAGCTCCCGCTTTATCTTGTCGATCAGCCGGGGACCCTCGAACACCAGGGCCGTGTAGATCTGCACCAAGCTCGCACCGGCCTTGATCTTTTCATAGGCATCTCTTCCCGATGCGATGCCCCCCGCGCCAATGAGAACGAGCCGCCCCTCCGTCAGCCGATACATCTCGGAAAGGAGACGCGTCGACGGTTCAAAGAGAGGCACGCCGCTGAGACCGCCGCTCTCTTTCCGATGGGCACCCAGCAACGGCGGGCGATCGACCGTCGTATTACTGATAATCAAGCCGTCGACTCCGTGGGATAGAACGACATCCGCGACTCCACCGTATTCTTCGTTCGACAAATCGGGGGCAATTTTCACGAACAGCGGAACCCGCTGGCTTTCGTCGCTACGGACTCGCAAAACACGTCCGAGCAAGGCTTCGAGAGAGTCGCGTGCCTGCAACGACCGTAGTCCCGGCGTATTGGGAGACGATACGTTGACGACGAAGTAGGCGGCGAGTCCTTCCAGTTCCTCGATGCCCTCGACGTAATCTGCGAACGGGTCATCGCTCTCCTTGTTCGCCCCAAGGTTGACACCGATGATTCCGGACCGACTCATGCGCGCGCGCAATCGGTTCGCGACGGCGGCCAAGCCTTCGCTGTTGAACCCGTAGCGGTTGATGACCGCACGGTCTTCGTCCAGACGGAACACGCGGGGACGGGCATTTCCGGGTTGAGGGCGTGGCGTTACGCTTCCGACTTCAACGAAGCCGAACCCCAATGCCAGCATCGCATCGGGCACCTCCGCATGCTTGTCGAAGCCAGCGGCCAAGCCCACGGGGTTGGGGAAGTCCCGGTCCAGGACGCATGTCTTAAGAGATGGCGGATCAACGACCCTTGCTCGACGTGGCGGGAGCATGCGCAGGCCCGCGATCGTGAGACGATGCGCCGTCTCGGGATCAAGGCGGCGCAAGAACGGCGCGGCGATGTTGAAGAGTTCAGCCACGAGTTAGGACACTGTACCGCATGTACCGGGCATCCGGATCTTTCAATTCACACCATATGTGGGGAAAAACGCCCGTTCACCACGACATGGTTGCCGCTAAAGCGGTCATGGAGAGGTGGGTGACTTCTGGACAATCGCAAGTTCGAGGATATGCTGCGACCGAGACCTGTTGTTGATCGCTTCAACATCATTTCGGGCGGGAAAGGAGCTATGGCCGGTATCTATTACGCGGACGGCAAGTGGACGGACGAGAATCCCAAGCTCACGGGCCCCATGGATCATGCTTTCTGGATGTCATCTGTCGCGTTCGACGGCGCCCGGGCATTTCAGGGTCTGGTGCCCGACCTTGAACCCCACTGCGTCCGCCTCGTGCATTCGGCCGTCGCCATGGGCTTGGATCCGACGTTGGACGCCGAAGAGGTCGCAGAATTGTGTCGAGAGGCGGTGCGTAAGTGCCCAAGGGACGCCGAGCTGTACATCCGACCCATGTTCTACGCGACGGAGGGGTTCGTTCTTCCCGAACCCGACAGCACGAAATTCGTTCTTGCCGTCTACGACAGTCCCCTGCCGGGCTTCACGGGCGTCAAAGCCTGTTTGTCGAGCTACAGGCGCCCTGCTAGGGACATGGCGCCGACGGACGCCAAGGCTTCTTGCCTCTATCCGAACTCACAGCGTGCGTTGCGTGAGGCGGCAGACCGTGGCTTCGACAACGCCATCATCCGGGATCCAAGCAACAACATCGCCGAGTTCGCCACGGCGAACATTTGGATCGCAAAAGATGGTGTGGTCTCGACACCGGTCGACAACGGTACCTTTCTTGCCGGGGTGACACGAAGGCGCGTGATGGATCTCCTTGCGGACAACGGTGTGCACGTCGAAGAACGCACGACGACCTGGGACGACGTGATGACCGCCAACGAGGTATTCAGTACGGGCAACTACGGCAAGGTCATGCCGGTCACGCAGGTGGAGGACCGCGACCTGCAGCCCGGTCCCATCGCGACCATGGCTCACGACCTCTATTTCGAGTTCGCGAAATCCACCAGCGTGTTCTAACAGCATACCGGGTCGCTCACGGCGAAGCACTATTTCACCTGGCCTTGCTCGGCAGCCATACCATCACCGGACTCCGAAAGATCCTTGACCGCCAAGGCACGCCGCACGAGAGCAACCGTCTCGTCGATGCCGTAGAGCGCGATGAATGATCCCATCCGCGGACCCTGGGATTGACCAAACAAAATCTCGTAAAGCGCCCCAAACCAGTCCCGAAGATTCTCAAATCCATGGCGCTTGCCGACTTCGTACACCTCGTACTGGATGGCTTCCGGGCCGGTGCCGTCCGGGAACGCCGTCAGCGAGGTCGCGAGGTCTTCCAAGGCCGTTCGCTCCTGGTCGTTGGGCGGGCGATAGCGCTTGGTCGGCTTCACGAAACCTTCGTAGTAGGCGAGTGCAAATCCGACGAGCGAATCAAGGATCGGATGAGTTTCC
The DNA here is from genome assembly GCA_021296255.1 of Alphaproteobacteria bacterium. Lineage (GTDB taxonomy): Bacteria > Pseudomonadota > Alphaproteobacteria > UBA2966 > UBA2966 > UBA2966. The sequence goes on along the minus strand of JAGWAU010000002.1, from coordinate 23,556 downwards.
GGACTTACGTCCTCCGCGTAGTTGCCGATGAAACCCCACAACACCGACTTATCCCCGGCGTTGCACGCACTCGCCAGATTGAGAAGCATGGCGAAGGTGATGGGAACGGTTTCTCCCGGCGGCCGACCGTTGTGGATATGAAAAACCGGATTCGCGTACCGCTCCTCTTGAGTTTGATCGGGAAACTTCCGCAGCTGGTCGAGGTAGTCGTCAACGGCCCTGGGGATCACGTCGAAGTACAGGCGCTTCGCCTTGCGAGGTGACTGATACATGTAGAGCGAGAGACTCTCAGGCGCCGCATAGTGGAGCCACTCCTTGATGGCGAGCCCGTTTCCTCGGGACTTTGAGATCTTCTCTGCGTTCTCGTCGAGAAAGAGCTCGTAGGTGAAGCCTTCCGGCGGCGCACCGTCGAGGATTCGACAAATCCGGCTCGACAGCTTGACCGAGTCGATCAAATCCTTGCCCGACATTTCGTAGTCGACATCGAGCGCCACCCAGCGCATCGCCCAGTCCACCCGCCACTGAAGCTTGCAGTGACCGCCCGTCACGGGAACCTCGACGAGGCGCCCTTTCTCGTTTCGGTACGCTACCGTTCCCGCGTCGCCATCGCGGTGTTCGATCGGAACCTGCAGCACCCGACCGGTATCCAGGCACAACGGCAGGAAAGGACTGTACGTCGCGCGGCGCTCGGGCCCCAGCGCGGGCAAGACAACATCGACGATCTCGTCGAAGTGCTCGAGAACGCGAATCAGTATCTCGTCGAACCTGCCGGATCGGTAGCATTCGGTCGCCGAGACAAATTCATAGTCGAACCGAAAGTCGTCGAGAAACGCTTGCAGGCGCGCGTTGTTGTGATGGCCGAAGCTTTCGTGCGTCCCGAAGGGATCCGGTACGCTCGTTAGCGGCTTTCCCAGGTGCTCGGCAACCATTTTCTGGTTTGGGATGTTGTCCGGCACTTTCCGCAGGCCATCCATATCGTCGGAGAATGCGAACAGGCGAGACGGTGCTTCACTGAGCAGCGAGAACGCGTTCCGTACCATCGTGGTTCTCGCGACCTCGCCGAAGGTGCCGATGTGGGGCAGCCCCGAGGGACCGTAGCCGGTTTCGAACAGGACATAACCTTTGGGATTGGGACGTGCTTCAAGGCGGTCAAGAAGCCTGCCCGCCTCAACGAACGGCCATGCCTTGCTATCGAGCGCCAAATGACGATCAGAAACCATCGATCGCGTGTCCGAAATCCGAAACTCTTGGTGAGGGGTCGAACCTAGGCGGAAGCAGAAATACGGTCAATGGCATCGCGTAGTGACCCGATAGACCGCTCGATATACTGGCATCATGGCGCTCAAGGCCGACAATTCTCACCTGTCGATTGCCAACGACCCGGATACGGTTCCGCGGTGTCCCATCGTGGTCGCGGGCCTGAGCCGCACGGTTTGGCTTACCCCGGATGGCGAGATCACGGAACTCAGTATCGAGAACGCGGCGAGGCGGATCACCGAAGAGCGCGCCATCGTCTGCTATCGGCCGGGTATCGCGCGACGTCTCTCCGTCCAGCGTTTCGAAGCTCTGGACGTCCTCGAGCTATTCGCGTTCGTTCGCCCCGCCCAGTTCTGCCTGCCTACACCGGCCGGCATTGCAAAGTCCCTGAATCTGCCGACGCCCAACGCATTGGAGGAAGCGGCCGTGACACTGCTTCGGGCGACGAGCAACCTCCTGGCAGAGCTCGCGAACCTGGGCAACGATGCCCAACTGGCTTCATCGGCCCGAGGCCTTGCGGCTTCGGGCTGGTTCTGGGCGCCATGCGTACTTGCGGCCTTGAGGATTGACGAGGCTGATGTCGGCCCGAGCGCCGTACGCCAGGGTCTGGCCATCTGGGAACAGCTACCTGATTGGGACGAGCGCACACCGCCGCCTCCACCTGGCCATGCTCCTGTCTCGGCCGACGAGGCTGAGATCGAACTCAAACGCCTTCTGGGAGATGGCGCCGAGGCGCGCCCCCAACAGCGGACCTACACGCGATCGGTTACGCCGGCTTTCGCACCACCGGAGTCGGTTGGCGAACCCAATGTCGTACTCGCCGAAGCGGGGACCGGGGTCGGCAAAACCCTTGGATATATATCCCCGGCAGGAATCTGGGCACGTCGCAACGACGGCACGGTCTGGCTTTCGACCTACACCAAGAACCTTCAACGTCAGATAGACCAGGAACTGGACCGCCTGTTTCCGGATCATGCGGAGAAAACGGCAAAGGCCGTTGTCCGTAAAGGACGGGAGAATTACCTCTGCCTTCTCAACTTCGAGGAGGACGCGAGCCGGGCGGGCCTCGGGGGCGGCGGCGTCGCTCTCGGCCTCATGGCACGCTGGGCTCTGTCCACGCGCGACGGTGACATGATGGGCGGTGACTTTCCCGCTTGGCTGAACCATCTGCTTGGCCCCAAACACACGATCGGGCTGACCGATCGCCGAGGTGAATGCGTCTATTCCGCGTGTCCCCATTATCAGCGCTGTTTCATCGAGGTCGCGCAGCGGAAGTCATGGCGCGCGGACTTGGTGATCGCCAATCATGCCCTGGTGATCGTTCGGGCGGCGACGATGGGAGACGATCGCGAATCCCCGACTCGCTACGTATTCGACGAAGGACATCACCTGTTCGATGCGGCGGACAATGCCTTCTCTGCCCATTTGAGCGGACTGGAAGCGGCGGAATTGAGGCACTGGATTCGAGGAGCCGAAGGCAGGCGCCGCCGCCGTGCCCGAGGTCTTGAGCGCCGGGTGGCTGATCTTGTCGCGGAGCACGAGTCGGGCGAGAAGATGCTGTCGACAGCCGTTCGTGCCGCAGTCGCGTTGCCGGGTACCGGATGGCTCGGCCGGGTCGAGCAGAACCAGCCTCGCGGACCCTTGGAGACGTTTTTCGTCGGTGTACGCGAACACGTAGAAGCGCGGCAGTCGAACGCCGAGCTTGGATATAGCCTTGAGGCCGACACGTCTCACCCCGGGAAAACACTGACCGACGCGGCGGGGGACGCTGGCGCGGCCCTACGAGCGCTCGTCGAACCGCTGACATCCCTTGGCCGCTTTCTTGCCGAGCGTCTCGATGCCGAGGCCGGGGAGTTGAACCCGTCCGTGCGTTTGCGCATCGAAGCTGCCTGTAACGGCCTGAACAGACGAGCCGACACGGTACGCATGTGGGCGGCCATGCTGGACGATATCGATGGAATCCCGCCCGAGGCTTTCGTCGACTGGTTCGAGGTCAGTCGAACGGACGGCAGGGTGGTTGACATCGGCATGCACCGGCATTGGCTGGATCCCACGATCCCCTTCGCCGAATCGGTGTTGAGCCGAGCCCACGGGGCCATCATAACGTCGGCCAGCCTGCGGGACCGGAGCGTCGACGATGATGAAAACTGGATGGCTGCGGAGATCCGGACGGGCGCCCAGCATCTCGCCCTTCCGGCACGACGAAGCAGCGTGTCGTCGCCGTTCGATTATCGCCTGCAAACGCGCGTACTGATCGTCTCCGACCTGCGGCGGGAAGATCCCGATAGGGTGGCAGCTGCATATCGCGAACTGTTCCGGGCGTCCGAAGGCGGCGCCCTTGGTCTGTTCACGGCTATCGCCCGGCTTCGCCAAGTTCACCGGAGGATCGCCGAGCCGCTCGAGACAGCGGGCCTACAGCTGTACGCCCAACATGTTGACGCGATCGATACATCGACATTGGTTGATATTTTCCGGACCGAAACCGATTCATGTCTGCTAGGAACCGACGCAGTGCGTGACGGCGTGGACGTACCAGGAGACAGCCTGCGGCTCATCGTTTTCGACCGTATTCCCTGGCCACGTCCAGACATCCTCCATAAGGCTCGCCGTTCGATGTTCGGCGGGAATCGTTACGACGACATGATCACGCGCCTTCGATTGAAACAGGCCTATGGCCGGCTGATCCGGCGTACCACGGACCGTGGCGTGTTCGTTCTGCTTGATCGGATGACTCCCTCCCGCCTGCTCGACGCATTTCCGGGTGATGTCGAGGTGGAACGCGTCGGACTTGCAGAGGCAATCAAAGTCACTCGAACGTTTCTCCAACAAGGTGAATAGGCGGCGGACTTGCCGTCGTGACATCGGGTCCCATATGTTGCGCACCCCAGATCACCGAAAAAGGCCAGCCCCGGATGGAACACGCCGCCCTGATCTACACGATGGTCATCATGTCCGCTGCCGACAGCGATATGACAGACAAGGAACTATTCACCATCGGCGACATCATCCGGACGTTGCCGGCATTCGAGGATTTCGACCAGGAACTACTGCCGCGCACGGCGGAGGACTGTGCCGAACTTCTCGCCGAGGGGAACGGACTCGATACGGTAATCGGGTTTATCGACCAGAATCTGCCCGACAATCTTCGGGAAACGGCCTACGTTCTGGCGTGTGAAATCGCGGCGTCGGACGGACATCTTCAGCCCGAGGAACTCAGGTTACTCGAGATGCTGCGGCACCGCCTCAAGATCGGACGGCTCCCCGCCGCTGCGATCGAACGATGCGTTCGCGCGCGTTGTCAGAGGGTATAGAACGGTCTTACCGAAAAGAGATGTGAAGGCCTGACCGTCGAAACCAGGGGTGTCTCAAATGGCGGCGCTTGACGGATGGACCATCGGGTTCATCGGGCTCGGCCTGATGGGGCGGCCGATGACGGAAAACCTCCTCGCAGCCGGTGCGACCGTGGTTGGCTACAACCGAAGTCAGGTGGTGATCAAGGAACTATCCGCCAGTGGGCTCCGGCCCACCCGCAGCCCCAGTGAAGTCGCGAAAGCCGCCGATACCGTAATCCTCATGCTGCCGGATACGGACACGGTCCAACAGATCTTGCTGGGCGAACAGGGTGTCGTCGGGGACCTCCAAGCGGACGCCCTCGTCATCGACATGGGGACGACGGCAATCATGGCCACGCGGCGATTTGCGTCTACAGTCGCTGATGCCGACGGCCACTATGTGGATGCCCCCGTCTCGGGTGGTGCCGTCGGCGCACGGGATGCCACGTTGTCGATCATGGTGGGCGGCAGCCCGGAAGCCTTTGATCGCGCCGAACCCATTTTCAAAGTCCTCGGTCGGAACATCAGTCACGTCGGTGACGTCAGCGCGGGTCAGGTCGCGAAAACAGTCAATCAAGTCATTGTCGGTTTGACCATCGGCGCGGTGTCGGAGGCCTTGGTCTTGGCAGAGACCGCCGGTGTCGACCCCGCCAAGGTCCGCGATGCCCTGATAGGAGGATTCGCGACATCCCGAATTCTGGAGCTGCATGGGAAACGGATGATCGACGACAACTTCGAACCTGGCGGCCGCGCGAAGACCCAGCGGAAGGACATGTTCGAAGCCACGGAGTTTGCATCCACTCTCGGGATCGAATTGCCCGCTTTGAACTTGAATTTGGAGCTATATGACAAGCTGTTGGACCGTGGGTGGGGCGATCTCGATCACTCCGCTCTATACAAGCTGATCAAGGACCTTCAGAAGTCATGTTCAACGAATTCCACCACGGCCTGAATCCCCTCCTCCCAGTTTTGCATTTCCGTCCGACCGGAAGCCTTACGCGGCTTGAAACTGTGATCACCGTCGGCAAGCCAATGCAGGTGAATTGCGGCCGACAACGCGTAGCCGGCCAAGTCCTCGCGCGTCCCTAACGGATCCCGCTCGCCTTGAACGATGAGGGTGGGGGTCCGAAGCGACACGAGATGCTCGATCCGGGTGCGCTCCGGCTTGCCCGGGGGATGGAAGGGATAGCCCACGCAAACCACGCCCGCGACTCCCGCCTCATCGGCGATCAGGCTGGCAATCCGGCCGCCCATCGACTTCCCGCCGATGAATAACCGCTCACGCGGAATCCCGGTCTGATACAGGCCGACTATGGTGGCGCGCCAGCACTCGATCAACACGGGTCTCCGGTCCGGCGGCCTCCGCTTACCGTCCTCGCGGCGTCGAGTCATGTACGGGAATTCGAACCGCGCGACACGGATACCGGCCGCACCAATTCCTTCGGCAAACGCGGACATGAAGGTGCTGTCCATCGGCGCGCCGGCGCCATGCGCGAGGATCACCCCACGGCGGGCATCAAGCGGGCCGTCAAGCAGGATTCCGGTCATCCGCTCCTCTCCAGCGTCAAAGAAGGGCCGTGATCCATCTCGCCGAGGAGGCATCGAGCATTGTACCTTTATCGGTGCTGCAGCCTGGAGTGACGCCGATGCAGGATTGGCTAGCGGTCCATGAACCGGGAATCCGGCTCAGCACCTTTCTGTCGGTTCTCATTGCGATGATGATCTGGGAAGTTGCGTCCCCGCGACGGCAACCTTCCCAGAGCCGGGATGGCCGTTGGACCGCCAACCTGTTGATGGTCGCCATCAATACCGGGGTCTTGAGAGTCGTGTTCCCGATCCTGGCGGTGGGCACGGCGGAGGTTGCGTCGGCACAGAACTGGGGGTTGCTGCATGCTTGGGCGCTCCCCCCATGGATATCCGTGCCCATCGCGGTGCTGGCGCTCGATTGTTTGATCTATGGCCAGCACGTGCTGTTTCATTCCGTGTCGCCGCTCTGGCGTCTCCACATGATGCACCACAGCGACCTCGACTTCGATACGACAACCGGCGTGCGGTTTCATCCAATCGAAATCGTCATCTCGATGGGCATCAAGATGATAGCGGTCCTGGTGCTTGGGTTGCCACCAGAGGCTGTCATTCTGTTCGAAGTCCTGTTGAACGGGACGTCGCTGTTCAACCACGGTAATGTGCGATTGCCCGACGGTGTCGACCGCGTGCTTCGCCTGTTCGTGGTGACACCGGACATGCATCGGGTCCATCACTCCATCTACAAGGCGGAGACGAACAGCAACTTCGGATTCAATTTTCCTTGGTGGGACCGGCTATTCGGCACGTATCGCGCACAGCCCGCGACAGGGCACACAGAAATGACCATCGGCCTGGAGCAATTTCGGGAACCATCCCGGCTTAGCGTGTACCGTCTGTTGCTAATGCCGTTTATCGATCAGACCGGTGGCTATCCGATCGCGCGAAAAGTCCAAGATCCAGATCCGTCAGAGTGAGGTTAACCGGTGCAACGACGGAGCGGAAGAATCAATTTACTGCCATGACATACACCGGCGCGCATGATGTACCCAGCCTCAGAATACATCATACTCCGTCGAAACACGATGCCCGAGGTATAGCGGTGAAGTAGAGTCCACGCTGTCATTTCGGCCGCCACCGCGCTGCTGCACCTCATTCACGGCCAGAACATCGATACTACCGCCTGACGTTAACCGAGGGATCCAAGGTAGTTTGTCTCACTGATCTATCAGCCAAGTGGCCGGACCAGGGAAACCAAAATGAAGTTGAGAACCTGCGAACCGTGGATGCCAGCACCGGAATACGGCCGGTCCTTGTCGGGCTTGACCGTGAACCTGCTGGTCCGCGACATCGAGACGGCACTCGCGTTCCAGCGCGAGGTACTGGGCGCAGAAATTGTCTACTGCGATCAGGATTTCGCGGTCTTGCGATCTCGCGACGCGGAATGGATGCTGCATGCCGATCACACCTATCAGGACCATCCGCTCTACGGCAGTCTGAGTGGTGAACTCGTCCGAGGGATCGGCAGCGAATTGCGCCTGCATAGCCGTGATCCAGACGAAGCGGAGCAGGCTGCGCGCGAGCACGGGTATACCGTCCTCGACGGTGCTAGCGACAAGCCGCACGGACTTCGTGAAGCCTACATCCTGGATCCCGATGGCTACCTGTGGGTCCCCGATGTCCCGTCATCGGATTAGCGCCAAGGAAACCCGCTAGAGGGAGATCGTATTTCCGTCCCAGCGTCGCGCCAAGAGCACCGCACAACCGGCGCCGACCAGGGCCATCATGCCCATGAACAGGAACGCACTGCCGCCAAACTGGGCATACAAGTATCCCGCCAGCGGCATCGTTACACCGAAGCCAACCCCTGTGCCGAGCGCCGAATAGATCGACTGGGCCGAGGCGGATAGGCTCGGCGGCGCCGCCCGGGCGATGAAGTGGACGGCACCGAGATGGGTGGCTGCGAACGTAAAGGCGTGCAGAGCCTGAACCACCAAAAGCGGTACGAGATCGGCGGTTAGTCCGGTGACACCCCACCGCAACGCACCCGCCAGTCCGGCTACGACCATCAGCCAGACCGGCCCAAGACGAGCGAGAAGCGTCCCACCAAAGATGAACAATACCACCTCCGCGATAACGCCCTCCGCCCACAGCCATCCGATCATCACGTCGGAGTACCCGGCCGAACGCCAGTAGAGGGTGGCGAAACCGTAATAGACCGCGTGACTTGACTGTATGAGGCTTGCACCGACGAGAAAAAGGACGAACACCGGATTACGCAACAGCCGGAACGATATCGATTTCCTTTCGTGTGCGGTCGGCCAACGGGCATCGGGGAGGAGAAACGTCGACAACCAAGTGGCAGCGACTGCCATCAACACCATCGCGAGAACCCATCCCTCTGGACGGCCTTCAAGAACGCGGCCACCCAGAATCGCGGCTACGATGAAACTGATGGACCCCCACAATCGTACACGTCCGTACTGCAACTCCCGTTGGCTGGCGACACGTACGGTCAAATTGTCGGAAAGCGGGAACAGCGATGAGAGTGCAAAGCCGAACAGGCCTGAGATCAAGAGCAGCGTCCAGAAGTCAGTCGCCATCGCGAAGAGCATGGCGAACACGAGGCTCGCACTCGCCAGAGCGATCATCGGACGCCGCCTGTCGCCCCGACGATCCACGACGTGCCCGACGAGCGGATTTGCGAACACCTTGACCCACGTGCCAACCGCGAGCAGGAAGCCGATCTCTGCCGTTGTCATTCCCCGGCTTTCCAACCATATCGGCCAGAAAGGCAGATAGACCCCGATGATCAGGAACAGGCACCAATAGAACAGCGACAGGCGAGCGCCGGGACCTGGGCGGAAATCATCCGGCAAACGGATCGTGAATCCCGTTGGGTACATGCGGTGCGTCTATTGCCCCATCGAATAGGAGGGCGGAGACCTCATGTACCGGCGCATCCCGGCCGCGCGGCTACTCTCCCGCTATGGACTCGGGGAGGAATCGCTCCCCGTAGGCCGGCGTCTTCTCGGGCATCGGAGGATACTGGGACGCCCCGGTAGGTACCGGCCTGATATCGCCGTCGACGTGGGCATCGATGAGACAGGGCTTCCCGAGGCCGAGCGCGTGTTCCAATACGCCGGCAAAGTCCTTGTTGTGCGTCACGGTGATACCTTCACACCCGGCGGCACGCGCCATCATGGCAAAGTCCGGGTTGTAGCGTTCCCCATCCTTGTAGAACAGCGTGCCAAGCTCCCGGCCCTGGAACATCCCAAGCTGAATGTCCCGGATGGATGTCCAACCGAAGTTGTTCCACACCACCCAAACTACCGCGATGTTGTATTCGACCGCCGTCGCCACGACGTGGGGCGTCATCATGAAACTCCCGTCCCCCACAACCGCGACACACTCCCGTTCGGGCGCTGCGAGTTTGGCGCCCAGCGCGCCACTGGTTCCGAACCCCATGGCTCCGAACCCGAACGCGTTGAGCATCGATTGGGGACGACGAGCCTCCCACAACTGAACAAACCAGTTGTGGTGAGCCCCGACATCGAGCACCAGGATACCATCGTCCGGGAGCACGTGCCGGACGTCACGAACGATGCCCTCGGGCGTGGCCGGAGAAGCACTTTCCTCGAACTTCGGCGCAAGAAATCTTTCCCATTCGCTTTTCCAGGACTGGATCTCGGCACGCCAAGCGGCGGTCCGTGCCGGATCCGGGGCACTCCGCCGACCTACCTCCTCGAGCAACTGCCGAAGGAAGGTTCTCGCGTCGGCGATGACGCCCACTTCCGCGGGGTATGCCCGGCCAAGCTCTTCCGGATCGATGTCGACATGGATGAGCTTAGTCGGGGGAATATTCCAGGAATAGCCGGGCAGCCAACTGGATGACGATCGGTCGTCGAAGTGGACGCCGACAGCGAGCAGCACATCGCAATGCCGACCGGCCTGATTGGCCTGATAGGCGCCGTTGCGGCCATTGTGGCCGACATAGAGGGGATCGCGCGCATCGACGACACCCATGCCATTGGGCATCGACCCTACGGGGAACTGAAGAGTTTGAATAAGATCGACCAGCTCGGCACTCGCTTCGGATAACGCAACCCCGTGGCCGACGTAGATCAGCGGCCTCTCCGCCATATACAGGAGATCCGCGATCCGTCGAATTTCCTCCGAGGACGCACCTGGACGCCCGGCCAAAGCATGCCGGTTGGAAGGTTCGTAACTGACATCATCCGCCTCCTGGAAAACGTTGTAGGGCACGTCGACGCAGACCGGTCCCGGCCGGCCGCTGGTCGCTACGGTCATGGCTTGGCGCATGGCCAGAGGCAGCATGTCCACCCGCGTCGGCTGCAGGCACCTCTTCACGTACGGCTTGACACTCGACGGGAAGTCTGCAGGCTGATGGCGGTAGACCTCCTGGAATGCCCCCAACCCAAAATGCTGGGTGGGAACATTTGCCGTGATGGCCAGATAGGCGGACGAGTCGAGAAATGCGTTCGCGAGGGGCAGCATCATGTTGACGGAACCCGGACCACAGGACGTGAGCGTTGCAACCGGCGAATGCCGGACCCGCCAATAGGCGTCGGCCATGTGGCCCGCGGTTTGCTCGTGGCGCGGAGAGATCAACTTGATCTCGCTCTGTCGCTCGTACATGGCGTCGAGAATACCGACGTTTCCATGTCCGCAGACTCCGAAGACGTACGGCACCCCCTCCCGGATCAGGAAATCAACGATGTATTCGCCGCCTTTCATGTTGGGCATCCATGTCTACCTTTCTTGCTCGCGTTTCCCAGGCTGCGCCGTCCCGAAACGGGCCAGTCAGGACTCCGGAAACTCTTCCCAGAACCACCACTCCCGGCTGACGACCCAGTCGTCGATCTCTGCTCTCAACTCCTTGAAGTGGGGGGAGTTGCGGTGCGCCATGTCTGCTGCTTGATCGGCATACACCTCGAACATCATAAAGCGCGTGGGATCATCGCGGTCCTGAAGCGTACGAAACACCAAACAACCTTCCTCGTCCGCCAGGCTGGTCATCGCGTGGCGCCGTATCCTCTCTTTGAATCGATCAATGTATTCCGGTTTCAACACCAAGTGCGCCGTATGTACGTAAGACATCCTCAACCCTTCAAAATCGGTCCCAAACGCGCCTACCAACCCATCGCGCCCAATTTCTCGATTCCGTCCGGAAAATCCACATCAGGTTCGGACGATATGATCTCAAGTACCACCGGCCCGTCATACCCGACCCGTTGCAACGCTTCGGCCACCTCCTGGAAAGGAACGTCGCCCTTTCCGATGGGATCGTGGCGAAACTCCTCCGTCGTCGTATCCGAGATGTGCACCAGCTTCATTCGCGATTCCACGAGCGCGATATCGGCGACAGGATCGTCCTTGGCGAACACGCCGTTGGCCACGTCGTAGATGATTGCCAGGGAGTCGCCGTATCCCAACTCGTCCAGAACCGTCATCAGATCCGCAGCCTTGGGAAGCCACGTGTAAGGAATGTTTTCGAATAGCAGATTCGTTTCCGCGCGTTCCGCCTCGGGCACCAAGCGATCAAGGCTCTCCTTGAGCCAATCCATCATGCGCTCTCGGGGCGCTGCTAGCAGCGGTCGCGCAAGACCCGGTGAAATGACTACCCCCGGTACGCCCCACTCTCCCGCCAGTCCGACGATGCCGCCGAGATAGCGGCAGGTGTGATCACGCATCTCTCGGGACGAACTCGCAACGTTGTTGTCCCAGCCGCCAGGATTGAAAGACGTGAACACAAGCCCCCGGTCGCTGAGCAGCTTGCCGATAGCCTTTCGTGCCGGGGCATCGAGTTCCGTCGTCCACAGGTGCCCCGGCGTCATGATCGCCTCAAATCGCGTGTGTCCCTGATCCGCAAGGTGATTGAGGCAGTCTTCGATCTTGTGAGTCCAGATCCAAGAGAACGTATTTATAGAGAAGCTCGTATTCGCCATCCCGTCCCCCCTGCTCGACCACGGCGCATTGACGCTTTTTCCTTCATGCGCCGCCCCACCGAAACCTGATCCCAGTATAGCGACCTACTCCGCTTGGCTGCATGTGAGCCCACAACCAAGCTTGTCATGGCTCGCAATCAGACGTTAGAACCCCTGGCGACCCAACGACACGGGTGGTTTTCGGTTGAATGTCCAAAACGCTACTCCTCATGCGCCACGCCAAGTCAAGCTGGGACGATCTCACTCTTGACGACTTCGACCGACCGCTCAATGCAAGGGGTCAAAAGGCAGCCCCGCGCATGGGCGGCTACATCGAAAGCAACGGCTTGATTCCGGATCTCGTCGTGTGCTCCACCGCACGCCGCACCTGCGAAACATGGAAGCTCATGCAGAAATCGATTGGCGACGAGGTTCAGTCCAAGATGATGAAGAGCCTGTACCTGGCGTCCCCCAGCCAACTCCTGCGAGTGATTCATCGCGTACCCGATGGAATCGGGCGCCTCCTCGTCATTGCCCACAACCCGGGAATACAGGAGTTGGCGGTGCGGCTCGAAGCGAGATCTGACGACGAGCGCACTCGTGCTCAGCCCAGCGAGGTGCACGCGAAATTTCCGACGGCCGCACTTGCCATCCTGTCCGTCGATGCGCGTTCCTGGTCCGAGACCGCGTATGGACAGGCGCAACTCGTGGATTTCGTCCGCCCCCGGCAACTACGATAGCGCTGTGTGCCATCCCGTCGCCGTGGAGGGAACCCCGCCTCCCTTCATCGCACATAATCGCAGGATTGCGGTCATCTATAACCCGACCGCCGGGCAACGCAAGCGACGGCGCTACAAATCCGTCATGAAGGTTCTTGGCGAACTCGGCGTGTCGGTGACCGAACTGCGTACCGGGGGACGCAGTGACGCGGAAAGGCTTGCGACCGGCGTTCGGCCTGGAGAGTTCGACGTGATTGCCGTGGCGGGGGGTGATGGCACCATCAATGAAGCCGTAAATGGCCTGCGTGCCGACGCTCCACCACTAGCTATCGTGCCGCTCGGTACGGCGAACGTCCTGGCCGCGGAACTCGGGCTTCGGATCGACCCGGCTCACATTGCCCATACGATCGCCCGGCAACAGCCCACGACCGTACACGTGGGAGTCGTCAACGACCGCAAATTCATGATGATGGCCGGGATCGGTATCGACACGCATGTGGTTCGCGACGTATCCCGGACGTTGAAGCGGCTTACGGGAAAAGGGGCTTACGTCTGGCAGGCTCTAATCGAGCTCATCCGCTTTCCGTCCTCTGCCTATGGCGTGACCATCGACGGCGTTCGTCACGAGGCAGGTTCCGCCATTTTCGCAAATGGGCACTTCTACAGCGGGCGTTTCATCAGCGTTCCGAAAGCCCGTCTGGAGGAGCGGTCCCTGAACGCTTGTTTGCTTGCGGGCCGCGGGGTATGGAACCTCATACGGTACGGCGTAGCGCTGACCGGAAACCGCCTGACACGTTTGAGCGATGTCTCGACCATTGAGTTCCGAGAGGCGCTACTCGACGGTCCCGAGGGCGACCCCATCCACGCGGACGGCGAAATCGTCGGGCGTCTACCGGCGATCGTACGTTCTCATCCCAATCCGCTCAATGTTTTGTGCCCATTGAATGGTGCCGAGAGCTAGTTGACCGTGCGCACGCTCTCACATGCCCAGGCAAAAAGGTTTTACGACCGATTCGGAACCAGACAGGACCGCAGCACGCTCTACGAGGAACGCCCCCTCGAGCTACTGATCGAGAACGCCGAACTAGGCGAGGCGACTGCTGTATTCGAGTTTGGATGCGGTACCGGCCGCTTAGCCGAACGCCTGTTGTGCGATCATTTGTCGGAGCAGACAACCTATACGGCCGTGGATGTCAGCGACACCATGTTCGGGTTGACACGCGAGCGATTGGCGCAGTGGCCATCGCGGACCGAGGTTTATCTAACCACCGGAGAAATGGATCTCGAAGTCGATGATTCCAGCTTCGACAGGTTCATTTGTACATACGTATGCGATCTTTTGAGCACCAACGACATCCACAAACTACTTGAAGAGGCGCACCGTATCTTGCGACCGGGCGGATTGTTGTGTCTTGCGTCGTTGACCGCGGCCCATGGATTCGGAGCCAAGCTAGCGACAGGGCTGTGGCGACTCACCTACCTGATCAGCCCAGCCCTTGTGGGCGGTTGCCGGCCGATCAGGCTGTGGCGATATATCTACGCGGATTACTGGGAAGCCCGATTTCGCCGCGTCGTGTGTCCCGGTGGCTTGTGCAGCGAAATTCTCGTTGCGAGCTGCATCAAAGACGGCGAGACGTTGTACGAAGATCGCTGATCAGCTTTCGTGAGGGAGCACCGCGACAGGTTCTCAGATCCCGGCCACCACGTTATGGTCGTCCATCTCATATTCATGCCCAAGCCGCCAACCGCAAGCTGGAAGCACCAAGAACCGTTGGCTCCAGCACGCTTGATTCTGTAACCTTGTAGGCTTGTTCCTAGGAGACACGACCGAGTATGAACATCGAGATCGCTTACTGCTCAGTTTGAAACTACGAGCCTAGGGCCCTCCGTGCGAGGGAACAGATCTTGGCCAAAGTGCCAGAAGCCAATGTCCAGCTCGTAAAAGGGAACACGGGTGACTTCGAAGTCACCGTGGACGGCGTGTTGAAGTTCTCCAAGCAGGAACTCAGGCGTTTTCCCACGGACAAGGAAACCGCCGGTCTGGTCCCGGGCTGAATCAGCTTTGGCGAGCTGTTGGAGCGGGCGAGGGGAATCGAACCCCCGTCGTAAGCTTGGGAAGCTTCTGCTCTGCCATTGAGCTACGCCCGCCCACCGATACCGGCAGTCAGCCGAACGTCTAGATAGCATACTTCCAGGTTCGCTTGAACGCACCGGGATCCAAGGCAGGTCCAGTCAAGCTGAAAACTCCCCGGATCCCGGCACGAAGGCTCACGGTTGTGGCGTGATTACGTTCGGGTTTGGCCAGGATGATCTTGCCGGATACTGGACATTGCCGAGTCTTGGATCGATATTCTGACACAGATATGCATTGCTGGACCGATAATCGTTTCGGAGCAGATCATGTACAGCCAGAAGACGCGGTCGATCGAGGTCACGGTCAAGCCCATGTACCTCGACGACCAGTCCTCGCCGTCGGACGATCATTACGTGTGGGCCTATTGGGTCCGCATCGAGAACCAGGGATCGGAAACCGTACAGCTCCGGTCACGGTATTGGCATATCACGGACGCGGCGGGCCGCATCCAAGAAGTCCGTGGTGCGGGGGTGATTGGCGAGCAACCAATTCTGCAACCAGGTCAGTCCTTTGAGTACACGAGTGGAACGCCGCTGCCCACACCGTCCGGCATCATGCTAGGCCGCTACGAGATGGAATCGGAGCAGGGGGAGAGATTCGAAATCGACATTCCTGCGTTCTCGCTGGACAGCCCATATCAGGAGAAGTTGATCAACTAGACCTTGGTTGTACAGGATCCACCCAATTGCCAGCAACGCGAGCGGGCTTGCGGCCGCGTGTATGGTGATTGAAGGCTCATTAGGAAAAACCACATGCGAGATCGGGGAGATATCCGTTGACCGCGCAAATGACCGCCGAAGTGGACGAGAATGACGACGCGAATATCGCCGCGCACCAGCGACCCACCCGGGCACAGGCGGAGGACGCGATTCGGACCCTCATCGCGTGGCTCGGCGACGATCCGAGTCGTGAGGGCCTGACCGACACACCCAGACGGGTCATACGCGCCTACGAAGAATTTTTCAGCGGCTACGAGGACGACCCAGTCGGATATCTGCAGCAGACGTTCGAAGAAGTGGATGGGTATGACGAGATGGTCGTCCTGCGGGACATCCGCTTCGAGTCGCACTGCGAACACCACATGCTTCCGATCATCGGGTGTGCCCACGTCGCCTACCTGCCCACGAGTCGGGTCGTCGGGATCAGCAAGCTCGCGCGGGTCGTCGAGACCTACGCCAAGCGGCTGCAAATACAGGAAAAACTCACCGCGCAGATCGCGAATACGGTGAACGAGGTGCTGCAGCCTCAGGGAGTTGGCGTTGTGGTCGAGGCCGCGCACCAGTGCATGACGATGCGGGGTGTCCATAAGCCCGGTGTCACCATGGTGACCAGCCAGATGCTCGGCAGGTTCCGAAGTGACTCCAGAACTCGGCGCGAATTCATGTCCTTGATCAACCACCAAAGCGGCTCGACGAATCTCTGACCGAAGTCGCTGAGGCTCTGCCTCGGACGAAGCACGACGGCCATTGGCGGGCGAAGCGGCGATGGACTATCGGCCCATCTTCTTCATCGTTGGCATTCTGCTGGTCATGCTCGGCGTTGCGATGCTGATACCGGCCATCGTGGACGCGGCCGCCCATAATCCGGATTGGCCCGTGTTCCTGGCATCGGCTTTTCTAACGCTGTTCGTGGGCGGCACTTTCATACTCATGAACCGTTCGCGGTTCGGATTCCTTGGCGTCCGGCAAGCGTTCGTCCTTACCACCATGAGCTGGATCGTCATTGCGGCGTTTGGCGCCTTGCCATTCACGTTCTCCAACCTGGAACTCACTTATACCGACGCGTTCTTTGAGGCGATGTCCGGAATTACGACCACTGGGTCGACCGTGGTGACAGGGTTGGATTCGGCTCCTCCGGGAATCTTATTGTGGCGGTCACTCCTGCAGTGGCTTGGGGGGATCGGCATAGTCGTGATGGCTATCGCGGTGCTTCCCATGTTGCGTGTCGGCGGCATGCAGCTGTTTCATATGGAATCATCCGATCGCTCCGACAAGATGATGCCGCGGGCAGCTCAAGTCTCCACGACCATCGCCGCGATATACCTTCTGCTGACTGCCGCGTGCTTCGCTGCATATTGGGCGGCGGGAATGTCACCCTTCGACGCGGTTGCTCATTCGATGACGACCATCGCGACAGGCGGCTTTTCCACCTCGGATGCATCGCTTGGTCATTTCCAATCCTCAGCGGTTCACTGGATCGCGGTGTGTTTCATGATTCTGGGAAGTCTGCCGTTCCTACTCTATTTCGAGACAGTGCGCGGACGGGCAACCGCTCTCTGGCAAGACACCCAGGTGCGCTGGTTCTGCGGCATTACGATCCTCAGCTTCGCTGCCATGGTCTATTGGCGCTGGCGTGACACCGACAGACCCTTCTACGACACGCTTCGGGACTGCGCCTTCAATGTGACCTCGATCCTTACGGGGACCGGATACTCAACCGCCGACTACACAACGTGGGGAACGTTCGCCGTCTCGGCATTTTTTCTGTTCATGTTCGTGGGAGGATGCGCAGGGTCTACGTCGTGCAGCATCAAGATTTTTCGGTTCCAAATCCTGTTCTCGGTCCTGCGCACCCAGTTGCTCCGATTGTGGCAGCCGCACGGCGTGTTCGTCCCCTACTACAACCGGAAACCTATCGACGAATCGGTCACTGAAGCGGTGATGGTGTTCTTCTTCCTGTTCATCTTGACGTTTGGTGTACTCGCGCTCGCGCTTACCGTCGTCGGACTCGATTTCGTGACGAGTATTTCGGGCGCGGCAACCGCCATTGCGAACGTCGGACCTGCGCTTGGCGACACGATCGGGCCGGGCGGCACCTTCACGTCACTGCCGGACTCGGCCAAATGGATGTTGAGCGCCGGCATGCTTCTCGGGCGGCTTGAGCTGCTCACCGTACTGGTACTGTTCACGCCGGGCTTCTGGCGGGCCTGAGGTCACTTCAACCAACCTACGGCTCGGTCTCGCGCGGGTGGACGCTCCGGCGGCGGCAGCGCTATCGTGCGCCTTCTGGTCGCCGCGTATGAATCGGTAGGCGCTGACCCATCCGTGTTCCGGAAGAGTCTTATGTCAGAACCCGCACCTTCCGCAGTGGAACTTCTCGAGAAACTCGTCGCATTCGACACGACGAGCCGCAATTCAAATCTTGAGTTGATTCAGTTTGCCACAGACTATCTCGCCGAAAACGGCGTCGACGCGGCGGTGATCCACGATGATACGAAAACGAAGGCGAATCTCTATGCGACGCTAGGCCCCAAGCGGGACGGCGGAATCGTGTTGTCAGGCCACACCGACGTCGTACCGGTGGACGGCCAGGACTGGCACACGGATCCCTTCGCTCTTGTAGAATCCAACGGCAGGCTTTTCGGTCGCGGGACCGCCGACATGAAGGGTTTTTGCGCCGCCGTGTTGGCGATGGTTCCCGAGTTCCTGTCACGGACGCTCAAGGCGCCGCTTCACATTGCGTTCTCCTACGACGAGGAGGTGGGCTGTGTCGGTGTCCACGGCATGATTCCCTGTGTCGTCGTGCCCGGCGTCACTCCCAAGGCCGTCATCGTCGGCGAACCGACCAATATGCGAGTGGTCAATGCGCACAAGGGCGTTCGCGCCTTTCGGACGACCGTGACCGGATTGGAGACGCACTCAAGCGCCACCCACAAGGGCGTTAACGCCGTGATGGTTGCCGCAGAGTTGATTTCCTTCCTGTCGCGGGTGGCCGAAGACGAAAAGGCCACTGCCGATCCAGAATCCCGCTTTGACCCGCCCTTCACGAGCGTCAGCGTAGGGCCCATCTCGGGAGGAACGGCGCTCAACATCATCCCCCGGCACTGCAGTTTTGTATGGGAGTACAGACCCCTCCCCGATGCTGAAGAAAACGAAATCTTCGAGCGCTTCATGCAATATGCGGAAGACGACGTCCTGCCCCCCCTGCGTCAGATCTCCAACAAGGTGTCGGTCGAGACCGCCGCGCTGGCGCGAGTCCCACCGCTGATTCCAGAAGATGACTCGTCCATCGAGACATTGATCATGGCTTTAGCGGGAACGAACCAGACCTTCACCGTCTCCTACGGGACAGAGGCTGGCGTGTTTCGCGAGGCCGGCATACCCGCTGTTGTCTGCGGCCCCGGCGATATCATGCAAGCGCATAGGCCGAATGAATTCATCACCATCGAGCAAATAGAGGCGTGCACCGATTTCCTGCGCCGGGTCCTAGATCACGTTGCCGAGTCTTGACAAGGCGCACCCCATGACAGTTCAAGCTCGACCGGAGCCGCCCCAGCGGAGCGCCGCCGCGCCGCTTGGCGCGATGAAGCCCAGAGGCTCAGTGCCACGGACCTGGAAATAGACAGCACGAAGACCGGACAGGAGAGGGACACTCCGATTCCCCTCCCGAGCACCCGCATCGGCTGGTGAACGCTGGATTCCGGGATATTGACGTGTTTTCTAGGAAGTTGATGTTTTCTACGCACGGGGGAGAAGACACCCGGCTGGGGCATTTGACGTTACAGGGACCGATCTACAAGAGATCCTTCCGCATATGCTGACGGATGTTGGCTTCCAGTACGGAATTCAGCTCCTTGATCATCTCCTCGGTCATTTCGAAGAAGAGCCGATCCCGTTCCGCCAGCGTCATCTCCTCGGGCATCGTGCGCGATCGGACCACGCGCGCGGTCGCGAACGAATCGCGATACCCGCGCTCCGCTCTAACTTCGACACGCGCTTCGAGCGCCGCGTCGTACCGAACTCCCTGCTCCTTGTACAAAAGGCCTCGCAATCCCTTACGTACCTTCAGCGGAACGGCGACCACGCGGGCGTCCTCGATGATGACGCGACCGTGGCGGGTCTCTCCCGCCGCCTGAATGCGATCAATGGCCCACTGACGCATCGCCGACAGAGGCGTGAGGGGAAACTGATGCTCCACATGCGGCGCATGAAGGGGCGGAACATAGTTTTCGACGATTTCCACCTCGGCAACGTTCAGGCGGATCGGCGGCAGGTGGCTGAACGTGATTTCGGGGTAAGCTACGGGCGGAGCGGGAACAGCGCACGACGTGACCCAGAAACTCACCAGCAAGACTGCCGTCGCGGTTACGGCACGGGTCGAACCGTTCATCATACCAAGGCGGTTCCCTGATGCGGAGCTTCGTGCGCCCAAAGATGGTGCCAGAGATGCACCTTTACAAGACTCTTAGGTGCCCCATGCTCGTTCCGATTAAGAGGTCAGGACAAACACCAGGCGAGGATGCCCTTCTGGACGTGTAGCCGATTTTCCGCCTCGTCCCAGACGACCGACTGTGGGCCGTCGATAACCGCATCCGTCACTTCCTCACCACGATGCGCCGGCAGACAATGCATGAACACCGCATTCTTGTGAGCACGACTCATGAGCCGCTCGTCCACGCGATAGGGTGCAAGCAGATCGTGTCGACGCTCCAGCTCATCGTCGCCCATCGACACCCAGGCATCGGTAATGACGCAGTCCGCGCTCTCGACGGCCTCTTCAGGATTCTGCGTGACCAGTACGCGCCCACCTTTCCTCGCCGCCGACTCGAGCTCGGAGGGCGATGGCGCCAACTCCGGGGGGCACGCCAATCTTAGTTCGAAGTCGAAGCTTGCCGAAGCGTGCATCCATGTCGTCGCCATATTGTTGCCATCCCCGCACCAAGCCACGACCCTTCGGGCTAGTGGCCCGCGATGCTCTTCAAACGTCATGATGTCTGCCAGCACCTGACATGGATGGGTACGATCAGTGAGTCCGTTGATGACGGGCACGGTCGCGTAGGCCGCCATCTCGAGCAGATTTTCATGCGCCGATGTGCGAATCATGATGGCGTCGACATATCTTGACAGCACGCGAGCAGTGTCCCCGATCGTCTCACCACGACCAAGCTGCGTGTCTTCCCCGCGCAGGAGAAGGCTTTCACCTCCGAGTTGCCGTATCGCCACGTCGAACGAGACACGCGTCCGCGTCGAAGCCTTTTCGAAGATCATTGCGAGCAAGCGTCCGACGCAGGGAGGATCTTCATCCAACTCAACCTGACCGCGTCCTCGCCGCGCTACCTTCCTGCGCAGCGAGTCGTCCAGAATCGCTCTCAGGTCCGATGCGTCAACGACATCGATATCCAAGAAATGCCGGGGAATGTCATGGCGTGCCCCGGGCTCGATTATCCTCTGAGGCGTTCGCATACGACTTCGAGTATTCGTACGGCATCGTCGACCTGATCCTCGTCAACGATGAGAGGCGGCAAGAAACGAACCACGTTGTCGGCGGCGGCCACGGCCAACAGACCGTCGTCCCGAAGCGCATCGATTACGTCGCCGGCCGGGACGGTACATTTTAATCCAACTAGTAGGCCCAGGCCACGCACCTCCTCCACGATCTCGGGATAGGCGTCCGCAACAAAACTCAGTTTCTGACTCATGAGGCCGGCGAGGCGTTGTACGTTGGCGAGGAAACCGTCCTCCAGCATGACATCCAGCACGGCGCCCGCCGCCGCCATGGCGAGCGGATTGCCCCCGAAGGTCGATCCGTGACTGCCCGACGTCATGGCGCAGGCTACCTTTGCGGAGGCGAGGCAGGCACCGACGGGGAACCCGCCCGCCAGGGCCTTCGCGACGGCCATGACATCAGGGACAACATCGTCCCATTGGTGCGCAAACAATTTCCCCGTGCGCCCCATTCCCGTCTGGACTTCGTCGTAGAACAGGAGAATTCCCGCTGCATCCGCGATTCCGCGGAGTGCCTTGAGGTAACCTGGAGGCATGGGGTGAACGCCGCCTTCGCCTTGAACGGGTTCGACAAGTATCGCCGCTGTCTCGTCCGTAACGGCCCGTTTCATCGCCTCCAGATCCCCAAACGGAACCTGGTCGAAGCCATCGACCAACGGACCGAACCCGACAAGGTGCTTCTCTTGGCGGCCGGCGGCGAGTTCTGCCAGCGTCCGTCCGTGAAACGCGCCCTCCACCGTGACGACCCGCCACCGCCTCGGGTTGCCTTCCTCGTGATGGAATCTACGAACGGTCTTGAGGCCGGTTTCCACGGCCTCGGCACCCGAATTGCAGAAGAACACGGCGTCCGCGAAGGAATTCGCCGTCAGCTTCGCAGCTACCCGTTCCTGCTCCGGGATGCGGTAAAGGTTCGAAACGTGCCAAAGCCTTTCAGCCTGACGTTTCACTGCCTGCACCATTCTCGGGTGGCAATGGCCGAGGGCGTTGACGGCAATTCCCGCGGCAAAATCGAGATACCGCCGCCCATCGGTGTCGAACAGATAAGCCCCTTCGCCACGCTCGAAGGCGACGTCATAGCGGGCATAAGTCGGATAGAGCAGTGTATTCATTGATCTTGGCCTGTGCACCACGCATGGATACGTTCGGGCGACGGGCGGAGAAAGGCGGGGAGTATGGTGATGGCGCCGCATGGTGTCAACGCGCGGAACCATCCACGGTCCGGACTACGTTGCTCAACGCCAAAGAGAACATCCTCAGGAATAGAAACCCCGATTCGGATGGTGCCAGACGGTCCGCCGAATGACCTTACGAAAGTGCCGAATTTCCTTGAGATACAGTGTCCAAACACCAAGCGGTTCATTCGGTCGAGCGACACGCCGGATATCGTCATCGCGACTCTCGGTGCTCGGTTTCCGAAAGGAGTCTCGAAGCCCGCCTAATCGTTGCTCCCGTCGAGAACGTCGGCCGCACGGCGTTGTGACAGTTCCGGCACGATGCCGCTTGACGGTTTCGCGTAGTCACCCCGATGCCGGCTCACGCGTAACGGCGGCGCTTGTGCATCCTTGTCTTCCCCGAAATAGATGGTTTGATGCGGGAAAGGAATTTCAATTCCATGGTCGTCGAACTTGCGCTTCATCCGTCGATTGAACTCTCGCGAGACCGCCCATTGTCGTCCCGGACTCGTCTTGAGGCGCACACGAACGACGACCGCGGAGTCCGCGAGCTCCTGCACACCCAATACCTCGAGAGGCTCCGGCAGATCATCGGCAAAATCCGGATCCTCCCTGAGCTCCGCGCCGATCTCTTCAAGTAACTGCGTGACGTGATCCGTATTCTCCCGATAGGCGACGCCAGCATCGATGACGGCGTACGAGTATTCCTTCGTGAAGTTCGTGACGTCGGTGACCGCACCGAAGGGCACGACGTGAACGCGACCGTGCAGATCCCGCAGGCTTATCGTGCGAACCGTGAGCCCCTCGACGACGCCCGTGTAACCGCCGACGCTCACGACGTCGCCCACCGCGATCTGATCCTCGAACAGGATGAAGGCGCCCGTGATGACATCCTTGACTAGAGTCTGTGCGCCGAAGCCAATCGCAAGTCCCGCGACACCGGCACCGGCAAGAAGTGGGCCAATGTCGACACCCAGTTCCGAGAGCACAGTCAGCGTCACTACGGAACCTATGACGATCAGCAGAGCATTCCTTGCCAGCGGGAGAAGCGTCCTTACACGCGCACTGGCCGTGACTGACGAATCCTCGGCGTCGGCCCGCTCCAGGTAAACCGAAATGAGGAGACTGACCAGTTCCCAAATGGCCAGTCCTACCAGAAGAACCAACGCGATGCTGAAGGCTCGGGTTACGAGGATTTGCCCCGATTCCCCGAGGATCCATGCGCAGACATCGATGTGCCAAGCCT
>JAGWAU010000075.1:17981-18544 GCA_021296255.1 Alphaproteobacteria bacterium | reverse complement strand
GAGATCGAAGTCTACGCGGGGACCCTGCACGGCTGGTGCCCGCCGGATTCCGCCGTGTACAACGAAGCGCAGGCGGAACTGGCCTGGAGCCGGCTGCTGGCACTGTTCCAGACTGCCTTGGCCTGAGGTGATGGAGTGCCCTCAAATGTGCTCAAGGCGGGCTGACGTTCAAGACCGTCAAGGGCGGTAAGTACACGGACGAGGATGGCTTGTAGGCCCAAGTACCGGGACCGACACGGTTTCAGGCCGCGACGTCGTGGTCATCACTGTCGTAAAGGAACTCCTGATCGATCTCGGTCCGTACGAGATTGCTGGTCAAAATCGAGATCATGTACCAGCCGATGACGGAAATGATCTCTAGCAGTTCCGCCGTCGATAGCCCCTCATCGTTGAGTTCCTTGATCTCCTCTTCCGACAGGCGGCCTTGCGTATCCCAGAAGACGCTTGGTGGCACGCTGCACGAGCGCATTGCGCGGATGGGATATTAGCCATTCTGTTTTACGAAAGGGTCGGGATTCGCAAGGATCCGTCGCTCAGAGCGGGCGGCGTGCGAGCGAGAAGGT
>JAGWAU010000075.1:12081-17884 GCA_021296255.1 Alphaproteobacteria bacterium | reverse complement strand
GCCAGAACTTCCTCCGGAGTGAGGCGATCGTGCGGGTTGTCGCGGTTGAATATGTTCGTCGCGACCGGTCCTGGGATCAGGTTGTTGACATCGATACGTCGCGGCCAGAGCTCGTTGGCAAGCGCCTCGGTGAGCCTGTGCAGCCCGGCTTTCGAGACGTGATACGAACTGTTCCAGTCACTCGCACGCAGGCCCGCTCCTGACGAGATGTTGATGATCTTCGCGCCGTCGGCGAGACCCGCGAGCAGGAGGCGCGTGACGAGGTAGGGGCCTCGCAGGTTGAGCTCGACGGTTTTCCACCACCGCTCAGGGTCCGACTCGGCTACCTTGCTAAGTTCGAGCTCGGCACCGGCGTTGTTGACCAGTACGTCCACGTGCCCGAGCGTCGTGAGCGCCTCGTGGCAGAAGGCCTCGGTCGCGTCGGGGTCGGTCAGATCCGTCACACCGACGAAACAGCGGACCCCCGCGGCCTTGGCCGCCACGCGTGTCGCCTCGAGCTCGTCGGTCGTGCGCGAGCAGGTCGCGAGGTCGGCGCCGGCGCGCGCGAAGGTGAGCGCGATCGAGCGCCCGATGCCGCGCCCGGCACCGGTCACCACGGCGGTTTTTCCTGCAAGCGGTTTCTCGTCTGTCATGGTCGTCTCCTCGGCTTGTCGCGTTCGATGAGGGCGTGCTGAACCACCTGGACGCGCTCCGCCCCGAGCGCGACCACGGACGGCCCGGACCAATGCCCGGTCGGAGCCCCGTCCTTGCGTTCACGACAACGAGAACTAAAGGATCTGGTGGACGTGATAGGCCGGCCCGATTTCGGAGCGGTAGCCGATCCCGATTGCAAGAATACGGTTGAGCCACCCGTACTTCTCCGAACCGGTCTCGAACTGCATCGGTGTGCGGAAGTAGTATTCCGACACATCGACGGGACCTCCGGCAAAGTGCCGGTCAAGCACGTCCTGTTCGCCGACGCGCATGCCGGGGTAATTCAAGCACATCTTCTCATTGTCGTCGGTTTCCAGAACCAGCCCGACGTCGAGCTGGGTCGAGCCGTCGCCACGCACCAGCAACCAATCGCTGCCCCCGTGAACGATGCCTTTCAGCTTGGGCCCTTCGAAGGTGCCGCCATCGACGAACGCAACCCGGCGGTTGCCATATGGCGTGTTTCCAATGAAGTGGAACCCACCGACTTTGAGCTCGATATGAAAGAGAAACTCCGTTTCGATGCTGGGCATGTGCGTTTCCTCCGTTGGCGCATGGCGAGCTGCTACTGCGCTCGGCTTCGGCGAGAATGACCTGCCTCCACTGACCGGGCCAAGTCGATTGTCGGAACGGGCTTTCTACGAGCTCGGCAATAGCGCTCCGTGATTGCGACGGTGCCGAAAGGCCGCAGTCAACCGGCCGCCTCTTCGCAGGCCTCCCTGACGACGTCGTTGAAAGCCGCCCAGACGTCCCTGGGCATCTCGAGGCCGTGCCGCGGATAGACGATGCCGAACAGGTACTCCGCCGTGTTCCAGGCGATCCACACATCTCCCGCGTCGTCCTCATACACCAGGCCCCGGGGCGGGGCTTCGATGGCGTACTCGCGAACCTCGAGCATGGAGGGCGTCCCCAGCGTCGGGTTCCCGAACACGAACACCGTCGTCGGCGGCAACTCGAGCCCGTACTCTCGGGCAGCGGCGGCGTGGTCGTGGCGACCGAAGAACTTGAGGCCCCGCCCGCGGATCGCGGTCTCCACGCGGTCGAGGGTCACGGCCACCGAATGTCCGCTTCGGATCCGCCGCATCGTATCGCCGTAGCGGGCTTCGAATTCGTCGCTCACGCGCTGCCTCCCTTTACTCGACGCGGTTCCGGTACGGCCAACCCCCATCATGCCGGGCTGAATCCATCCAAGATGGTCTTGCCGATCGCCGTCCCACTCTCCTGCAGTTCGAGCGCGCTGCGCAGGCTCGCGACACCCATCTCTCCGCCATGCATGTTGACGGTCGGAATGAGCGTGCCGTCGTCCAGGAGGTCGGCAACGCGGTTCAACAGTTGGTGCTGAACGTCCATGTCCTCGGTTTGGAACATCGAGCGAGCGAACATGAACTCCCAACTGAAGGAGAGTGCCTTGAACTTGATGGCGGCGATGTCGAGGTCCTGAGGATCATCGATCATCGCGATGTGGCCGCGCGGCTTGATCAATTCGACGATCGCCGCAAAGTGCTTGTCCGTTTGCGTGAGTGCAGCGACATACCGTGGCGCAATTCCCAGAGCCCGCATCTCTTCGTCGAGAGGATTGCGGTGATTGACGACGTGATCCGCACCCATCTTCTCGACCCACGCTCGCGTGTCGGGACGCGACGCCGTGGCGATGACGGTCAGGCCGGCGAGCTTCTTTGCCAACTGAATGAGAATCGATCCGACACCGCCGGCTCCGCCGATAACGAGCAGGGAGTCCCCCGTGCCTTCCCCATCATTCAGCCCAAAGCTGTCGAACAGAATTTCCCAGGCCGTGATGCTGGTCAGGGGCATCGCGGCGGCTTCGGCGAAACCAAGGGATGACGGTTTCCGACCCACGATGCGTTCATCGACCGCGTGGAACTGGGCGTTGGTGCCGGGGCGAGTGACATCGCCGGCGTAGAACACCTCGTCGCCCGGCTTGAACCGGGTGGTCGTCGCACCAGCTTCCTTCACGATCCCGGCAGCGTCGAAACCGAGAATGTGTGGCTCCCCATCCGGCGGCTGCCTGTTGGCCCGCACCTTGACGTCGACGGGATTGACCGAAATACCGCGGACCTCCACGAGCAGGTCATTTGGACTTGGCCGCGGTTTGTCCGTTTCGAATTGTACGACGGCGGTCTCTGTCGAGATCGGACCTCTGTCCGTGTAGCCTATGGCCTTCATCGTGTGTCCAGTCGGTTGGTGTTGGTCGATCGCGACGAAGAATGCGTTCAAACAATGAAATCGACAAGTACAGACATTTTTGTTAGTAACGGACACTCTTGACCGTTTCGGGGCCCGACATGACGCGGAAGTACAACTGGAAGACCGGCTGCGACGTGGAAGCGACGCTGAGCGTCATCGGTGGGCGATGGAAGCCGGTCCTCGTGTGTCATCTGCTCGGTGGACGCAAGCGCTTCGGTGAGTTGCGTCGCCTCACTCCGAACGCGACGGAGCGCATGATCACGCTCCAACTCCGCGAGCTGGAGGCGGATGGCGTCATCGCGCGGCATGTCTTTGCCGAAGTGCCGCCGCGCGTGGAGTACGAGGTCACGGAGTTCGGACGATCGCTCGAGCCGATTCTCACTCTCATGCAGGAGTGGGGTGGCGCGTTCAAGGCGCGGCGGCTCGCCGAGGGGGCGGAAAGCGGGCCATCCGAGAACGCCGCTTGATTTCGCTGCCGGCGCACTTCTCTCACGACCATGACGCTGGAGCAGAGTGCTCAGCGGGCAGCCGTCCGCTGTCGGGTGTGGTGAGACCGGTGTGCGCGAGTGCGATTATGGCGGCACGGCGTCGATCACGCAGACGTTATCGCCGACGGTGACCTCTGCGCCCTCGGCAACGAGGATCTCTAGCATCGTCCCCGCCGCCGGAGCAGTGACTTCCTGCACCACCTTTTCGGTTTCGATTTCGTAGAGAACGTCGTCATTCGCGAACTGCTCACCCGGTTGGACACACCAGCGTGTGATCGTTGCCTCCTCCATGGTCATGCCGACGCGGGTGAGCTTGAGCGTGACTTTCATCAAGTAACTTCCCCGGCGCGGACGAGTGTGGTTGCCGCGGCGACGATCTTGTCGGCATCGGGCAGCAGGTGGCTTTCACTCGCAGGCGCGTAGGGCAGCGAACAGTCCGGCACGGTGATCCGCTTGATCGGTGCGCGCAAGTCGCCGAAGGCACGATCGGCAAGCACGGCCGCAATGTGGCTCGCGGCGCTACAGCGATCACGCGACTCATCGACGACGATCACCCGGCCGGTACATGCTGCCGCCGCGCACAGGGTCGCCTCATCGAGCGGCGCCAGCGAGCGGCAGTCGACCACCTCGCATTCGATCCCGTCTCCGGCGAGCATATCGGCGGCCTGCAACGTCGTTCGCATGGTCGAACCCATCCCGATCAGCGTGACATCGCCGCCCCGACGCACCACCGCCGCTTCGCCGAGCGGGGTCAGATACTCCTCGTCCGGCACGTCGCCGAGTTCGCCACCGCGCCCGCCGGGCTCGAGGAAGATGACGGGGTCGTTGCAGCGAATGGCCGACTTCAGCAGGCCCTTGGCGTCGGCCGGGTTAGCCGGCACGGCCACGTGAATCCCCCCCAGGTTCATCACCGGCGCAAACGGCGTGTCCGAATGCTGGGCGGCGTTCGAACGACCGCCGCCGTAGCTTGCGATCACCGTGAGCGGTAACTGCACCTGACCACCCGACATCAGACGCATCCTGGCCATCTGGTTGGCGATGCCGTCGAAGCCGGTATAGATGAAGTTCGCGAACATCATGTGCAGGACCACCCGGTAGCCGCTCGCCGCTGCGCCGACTGCCATGCCGGTCAGCGTGTTCTCGCAGATGGGCGTGTTGCGCACCCGGCGGGAACCGAAGGTGTCGATCAATCCGCGCGTGTCCCCAAATATGCTGGCTTCGACGTCTTCGCCGAACAGAATCACCTTGTCGTCACGCTGCATTTCTTCGCGCAGAGCGGTGTTGATGGCTTGGATGAATCGTATGCGCACCATCAGCTGTAAGTTCCGGCGAACATGAAACCGGCTCCCTCGTTTGCGTGCGGCACCGTGCCGGCGGCAGCGAACGCCGCACTGTCGTCGACCACTGCGGCCGCCTCGTCGGCGATGGCGGCCAGGGCCGCGTCATCGGCCAGCGATTTATCGCGAAGCCACTGCTGCAGTTGGGCGATCGGGTCGCGATCACGCCGCCACTCGCTGACTTCCTCTTCGCTGCGGTAGGGCGTGGTCACGACCAAGTGTTCGCGTTCGAAATGGTTGTTGATCCGGTAGGTGCGCGCCTCGATGAAAGCCGGTCCTTGGCCAGAGCGGATGTGGTCCGTGGCCCAAGCCATGACGCGCCACACCGCGCGTACGTCATTGCCGTCGACGACCTCCACCGGAATGCCGAAAGGCTTCGCCCGATCGCTGATGGTTCCGGCGGTCACGGTGGCCGCAGGAGAAAATTGACAGAAGCCATTGTGCTCGCACACGAACAGGAGCGGCAGTTGCCACAGTGAGGCGATATTGAGGGATTCCATCAGCACGCCCTGATTGGAGGCGCCGTCGCCGAAGATGCAGACCGTCATTTGGCCGTCGCCATCGAGCTGGTTGGCCAGCGCCGCGCCCGTGGCAATTGGCAGGCCCGCACCGACGATACCGTTGGCCCCGATGATTCCCCGCGAAAAGTCGGCGACATGCATGGACCCGCCCATGCCGCGGCAGATGCCTTCGCGCTTGCCATAGATCTCGGCGAACAGCGCACGCGGGTCGCCACCCTTGGCCAGGAAGTGACCATGGCCGCGGTGCGTACTGGCGATCTGGTCGCCCGCGTCCAGGTGCGCGCACACACCCGCCGCCACCGCTTCCTGGCCGATGGACAAGTGCACCCCGCCAGGCAGCTTGCCATCGCGAAAATCAGCGCCGAGGCGTTCTTCCGCGTTGCGGATGAGGAGCATGGTGCGCAGCAGCTTGAGGCATTGCGACACGTCGGGCGAGAGATTGCCTTTCATCTGTCCTCCTTGTTGGTTGGTTGCGATGGAGAATGCATCTTCATATTGAAATTAACAAGTACACACATTTTTGTAAGTAACAGGAACTTTGACATGTTGAGGGTCGATACGG
>JAGWAU010000075.1:0-12060 GCA_021296255.1 Alphaproteobacteria bacterium | reverse complement strand
GATGCCCATCGCAACGCGAGCGCTGTCCCTGGTCGGAAGTCGGCGCGGGTCCGGAAACATTGTTAGCCATTCCGTTTCACCGCCACGCCGCGATCTACCGGGATTACCCTCGCAGCCCGGCCCCCGCCGGGCTTTTCCGGTACCGGAGCGAAACGGTTGTCGGGGACCACGTTTCAACTCCACGACGCCGCCGGACAGGGCACGTACCTCACCAGGGACGAGCACGACGCCTTCCTCGAGGCGCTCATGGAAGGCCGACCGCGAGTGTCGGCGTGACTCAGGAGACGCCAGCTCGTCGACGCCCGTGCTCCAGGCCGGGTCGTCGTGTTTGTCCCAATAGAGCCCGTCGAGGCGGCGCGTCGTCTCGCAGACCATGGACCTCGCGGGGGGCCTGGATTTCACGGAAATGGAATTCTGGTCCGGCGCGCCGTGTGGGGCGTCGGCAACCTCTCCGGGCGCACTGGCGGCGACGAGGGGATGGCGGGCAAGCTCGTGCGCGGCAACCGTAGTACGGCTTCGCCGGCACGCGCTGAACGAGAGGAAGGGCGAGCTATCGACAAGGACGGCGCGACCGGGCCTGACGGCTCGCCCTGCGCACGTTCCGGAAGAACCGATCGAAATGGGCATCGAGCCGGAAGAAACGGCCCTTCCGGACGTGCACGACGTCGTAGGCGGAATCCCCGTGGAGAAAACCCCAGCGGAGGATCG
The DNA here is from genome assembly GCA_021296255.1 of Alphaproteobacteria bacterium. Lineage (GTDB taxonomy): Bacteria > Pseudomonadota > Alphaproteobacteria > UBA2966 > UBA2966 > UBA2966. The sequence goes on along the minus strand of JAGWAU010000075.1, from coordinate 11,352 downwards.
GTAGGCGGGCTTCCGACAACGGCAGGTCGACCGTGTCGTCCGGGCGCCGCGTCGGATTGTAGAGCGCGTCGAGCGTTGGGGGCGGTGAGACGTCGGGGTCGAGCGGGAGTGCGTTGATCCGGACGAGATAGCCCTCGGCAAACACATTGACATCCCAGCAGGCTCAGGGTCGGCGGTAGATGGAACGACGGTGACCGACTTCGATCACGAGCACCAGCAAATCATCGTCACCGACGCGATAGCGCCAAAAATTGCTGAGCTTGGAGCCGCGCAGGGGGGTGCCGACCCGGCGCGGATGATCAAGCGGTGCAATCCGGTCCCGCAGGTAGGTGCGGATTCGTGCTGCCTCCGACGAATCCAGTTTCTTGATCTGCCTGGCGGCTCTCTCCGTAATCTCAATCCTCCACGCCAAGGTACCGGTCCAACTCGTCGAGCGAGAGGGTGCGGCCGCCGGACTCGCGGTGTTCCGCGGCAGCCTTCTCGGCAGCGTGCAGGTCTTCGAGGTCTTCCAGATGCCGCTCGATCGCCTCTCGGATATAGAACGTGGCGGTCCGGCCCGAGCGGGCGGCAAGAGTTTGCAGGCGGTTGTAGGTCGCTTCCGGCAGGCGCACGGCCGTCTGTTTCATGGTTCGAGCCTTCCATTGATTTACGTGTATACCAGATTAAAGTTTCCCTGTGCGAGGGCGTGAAGAGTTCGGCCGCGGGGGGCGTGCCGTGACCGCAGCCGGGAGTGCCCACCGAGTTGTATGAAAAAGATTTACATTGTTTTGTGTCACCTGAAGACCGCCAGACGGGGAGGGTCGGAGTCCCGGATCGGCGGTTTGGACGTCCTCTGGCACGTCCGCACCAACCCGCAGGCACCCGTCCGATTAGACCACGGCGAGGGGCCGATCTCCGGTGATTGTTGGACGGCTTTCCACACGGGCGCCGGCCCTCGTTCCGACGGCCCCATCGGCGGGTCTCCAAGAACGACCGTTTCGAGCACTGGTGCAGTTGTATATTTTCCGATATTCCGCAAATATGTCGTCGCGTTCGCGACTCACCACCGTACTTCAGGAGGCCCAGCATGTCTGAGACACTCATCGTGTCCAGCCGCGGCCAGATCACCCTGCCGGCCGCAATTCGCAAACGCTTGGGGATCAGCGGCGGCGATGTTGTGATTCTTGAAGATCGCGGCAGCGAGATCGTCCTCAAACCCGGCGTGGTTCTCGAAATCCATCACTACAGCGAGGAGGAGGTCGCCCGCTGGGACGACGACGACGAGCTTGAGGATGAGGAGCGGGCGCGCATCCTGAATGCCGTGACCGGGTGAGGCTGTTTCTCGACGCCAACGTGCTCTTCACCGTCGCGCACAACCCGAATGGCAAGGCGGCATTGACCATTGAGCTCGGCAAGCGGGGACACTGGGCGCTTGCGACAAGCCTCTATGCGTCCGAGGAGGCCCGCCGCAATCTCGTGCAGAAGTTTCCTCGATCCCTGGATGACCTGAACGCGCTGCTGCGGGACATTCCGCTCGTCGAGCTCCGTCCCGGTCTCCCGTTTCCTGCCGCGCTCGCCGAAAAGGACCGGCCCATCTTTCAGGCGGCGGTTGCCTGCCAGGCAACTCATCTTTTGACCGGCGACCTGAGGGATTTCGACCCCTTCATGAACCGGCCGGAGGAGACATCCGGCATTCTCGTTCAATCGGTCGCGGAGTTCCTCGGATCCGTCCTGGAGTGAGCGCCAGCGGGTCATCGGCGACCGGCACGAAGACGCGCCTCAAGGGCATCGAGAACGACAAACCTTTGCCCTTCCACTCGATTCGGGAGTTTCCCGATCTCGTGGGCGAGACCTTGTCGGTGCCTCAAGGCGTTCTCAAGGCGCTCATGGAAGGCCGACCGCGAAAGTCGGCGTGACTCAGGTGACGCCGGCGAAGCTCGTCGACGCCCGTGCTCCAGGCCGGGTCGTCGTGTTTGTCCCAATAGAGCCCGTCGAGGCGGCGCGTCGTCTCGCCGACCTCGCCGTCCGCGACCGGCTGATCATCGATGACGGTGACCGGCATGATGCCGCCGGCCGTCGACGTGATGAAGACCTCCTGCGCCCCTCTGACCCGGTCGGCCGGCAGGGTCGTGACGTCGACCGGCAGCTGGATCATTTCGCAGAGGTCGATGGCCGTCTTCCGCGTGATTCCCTCGAGAACGCCCGATGCCGGTGTCTTCATTCGTCCGTCGATCAGCGCGAACAGGTTGAAGCCGGGCCCTTCGGTGACGTTGCCCGCCTCGTCGCACAGGACGACGTTCTCCGCCTCCTGGTCGTAGGCCTCGTACAACCCCATGATCAGATCGAGCCAGTGATAGTTCTTCACCGTGGGGTCGACCGCATGGGGCGAGATTCGCGTCACCGACCGGGCGATACGGAGATGAAGGCCTTTTTCGCGCTGCTTCTCGTCGGCGACCCAGCCGAAGGGCATGGCGAAAGCGTACACCCGGTTGATGGCGTCCCGCGGATCGCGACTCGGCATCGCCGGCATCCCCCGCGTGCAGATCATCTCGACGAAAGCGTCTTCCAGGCCCGATCGGCGCACGCATTCGGCGAGGATGGCGGCGAGTCCGTCCCTGTCCAACTCCATCTCGAGGTGCATGCGGTCCACGTTCCGGAAGAACCGATCGAAATGGGCATCGAGCCGGAAGAAGCGGCCCTTCCAGACGTGCACGACGTCGTACGTGGCGTCCCCGTGGAGGAAACCCCAGTCGAGGATCGGCAGGCGGGCTTCCGACAACGGCAGGTAGTCGCCGTCGACGTACGCGGTGCCGGGCGGGAAGTAGGGCTGCTTGCTGGTGCTCATGGGCGTCCTCCATCGGGCATCGCGCGGCGGCCGACGGTTGAACGCAGCGCCTCCGCGTGATGCAATGCCCCGAGTATCGCAGACTCGGGAGTGACGCGTCGATGGCCATCACGATCTGCCCGGTCACGCCGGACTTCGTCGCCGAGGTTGGCGATGCGGATCTGTCGCGGCCGCTCGATCCCGCCGATCTCGAAGCCGTCGCGGACGCCTTCTGGAAGTATGCCGTGCTCGTGTTTCCCGGCCAGCACCTGACCCCGGAACAGCACCTCGAGTTCGCCGCCTGTTTCGGGCCGCTCGAGACCAAGCTCGAGGTCTACCGCGAGGGGAACCGGGCCCGCACCCCGCGCGGGATCGAGGACCTCTCCAATCTGGATCTCGACGACGGGATCAAGAGGACGGACAACCGGATTCGCCTGATGCGCCTCGCCAATCGCCTGTGGCATACCGACAGCACCTTCAAGCGGGTGCCCGCCAAGGTCTCGATGCTCTATGGTCGCGAGATCCCCCCGATCGGCGGTCATACCGAGTATGCGGACACGCGCGCCGCCTACGACGCGCTGCCCGAGCGGATGAAGAGGCGCCTCCAAGGGATGGTCGCCGAGCATTCCTTCAGGGCGTCGCGCGCCCGCGTCGGTTTCACCGACTTCAGCGAGAAGGAGAACGTCGGTTTGCCGCCCGTGCCGCAGGTGATGGTGCGGACGATCCCGGAATCGGGCCGAAAATCCCTCTATGTCGCTTCGCATATCGGCCGTGTCCTCAGCCTGTCGCCGGAGGAGGGGGACGCGCTGGTCGACGAGCTCATCGCGCACGCGACCCGGCGCCAGTTCGTTTACACGCACCGCTGGCGGCAGTTCGATCTCGTCATGTGGGACGACCGCTGCACGCTGCACCGCGGACTCGCGTACGACGATGCGCGCTGGCGCCGGGACATCCAGCGCGCCACCGTGTCCGACGTCGCCAACACCTGCGAGCAGGAAGGGATTTCGGCGGCGGAGTAGGCGCTCTCGCCGGGCTCGCGGCGTCGCTGCTCGCCGCCCTCGCCCGATGGGCTGGGGTCGAGGTGCGGGTCGGCCTACGCTAACAGGTGCGCGTACTTCTGTCGGGCCTTGGCGACCTTGGGCGCGATCACGGCCTGGCAGTAGGGCTGATACGGATTGTTGGCGAAGTAGTCCTGGTGATAGTCCTCGCCGGCGTGGAAGGTGCCCGCCTCCGTTACCTCGGTGACGATGTCGCTGGACCAGATATCGCCGGCGCGCTCGATGGCCGCGCGGGCCGCCGCCGCCTGTTCCTCCGAGAGAGTGAACACGCCCGAGCGATACTGGGTGCCGACGTCGTTGCCCTGCCGGTTGACCTGCGTGGGATCATGAGTGGCGAAGAACACGTCGAGCAGCGTGTCGTAGCTGACGACCTCGGGGTCGAAGGTGATCTCCACCGCCTCGGCATGGCCGGTGGTTCCGGAACAAACCTCGTGATAGGACGGGTTCTCGGTCTCGCCGCCGATGTACCCCGAGACCACGCCTTTGACGCCCTTGACGGGCTTGAAGACGGCCTCGGTGCACCAGAAGCAGCCACCCGCGAGGATCGCTTTTTCGGTTTCCGACATGATTGCCTCCGCCTACGGAATGGGGATCGCTTCGTCGCGCTTCGGCACGTCGTAGCCGCGCTGTACGGCCGGGCGCTCGGCCACGGCGAGATACCAGCGCTTGAGATTGGGATAGTCGTTGGGATCCATGGTCTGGCGCTCGTAACGCGCGATCCAGGGCCAGGTGGCGATGTCGGCGACGCCGTATTCGCCGGCCAGGTACTCCTCGTCGCCGAGACGCTTGTCGAGGACGCCGTAGATGCGCTTGGTCTCGTTCAGGTAGCGCTCCTCCGCGTAGGGCGCCTTGCCGGGGTTGAAGGCGACGAAGTGGTGGGTCTGGCCGAGCATGGGGCCGACGCTGCCCATCTGCATCATCAGCCATTCCATGGCCTGCCAGCGCCGGTCCTCGTCCTCGGGCATCATCTTGCCGGTCTTCTCGGCGAGATAGAGCAGGATGGCGGCCGATTCCATCATCGAGCGGCCGTTGTCGTTGTCGACGATCGCCGGGATCTTGTTGTTGGGGCTGATCTTCAGGAATTCGGGCGAGAACTGGTCGTCTTTCGAGATGTCGATCTCGTGAACTGCGTAGGGGAGCCCTACTTCCTCAAGCATGATGGAGGCCTTGCGGCCGTTCGGCGTGGCCCATGTGTAGAGATCGATCATGTCACCTGTCCCCGTTCTGAGAATGATCGGAAAACATGGTACGCCGTCCCGCCAAGTCCCGCCAAGTCTCGCCAAGTCTCGCCAAGTCCCGCCGTCCGGCGACCTCCGTTACACGACCTGGAACATGAGCGGTTCGCCCGCGGCGAGGCGGCGGCAGTTGTCGACGGCGACCTCGAGGCTCCGTTCGATGGTGTCCGTGGTGAGCCAGGCCACGTGCGGCGTGAGCACGACGTTGTCGAGTCGCAGCAGGGGATCGGTGGGATCGACGGGCTCTCGAGCGAAGACGTCCAGGCCGGCCGCGCGCAGATGTCCGCCTTCGAGCGCCGCGATCAGGGCTTCCTCGTCTACCAGCCCTCCCCGCGCCGTGTTGACCAGAATGGCGCCGGGCTTCATGCGAGCCAGCGCGCCGCCGTCGATAATGCCCTCGGTTTCAGGTGTCTGGGGCACATGAAGCGAGACGATGTCGCATGCGGCGAGCAGGTCCGGCAGGTCGCGAAACGCCGCGAGCCCTTCAGCTTCCGGCCTTGGGTCCCGAGCCGTGTACAGCACGCGGGCGCCGAGGGCCTTGAGTATCGGTGCAAGCGCCCGGGGGACGGCGCCGAACCCCACGAGGCCCACGGTCGAACCACCGATCTCGCTCACCTGGTCCTGCAGGGTCGCATCCATGACCCATCCTTTCCCAGCGCTCACGGCGCGGCCGTATTCCGGGAGCCGGCGTACGGCCGCGAGCATCAGCGCGAGCGTCATCTCGGCCACGGCCCGGGTATTGGTGCCCGGCATGTTGCAAACGTGGATGTCCCGCTCCTTGGCCGCCTCCAGGTCGATCGTATTCACGCCGACCCCGATCTTCTGGATGAGCCTGAGGTTGGGGGCCCCGGCCATGTCCCCGGCCGAGACCGGTCGCAGCACATGCCAGAGCACGTCCGCCTCCGCCATGAGCTCGGCGAAACGCGTATCGTCGGCTTCGTCGCAGGGCGTCACCTCGAGATCGCCGGTGGAAACCGCCTCGAGCCGGCGGCGCACGCCCGGTCCGATGCCGTAGTGGAAGATCACCCGCATGCGCCTTCACCCTCGGTCGCTACGCTTCCTCCGACCCTTCCCGGAGGGAGGGCGGGTAGAGGCCAACCGCCGGACTGGTTGACGGGGCTGGGTGGCGGACATTCAAACGTCCGCTTTCCAACGATAGCCGTCGGGATGGCCGATCACATGGCCCGCGGTGGGCGCGGCGAAGTGGCCCGGGAAGACCATCACGTCGGTGTCGGCGTGCCGCTCGAAGAATTCCTTACGCGTCGTGCGCGTCGCTGCCGGGTCCATGCAGAAGACCGTACAAAGATCCGGTAAAACGCACTGGATCGGGTGGTGCATCACGTCGCCGCAGAGCACGGCCTCGGCACTCCCCGATGTCACCCGCACCGAATAGTGACCGACGGTGTGACCCTCGGACGGCTCCAGCCACAGCGAGTCGTCGATGGCATGGTCGGTCTGCACGGTGATGGATTGGCCGGCCTCGATGATAGGCGACACGGAATCCCGGTAGGCTTGGCGGTGGTTGCCGTCCTCGGGAATGGACGACCAGTATTCCAGTTCCTTCCGCGAGAACAGGTACCTGGCATTGGGAAAAGTGGGCTTCCACTCACCGTCTTCGAACTTGGTGTTCCAGCCGACGTGGTCGCCGTGAAGATGCGTGCACATGACGTAGTCGACTTCTTCCGGGTGCACGCCTGCTGCGGCCAGCTCGTCCATGTAGCGAGTGTCCTTGCGCAGGTGGTAGAGCGGCCGGGCCTCCCGTTCCTTGTCGTTGCCGATGCAGGTGTCGACGACGACCGTATGGCGCTCGGACTTCAGGACAAAGCCGTGATAGCTGAAGACGATCGTGCCTTGGTCGTAGTCGAAAAAGTAGGGGTCCATCCAGTCACGATGGGAATCGAAGACCTCCTGGGGCAGGTCCGGGAACCAGTTCTGATAGCGGTGCTCGGTGCTTTCCTTGTCGACCATGCGCGCGATGGTGGTGTCGCCGACGGTTTTTGGTTTCATGACGTTTCCCTGCGTCCGGGTGGCCGGTTAAGGGCCGGCTCGCGATGCATTGTGAATAGATCAGGGTCACCGTAGTATGTTTGCAGTGCGATGCAATGGACATCTGCGGTCACGGGCGCCCCGGCGGGCGCCCCCCTTCGAGAGGATGCGAGCATGGCAGTGCGTGAGATTTCCTCCGCAGCGACAGAGCCCAAGAATCAGCGGTACGGGGCTTATTACACACGCGAGATTCCCTCGCCCGATCCCTATCTCACGGAGACCCGCCCCGGAACGCCGATGGGTGAGTACATGCGCCGGTTCTGGCAGCCGGTGTGCCTCTCGGAAGAACTCACGGACCTGCCCAAGGCCGTCAAGATCATGCACGAGGATCTCGTGGCGTTCCGTGACAAGTCCGGAAAGGTGGGCATCCTGCAGCGCTACTGCAGCCACCGGGGCACGTCGCTGGAGTACGGCGTCGTCTCGGAGAAAGGCATCCGCTGTTGTTACCACGGCTGGCTGTTCGACGTGGACGGAACTATCCTCGAGACCCCCGGCGAGCCGGAGGGCTCCAAGCTCAAGGACAATCTTTTCCACGGCGCCTATCCGGCGATGGAATACCACGGCATCGTCCACGCCTACATGGGGCCGCCGGACCTGATCCCGCACTTCCCGCGCTACGACATCTTCGAGATCCCGGGCGCCAAGTTCGCGCCCCTCTCGATCCCGTACGAAAACAACTGGCTGCAGACCTACGAGAACCATCAGGATCCGTTTCACTCGGTGTTCCTGCACCAGCGCATCATGCAGCATTTCGAGGAAGAGTTCGGCCTGCTGCCGCAGGTCCACTTCGCGGTCACCGACGACGGCGCCAGCATGCGCAACACCTCGAAACGGCGCCTCGACGGCGAAACCGTGTGGGTCCGCATCTTCCACATCCTGCCGGTCAACGACACGTTCCTGCCGTCGACGTTCGAGCTTCCTCCGGCACCGCTCTACTACCAGCGCACGTTCCATTTCCGGCGCCCGGTTCCCATAGACGACGGGAACACCCTGTTCATCGGCTGGAGGATTTACGGGGATGACTTCCCGGGCGGGGACTGGACGCGCAACGGTCCCGGCACCACGGACATGGACGGGCAGGTGAAGCGCTACGACTACGAGGAGACCCAGCGCTTTCCCGACGATTGGAACGCCCAGGGCAGCCAGTGGGGCGGCGTGACCCGGCACTCGATAGAGCATCTGGGCAAGACGGATATCGGAATTGCGCTCACCCGCCGGGTGCTGAGGAGCATCCTCGACGGCGGGTTGCCGCATGCTTGGCCCGTGCCGGCGAGCGAGCAGCCGCACGGGCCGCCGCTCACGAAAATCTATTCGCAGGACTCCCTGCTCAAGTTGCCCAGGCATCGGGATTCGAAGGTCGACTCCCGACTCATGCACGAATTGGGCGAGGACATGACCCGGGCCATCATCGAGTCCGCGGACCGGGTCGACGACCAGGCGGTGCACCGCGACGCCGTCGTCGCCCGGTTCAAGGAGCTGGAGCTCGAGTACCGCGAGAAATTCGCGGGGAATTGATCGCTCGCCTTGCCTGGGTGTCGAGATTTGGCGAACGATTCGCACGGCCTGTCGAAACGGAAAATGGCACCGCCGGCGCGGTGATCAGCCCTTTCGCACCAATCCCAGCACGGGCACCGCTCCTTCGGGGGTCTCCGTGATCCCGGTGGTCGTCAACCGCATTTTCCCCAAGGGAAAGACGAGCGGTGCGGGAGCCGGCCGCCGTTGGGCAGGGCTTCCGCGATGCGGAGGCCTTCGTTCCACTTCGCCGTACGCTCTCCGTGGGCGATGGACCCGACCTTGAGCTGCGGCACGCCCCAGCCCGCGGCGAGGTGGACGATGGTCGTGTCCTCGGTCTCGCCGGAACGGGCCGAGGCGACCGAGTCGTAGCCGACATCCCGTGCCGCGTCGAAGGCCGCGCGACACTCGCTCAACGTGCCCGCTTGGTTGGGTTTGAGCAGAATCGCATTGCAGGCGCCCGCTTGTGCGGCGTCGGTCACGCGTGCGGCGCTGGTAACCAGCGCGTCGTCGCCGACGATCTGCACGCGCTCGCCGTACGCTTGCGTGAACCTGGCGAGTCCGGCGATATCGTCCTCTCCGAGCGGGTCCTCGACGGAGACGATGGGAAACCGCCCGATCCAATTGCCGAGCAGTTCGCTCATGCCGTCGCTGTCGAGTTCACGCCCGTCGTGGGCGAGGCGGTAACGGCCGTTCTCTCCGAATTCCGAGGCGGCGACGTCGAGCGAGATGGCGACCTGCTCGACTGGTTGTAGGCCGGCCCGCTCGATGGCCTGGACGAGCATGCCGAGGGCGTCCTCGTTCGACTCGAACTCGGGCCAGTGTCCGCCTTCGTCGGCGGTGCCGCGTGACAGGCCTGCTTCGGCCATCAGTTCACCGGCCGCCCGGTATACCTCGGCGGTCCAGTCCAGGGCCTCCGCGAATTCGACCGCGCCGACGGCCATCACCATGAAGTCCTGGACGTCGACGCGCCGGGCGGCATGAGCGCCGCCTCCGAAGATCTGGATCTCGGGTAGGGGCAGGGCCGCGCCATCGGTGTCCGCGAGATGGTGCCAGAGCGGCACGCGCATTGCCGCGGCGGCGGCGTGGGCGACGGCCATGGACGTGGCGACGAGAGCGTTGGCTCCGAGGCGGCTCTTGTCGGCGGTCCCGTCGAGATCGACGAGAATGCGGTCGGCTTCCGTCTGGTCAATGGCATCCGTGCCCGAAAGGGCTGCGCCGATCTCGCCGTTGGCGTTGGTGACGGCCGCGGCCACGTCGCGTCCGCCGAAGGCGTCGCCGCCATCGCGCAGGTCGATAGCCTCGGCGCTGCCCCGCGAGGCGCCGGCGGGGGCGATCGCGCGTCCCCGCGCGCCGCCCGCGAGCGCAACCTCGACTTCGACCGTCGGCCGGCCGCGCGAATCCCAGACGCGCCGACCGGTCACGGAGCGGATGGTCGTGTCGCTCACGGGCCCAGCTCCTCCGCCCAAGTGTCGCGGACCGCGACGAGGCGTGTCGCGGGCGACCGCAGCAGTTCGAGGGCCACGCGCCGGACGCGTTCCTTGTCTCCCTCTTCGGTGATGTACTCTACCGGCGACTTGCCGTCGACGCGCGCGAGGAACAGCCCGGCCAGCAACGGCGCGGCGCGCCCTTCGAGGCCGCTTGGCGCCTCCCAGTCAACCGCGGCGAGATAGGTCCTTGCCAACGCGTCGAAACAATCGAGGAACTTCGACGATGCTTGGGGCATCCACAGGCACTTGAGCAGCAGGTGATTGAGACAGAAGGCGAGATCGAAGGCCGGATCGCCGTACCAGGCACATTCGGCGTCGAGAAACACCGGCCCGCGCGGGCCGAGCAGGATGTTCTTGGGGCTGACGTCGCCGTGGACGAGGGCCATCTGGGTCGATGCCGTGCGTGCGATGATCTCCCGGAGTATCCGCGCCGCCTCCGGATGGGCGCGGGCGACGGTCTCCAGGTAAGGCTCCAGACGGATGGCGTAAAAGATGTCGTCGGAGGCGAATCGTTCGGCCACGTCGTCTCTCCCGGCCGTAGCCGCGTGGATCGCGGCGACGCGCGCGGCGACGGCCTCAGCGTCCGACGTCTGCGCGTTCCCAAGCCGTAGCTTTGCCTTCCACGAGGGATGGGATTCCGGTTCAAGGTACGTCATGGCGATGAGGCCGGCTTTCGCGTCCTGAGCGAGGAGGGCCGGTACCGCCTCGGGAACGACCGCAGCCGCCGTCTCGATCCAGGCGGCCTCGTAGGCGTTGCGTTCGACCGGTGCCTGCCAGTCGGCGGAGACCTTGAGACGCGCGAGGGCGCGTTTGACGCAAATCACGCGATCTCCGGTGTCCACGCGCCAGATGTCGGACGATACGCCGCCAGGAAGGGGAGTGAACCGGGGTTCGGAGCTGTCTTCGAGGAGTCCGAGACGCTGCAAGGAGTCGAGAACGTCATCGGGAACGTCGGCGATGGCGGGCGGGGCGTCGGTTTTCATGGCTGACACGTTAGCTTGCAAACGGCCGATTCGAAATCTTTCCCGACGGCGGCCGATCCCGGTTCCGGCACGCCACGAGGCGCGTCGCCCGAGCCCGGAACGAGATCGGACGAGCGGTGCCGCCGGCACCGATGCCTTTGCTCCGTCTGTTCTCAGTCGTTGACTGGCGCGGGGTCATTGCGCAGAGTGGTGTTGAGGGAGGGCACGGGGCGAGAGGAGGTAGAC
>JAGWAU010000074.1 GCA_021296255.1 Alphaproteobacteria bacterium | reverse complement strand
GGCTTGGGCTACGAAGCCAAGCTCGACGTCCTGTCGGTGCCCGTTACGTTCCAGAGCTTGGCGAACAACGATCTTGACGCCTTCCTCGGCCTTTGGCTGCCGACTCAGGAGAGCATGATCAGCCCTTACTTCGAGAAGGGCCAGATCGAGAAAGTCACCGTCAATCTCGAGGGTGCGAAGTATACCCTGGCGGTGCCCAAGTATGTCCATGACGCGGGCGTCAAGAGCTTCGCCGACCTGGCCCAGCACAAGGACAAATTCGATGGCAAAATCTACGGCATCGAGCCGGGCAACGACGGCAACCTGATCATTCAGGACATGATCGACAAGAATGCCTTCGGCCTGAGCGGTTGGGAAGTCGTGGAGTCGAGCGAACAGGGCATGCTGAGCCAGGTGCAGCGGGCCACCAAGCGCAACGAGTGGATCGTCTACCTGGGATGGGAGCCTCACCCCATGAACCGGCGCTTCGCCATGGCCTACCTGGACGGTGGGGACGATTACTTCGGCCCCGACTTCGGCGGCGCGACGGTCTACACCCTGGCCCCGGCGGGTTACGTGCAGAAGTGTCCGAACGTCGGCAAGCTGCTGCAGAACCTAGGCTTCACCCTGGCCATGGAGAACGAGATCATGGGCTACATGCTGGACGACGGCATGGACCCCGGGGCCGCCGCGATGAAGCTCGTCAGGCAACACCCGGAGCTCGTGGATAAGTGGCTCTCGGGCGTTACCACGCTCGACGGCAAGGAAGGCGCCACAGCGGTCAGGGCACATCTGGGCATGTAGCGCCGGCGCCCTGGCCCCGATCAAACGAACACGTATCCCGGGGGCACCCGCTCAACGGGCTTCGACGTTGTCCGGGCGTCCCCCGATGAAGGGCAATGGGTGATGCCATGGATTGGCTGACCACGCAGATCTCCGATCACAAGATTCCGCTTGGCTCCTGGATCGCCGGTTTCTTCGACTTCCTCATAAACAACTTCGCAACCTTCTTCGACTTGTTATCGGCCCTGCTTGAATTCGTCGTAGAAGGCCTGACGACGCTGATGCAGGCGTGCCCGCCGTTGGCCCTGATCGCCTCGATCGCGGTGTTGGCCTGGTGGCTGCACCGTTCCTTGTGGCTGGTGCTGAGCATCGCGGCATTTCTGCTGTTGATCATCAATCAAGGGTACTGGGATCAGACCCTGGAAACTCTGGCCCTGGTGTTCTTCGCCACCTTGGTCTGCATGCTCATCGGTACTCCCATCGGTATCGCCGCGGCACATCGGCCGTGGCTTTATGCGGTGATCCGGCCGATCCTCGACCTGATGCAGACCATCCCCACCTTCGTCTACCTCATCCCCACTCTGATCCTGTTCGGGCTCGGCGTAGTGCCGGGACTCATCTCGACCGTGATCTTCGCCATCCCGGCACCAATCCGGCTGACCTACCTTGGCGTGCACTCGGTACCCCAACAGCTTCTGGAGGCCGGCAAGGCTTTCGGTGCCAACAGGCGGCAACTGCTCTGGAAGGTGGAACTGCCCCACGCGATGCCGACCATCATGGCCGGCCTGACGCAGGCCATAATGTTGTCACTCTCCATGGTCGTGATCGCCGCACTCGTAGGCGCCGACGGCCTGGGCAAGCCGGTGGTGCGGGCGCTCGGAACCGTCAACATCAAGATGGGCATCGAGGCCGGCCTGGCGATCGTCGTCGTCGCCATTCTGCTCGACCGCATCTGCAAGCACCCCGGCCGGAGACACACGGTCGGCTGAACGATGCCAGCCATCGCTTTCCAGAACGTCGATATCATCTTCGGCAAGGAGACGGACCGGGCACTTGCACTCCTCGACGCGGGCCGCACAAGGGATCAAATCCTGGAAGAGACCGGCCAGGTGGTCGGAGTCGCGGGCGCAAGCCTGACGGTAGAAACCGGGGAAGTCTGCGTCATCATGGGGCTCTCGGGCTCCGGCAAGTCAACCCTGGTACGCGCCGTAAACGGCCTCAACCAGGTGACTCGGGGCCGGGTGCTGGTGCAGGACCGGGAGGCGGAGATCGATATCACGCGCTGCGATGCTCAAACCATCCGCCGCCTGAGGACGGAGCGCATCGCCATGGTGTTCCAGCAATTCGCGCTGCTGCCCTGGCGCAGCGTGGCGGAAAACGTCGGTCTCGGCCTGGAATTGCGGGGCATGCCGCGCAGCGATCGCGCCGCCATCGTCGACCAAAAGCTCTCGTTGGTGGGTCTGGAGCAGTGGCGAGACAAGTACGCCCACGAGCTCTCGGGCGGCATGCAGCAGCGCGTGGGCCTGGCCCGCGCCTTCGCCACCGATGCCGACATTCTGCTCATGGACGAGCCGTTCTCCGCCCTTGACCCGCTGATCCGGGAGAAGCTGCAGGACGAATTGCAGATACTGCAGCGCCGGCTCAAGAAGACGATCCTGTTCGTCAGCCACGACCTGGACGAGGCGCTGAAGCTCGGCACCCATATCGCCATCATGGACAGCGGCCGCATCGTCCAGTTCGGCGAACCGGAGAATATCGTATTGCAGCCCGCCAACGGGTATGTGGCCGAGTTCGTCGCCCACATGAATCCGCTGAACGTTCTGCGTGGCGGCTCCCTGATGACGCCGGTGGAAGCGCTGCGGCGGGAAGATGACGAGGTGCTTCTTGACCGGGACGGCCGCTTCCGCGTGTCCCTGGATCGGAACGGCGCCCCCACGGCGGTCAGCATCGACGGCCGACCCGCCTCTCTGATGACCCACGACCAAGTCCGCAACGGGGCCGGCATCGACGGCGCCACCATGGTGACAGCGCCGGCGGCCATGTCCATGCGTACGGCGATCGAGTTGCGCCGCGCGAGCGGCATACCGGTGGCGGTGCTCGAAGACGGCCGGTTGGCCGGGGTGTGTGGAGATGAGGAGATCTATCGCGGCATCCTGCGCCAAGCCGGCGGGCCGGTGAGATCATGAGGCGAGTGCTGCTGACTCTCTGCCTCGGTCTCGTGACCGCCAGCGCGGAGGCCCACTACGTCGATCTCGAACAGGCCCTGGTCCGCGATCGCGTCCTGACATTCGGTCTGGCCCTGGTCGGGAAACCGTTCTCCTACCGGCGCGACGGCACGATCCGGGGCTTCGAGGTGGCAATGGCCAAGGCGGTCGCCGCAGCCCACGATCTCGAGCTGAAACTGGTTCGGCTGGCACGGGACGAACTGAAGCGGGCACTCGACGACGGACGAGTCGATGCCGTGAACAGCCTGGCCCTGGCGGCCGAAGACCGCGCCCACTCGATTTTGCCTTACCTCAGGGTCGGTGATCACGTGATGATCCTCAAGGGAAACCCGTTTCGCATCCGCACGCCCGACGATCTTTCGGGACGGGTGGTCGCCGCGACGTTCGGGTCCAGCGCCGAGATCTATGCCCGCGCGCTCAATGACCGTTTTCTGACCGCGGGCCGGCCGGCCATGCACGTCCACACGTTCCCCGAGCAGCGCCATACCCACTTTGCGGTCTCCATGGGTCACGCCAGCGCCTATTTCGTGAAGAGCGTCAGCGCCGTCGGCGTCAGCCGGGATCCGCACGCGCGCACGCGGTTGCTGCCGGGCGCGTTCCAGCTGCGGCGGGAAGCGGGATTCGCCCTGAGGCCGGACAACCGCGTGCTGCATCACGCCGTCGAACACGCCATCGCGGCCATGGTGGCGATCGGCAAGCACGAGCGGCTGATGCGGCAATTCGGGCTGCCGATCGAGCTGAGCCCGTTTCCCCGCGACGGCGACCACCAGAGCGGTCTCGGTTCGGCCGCAACCGTTCCGGCCGAGAAGTAGGACGGTCATTGCGTCAAACGCAGAGATCGTAGAACCTTGTTCCTCAGAAAGGCCAACCGCTGGGACAGGGAGTTTGCGACATGGCACGAAGAGAGATCGAGGGCGATTGGGTCTTTGGCTGGCCGGACCGCAAGCGGGCCGAAATCATGCCCAGCAAGGACGTCGACGGCCGGGTCATCTTCGCCCGCTCTCCGGTGCTCGATCTGGAAGGGATGATCACGCCGGTCGATGCCTACTACGTCATCGCCCAACTCGACATGCCGGATCCCATCCATCCCGACGACTACACCTTCTCCGTTTCCGGCGAAGTGGAGAACCCGGCGGAGTACGTGCTGGAGGATTTGCGCAAGTTTCCCTCGCGCACCGTCCGCGCGGTGACCGAGTGCGCCGGCAACGACGGTGAATTCTTCTCCTACATGCAGGAAGGCAGCAACATGAAGAAGCCCTCCTTGCGCGTGAAGCAGGACGAGGAAGGCGGCTGGAACCAGATGTCCGACGATGGCGGAATTCCCGACATCGAGGACATCCTCGAAGCCATCCCGACGACCTGTCTGGTGAGCGGAGGGGAATGGACGGGCGTGCCCCTGCGCGAGGTCCTTAACCGCGCCGGTGTCAAGGACGGCGCCGTCGCCGTCCGAGTCCAGGGCTGGGATCGCGGGCGCCCCGATCCGGTCACCCAATACCTGTCGGTCGGCCGGACGGATTTCGAGGTGGCGGATCCGGGGATCATCAACTACGACAAGGGCCTTCCCATCGAGAAGGCGATGGACCCGGACACGATCCTCGCCTGGGCCCACAACGGCGAGTACCTGACCCACGTGCACGGCGCGCCGCTCCGCATGGTCGTGCCGGGATGGGCCGGGAATTGGTGGGTCAAGTGGATCGAGAAGATCGAGGTCATGGACCGCATGCCCGACTGCTATTACCAGACCCACTATTTCGTCTCGGGCGATTCGCCCGACGATTCCGACAAGAAGCCCATGATGCAGCTTGGGGTGAAGACCCTGATCAAGTACCCGCGCGACGACGACGGTCCCCTGCCCCGCGGCGAGCACGTCATCCGCGGCATGGCCTGGAGCGGCGAAGGCGCCGTCGTGCGGGTCGAGGTGAGCACCGACGGGGGCGAGACCTGGAACGACGCCTACATCGAGGACTCCCGCGACAAATGGCTGTGGCGCCGCTGGTCCCATGTCTGGGACGCTTCGGAGGCCGGCGAATACCGCATCATGGCGCGGGCGACCGACGAAAACGGCCGTGTCCAGCCCCAGACCGGGATGAACTTCCAGCGCAAGCATTTCGACTGGATCGTGCCGGAGGTGGTGACCGTGGAGTGACGGTCACCTTCGACGGAGAGGCGCGAAATTGGCCCGCGAATCGGGTTGCGCAGGCGGCGAAGATAGATAGTATGTGATCGGTCCGACGACCGACACATGCGTTGTCTGATCGCCCGCGTGCGACGGGTCACAACGGCAACGAAGGGGAAAGGAA
Organism: Alphaproteobacteria bacterium; assembly: GCA_021296255.1. Lineage (GTDB taxonomy): Bacteria > Pseudomonadota > Alphaproteobacteria > UBA2966 > UBA2966 > UBA2966. The sequence goes on along the minus strand of JAGWAU010000074.1, from coordinate 21,620 downwards.
GGCATAACATGCGAGACGGTTTCAAGAGTGCTCTTCATGCGCGTGGCCGGCCGCTTCGGCATGACGTCGACGCTGTTCGGCGCGGCGTCCGTCGCCACCGGCGTCATCACGTTGCCCAAGTTGGCCAGCGCGGCCGAATCCAATTACGAGAAGCGTTTCAAGAAGGAGCCGAAACACACCCTCAAATTCGGCCCCGACGGCCTCAGCGCGGAGCGTCTTCTGATCCAGCGCTCGGGCGAGTTGTTCTGGTCCCAAGACATCGAGGAGCGTACCGACGGCGAAATCCGCATCGAGTTCATCGGCAGCGGCCAGATCTGCAACCAGCTCGATTGCATCAAGAAGTGCCAACAGGGAATCATCGACATCTACTCTTCGTCGACCCAGAACGCCGCCGGCTCGGCTCCCTACCTCAACGTTCTCGACTACGCCTACGTGTTCCCGACCCGGGCGTCCCAGTACTACTTCTTCTATCACCCGAGAAGCGAACAACTGCTTCGCGAGCCCATGCGGCGCATTCACGGCATCGTGTGCCTGCACACCCATGCCGAGCTGCGCAACATGATGATGGGCCTGAAGTACAACGAGTCCAAGGATCTCACCAAGATCGAGGACCTCTTCGGCACCAAGAACAGGGTGACGGGCACGCAGTTGGGCCGCATCGCCATGCAGCTCATGAACCTCAACCCGGTTCCCATCGCCTGGGAGGAGACGCTCGACGGCCTCAAGCAGGGCTTGGTGGACGGCGCCGAGACGTGGTCGTCGGCTTCGGCGTTCGCCAACATGGGTCCGGTGATCGCGCAGGACGTGGGGCTGGAGTTCTTCTCGGGCAACCACCTCTCGGGGATGCGGATTCAGACGTACGAATCGCTGTCGCCGGAACTGCAGGATGCCGTGATGGAGTCCGCCTACACCTCGCAGGTCATGGTCCAACACGCCAACGAAGCATCGCTGGTCAACGTCGTCGGCGCCTCGTCGCCGCAGCACCCCAACACCCACTACTCGCAGCACAACGTGCGGTACGTGCCCTACTCCGCCGAGGAGAAGAAGAAGTGCCAGGAGCTGTGCTCGCCGGAATTCGTACCGGAGCCGTGGGAGAAGTGGCGCGATCGGATCAACAACTGGGCGAAGGGCCTCGATACCTACACCGAGGTCTTCAATATCGCCCGCGAGATCCCGGAAACGATGCTGGCGGAGCACGTCGAGCCCCGGCGTTGGTGGAAGAGCTAGTCCGTTCGATTGAGGTGCGGGGGCCGTCGCCCCCGCGCCTTCATTTCCCACAGGCTTCTACGGCGGGTCGGCAAGGCTCCGCCTAACCATCTGGAGTTGATGATGGCCCCGTTGCTTGCGGCGTTGCGCTGGATCGACGAGAACCTGGAGAAGTGGGTTATCCTCGCGGCCTATATGACCATGGGCGGGATAATCTTCGTGGAGGTTATCCGCCGCTTCGCGTTCTCGCTTCAGGCGCCCTGGAGCACCTCCGTTCCCGTATACCTCTTTCTCTGGGTGACGTGGCTCGGCTGCGCCTACAACGTCAAGATCCGCACCCACCTGAGCTTCGACGAGCTGCGGCTCAGGATGCCCTACAACGTCCAGTTCCTCTGCCTGATTCTCGACGCGTTCTGCTGGATCGGATTCTCGCTGATCGTGGTCTACTTCACGATCGAACAGGTCCAAGTCGTGCACATGAACTTCGCCATCGTGCAGGGGACCGACGACATCATGCAGTGGTGGTTCTACACCATCACGCCGGTCGCCTGGGCGCTGATCATCTACCGCTCCCTGGAGAACCTCTGGCGGGACTACCAGCAGTACAAGCGCAAGGAGCCCTTCCAGATCGTTCACTCCATACTGGGCGACTGAGAGGGAGGGCGGCATCATGGACGCACTGCTCGTCATCCTCGTCACGCTGGCCATCACGGTACTGTTCGTGCTCGGCGTGCCCATCATCCTGATCATCGGCCTGTGGACGGCCGGCGTCAGCCTCGTCATCGACTTCACGCTCTCGAACATCGGCGTCACGCTGTTCGAGGGGGTGAACTTCTACGGCCTGCTCGCCCTGCCCCTGTTCATCCTGACCGGCGACTTCATCAACGCCTCCGGCATCGCCAAGAAGCTGACCGACTTCGCCTACTCGGCGCTCGGCTGGCTGCGCGGCAGCCTGGCGATGGCCACGATCGGCGCCTGCGGCCTGTTCGCCGCGATCTCGGGATCCAACTCGGCCACCACGGCGGCGATCGGCTCGATCATGTACCCCGAGCTCAAGAAGGGCGGCTACGACGAGAATTTCGCCGCGGCAACCTCGGCCGCGGGCGGTACCGTGGGCATTATCATCCCGCCCAGCATCGTGTTCATCATCTACGGCTTCCTGATGCACCTGTCGATCAGCGACCTGTTCATCGGCGGCCTGCTGCCGGGCATCCTGATGGTCATGGCGATGATGGCCGCGTGCTGGGGCGTCTGCACCTTCAAGAAGTGGGGCCAGCTCATCGAGTTCGACATCAGGCGCATCGCGCGCGATACCGTGGGCGCCTACCTCGGCTTCATCGCCATCTTCATCATCATCTTCGGCATCTACTCGGGGACCTTCTCGCCGACCGAGGCCGCGGGGATCACCGCGGGCTACTGTCTGTTCTCCGGCCTCTTCATCACGCGGCAGTTGAAGTGGAAGAACCTGCCCGCCGTGATCATGCGGTCGGGACAGATCACCGGCCTGCTGGCGCCGTTGATCGCCATCTCGATCGTCATGCAGCAGGTGCTCTCGTTGCTGGGCGCGCGGGAGTTCGTGTCCGAGATGATCAGCGGATTGGGCGGCTACTACCCGGTCCTGTTCGCCTGCATGGCCTTCGTGCTGGCGGCGGGGACCTTCCTGGAGAGCGTCCCCAACACGATCATCCTGGCCCCCATCCTGGCGCCGATCGCGGCGGGGATCGGGGTCGACCCGATCCACTTCGCGGTCATATTCCTGGTCGGCGACGCGATCGGCTTCATCACGCCGCCTTACGGGCTCAACCTCTACGTGGCGAGCGGCATCACCGGCATCCCGTACTTCCGATTATTGAAGTTCGTGATGCCGTACCTGCTCGCCCTGCTCATAGCGTGGATGTTCATCGCCCTGATCCCCGAACTTTCCACCTATCTCGTGGAACTGGGCGTTCAAGGCGCGGGGGTCAAAGGTACGGGCGCGGGCGAGGCGGGCTCGTTCGGCCAGCAGTGACCATGGGTTGACCGCTTGACCGGAGGCCGGCGGGGTGCGTGCGCCCCGCCGGATCCATCCCGCACCGCGCGGATTCGCGCTCGCAAACGTCGTCCAGATGCGCTAAATCACGTGTCAGGAAATGGAGGGATCCGATGGCTCGAAACGCGAAGCAATGGAACGCGCACCCCGATCCCGGCCGGATCGAGTGGGCGGACAGCCGAATCTACAGCGACGAGGAGATCTTCGAGGAAGAGCTGGAGAAGATCTGGAAAAAGGTCTGGATTCCGGTCTGCCACGAATCCGAACTTCCGGAACCTTATGACTTCCGGACCATGTCGATCGCGCGGGAGCCGGTCATCGTCTGCCGCGACGCGGACGACAAGATCCGGGCCTTCCTCAACGTCTGCCCGCACCGGGCCAACCTGATCGAGCGCCGGCCCTCCGGCAGCTTCAAGGAAGGCACGCCGTCCGGCAATCCGAAGAACATGACCTGCATGTTCCATGCCTGGCAGTTCGACATGAAGGGCCGCTGCGTGCACATCTCCCGCGGCGAGGAAGGCTATCAGGACCGGCTGTCGCCCAAGGACGTGGGCCTGCGCCGCCTACGCTGCGAAGTGGCCTTCGGCGGGATGGTCTGGGTGACGCTCCACGATCACATCGAGCACAGCGTTCAAGAGTGGGTGGGCAGCGCGCTCGACTGCATTCTTGAGCCCATCGAGGCCGAGCCTCTGGAGATCTTCCACTACCACAAGTCGGTCATCCCCTCGAACTACAAGCTGTGGCACGACACGAACAGCGAGTTCTATCACGACTTCGTCCACTACCATAACCGCGTCACGGGCTTCAACGACGCCTATTTCGCCCGCAAGAACATGACCTTCGACAACGGTCACGTCGTCGTCGGCTCCTTCGAGGTGCAGTATGACCAGTACGAGGGGTTCGAGTCCCGTGAAGCGCTCAGCTTCCCGACCCTGCCGCCGAACAACTGGTACATGATCGATATCTTCCCGGGCATCAACTACAACCTCCGCGGCTCGGCCCTGCGCGTCGATCTGATGACGCCGTTGTCCGCCAACGAGGTCATGATCGAGTTCCGCGGCCTCGGTCTCAAGAAGGACACGGAAGAAGAACGCCTTACGCGCGTCCGGCACCACAACACCATCTGGGGTCCGATGGGCCGGAACCTGCACGAGGACCTCCTCAGCATCACGGGTCAGGGCGTGACCATGCGTCCGGGCACGGAGCCCCGGCACATTTTGCACGGACGTCACGAGAACGAGACGATCCACGACGAAATCGGGATGCGCCACTACTACGACGAATGGTCCCGCTGGATGGGCAGGCCCTTGCACAATCCGACCAACCGTCCCGCCGTGGCGGCCGAGTAGCCGCGCATCCCGCCGATGGCCACGGCAAAGCGCAGCGCCGCCGTCGAGGCGGTGAAGGACACCGTCTACCGCACCTGCCTGCTGCTGGATGACGAGCGCTGGTCGGACTGGCTCGAACTGTGTGACGAGGAGTTCTACTACAAGATCACGGCCTACAGCCCCGAGATCCGCAGGGACGTGCTCTACCTCGACGGGGACCGCGAGCAGATCGCGCAGATGTGCGAGCTGTTGCCCAAGCACAATACCGACCGCTCGCCGCTCAAGCGTCACGCGGTCGTCTACACGGTCGACGTCGACGGCGGATCGGCCGAGGCCGTGACGTCGTTCGTGATCTATCAGAACATGCTCGACGGCGTGAATTCGCATATCGACGCCGGCGAGAATCACCTGTTCGCGGTCGGGCGTTACCTCGACAGCTTCGCGATCAGGGATGACGAGGCCCGATTCGTCACCCGCGAGGTTCGCCTCGAGACGCGGCGCCTCGACAAGGGAACCCACTGGCCTCTCTAGCGCCATCCCCTCCCTGGAGCCATCGCCATGACATGGAAACGGGTCTGCGCGACCGGTGACGTCGCCGAGAACGGTCTCGAGCTGTTCGACGTCGACGGCATCTCCATCCTCATCGTCAATCACGGCGGCGACTTCAAGGCGATTCCCCCGCTCTGCCCGCACATGGAGGAACCGCTCGCACAGTCGGGCATCTGCGACGGCAAGGTCCTCACCTGCACCAAGCATCTGTGGCAGTGGGATCTCGCGACCAACGAACCCCAGGCGGAGACGGAAAAGCCCCTGCTGATGTACGACCTCAGGGTCGCGGTCGACGACATCGAGGTCTTCGTGGAACGAGAACTCGAATACGAGTTCGACGAGGACGACGATTACGACGACGATGACTCGTTCTGGGATGACTGAGGCCTCCAATCGGCAGCAATGGGCGCGTTCCGTTCCGTGGCCTCTTGTTTTCCCGTTTCGTAAAAATTTACTGAATTGGTGATTTCATGTTGGCGCACGCTTTATGGCGCTTTATGGTTGGTATAATATACTGAAGGCGTGGGCCAACGAACGGCGCGAGCAACGCCGACCGCCGCCAACGAGACCACGACAGGGGAGAGGCCATGTGGAACGTTCTTGAACCCGGCACGGCCGGGCCGCCGTCCCGGTGGGAAACCGTCTCGAGACCGGTCCGCGGCTCCCTGGTCCTGGCGGCCGGCGCCCTCGCCCTCACCGGACTCCTGCAGGCGCTGCCCGCGCAGGCGGTCGAGTTCGGCGTCGGCGAGCTCAGGGGGAGCCTGGATACCACCGTCTCGCACGGCGTGACCGTCCGCGTCGGTAAGCGCAGCGACGTTCTGGCGGCCGGCGCCAACGACAACGACGGCAACCTCAACTACGACCGCGGCGTCGTCAGCAACACCTCCAAGTTCACCAGCGATCTCGATGTCGAAATCGGCAACTTCGGCGCCTTCGCCCGCGTCACCGGGTTCTTCGACTTCGAGAACGAGAACAACGAGCGGGAGCGCACCCCGTTGAGTGACGATGCGAAAGATCTGGTGGGGAAGGATATCGAGGTGCTCGACCTCTACGCCACCGGCGCGTTCGACGTCGGCGGCGCGGCGCTCGATCTGCGGCTCGGCCGGCACGTGCTCAACTGGGGCGAGAGCACCTTCATCCAGAACGGCATCAACGCCATCAACCCGTTCGACGTGAGCAGGCTGCGCACGCCGGGCTCGGAACTGCGCGAAGCGCTGCTGCCGGTCTCGATGTTCTCGGCCGCGGTGGCGCCGACCGACACCCTGTCGGTGGAAGGCTTCTATCAGCTCGACTGGGAGAAGACCGAGATCGACCCGGTGGGCAGCTACTTCTCGGTCACCGACTACGTCGGCCCGGGCGCAACGAGAGCGGTGATCCCCATCGAAGGCGTGACCGACGAGGGATCCGGATTCGGGCTGATCACACCAGCCATTAATGACGACCTCGCCGGTTTCGGCCTCAACGTCCCGGGGGTCGGGCTCTTCCCCATGCCGCAACCGCTCCAGCCGGACTTCGATGCCGGCTTCCTGAACGTGATGCGCGCCTCGGACCGAGACCCCGCTGACTCGGGCCAGTGGGGAGTCGCGCTGCGCCACTTCGCCGAGGAATTAAATAACACCGAGTTCGGCTTCTATTTCATCAATTACCACAGCCGCCTGCCGATCGTCAGCGCAACCACTAGCACCGCGGTCGGTGTGCAGGCCGGTCTGTTCGCGGCTCAAGCCGTGACTGCGCCTGGATCCCACACCATCGGTGCGTTGAGTGGGGCGATTACCCCGCTGGTCACCGAGGCGGTCACTCAAGGGGTCAGGCAGCAGATTACCAACGCCGTGGCCGCCGCCGTTCCTCCCGGGGCACCCAATCGGGAGGCAGTCATCCAGCAGCAGGTTTCCGCTCGGTTGACAATGCCCGCCACGCGGCAGCAAATCGGGGCCGAGGTCCGAAGACAAGTCGCAGCTCAAGTTGAATCCCAAATTGGAAATATCGCCAGAGGCCTCGCGCTCGACCGCTATGTGAAGGGCGACGGGCACTACTTCATCGAGTATCCCGAGGACATCCAGCTTTTCGGCCTGAGCTTCAACACCCTGCTCGGGGCCTCGGGCTGGGCGTTGCAGGGCGAGTACTCCTTCCGCCCCGATACGCCGCTGCAGAGAGCCGAACGCGCCCTGTTCGCGGACGGCCTCGCACCGATCCTTCGGGTTCTGGACCCCACGCGTCCAGATTACATTCCTCCCCAGAACGTCCCGGCTTACCTCGGGAGCTACGCGCCGCACAGGGTCCAGGGCTACGTCGAGCGCGACGTGAGCCAGGCGCAGGCCACCGCCACGAAGGTGTTCGGCCCCACGTTCGGCGCCGACAGCATGGCGTTCGTGACGGAGGTCGCCGTGATGCACGTGCACGGCATGCCGGACAAGAACGCGACGCCCCTGGAGAGCCCGGCCGGAGGCAAACTCGTGGACGCAGACGCCGATGCCGACGCCACCTCCTGGGGCTACCGGCTGGCGGCGCGGCTCGACTACAACAACGCGATCGGGGCGGCGAACCTGTTTCCCTATCTCCAGTTCGGGCACGACGTGGGCGGCAACAGCCCCGCGCCGGTCGGCTCGTTCGTGGAGGGCCGGACCGCGCTGACCCTCGGACTGCGCGCCGACTATCTCAACCGCTGGGAGGCCGGCATCGGCTACACGCGGTATGGGGGCAAGGGCACCGAGCGGAGCGACCGCGACTTCGTCTCCGCCTCCGTCAGGTACTCGTTCTGAGGTTTCGAGGTCATGAACGTCATGAATCCCGTGAAAGCAACCACCCTTCGATCCGGCGTCGCGTTCGCCCTCGGCTGTGCCGTCGCCTTCCCCGCCGCCGCCGAGATCAGCACCGACGAGATCGCGCGGCTCGGCCGCGACCTCACCCCGCTCGGAGGAGAGCGGGCGGGCAACGCCGACGGGACCATCCCCGAGTGGACCGGCGGCATCGCCGAGCCGCCGCCCGGCTATGTTCTCGGCGAGCATCACCGCGATCCCTATGCCGGCGACCGGCCACTCTTCGTCATCAACGCGGCCAACCTCGACGAGCATCGCGACCGGCTTTCGGTGGGGCACCAGCGCATGCTGGAGACCTATCCGACCTTCGAAATGCCGGTCTATCCGACCCGGCGCAGCGCCTCCGTCCCCCAACGGATCTACGACGCCACCCGGACGGTTGCCGCCACAGCGAAGCTCGTGGACGACGGCAACGGCGTCGGCGGCGCGGCGGTCGGCATCCCGTTCCCGATCCCGGGCAACGGCCTGGAGGTGATCTGGAACCACCTGCTGCGCTACCGGGGCGAGGCGGTGGAATGCGTCATCGGCCAGGCCGCGGTGACCCGCGACGGCGCCTACACCATGGTCAAGTACGGCCTCGAGATCGAGCTGCGCTACTCCCTGCCGGGCATGACCCCGGAACGGCTGGGCAACACGATGATCCTGTTCAAGCAGAAGGTGCTGGCTCCGGCGCGCCTCGCGGGCGACCTCCTGCTGGTGCACGAGACCATGAACCAGGTCCGCGAGCCCCGCAACGCCTGGGTCTACAATCCCGGCCAGCGTCGGGTGCGGCGCGCTCCGAACGTCGCCTATGACAACCCGGGCACTACGTCGGACGGGCTTCGCACCGCCGATCAGTTCGACATGTTCAACGGCGCGGTCGACCGCTACGACTGGCGGATCGTCGGCAAGCGCGAGATGTACGTGCCTTACAACTCCTACAAGCTCCACAGCGGCGATCTCGCCTTCGCCGACATCCTAACCCCCCTGCACGTCAATCCGGAGGGTCTGGGTGGTGGAGGCGACGCTCAAGGAGGGCGCGCGCCACATCTACAAGCGGCGCACCCTGTACGTGGACGAGGATTCTTGGCAGATCCTGCTCGCGGACATCTACGACAACCGCGATCAGCTCTGGCGGGTGTCGGAAGGCCACGTCATCAACTACTACGAGAAGCCGCTGATCTGGCCGACCCTCGAGGTGCACGTCGATCTCCAGGCGGGACGCTATCTCGCCCTCGGGCTCGACAACGAGTTCCCGATGTGCACCTACGATGTCGAGTTCACTCCGAGGGACTTCACGCCGGCCGCCCTGCGCCGCGAGGGCCGGCGATGATCCCGGCGCCGGCCGGCTGAAACCGGGATATTCGCATGTCTCGTGGCTGAACGCGGACGGTCCGGCTGGCCGCTTGCGGTCGCTCTTTGCCTGGCGCTCGCGCCGGCCGGCGTCGGCGCCCAAGACGCGGTGGAGGCACCGCTGGCGATCGAGTCCCTGCTGCTCGACGGGGCGGCGGCCGGTTCCCGGCTGATCGTGGTCGGCGAACGGGGGCACATTCTGGTTTCCGCCGACGGCGGCGCGAGCTGGACGCAGGCCAGGGTCCCCGTCCGCGCTCTGCTCACCGCGGTGCACATGCACGACGAGCGCACCGGCTGGGCGGTCGGACACGACGCGGCGATCCTGCGCACCGGCGACGGCGGCTCGACGTGGCGGATGGTGCACCACGCGCCGGAAGAAGAGCGCCCCCTGCTCGACATCTGGTTCCGCGACGAGCGCACCGGCTTTGCCGTGGGGGCCTACGGCTATTTCCTCGCTACCGAGGACGGCGGCGATACCTGGACCTCGCGCACCATCGGCGAGGACGACTTCCATCTGAACGCGCTGGTTCCGGCCGGGAGCCAACGTCTGTTCATCGCGGCGGAGGCGGGGGTCGTTTACCGTTCCGACGACGGCGGCGAGACCTGGCGCAAGCTGCCCTCCCCCTACGCCGGGTCGTGGTTCGGAGCGCTCGCGCTCGACGAGGACGAGGTGCTGCTGATGGGGCTCAGAGGCCACCTGTTCCGTTCCGGGGACGCGGGCGAAAGCTGGACACGAGTGCCCACCGGGATCAACGCGACCTTGACCGACGCCGTCCGCTTGCAGTCCGGGGCAATGCTGATCACGGGCCTCGAAGGGACCCTGCTCAGCAGTCGGGACGGCGGGCGCAGCGTATCGTTCACGAGGCTGCCGTCGCGCCAGGGGATTTCGGCCGCGTTGCCGCTCGCGGATGGCGGCGTTCTGCTGATCGGAGAATTCGGCGTCCGGCGTCTGTCCCGGGATGGATAACCTTCCGAGGTTCCCTTGACGGCTCGAATCGAGAAGCTGCTGTTCGCCCACCGCCGCCTCGTGCTCGCGGCGTTCGTGCTCGCCACACTGGGGATGGGATGGTTCGCGGCGGGGCTGCGGGTCGATGCCGGCTTCACCAAGCTGGTGCCGCTAGAACACGAGTACATGCACACGTTTCTGGAGCATCGGGACGAGTTCGGCGGCGCGGACCGCGTGGTGATCGCTCTGGTGACGCGCCGCGGCGACATGTTCACGCCCGAATTCTTCGCGGCGCTGCGCGAGGTGACCGACGCGATGTTCTTCCTGCCCGGTATCGACCGGACCCAGGTCTATTCCGTCCTCACCCCGAACGTGCGCTTCATCGAGGTGGTGGAAGACGGCATCACCGCCGGCAACGTAGTGCCGGCGGACTTCGAGCCGACCGAGGCCGGCCTCGCCCGGGTGCGTGAAAACATCATCAAGGCCGGCATCGTCGGCCGCCTGGTGGCGAATGATTTCACCGGCGCGATCGTCAGCGGCAAGCTGCAGGAGTTTCATCCGAACACCGGCGAGCGGCTCGACTACATCGAGGTCGCACGCGAGCTCGAACGCATCCGCCACGAGGCGCAGGCGCGCGCCGACGTGGAGGTGCACGTGGACATGCACGTCATCGGGTTCGCCAAGATGGTGGGGGACATCGCGGCGGGCGCCACCCGGGTAATAGCGTTCTTCGGCATCACCTTCATGATCACCAGCCTGTTCGTGTACGCCTACACACGGTCGATCCGCCTGACCATACCGCCGCTGGCGTGCTCCCTGGTGGCGGTCGTCTGGCAGCTCGGCGGAGTCACCGCGCTGGGCTTCGGGGTCGATCCGATGTCCATCCTGGTGCCGTTCCTGGTGTTCGCGATCGGGGTCAGCCACGGGGTGCAGATGGTGAGCGCGGTGCGCGCGGAGACGATCGACGGCTCGAGCGGCCTCGACGCCGCGCGGGCGAGCTTCCGCCGCCTGCTGCTGCCGGGCGCGGTGGCGCTCGCCTCCGACTCCGTCGGCTTCGTCACCATCTCGCTCATCGAGGTGCAGGTCATCCAGGAGATCGCGATCACCGCGAGCCTCGGAGTCGCCGCGATCATTCTCACCAACCTGGCGCTGCTGCCGGTGTTGCTCTCGTACTTCGAGGTGGACGACGCGGAGCGGCGGGCGGCGCTGGCACGCGACAATCTGCTGCGGCCGGTGTGGTCGAGGGTGGCACGTCTGGCGCACCGGAGACCCGCCGCGGTGGTGATCGGAGTGGCCGCGGTGCTGCTGGCGGCCGGCGCGAGCTACGCTCCGCAAGTGCGGGTGGGCGACGAGCATCGGGGCGTGCCGGAACTTCGGGTGGATTCCAGGTATAATCTCGATTCCGCCGTAATCACCGAGCGCTTCGAGATCGGCGTGGACGTATTGACGGTGATCGCGGAAACCGTGACGGAGGGTTGTATCGACTACGAGGTGATGCGCACCCTCGACGACTTCGAATGGCACGCGCGCAACGTGGAGGGCGTCCAGTCGGTGCTCGGTCTCGCTGGCGTCGCCCGCAACATCAACGCGAGCTGGAACGAGGGCAGTCTCAAGTGGCGGACTCTTCCGCGCAACCACTATACGCTCGTACAGGCCGTGTCCCCGGTGCCGACGAGCAGCGGCCTGCTCAACACCGATTGCAGCGTGATGCCGGTGTCGATCTACACCGCCGACCACAAGGCGGAGACCATCGAGCGCATCGTCGACGCGGTGAAGGACTTCAACAACGCGAATCGGAACGAACGCATCGCCTTTCGGCTCGCAGCCGGCAACGTCGGGGTGATGGCGGCGACCAACGAGGAGGTCGAGGCGTCCCAGTTCCCGATTCTCGGCTACGTCTACGCCGCGGTCATCGTTCTGTGCCTGCTGTCCTTCCGCTCGGTGACGGCGACGGTGTGCATCATCGTGCCCCTCGGCGTGGTCTCACTGCTCGCCTACGCGCTGATGGCGCTTCTGGAGATCGGCCTCAAGGTCTCCACGCTGCCGGTCGTGGCGCTCGGCGTCGGGATCGGAGTGGACTACGGGATCTACATCTACGGGCGGCTGCGCACCCACCTCGCGGAGGGACTCGACTTCGCCACGGCGTACGAAAGGACGCTGAGCACCACGGGGGCGGGCGTGGTGCTCACCGGCCTCACCCTGGCGGCGGGAGTCGCGACGTGGATCGTGGCGCCTCTCAAATTCCAGGCTGACATGGGCACGGTGCTGACGTTCATGTTCCTCGTCAACATGGTCGGCGCCGTGGTGCTGCTGCCCGCGCTGGGCGCCTGGCTGGTCAGGCCGAAGAAGGCGAGGACGCATGGACCGTGATCTCCCGGCGGGACGCTTCGCCCGCGTTCGCGAGCGCCTCGGCCTTGTGAGGAAGTCCGGGCTGTTGCTAGATTTTTGGCGCCATCCGGGCGAACGAAGGCAGCGCATGAAGAGAATAGCGTGGATCATGCTGCCGATCGGGCTGCTGGCTGTCGGCGTCGGCGGGATGTCGCACCTGATCAGCAGCAAGCCGCGACTTGAGCCGTCACCGCCAACGGAACGGGTTTGGACGGTTGACGCCGTAACGGTGCGCTTGGAGAACTTACAGCCGCAAATACAGCTGTTCGGCAAGATTTTCGCCGCTCGCGAAATACAGCTACGGACCCTTGTTCCGGGTCAGGTTATCGAGGTGCACCCCGATCTGGTGGAGGGCGGGATCGTCCGCCGCGGCGAGCTGATTCTTGCCATTGACGAGTTCGAATACCGTTCCGGCCTGAAGGAGAGCAAGGCGCGGCTGGCCGAAGCGAAGGCGCGGCTTGTCGAGCTGGAGGCCCGGCGGGTGGCCGAGGTGCAGGCCTTGGAGCGCGATCGAGACATCCTCGCCCTGCTGGCACGAGATCTGAAGCGCGCGGAGCAGCTTTCGACCCGGGGTAATATTTCGGACCAGGCCCTGGACCACAAGCGCTTGGAACTGAGCCGTCAAGAACGTGCGATCGCTCTCAGGCAGAACGGGATCGCCGCGGAGTCGGCGCGCCTAGAGCAGGAGAAAGCGATCATAGAGCGCCTGGACGTGGCGGTGCAGAGGGCGCGATACGATCTCGAACGGACCCGGCTGCAGGCGCCGTTCGATGGGATTTTCCGGGACACGACGGTACAGGTGGGCCAACGCCTCGGCGTCAACGACAAGATCGGCGGCCTGATCGACACCGGCCGCCTCGAGGCGCGCTTTCATATCCCGGATGCCCTGTACGGACGCCTCACCGGCACGAACCAGGGGATCATCGGGCGGACGGCGCGGGTAATCTGGCGGGCGGGATCACGTGAGACCGCCTTGGACGCGGTGGTCGAGCGAGTGGGGGCGCAGATCGACCCGGCGAGCGGCGGTGTCGAGCTGTTCGCGCGAATCGAAGACCCGGAAGCTGCCTCGCTGCTGCGGCCGGGCGCCTTCGTCGAAGTCCTCATTCCCGACCAGTCCTACGCCAATGTCGCGAGAGTTCCGGAAACGGTCTTGCATCCGGGCAACATTGCCTATGCCGTCGAGGACGGCCGGATGGTCCCGCGACGGACGGAGATCGTGGGCCGGGTCGGAAACGACGTACTGCTGCGCGGCGAGATCTCGGATGGCGAGCGGATGGTAACCACCCAATCGGTGACGATGGCGCCCGGCCTGCGGGTCGAGGTGCGCTAGCCGGCCAAGCGGTCGAGACCGATGTTCGGGAAGAACCTGATCCGACTGTTTGTGCGCCATCGCAATGCCGCCAACCTGTTGATGGCATTGATATTCATTGCCGGCGCCTATGCGTTGTCGAAGCTGAATACCCAGTTCTTTCCCGATTTCGGCATCGATGTAATCTCGATTGAGGTGGCTTGGCCGGGCGCGAGTGCCCGGGACGTCGAAGCCAACATCGTTGCGGCGATCGAGCCGGAGGTGCGGTTTCTCGACGGGGTTGACCGGGTGACCTCCTACGCGACGGAGGGTTCGGGACGGCTGGTCGTCGAGTATGAGGCGGGCACCGACATGCAGTCGGTGCTGTCGGACGCCGAGGCCGCGGTACGGAGGATCGGCACGCTGCCGGAGGACAGCGAGCGGCCGCTGGTACGCCGCATCATGCGTTACGACACGATCGTGCGTCTGGTGCTGTCGGGTCCGTATTCGGAGGCGATGCTGAAGCGTCAGGCAAAGCGGATGCGCGACGATTTGTTGGCGGCCGGGGTTGACCGTGTGACGTTTTTCGGCGCGCGCGACGAAGAGATCCTGGTCGAGGTCGAGCCGCGGATCCTGCGTCAGCTCGATTTGACGCCGACGGCGGTGGCGGCCCGCATCGAAGCCAGCAACCGCGACATCCCGTCGGGGAATCTCCAGGGTTCGGTGGAGAAGCAGTTGCGCAGCCTCGGCCTGCGGACCACGTCGCGTGATCTCGGAGACATAGAGATCAGGGCGCTCGACAACGGCCAGAAGATCCATTTGCGCGACATTGCATCGCTGTCAGAGGCGTTTGACGACGATGCACCCATCGGTCTGCGCAACGGCCGGCCCGCGATCGAACTGCACGTACAGCGGTCCCTCGCCGCCGACGCCCTCGATGAAGGGGAGATCGTCGACCGCTACCTGGCCGAGGCACGGGGCAACTATCCGCCGCAACTCCGTATCGGGCAGTACGACGCCCAGGCGGGGCTGATCGAGCAACGCATCGAGATTCTGCTGAGCAACGGGCTTAGCGGATTGATCCTGGTGGTGGGGGTGCTTGTCGTGTTTCTCAACGGCCGCACCGCGTTCTGGGTGGCAGCCGGAATTCCGACCGCCTTCATGGCCGCACTCGGAGCGATCCTGGTGCTGGGCGGAAGCATCAACATGGTTACTCTGTTCGCGCTGATCATGACGCTCGGGCTCATCGTCGACGACACGATCGTCGTGGGCGAGCACGCGGCGGCACGGCGCGAGGCGGGGGCAAGCGCGCGGCAAGCGGCGGAAGCGGGCGCGCTGCGCATGCTGGCGCCCGTGATGGCCGCTTCTCTGACGACGGTTGCCGCATTCATCCCGCTTGTCGCCATGGGCGGCATCATCGGCCAGATCGTGGGTGCCATTCCACTGGTGGTAGTCGCGGTCATCCTCGCCAGCCTGGTCGAGTGTTTTTTCGTGTTGCCCGGCCACCTGCGGAAGTCATTGGAGAGACACGGCGGCAGGCGCAACGTGCTGCTGCGACGTTTCGATTCCGGCTTCGAGCATTTTCGCGCCGGCCCGTTCCCGCGGCTTGTCCGGTTCTGCGTACGCTGGCGCTATGCGACGATGTCCTGCGCCATTTCGATCTTCCTCCTGTCGGTCGGGCTGACGCTCGGCGGCCGAGTGGGATTTCATTTCTTCCCGACGCCGGAGGCCGATGTGGCGGTCGGCAACGTCGTGATGACGCCCGGCGCGCCGCGCCGCGGCACCGCAGCCATGGTTCAGGAAATGTCGGATGCCGTCGAAAGGGCCGTCGCGAGCCTTACCGAGGACGGCGCGGAACTGGTCGCCATGAGTTTCGGCAGCGTCGGCCGCAGCGGCGGCAGGCCGGCCTCGCAGATCGAAGGCGACCAGTACGGCGCCTTGACGGTGGAATTGGTCCCGTCCGACCAGCGCACGGTGCGCACGAACGAATTCATCGAGGCATGGCGCAAGGAAATCCGCCCGTCGCCCAATGTCGAGCATATCAGTCTCAATGCCCGCACCGGCGGCCCGCCGGGCCGCGAAATCGACATTCGCCTGCGCGGAGGCACGGCCGACAACCTCAAAGCGGCGGCAGTCGAAGCCAAAGGCCTGTTGAGGCGTTTCCCCGGCATCAGTTCCATCGAGGACGACCTTCCTTATGGCAAGCAGGAGCTGGTTCTGGAAGTGACCCCCCGGGGCAGGGCCCTCGGCTTCACCACCGAGAGCGCCGGAATGCAGGTGAGAAACGCGTTCCAGGGCGTCATAGCCCAACGCTTCGCTCGCGGCGATGAGGAGGTCGAAATCAAGGTACGGTATCCGCGTGGGAGCGCGGACGGCGCCTCGTTCCACAGCCTGTTCCTACGCGCGCCCGACGGTACCGAGGTGCCGCTGAGCGAGGTCGTCACCCTACGCCAGGAACGCGGCTTCTCCCGTCTCCGCCGCGAGGACGGGGCGCGGGAGGTCGCGGTCACGGCCGAAATCGACGAGACGGTCACCAGCCTCGGCGCCCTGCTTCCGGCCATCACCGAGGGCGGGCTCGCCGACATCGCAGAACGCTATGGGCTCAGCTACCGGTTCAAGGGAAAGGCGGAGGAACAGGCCGAGTCCGCCGCCGACATGGGCACCGGCGCCGTTATCGGCCTGGTCGCCATTTACATCATCCTGGCGTGGGTGTTCGCTAATTTCAGCCGACCCGTCATCGTCATGGCCATCATCCCGTTCGGCTTCGTCGGAGCGGTGCTCGGCCACCTGCTGCTCGGCTTCGACCTCACCATTCTCAGCATGATCGGCCTGTTGGGCCTTTCCGGCATCCTCGTCAACAACTCCATCATCCTGGTCCGCACCGTCGACGAATACATCGCCAGCGGAACGCCGTTGCGCGACGCCATCGTCGCCGGGTGTCGAGACCGGCTGCGCCCGGTGCTGCTCACGTCATTGACCACAATCGGCGGTCTGGTGCCGCTGCTGTTCGAGCGTAGTTTTCAAGCCCAATTCCTGATCCCGATGGCGATCACGATCGTGTTCGGGCTCGCCGTCGCAACCTTGATCGTGCTGATCATCATCCCCGCCCTCCTCGTCGTCGACGAGGATATCCGCACTTTCCTCGGGCACCTTCGACGCAGACGGAGCCTCGCCCGAATGCCCGGATGACCGGGGCTCGGTTCCCTTCCCGTTCCTGCGGCCGGGCTTCGCGTGCCGGACCACTCTGGACATTCCCTGACATGGGACCAATGATGCCTCCGGAAAATCTCTGAAGGCATTGACGATCAATGACCGCACCGCAGAAACGCCTGGGATTCATCGGACTGGGCGCGATGGGCAAGCCCATGGCGCGGAACATCGCGAAACGTCTTGGTATCTCCGTCAATCTGTACGACGTGCGCGCCGAGGCCATAGCCGACTCCGACGAGTGGGGCGGCATCGTCCGTGCTTCACCGGCCGAGGTCGCCGCCGTGAGCGACGTGATCTTCACCATGCTGCCTGCGGACGAGCACCTGCGGGAGGCCGCCCTCGGCCCCGACGGAGTCATCGAGAGCGCGCGGGACGGCTTGACCTTGGTCGACTTCAGCACCCTCGGTCCGGCGACCATCCGCGAGGTCGATGCGAAATTTCGCGAGAAGGGCGCCCGATGCCTCGCCGCCGCCGTGACCCTCGGCGTGCCGCGCGCCATCGCAGGCACGCTTTCGGTTTACGTGGACACGGCGGTCAACGAAGACGAGGATCTCATGGCCTTCGTGCGGGGGTGTTCGGCCACCGTGCTGCCCATCGGCGAGACCGGCAGCGCCAAGGTGATGAAGCTCGTGAACAACTTCCTGACCGGGGTGGGCACCGTGATCATCTCGGAAGTCATCGGCCTCGGGGTCAAGGCCGGTGTCCCCGCGGAGACGCTGTTCCGGCTTCTGATGAAAGGGTCCGGCGCAAGCTACCTCATGGAGAAGGAGATCATGGAGACGGTGCCCAAGGGGGACATGGGTCCCGGCCGCTTCAGCGTCGATTTCATGGTCAAGGACCTGAAGCTCGCGCAGGAGATGGGCCGCCAGCACGGACACCCGAGCCACTATATCGCGGCGGCCCTCGCGGCCTTCAACGGCGCCCGGGCCTATGGGCACGGAAACGATTACGTGGGCTCGGTCATTCGCTGGCATGAGACCGCCGCGAACATGGAGCCGGTCGGGCCGACGGAAAAGGTGCAGACATGAAGATCGGTGTCGTCGGCATCGGCGCCATGGGAGCACCCATGGCCCGGAACCTCGCCCAGGGCGGCGATTCCGTTCTCGCATTCGATGTCGCCCCCGAGAAGGTGAACGCGATCGCCGGCAACGGTGTCGAACGGGCCGGGACCTTGGCCGACATAGCGCGAGAGTGCGAGCTGATCGTCCTGATGACCCCGGGCGGGGAAACGGCGTAATCGGGGCCGGCGGGTCGGGCTCCGGCTGCGTCGGCGCCCTCAGCACCCCGGCCGAGAAGCGCGCCCGCGAGATCGGCGCGGCGGCCGCCGCGCAGGGGGTGGGATACCTCGATGGCGCCGTCATCGGGGGCAGCGTCGCGGCCGCGCGCAACGCGGCGTCGCCGGTCGTCGTCTCGGGCGACGAAGCTTTGCTCGAGCGCTACCGGCACGTGCTCGAGCGTCTCGGCTCGGTCGACTATGCCGGCGTCCAGGGCAACGCGAAAATCGTGAAGATCTGCAATAACCTGCTGCTCGGCATGCACACGGTGTCGGGAGCCGAAGCGCTGTCCGTCGGGGAAGCCGCGGGGCTTACGCTTGAAGACATGGTCGCCTGGCTCGACGTGAGCTCCGGCAACACCGCGGCGATGCAGGTGATGTTCGGGTATTTCGTCGAGCACGGTACGTTTCCCGAAGGAAACGCCTCGTTCAAATTCTTCGACAAGGACATGGCGCTCGGTTGTGCGCTGGCCGAACGCCAAGACTACCCGGCGTCCCTGGCCCTACTGACGCGCGAGCTGCTCGCGACCGCCGCCCAGATGGAAGGGGCCGGTGCTCCGTTCGCTTCAATCCTCGCCTATTACCGGACCATGCAGCGCGCCGTCGCCGGGGGCGACGAACCGTCGTCCGCCTGAGGCGTCTCCGGCGCGCGGGGGCGCGATCATTCCGGCGAAGCGGGAGACTTCCACGGGGGAGACATGGCCGAGGAAAAACGCCGCAAGGTCACGCTCAACCACATCCGAGGCAAGAAGGAACGCGGCGAACGTATCACCTCGATCGGCGTCTATGACGCCCCGATGGCGGCGATCGCCGACCGGGTCGGCTTCGATCTCCTGATCAACGGCAATGCCGGCCCCATGTCCCTGCTGGGCCACCCGGACCCCACCACCGTCACGTTGGAGGAACAGCTCTTCCTCACCAAGGCCGTGAGCCGGGTCACGGAGTACGGCTTCGTCGTGGGGCACCTCCCGTTTCTCACCTACCACGCTTCCAAGGAGCGGGCGATCGTCAACTCCGGCCGCATGATCAGCGAAGGCGGCGCCGATTCGGTCAAGTTCGAGGGCAACAAATACACCGCCGAATACGTGGCGGAGGTCGTTCGCGCCGGCATCCCGGTGATGGGCCATATCGGCATGCAGGCATCGCGCCGTTCGGAACAAAGCGGGTTCGGCATCAAGGGCCGCACATCGGAGGACGCCGCCGAGATCGTCGAAGGCGCACGCACCTTCGTCGAGGCCGGCGCCTGGGGCTTCATTCTGGAGCAGGTGCCGACGGAACTCGCGGCGTTCCTGACCGAGGACCTGCCGGTGCCGGTCATCACCCTGGGCGGCGGCCGGGTCAACGACGGGGTCTATCACATCAGCGGAGACGTCGTAGGCTACAGCGCCTTCCCCATTCCCAGGAACCGCGGCGCCTACGCGGACGTCGGCAGCATCATGGAAGACGCGCTGCGCCGCTATCGGGACGAATCGGCCACCGGCAGCTACCCGCCGGAAGAGAACACCTTCCACATGCAGCCTGCGGAACACGAGAAATTCCTCGCCCTGGTGGCGAAAAAGTGACGGAGGTATCGCC
This sequence comes from Alphaproteobacteria bacterium, assembly GCA_021296255.1. Classification (GTDB taxonomy): domain Bacteria; phylum Pseudomonadota; class Alphaproteobacteria; order UBA2966; family UBA2966; genus UBA2966. The sequence goes on along the minus strand of JAGWAU010000074.1, from coordinate 1,680 downwards.
GAGCAGCACGGAGAACTCTCGCAGCGCCGCGGTCAACCGGCCAGATACCCGCCGTCGACGTAAAGCTCGGCCCCCGTGATGTACGACGCCTCGTCGGAGGCGAGGAACAGGACGGCGTTCGCCACCTCGATGGGCTCGCCGGTGCGGCCCAACGGTATGCGGGCCATCCACTGCTCCCGCAGGGCCGGATGAGTCGTGAGCTTCACGGTGCGCATGGGCGGCATGATGCCGGGGTGCACGCTGTTGACCCGAATGCCGTGCCGACCGTTCTGCACGGCGGCGGCCTTGGTGATGATGCGTACGCCGCCCTTGGTCGCGTTGTAGCCGATATGGACGACATCCTGCCCGATGTTCCCCGATATGGACGAGATATTCACGATGGAGCCGCCACCATTCTCACGCATGACGGGGACGACGGCCCTCATGCCGAGAAAGACGCCGCGCAGGTTCACGTCCATGAGCGTGTTGAAGGCGCCGAGATCCATGGAGTCTTCGGTAGAACTGCCCGTGAAACCCGCGTTGTTGACGAGGATGTCGACCCGCCCTTCCCGCTCCACCGTCCGGGAAACGACGGCGCTCCAGTCATCTTCCGAAGCCACGTCGAGGCGCGCGAAGGTCGCCTTGCCGCCGCTGCCGGTGATTTCGTCGGCCACCTCCCGACCCGTGTCCTCCGTCACGTCGGCGGCAACCACCGTCGCGCCTTCCCGCGCGAACAGTCTCGCCTCTTCCGCTCCCATGCCGCTTGCCGCGCCGGTGACAATGGCGATCTTTCCGTCGAGCCGCATCGACATACCTCCCCTGGCTTGCGTTCCAATTCCCGCTCCCTTATGGAGCAGCGGCTGTGTCGAATCAATCGCCGCCGACCCTCACCCCAACCGGCCGATTCCGAGACCGGTGAAACCCGGTGACGACATCGAGAGACCGAGGAACGATCATGTATGACCTCTCCGGCAAAATTGCTCTCGTCACCGGCGCGGGAGGTGAAAAGGGTTTCGGCCGCGCCATCGCGAACAGGCTCGCAAAGGAAGGCGCCGGCGTCGCGGTCAACGACATGACGGCCAACCCGTACGGCAAGGACGATTGGGGCGGCGTCGACGCCGTCGTCGAAGAGATCCGATCGGGCGGCGGCGAGGCCATGCGGGCGCTCGCGGATGTCTCCGACGCGGCCGCCGTCGATTCCATGGTGGACGAGGTCGTCTCGCGCTTCGGCCGCCTCGACATTCTGGTGGCGAACGCGGGATCGCGCCCGGGCAGGGACCGGGTGCCGCTGGTCGAACTCACGGAAGAGGCCTTCGACGAGGTTCAACGCGTCAATGTGAAAGGGACGTTCCTGTGCTGCCGCGCGGCGGCCCGGCACATGGTCGCGCGCGAGGGCGGCGGCCGCATCATCGTCATCGCCTCCACTGCCGGAAAACGCGGCGTGGCCCGCTTCTCGGCCTATGTCGCCTCCAAGTTCGCGCTCGTGGGATTCACCCAGTCTCTCGCCCTTGAATTGGGACCGAGCCGGATCACCGTGAACGCGATCTGCCCGGGTTTCGCGATGACCGAGCGCATGACCGAGATCGCCGACGCCCTGAAGAGCGAGGGCGAAGGTCTCGAGGAGAAACTGGCGAGCATGCACCGGGAACGATCGGACTCGACACCGCTCGGGCGGACCACGGAGCCCGAGGATGTCGCCAA
>JAGWAU010000073.1 GCA_021296255.1 Alphaproteobacteria bacterium | reverse complement strand
TCCGCCACGGCCTCGGTCATCGGCGTGCCCGAACTCGTCCATCGGGCCGAGACCGTGATCGGCGCGATCGGCAGGGCCGAGTTTACGTTCTGGATCTATCTCTATGCCATGGTCTGGTTTCTCGCCTTCGCGGCGGTCGTGGCCCTGGCGATGCGGGCCCTGCGCGCCCGCCTGGCCGCGCGGCATCAATGAGCCTCTCCCGGCATCTCATCCTGATCGTCTCGGCGTCGGTCGGTGTCGCCATTCTTGGCGTGGCGACGGCGATGGGCCTGCTGGCGCGCGATGCGCTGGTCGGCCAGGCGGAAAATCAGGCGCGGCTCGTCGCCGGCTTGATCGCGGGCGAAGCCAACCGGACCGGCGTGATATCCGACGAGATCGACCGTTTCGTCGCGCGCGAGAACGAGGCGCAGGCGATCGCCCTAGCTCATCTGGCCGAGGTTGTCGGCGACGACGCGGAGGGGCTTGCCATCCACCTCGCGGAGATAACGTCGGACAGCGTCATCGACGACATCTGGGTACTGGACGAAACCGGAACGCCGTCGGCGCGCGCCATCAATGGGCTCAGCCAGACCGGCGTCGGCATGGCGCTCGAGGAAATCGACGGACCGGTCTTGGAGACCCTCCTGTCGGGACGCCGCTTCTCCGTCGCCCTCCGACCGGTGCCGCCGGACGGATTGGAGCGGCCCCTGCAATACGTCGGTGTCCGCGCCCGCAGCGGCGGATTGGTGCTGGTCGGTAGCCTGGCCGACAAGACCACGGGCCTGCGCGAGACCTTCGGTCTGGTGGCAGCGCTCGGTTCGCTGGCCGGACAACCGGGAGTCCGGGCGATCTGGGTGGTTGACGACTCGCTCGAGGTGACGGCCGCGGTCGCGACCGACGCGCGCGCCGGCGCGCCGGGGCCGGCATTCTTGGCGGTCGACCGCTCGCTCGCCGGCCGGGCGCTGAACGCGGGCGCGCAATCGATCCTGGGCGACGATGCGCTCCACGTCGCCGCGCCCGTCCTGGACCGCGGCGGCGTAGCCACCGGCGTTGCCGTCATCCACATGCCCCGCGACCAGTTGGACAGACTGCTTGCCGATTATCTCAGGTTCGGCTTCATGGTCGCGGCCGCCGCCTTCCTGATCGGCTCGGTGACCGCGATATTGTCGGCCCGCCGCATCACGCGGCCGATCATGGCGCTGACCCAGGCGGCCGAGGAGATGGACCGGCGCAGCTTCGACCCGGAATCGCTCGATCGCATCGGGCGCCGGCGGGACGAGCTGGGACGGCTGATCCGCGTGTTTCAGGCCATGGCCCGCGAGGTCCAGGCGCGCGAGGATCATCTGGAAGCCCTGGTGGCGGCGCGCACGCGGGACCTTGAGGAGAAGAACGCGGAACTCGATCAGGCGAAACGGCGCATGGAGGACGAGCTGGCCATCGCGCATTCCCTGCAGGGCGCGATCCTGCCCAAGACCATGCCGAGCCACGACGCCTATTCGGGGCACGCCCTGATGACTCCGGCGCGCGAGATGGGCGGCGACTTCTACGATTTCTTCACCCTGCCGGACGGCCGTCTCGGCGTGGTGATCGCCGACGTCTCCGGCAAGGGCGTCTCGGCGGCGTTCTTCATGGCGATCGCGAGGACGGTCACGCGCACCGCCGCGAACGACACGGACCGGGCCGGCGCCTGCCTGCGCCTCGTCAATGATGGGATCTGCGCCCAGAACCCCCACGATCTGTTCGTCACGTTGTTCTATGGCATTCTGGATCCCGTGACGGGCCGTTTCTGCTACGCCAATGCCGGTCACAATGCGCCGTTCCTCGTTCGGCGGGACGGTAGGGTCGAGACGTTGCCGTTGACCGGCGGCGTCGCGATCGGCGTCATGCCGGACCTGCCATACGAGGAACATAGCCTGACGCTTGCCGTGGGGGACACGCTGTTCCTCTATACCGACGGCATTTCCGAGGCGATGGACATCGGCGGCGATATGTTCGAAGAGGCGCGCTTGGAAACCGTGTTGTCGACCGGCAACCAGATCTCCGTCGACGCCGTAATCGAAAACGTGACCCTCGCGGTCGCCGATTTCGTCGGCGAGGCGGCGCAGTCGGACGACATCACATGTCTGGTTCTACGTTACAACGGCAAGCCCAATTGACCGCACGGCGCCACTCGCCGGCGCCCTTATATTGCCGTCCCGGCATCCTTCGTGTTTTTGGTAAAGGTCACGATGTTGTGTTCCCCGCTACGGCGATATCGGAACCCGTCCATCATTTCGCGGACCAAGTGAATGCCCAGCCCGCCGACCGGCCGGTCCTCTAGCGGGATATCGGTATCCGGTTGCGCGACTCCGGACGGATCGAACGGCTTGGCGTCGTCGGTGATCTCGACGACGATGACGCTCCCGTCCATGTGGACCGCGATGTCGATCCGATGCCGGGCGCCGTCGTCATACCCGTAGTTGATCGTGTTGGTCAGCAGTTCATCGATCGACAGGTTGATGGCATAGGCGATGGCCGGCGACAGGTCGCGCGCGGCGCAGAATTCTTCGATTTGCTCCGCCGCGACGGCGATCTCCCGAAGATCGTTGGTCAGCGAGATTTCGAGGACAGCGATTTCGTCACACCCTGAACCAGCGTTTCATCAAGCTGCGGACGGCTCCGGGATGCCGGCTCGAGACCGGTGTTCCCCGGGACCGGTGACCCACGCATTCTCCCCGGATGGTCCCCGGTTTTGGTGAACGGGTCAAGTTGGTGTTGTGGGTATCATGCATTGCGTCACGGATGGTGATCGCAGGCGCCTTGGGATACGTCGAATGACCGTCATGATCCGTCGGTTTTCTCTTCCTCGATCGCGGTACTGAGGGCCTCCTCGATCCGGACGACGTTGGAACCGTCGATACGCTCGCCGACGTCGGCGGACAGGACGTCGTCGTGCCGTTCGGTCGTCACATCCATCGTCGTCTTCTGAGACCGGTCCCGACCGATTTTTCACCTCCGGTATGCGGTGTGTGTTTTTCAGTCGTCGAAGTCGGGGACGACGACGAACTCGGGATAGGCCTCGATGCCCAGCTCCGCCACGTCTTGGCCCAGCTCCTCGGTCACCGGTGCGATGCGAGCGCCGAGCGTCGTGTTGATTGCCCACCATACCACCCAGGAGGAGGCGAACACGAACGCGCCGATGGCGACGATCCCGGTGAGCTGCACGAGGAAATCGCCCCCGGCGGCGATGCACACCGCGAGCGTGCCCCAGACTCCGGCGAACAGATGCGCGGGAACCGCGCCCACCACGTCGTCGACCTTGAGCCGGTCGAGCAACTTCACACCGAGCACCACGATGGCGCCGCCGACCGCGCCGATTACCACCGCCCAGTAGTGGTCGACGATGTCGGGTCCCGCGGTGATCGCCACCAGTCCGCCGATGGCGCCGTTCAGGCTCGCCAGCAGGTCGACGCGCCCGAGCACCGGCCGCGACAGCGCCATCGCCGCGATCACGCCGGCGGCCGCCGCGAGATTGGTGTTGGCGAGGATGTTGCTGATGGCCACGGCATCGGCGGCGCCGCTGAGCGCCAGCTGCGAACCGCCGTTGAAGCCGAACCAGCCGAGCCAGAGGATGAACACGCCGAGCGTCACCGCCGGCACGTTGGAGGGCGGGGTGGATTTCACGCTGCCGTCCTCGCGGAATTTGCCCTTGCGCGCGCCGACGACCAAGGCGCCGGCGAGCGCTGCCCAGCCGCCGGTCGAGTGGACGATCGTCGAGCCGGCGAAATCCTGGAAGCCCATTGCCGAGAGCCAGCCGCCGCCCCAGGTCCACGACCCGATGACCGGGTAGATGATCGCGGTCAGCACGGTGATGAACAGGAGGAAGGACCAGAGCTTGACCCGCTCGGCCAGGGTTCCGGAGACGATGGAGGCGGTGGTCGCGACGAACACCATCTGGAAGAACCAGTCAGACATCGTCGAATAGCCGTTCTTGACCACCGCCGCGCCCGCCTTGGCCGCGTCGTCACCGCCGCCGAGCAGCGTCACCTCGTCGCCCGTGGTGCCGTAGAACAGGGTCAGCGTGCCGAACCAGCCGCCTTCCGGGACCCCGACATACATGATGTTGTAGCCGACCAAGTAGAACATCAGACCGGCTATGGAATAGAGGCCGATGTTCTTGAGGCAGATCACCGACGCGTTCTTGGTGCGCACCGAGCCCGACTCCAGCATCGTGAAGCCCGCGCACATCCACATCACCAGCGCCCCCCAGACGAGGAACGAGAAGCTGTTCAGAACGAACTGGGCTTCACTGTCCAGGGCTGCCTGCGCCTCACGCGAAAAAAACGCCAAGAACGAAACGGTCAAAAGACCAGTAAAGGCAATGACCCCCAAAGACCGAACACCAAAACCGGTATGAATGTGTCGATTGATCGCCACTTTGGTTTGTCTCCTATTGAACGACCACCGCATGCGCTGGACGTCATCATCGTGGACGATCCGACGAGGCGGTATCCCTACCCGGAGTTTGGCGGCATAGGGCGGCGACGGCAAGTTCTCGTGCTAGACGCTGCGGACCGGCACGGGACGGCCGGGCCGGTCGTACTCGGCGCAGGTTCGGACGAACTGCGTGAAACCGATCCGGTGCCCATGCTCGTAGCGCACGACCAGGCGACACCTGTTTCCGCCGACGTCGAAACGACCCGGTGGAGACCGAGTCAGGGTGTGTTCCGCTCTGCGCGGCGAAGGCGACGCGGAACGCGCCGGCGATCGGGAGAACTACGACTCCAACTCTACGCGTCGTGCCAAACGTGAGGGCTCGTCAGATTCGGGGCGCGACTTCATCCCGTTGGCGTGGCCGCATGGCAAAGGCCGATGACGGGAGGATAGACGAGATCCGGATCGGCGGTGAAATACTCGCTGCCGATCCGGTCCGGTTCGAGATTGTTGATTTCTGAATACCCGATGCCGGTAAGAAAGCCGGGTATCTCAGCCGGATCGAAGCTCGATACCCAAGGTTCGCCGCGCCGTGCCACGAAATCTGCGCACCGTTCCTGCAAGCCGCGCCACGCGGCCGGCGTCCATGCCGGATCCGCGAGATAGTCGAACATCACGGACGAGCCGGGCGCCATCTTGCCGGTGATGCTTTCCAGGGTCTCCCGTATGGCATCCTTGCCGAGATAGTAGGTGACACCGAACCAGGAAAAAAGCGTCCGCCGCGAGGCATCGAAGCCGGCCCGCCCCAACGCGTCATACAGAGGCTCGGCATTCAGGTCGGCAGCGACGTAGCGTAATCCTTCCGGCATCGGGATTCCCGCCTTCCGCATGCGCTGCCGCTTCGATTCCTGTGTTGCTGGCTGATCCAGTTCGTAAACCGTCAGCCGCGCCATGAGGTCTTGGCGGCGCATCGCGAAGGTTTCGTAGCCGGCCCCTACGATCACGTACTGCTCGACGCCGCGGCCAATGGCTGCTTCCAGACAATCCTCGCCGAACCGGGCGCGGGTATAGACAGCCGGCGAAATGGGCGCCAGGCGCCGTAAGATGCCGTCGACGACCAACCAGGACAAAAGCTTGCTGGAGACCACGGTACGCCAGAACGGTCCACACATCTCCAGCGCCAGATCGTCGTTGAATACGGGAGACCGGGCGCGTCGAAGATGCAGCGCACGAATGACCGCAGCCAACTCGGCGGTCTTGCTTGGCCGTTGGACTGCTGGACCGGTGGACGACATCGGACGCTTCCCCCGAAAGACAAACGTATCACCATTATTGACCGGCGCCGCGTTTGGTATCACACGTGGAATCGGAATCACAGGTCCATTGGTTGCCGACGGTCGTCAACGCATGATCTGTCCGTGAGGTGCGAGCCCGGCACCGGACGAATACTGCGTCGAGAAATTTTCTTGATCGTATTCGGTGATGCGATCGGATCAGGAGACCTCGTCGACTTCTCCCTTTGAATGCCGGCTTGATTATCGTGTCCGGTCTCGTGAGCGTGGGTGCGGCCGAGTCGGTACAGCGGGGATCATGCTTCAAGCAGCGTCGTGAGGCGGGTCGCGGCGTCACCGGCGAAAGGATTGATGAACTCGACGCCGCTCAGGCGTCGGCCGTCCTGCATGTCTTCGCTGAGGATAGCCGAGCAGCCGGTCCGCCGGGCCGCGGCCCAGAGCATGGCGTCCCATAAAGAAAGGTGATGCTCCTTGACCGCGTCCATGGCGTCGAGGAGAGCCGAATTGTCTGCCGAAGTGACCTTGAACACGTCGAGCCAGCTTCGCACGAAGGTGCTTGCGTGCTCGGGTTCGAGGAGGTTCTTCCGTGTCGTCGCATGGAAGAACTCCAAGAGTGCCTGGACTGTGAGCACGCAGTCGCGCAGGGCGGCCTGCCCCATGAGCTCCCTGGATCGCCGGTGGCGTTCGCCCGCATCGCGATCAACGGCATAGACGAGGATGTTCGTGTCGAGCGAGAAGCGACCCTTAACGGTCATAAAGAGCGTCCCGCTCGACCCGCAGTCCGCCGAGCGGGGCGCCTTCCTCCAGCCGCTCCATCATCCGCCTGTAGGCGGCCGCCCATTCCGGATCTGCAGTCTTGTCCGCCGTATGGGGCACCAGCTTGGCTATGGGGCGGCCGCGCCGGGTGATCACGACGGCTTCGCCATGCTCGACTTCCTTGATCAGCTTGGAGAACTCCTGGTTGGCGGTCATGAGAGAAACGGTGCGCATGAACTCAATCTCTTTATAGTATATAGTAGTTTTTTATAGGCATGCGTCGGGCCTGTCAAGGTGTGAACCGATCGTGTCGCCAGCCGCGTTCATATCGTCTGGCTGACGAAGTCCGGTCGGGACACCCGGTCATGGGTCAGCATGGCCCATACCGGCGGCGCGTTTGCTCAGGGAACTATCCCGAGCTCTTCAAGACGCCGCTTCCGGTTTTCGAGGCCGACATGCTTGGCGAGGTAGTCGAGGATCAGTTTCGCGTCCTCCTTTTCGAGTACCTCCATGTCCTGCTCTTCGTACATCTCCACCAGGACATCCGCCCAGTCGGCACGGGTTAGTCCTTGTTGCGCCACCAGCTTCATGGAATGGCAGGCGCCGCAATAGGCCATGACTTCCTCGCGACCCGTATCGTCGGGCAGACCGAAGTATTCGTTCGGGATGCCGGAGCCCATGCCTGCCGCGCTGAGGACGAGCGCCGCGCCGACGGCAAGCATCGCCGCTACCGCAGCGTGCGGCGCGACGAGCCGAGGTTTGCGGCGTGCGGGACGCAGGGGCATCGATCGGAGCCAGCGGCCCGGAGCGCTCCCTAACCGACGGTTACCGCAACCCGGTGCATCGAGTTGTTGAGGTAGCCTTTCGGGTTCCAGGAAACGGCGTGAGGTTGGCCAACACCCCGCGAGTCGATCGCCCTGGCCCAAATCTCGTAATATCCCGTCCGGGGGAATGTGATCGTGGTATGCCAATTCTGCCAGGCGTGGTCGTTCACCGGGTCGTCAAGCGTGGTTTCGATCCAAGTCGCGCCGAAGTCGATCGACAGACGGACGGCGTCGACCTTCCGGTCTCCGGCCCAGGCATGTCCCCGGACGCGCAGCGCCTTGTCGGACGTCTTGTGGTCAGTGGCCGGACTGGTGATCAGAGACTTGACCGGCATGGCCTGGATGATGATGAAGTCCTTTTTGGCCACCTTCGCTCCCGGGGCTACCGTCCGGTTGGGAATCCGATAGGAGGTGCCGCCCATTTTCGGACCGTCGTGAACCCGGTCTCGCAGCCAAATACGGGTCAGCCATTTCTGCGAGCATGAGCCCGGCCAGCCCGGTACTACGAGGCGCAGCGGCGCACCGTTCATGGGATGGATCGCCCGGCCGTTCTGGGCGAAGGCTATGAGGTTGTGCTCATTCATGGCTTTCTCGATCGGTATGCCGCGGGAGATGGGGAGCTTGCCATCCTTGCCGGAAAGATGGGTGTCGGCGCCCACATGCGCGGTGTAGACGGCGTCGTTTTTCACCCCGGCGACCTTGAGCACGTCGGCGAGGCGGACGCCGGTCCACTCGGAGCAGGCGACGGCGCCGTAGGTCCACTGGTTGCCCTTCGCCGGGGGGTCGAAGAAGGCACGGCCGTTGCCTCCGCACTCCAACGTCAGCGCCTCGGTGACCACGTCGAACTGCCGCTTGAGATCATCGATACTCAATGTCATCGGGTTTTCGACCAAACCGTCGATGGTCAACCTCCAGCTCGCCGCGTCGACGTCCTCCGGAGGAAGGCCGTTGTTGCGGACGAAGTGCCTGCTGGTCGGCGTAATGTCGTCGTCGAGCAGGTGCGGTGGCGTCTCCGCGCACAACGGCCGGTCGTTGAGCACCGTCAATCCGTCCTTGCCCTGAATCGTGTGCTGCGCGGCGAGCGCGACGGGAACGAAATGGGCCGGGATATTGCGGTGGAAGGGAATAGCCGTGCCGACCAGCGCTCCCATGGCCGCCAGCCCGGCGTTCCTTAGAAATCCCCGCCTGTCGGGGTACGTCTCGCGGCCGAACAACAGCCGGTCGGCCTCATCGGGGTCCTCGCGGTAGAGGTCGAACAATCCCCGTTCCGATGTGTTTTCGCGCATCGTTAGCCTCTGGCTATACTGGAGTCGTCGGCGGGGAAGCCCGGTTCCCTGGATTCCCGACGGGACTCACCGCAGGCAGAAAACAGCGCAGCACGCCAACAGAGGCGAACGCGGCGACGGTAAGTCTCACTTCTTCACGCTTCCGCCATTCCGGAAAAAGAGGCGAAGCAGTGAACGAGATCCGTAAATTACTATTTCCTCATGCAGACACAAACCGCCCGGTGGTGTTTGAATCCATGATGCAATCGGAACTCTCCGCCCGCAGGATGTGCCGTCAGGGGACCAGCTTATCGTCCGGTACGCCGAGCCGTTGCGGCTCGGTGCTGCCGTGGCCCGCTGAAATAAGGGTTGCCGATGGACGCTGACGAAATTGTCGCTCGGTACGGACTGAAGCCGCACCTCGAAGGCGGGCATTACCGCGAGACGTTTCGTGCACCTGCCGGGGACGGCGACCGGGGCGCGGTGACCGCGATCTATTACCTTCTCAAGTCCGGCGAGATCTCTGCATGGCACCGGATCGATGCGGTGGAGATATGGCATTACCATGCGGGCGATGCGCTGCGGCTTGACCTGTCGTCCGACGGCGTCGAGATCACGAATAGGATTCTGGGGGTGGGCGTCGGCGCCGAGCCCCAGGTCGTGGTTCCCGCTGGAGCTTGGCAAAGCGCCCGTTCGGAAGGTGCCTGGACATTGGCCGGCTGCACGGCAGCGCCGGCTTTCGAATTCGCCGGCTTCGAGCTCGCACCGCCCGATTGGAGACCTGGAAATTGACGGTGGTTGACGTATTCGCGGCCGCGATTACACCCCTTCTTCTCTTTTCAGGGATGCGGCTGCGGACGCGTACCCGGCGCTCAACGACGCCCGTTTTGAATGAACGGGTGTCGCTAGCAAGTGGATTTGTCCGGTTTTGCTAGCACATCGATTGACCGCTTCTGTTGAGGTTTTTGGGCCTGTGG
>JAGWAU010000034.1 GCA_021296255.1 Alphaproteobacteria bacterium | reverse complement strand
TGTCTACCTCCTCTCGCCCCGTGCCCTCCCTCAACACCACTCTGCGCAATGACCCCGCGCCAGTCAACGACTGAGAACAAGTGCTCCCGGAATTCCACGACTACATAGCATGGTGTACCCGGCCCTGTTAGGTTGAAGTCTTCACGCCTCAGCGCCCCACCCCCAGCGTCCGGCGTATCCATTCGGCCGCGACCAATGCCTTGTCGTCATTGGCATAAGGAGCGGCGACCTGAATCCCCAAGGGTAATCCGTTGGGTCCATGCGCCGCGGGAACGGTTACCGACGCGCCGTACATCACCGTCCAGATCTTGCAGAAGGTCGGATCGCCTGTGCTCTCCTCCCGGAGCGGCGCCTCGCCGGTTGCCGGCAGCGTCATGATCACGTCATGGCCGCGCATCATCTCCGCAAACTGCGCGCGGCAGATGACCGCGAGCGCCAGCGCGGCCCGATAATCTTCGCCCGTTCGCGCCTCCCCCATGGCCAGCAACTCCTTGAGGCGAGGGCTCAGCAAGCCGGGATAGGTCCCGCGCTCAAAGGTCAGCGTCCGCCACATCTCGAATCCGACCAACGTGTCCACTGCATCCTCGAGGGCGTCGAATTCCGGCGGCAAGGAGACCTCTTCAACGGTCGCCCCCGCGTGGGACAGACGTGAAACCGCCTCCTCGATCACGGCCTGCATGTAGTCTTCCGCTTTGTCCCATTGAGGTGTCCGGCAGAACGCGATGCGCGGCGCCGTTCTTACGGCATCATCGAGATCGACAGGCCCGGTATCCCACAGCGTCGCGGCGAGCAACATCGCATCCTCGACCGTCCTGGACAGAATGCCGACCGTGTCCATCGAGGGTGCCAGCGGCTTCATGCCACCCACGTTGATGGCGTGAAACGACGGTTTGTAGCCGACGACCCCGCAATAGGCGGCCGGCCGGATGATCGAACCCGTGGTTTGCGAGCCGACGGCGGTCGGCGACATATCGGCGGCGACGGCTGCCGCGGACCCCGCCGAAGAGCCGCCGGGCGAGCGTGACAGGTCGTGGGGGTTGCGGGTCTTGGGCGGATGCTGGGTGGCGAATTCGGGCGTGACCGTCTTGCCGAGGATGACCCCTCCCTTCTCGCGGATCATGGCGACGACGGCGGAGTCCTGCGGCGGCTGGTGATTACGGTAAATGGGCGAGCCGTAGGCCGTCGGCATGTCAAAGGTGTCGAAGACGTCCTTGACCGCCACAGGCACGCCGTGGAGGGGGCCCCGCGCTGGCTCGCGGTCCCGAATGCGGGCTTCGTCCATGGATGTATCCCGGTCCACGTACACGTAGGCCTCGATCTTCGGTTCGCGCGCCTCGATCTGCTCCAGAACCGCATCCGTCAGAACTTCCGAGCGAAGGTTTCCCGCTTCGATGCGCCGCGCCGCGTCGGCCGCCGTCAACGTATGCAAGTCTGTCATCCCCGTTTCTCCACCCCTCGATTACGCTACCCGTCCGTCACGTCGATGATCGGTCGTATCCCCAACGGTCATGCTCCACCGCATGGAAAAAATCCTTGAGCGCCCGATTGAAGGCCTCGGGTTCCTCGATATTGAGGTTGTGGCCTGACCAGGGAAACACGAGAAGTCCGGCCCGCGGCATGTGCCGGTGCATGAACAAGGTCGGTTGGATGGCTGGCGTGTCGACGTCGCCGAACATCAGCAGCGCCGGTACGTCGAATGCTTCGAACGCGTCCTTCTGCAAGTAGACCGACGGCCTGTCGGCGAACACCCCGCGAAGGGTGCGGGCGCATCCCTCGGCGGAATGTTTGGCAAGGCGGGCCCGGAAGGTCTCCCACCCACGGGGGTCCTTAATCTTGAAGGGCAAGCGCACCGTATCTTCGGCAAGGTTCATCGCCGTCTTCTCGGCTCCGTCCTCGTCGAATGTCGCGGCGCGCGCCTCGATTCCCTCAAGCACCGCGGCCCTGTTCTCCAGATCCGAGCCATGGCCGCCCGATCCCACCACCAGCGAGCGCACCCGACCTGGATTGACGAGCGCGAAATTGAGCACGGCGTAGGATCCCATGGATACGCCGACGAGATGGGCTTGATCGACGCCGAGATGATCCATCAGCTCTCCGATATCGGCAGAAACCCGGGCTTGCGTGTACTTTTCCATCTCTTCCGGAATGTCCGAGGGAGGAAATCCGCGGGCCGCGTAGGTGACACAACGGTATCGCCGCCCGAAGTAGTCAAGCTGCGGCCCCCACGTCTCATAATTGTCCCCAAATTCGTGAGAAAAGATGATCGGAACGCCTGAACCCACCTCTTCGTAGTAGATCTTCACTCCGTCGCCAGTGGTCATACGGGGCATGTCCCGGACCCTCCCGTTCCGTCGGTCACGACCGGCGGGCGCGGTCCAGGAAGTCCCGGGCCCCGGTCGCCAGCAGATTGTTCGCCATCTCGTAAAAGAAACGCACGCCCCGGTCGACGTAAGCACCGACGTTTTCCCGGTTGACCAGCAATCCCGCCGTCCGACTTGCGCCGAGGATGGCATCGATAGCGCCGTCGATGGCTTCCTGCACGTCATGGGGTCTCTCGTCGCCTTCCTCAAGCATGTGAAGGTCGTACCCCATGTCCTGGGCGAGATCTCCGCCGCCGATGAAGAAGACATCGATGCGGTCGTTCTTGAGCATGTCGGGCAGATTTTTCAGCCCCGCGCGCGACTCGATAATCACGATCACCACTTTTTCCTCGTGATCCGTGGGCCGGGCGTAGCGAACCGTATCGACGACGTGTTGCGCCTCCTGCGCCGTATGCACGAAGGGCACGATGATCCCGTCGACGCCTCGGTCGAGATAACGGGTCAACAACCAGCGCAGATTAGTGTCGGGCCGTACGATGGAGGCGGTGCCGCTCGCCCGCGCCGCCCGTGCCAACTCCTCCACGTCGCGAAAGGACGGCGAGCCGCGCTCGCAGTCGATGAACATGCCATCGAACCCGAGGCTCCCGATCGTTTCGACCAGACTTGGCGCCACGTGGTTTGGATTTACGAACCACACCGGCTCATTCGCGGCAAGCTTCTCCTTGACGCATCGGCTCATCCCGCGGAACTCCTTCTCAAGGTCCGCACGAAGACACGGCGTGTCTCTCCCAGAGGCGGACGGCAACCTCGGACGTCACCGCTTCCCCGACCTCGCGCACACGCCTTCCGCGGGACGCAGATACGCCACAGGGAAGGCGTGGAACGTGAGCGAAGCCGAGCTACATTTTCATATCGGCCGGCAGTTTCACGCGGCCGGGATCGACTTCCTTCAGCAAATCCGCACAGAACCATTTGTTGAAGTCGAAGACTTCCACGTCCTCCAGCCGTCCCTGGTTCAGCATCTGCTGGAGGACTTCCTTGGTCTTGTCGAACGACTGCTGATCGAGCGCCACCTTGTAGGTGAGTTTGGGGTAGAGCTGGTTCATCAGGTCGGGCGACAGATTGAGGAATTCGCCGACGATGTTCTTGGTGTCCGCCGCATCGTTTACGATGTGGTTGTTGGCGTCGATCATCGACTTCATGAACTTCTGCGCCTTGTCCCGGTTCTCATCGATGTACTTGCGGTTCATGTAGATGAACACGACGTCGTAGAGGCCGACCTGCTTGTTGTCGACCAGGATGTGGGTTCCGGGAATGGCGAGCGTCGCGCGCGACAGCCAAGGCTCCCAGTTCGCGAAAGCGACGATGTCGCCCCGCTCGATGGCAGCAGCCATTTCAGGCGGTTCAACGTTTACTACGCCCTCGTTGTACGCGTCGTAGTCGAGCTTGTAGTGGTCGAGAACAGCCTGCCACAGGGTTTCCGATCCGGTGCCAATCGTAACGCCGATCTTCTGGCCCTTCAGATCTTCGATCTTCTTGATCTCGTCCGACGCCACGATGCCGTACCATCGGTCGAGGGTGACGATCTGCGCCACGGCGCAGATGTTGTTGTCGACCAGATGGTTGTTGATGCCGGCAAGCGCTGCCGCCATGGACGCGTTCGACTGGTGACCGATGAGCAACGGCACCGACGCACCGCCCGAGGGGCCGGTCTTGAGTTCCGTATCGAGACCGTTATTCTTGGTGAAACCACCGAGGTGACCCACATAGAAGATCGAAAATCCGGGATCGACCCCGGTTACCATCGTGAACTCAGCGGCCTTTGCCGACACCGTGCTGAATGCAACGACGGCGGCCATGGCCGCAGCAGTGAGTAGCTTACGCATATTTTGTCCTCCCAAGTGAAAATTCCCAAGAGACAACCCATTACACCAAACGCCACCCGCGGGTTGCGTTACCGCCTCGGAGGGCGGAACGACCAATCACCACGCAATTCGAGTCGTTCGCCTACGTGACGGGCGAATACCGTCCGGCAAATTTGAAGATTGCCCAACGGAAGCAGCGGTCCACGGTGAAGCCAAGGAGCGCCAGCGTCAGCAGGGCGACGAAAATCTCGGGGATCTTCATGTAAAGCCGAGACTCCCATAGCAGCGTGCCGATGCCGTGATTAGCGGCCACGAGTTCCGCCGCAACGATCGTCGTAAAGGCGTTAGCCATGGCCACGCGCATGCCCGTGAGAATGAACGGCACGGTAGCCGGCAGCGTGACCAGGAAAAAAATCTGCGTCCGGGTCGCGCCGAGCGATTGTGCCGCGCGGGTCTTGTTGGGCGCGATACTCGACACGCCCGCGGCCGTCGTCAGAATGACGATGAATATCGTGGCGTACGTGATGATGAAGAACTTCGAAGCCTCGCCGATACCGAACCAGATCACGGCGACAGTGATCATCGCCACCGCCGGAATGAAGCGCAGGGTCTCCACGTAGGGATCCATGAAACGGCGGACGGTTAGGAACGACCCCATCAATAGCCCAACGACGATGCCCATCGAAGATCCGAGAACGAACCCGACAGCGATCCGCATCATGCTGAAGCCGACGTGCTCGAATAGCTTACCGTTGGCGATCAACTCGGCCGCCTTGGACAGCACAGGGAGCGGTGGTGGGAATAGTACCGACGAAAGCAAATACACCGAGATGAGGTGCCATAGTACAAACAAGCTGACGAAGCCGATGGCATAGATGCCGTAGAGGTTTGCAGTCTTCTTGAGGGTGGTCCAAGCAGCTTCACGCGCGCCCTCCCCGTCAGGCGCGGGACGTGTCGCCGAGACCTGCGCTGGACTCACGCGGCCTCCTCCTGGTCTTCGCGACTCAGCGATTGCAGCACCTCCTCGCGGATCATGTCATAAACCTCGCGATAGACCTGCATGAAATCATCGTCGGTACGGCGGCGCTCATCGCCCAGATTCACCTCCACGATGCCCTTCAACGTCGACTCCGGCCCTGCGGTCATCACGCCGATACGCGATCCCAGCGTCACCGCCTCGTCGATGTCATGGGTGATGAACAACACGGGCGTCTCGTTCTGATGCCAGATTCGCGCGAGCTGCTCCTGCATGATCGTCCGGGTCTGGGCATCGAGGGCGCCGAAGGGCTCGTCCATCAGAAGCATCTTGGGCTCATTGGCCAGGCATCTCGCGATCTGGATCCGCTGTTTCATGCCGCCGGAGAGTTCGACCGGGAATTTGTCCTCCTGGCCGCCAAGACCCACGAGTTCGATATATTTGCGGGCATGGGTTTCCCGCTCGCCCTTCGGCATGCCTCGAAGTCGGGGACCGAACTCGACGTTCTGCAGCGCGCTGCACCAAGTGAACAGGGAATCATCACCCTGAAAGACAACGCCGCGGTCCTCCCCGGGACCCGTGATGGGACGTCCATCCAGCATGACATCCCCACGGGTTGGGTGGTCGAATCCCGCGATGATGTTCAACACCGTAGTCTTGCCGCAGCCCGACGGACCGAGCAGACAGAAGAACTCACCTTCGTGTATCTCAAGGTCGAAATCGCGGATGGCCGTGTAGTTCGCCCCTTGGCGCGAACGGAACGTCTTCTCGAGCCCGCTGATCGAGATAAGGCTCATCCAACCTCCTGCGATAACTCAAGCATTTCGGAGAGACCAAGCACCGCCGATTGACCGTACCATCTCTGGACGGTCAAGCCAGACGCTATCGTGGGAAATCTTAAGGCCGGTGTCTCGGTGCACGCAACTTCCACAAGTCTCGACGGCGATCATTCGGAGGAATTTCGCATTGCATGGCCGTGGGCAGGAGGCAAAACGCATGAAGTCTCCGTTACGGTGACGGCCTATGCTACGACTCTGCCATGAAAGCAGTCGAATGGCAGATCAGCGATACGCCAGTCGGTTACGAAGAAACCGTGGCCGCGATGGAGGCACGGGTTACGGAGATTCAGGAACACTCGGCAGCGGAACTCGTGTGGCTTCTTGAGCATCCGGCCCTATACACCGCGGGTACCGGTGCGCGGCCCGAAGACCTGCTCGACGGATCGCTCTTGCCTGTCCGTGCCACTGGGCGCGGCGGAAAGTACACCTATCACGGCCCAGGACAGCGGGTGGCTTACGTCATGCTCGACCTACGGGAGCGCGGACGCGACGTGCGACGCCACGTAAACCTGCTCGAGGAATGGCTCATCCGCGCCCTTGAGCGGTTCAACGTCGTGGGTGAACGACGCGAGGGACGGGTCGGCATCTGGATCGATCAGGGCGGCAGGCGCGAGGCCAAGATCGCCGCTGTGGGCGTCCGCGTGCGCCATTGGATCACCTATCACGGCGTGTCGTTGAACATAGAGCCTGACTTGGACCACTACCGGGGTATCGTACCCTGCGGCATCGGCGAATACGGTGTCACGTCCCTCGTGGATCTGGGAATTCCCGTGACGACCGCTGAGGTGGATTTGGCATTGATGGACGCATTTGGCGAGGTATTCGGCCCGCAGGCAGCAATCGTTGACGCTTGATCATTCGTCATCGGGAAGCACGACCGCACAAACGGTCGCCGCCGTACCTCCCAGACCCAGGACAACGAACGCCCAACCCCAGCCGGCACCGGCCTCGAACATGTCGAGCACGCTGCCGAACGCAAAGGGCGCGAGCGCCCCGATGCCGATGCCCAGGATGGACCGGACCGCGAGAGCGCGGCCGAGCATGTCCTGTGGTACCGATTCGGTCATGGCAGTGGAGAGCACCGCCGAATCCCCGATCGCCGCGAAGCCATACAGGGCGGCGAACAGGAGCAGCAGCGTTGCCGGCAGGCCCCCGCTCCAGCCGAAGCCGAACGAGCAGGCCGTGCCGAGCGCCGCCATGACGAACAGCACCATACGGCGCCCGAAGCGGTCGGATGCCCGTCCCATGGAGAACGAAGAGAAGAATCCAGACAGGTGGAGCACGATTGCGATTGTCATGCCGAGACCTACCGCTCCCAACGAGAACTGCTCGCCAAGGGTAGCGATCAGGAATGCCGGGGCCCACGCCCAGACGCCGAACAACTCCCAGGAATGGCCGATATATCCAATCGTCAGCACGAAGGAGCGGCGATCGCGGAACAGATAGGTCCAGGCCCGCGTAGTCTCGACGTGGTCGGAGACCACATTCACCGATCGATTGGCCGCGGAGGTGCCGAACAGGGCGCCCAACACGGAGCCGGCCGCACACACTAGAAACGCGGCCTCGTAGCCCCGTGTCGCCGTAAAGCCGGTCGAGAGGCTGATGGAGCCGACATAGCCCGCCGACATCGACGCCAGGATCCAACCGACGCCCCCACCGCGCCGTTCGCTCGGCAACTTCTGGGACACCAGCATGATCGCCGGAATGTAGGTGCCGCCCTGGGAAACGCCGACCAGCGCGTAGAGCCACAGCGCCTCGGTGTAGGAACGCGCGTAGAGTGCAAATGCCAGCGACGCCAGCGCCGACAGCCAGCAAAACACTAGGAAGACCCTCTTGGCTCCGATGCGATCGGAGAACCAGGACGTAAAGAACAACGAGACGGCGAAGCCGGTGAAGAAACAAGTCTGAACAAAGCCCGCCTCGCTTGCCGTCATGGCCCACTCGCGGGTCAGCGTGGGCAAGGCCGCCGCGTAGGCCATGTAGATCAGGTTAAAGAAGAAGCGGCTGAGGCAGAGCGCCGCCAGCCACGTCCGTTCGACCGTCATGTCTTCATTCGCTGCATCAACCAATGGCTTCATAATTCTCCTACGCCGTTTAC
The DNA here is from genome assembly GCA_021296255.1 of Alphaproteobacteria bacterium. Classification (GTDB taxonomy): domain Bacteria; phylum Pseudomonadota; class Alphaproteobacteria; order UBA2966; family UBA2966; genus UBA2966. The sequence continues at coordinate 26,170 of JAGWAU010000034.1, read as the reverse complement.
TGGGAAATGCAGCAAACACCGCTTACCTATGGTGTGCACCGTTCACCATAAGGATGTCGACATGGCTCTCCGTACGCTTCTCTTCAGCCTGATGGCCATTTCTGTTGGCGGCCCAGCCCTGGCCGACGAAATCGGCTCCGTGGACACCGCCTTCAAGCTGATCGGCGCCAACCACAAGATCGTCGTCGAGGCCTTCGACGACCCCAAGATCAAGGGCGTCGCCTGCTTCCTCAGCATGGCGCGAAAGGGCGGCATATCTGGCACGTTGGGTCTGGCGGAGGAGACGTCCGATGTCTCCATCGCTTGTCGCCAAGTCGGCCCGATCGAATTCGTCGAAGCCATTTCGTCAGACGATGAAGGCGAGCGCGTGTTCAAAGCCCGGCGCTCCGTCCTGTTCAAGAAACTCCAGGTCGTGCGATTTCTTGATCGCGAGCGCAATTCGTTGGTTTATCTCGCCTACAGCGACAAGCTGATCGATGGATCGCCAAAGAATTCCGTCTCGGCCGTCGCCATGATGCCCTGGGGCGACAAATTGCCAGACGAACCCCTTGTCGAATGATCCGCCCCGGACCGTGGCCGACAATTGCCGAAACGCATACAATGAGCGCGGCGAAGCTGGCAAAGGGGGCAAGACATGCCGGGCAAGCCAAAGACGACGACGGTGACGATCATCCCATCATTGCGGTATTCGGATGCGTCCGCTGCGATCGATTGGCTGCGCAACGCATTCGGTTTCGAGCAACAGCTTGTGGTCCCCGAGGACAACGGCGCCATCGCCCACGCGCAGCTTACATTCGGGAACGGCATGATCATGCTCGGTTCCGAGCGCGACGTACAGGACGATCCGGTCGAACGATCCCCAAACGTTGACGTGTCATCTGCTCACGCTCGCTACGTCATCGTCGAGGATGCGGATGATCATTTCGCAGGCGCGAAGGCCGCGGGCGCTGACATTATCATGGAGCCGGAGGATCAGCCTTATGGCGGGCGGCTGTACGCCTGTCGAGATCTTGAAGGAAATCCCTGGTACTTCGGCACCTACGATCCTTGGCAGGATAATTAGAGCGGATTTCTCAGCCCGATCAACGGGGTGACGGCCCCGACCGGGATCAGTCGATCTCCACGATCATTTCCACCTCGATCGGAATCTGGAATGGCAGGGAACCCATGCCGACGGCGGAGCGGCTCCCGCGCCCCGATTCACCGAAGACCTCCACCATGAGGTCGGAGAAGCCATTGATCACTTTGGGATGTTCCCGGAAATCGGGTGCCGCGTTGACCATGCCCAGCACTTTGACCACCCGGCGGACCCGGCTCAGGTCGCCGATCTCGGCCTTGAGGGTCGCCAACATGTTTATGCCGACGTTGCGAGCCGCCCGCTGCCCCTCTTCCACCGTCAGCGTATTCCCGACCTTGCCCTCGACGGGACCACTCGTTCCCCGCGGACCATGGCCCGAGAGGAAGACCAAGTTTCCCGTCGTCACGGCGCCGACATAGTTGCCCACCGGCGGCAGCGGGTCGCCGAGTTCGATGCCCAGTTCCCGGAGCCGGTCGTCGACGCTCATTTGCTAATCTTCCATTATTCAGTCCGACGGGCGGAAAATCCCTGGCCGACCAAGGCGCACCACTCGTCCTCATGGACCTCCGACTCGACAACGCTATTCACGATAGCCGAGGGCGGGCCGTCAGCGCACACGGCAAGCATGTCGTCCACTTCACGGAGCGGACCCACGAATACCGCTTCAACGCTGCCATCCACGCGATTTTTGATCCAGCCGTCGAGACCGCGGCACGATGCTTCGTTGATGGTCCAGTAACGGAATCCAACGCGCTGAACCCGCCCCAGGATACGCACCTGCGCCGCCTTGATATCCCTGCGAGCGTTCTCAGCCACCGTAAACGGCGATAAAGAACCCGGCGACGACGGCCGTCCCGATCACGCCGGCCACGTTAGGACCCATGGCATGCATGAGCAGGAAGTTGTCGGGATCGGCGCGCTGTCCTTCTACTTGGCTCACGCGGGCGGCCATGGGAACGGCGGACACACCCGCCGATCCGACCAATGGATTGATGGGGTTCTTTCGGCTCATCAGATTCATGAGCTTGGCCATAAGCACCCCTGCCGCCGTCGAGAAGCCGAATGCCACAATCCCGAGCGCCAAGATCTTCAGGGTCTCGACGTGCAGAAACCGTTCCCCCGTCATGGTGATTCCGACTGCCACCCCGAGAAAGATCGTCACAACATTGATGATCTCATTCTGAGCCGCTTTCGAGAGGCGCTCGACCACACCACATTCGCGTAGGAAATTTCCCAGCATCAACATGCCGATCAGTGCCGAGGCCGCGGGGACCAGAAGAACACAGAGCACGGTAACCACCAAGGCGAACGCCAGCTTCTCATGCTTAGAAACAGGACGCAGCGACCGCATGCGGATGCGTCGCTCGTTTTCGGTAGTCAGCAACCGCATTATGGGCGGCTGAATCAGAGGCACCAGAGCCATATAGCTGTAAGCCGATACGGCGATCGGAGCCAACAGATGCGGTGCGAGCTTGTTGGCAAGAAATATGGATGTCGGGCCGTCGGCGCCCCCGATGATCCCGATCGCAGCGGCTTCCGGCGCCGCGAAGCCGAGCGCGATGGCGCCAACGAAGGTAGCGAACACCCCGAACTGCGCAGCTGCTCCCAGGATCAGCATACGCGGGTTGGCGATCAGCGGACCGAAGTCCGTCAGCGCGCCGACACCCAGGAAGATGAGAGGCGGGAAGAGCTCCAGCGTGATGCCGAGACCGATGTAGTGGAACAGACCACCGGCGGTCTCCGCCGTGGGCAGATTCACGAGCCCCTCCGTCGGCAGATTGGCGAGGAGCGCCCCGAAGCCGATCGGCACCAGGAGAAGCGGCTCGAATCTCCTGTATACGGCGAGATAGAGTAGCCCGAGCACCACTCCCCACATCACCAGCATCCGCCAAGTGACGTGGAAAAATCCCGTCAGCTCAATGAGGTCGGTAAGGTTTTCCACGTAGCGTCAGGACAAGGTCAGCAAGACCTGTCCCTCCTGAACCGACGCGCCGACCTTCGCTTTCACGGACTCGACCTTGCCGTTGCGGGGCGCCGACACGGCCGTGTTCATCTTCATCGCTTCGAGCGTGACCAGCTTTTCGCCCTGCTGGACTTCCTGTCTTTCGGCGACATGAACCTCGACGACGGTTCCGGAAAGCGGGCTGGCAACATCATTCGTGCCCGCGGAGCTCGTGGGCGCAACGGGTGATGGTGAGGCGGCGGGTGGCGCGATCCTTCCCGAAGCACCTGCACTACTAGCCGACAGCGCAAGAGCAGCTCTGGACGCGGCGGGGGGAGCCTCCCCCACCTCTTCGACGGCAACATCATATGTCTTGTCATCGACGGTGACCTTGAAACGTCTCATCTACCTGTTCTTCCTTCGCTGCCCCTTCGTCGTCACGCGTGGCCAGCGATCCCATGGCATGCGATGCGCGCCGAAACTTTCGAACCGCCCTTCGAGCGACCAGCCGGGCGGCCGGTGACTAGGAGCGGAAATACGCACGATCCGATGTGGCCCGTCCATGACCGCAGTGACAGCCGCCGAGATCGCGGCGACATGCTCCGGAGGGATGCCGCCCCGAGGCTTACCAAATGAGATCGGCGCTGCGCCAACATCACCGCTAGCGCCGCCCCGGGCGAACGGAGCACCGATCAGTGCGCAGGCTACCCATAGCAAGGCCAGGACACCGAGAACGGTGCCCAAACCCGTTACGATGACCGCAATATGGTCAATCCATTCCACCATGACATTCCACAGCGACAGATTCCTTATTCCGCCTATCAAAGCGGAATATTGCCGTGTTTCTTGGGAGGCCGGGTCTCGCGCTTGGACAACAGGCTGCGCAGGCCGAGCGCGACGGCCGAGCGCGTGTGCGACGGCTCGATGATATCAGTGACGAACCCTTTGCTCGCCGACAGGTATGGCGAGGCAAACTGCTCGCGGTATTCCGAGGCCAGTTCGGCCCGTCGGGTAGCGGGCTCCTTCGCTTCCTGCAGTTCTCTCCGGTAGAGGATGTTCACGGCCCCATCGGCACCCATCACAGCGATCTCCGCGCTCGGCCACGCGAATGCCAGATCAGCGCCCATGTCGCGGCTGCACATGGCGAGGTAGGCGCCGCCATAGGCCTTGCGCATGAATACTGTGATCTTTGGCGACGTCGAATTCCCATAGGCGAAAAGCATCTTCGCGCCGTGCCGAATGATGCCACCAAGTTCCTGCGTCACGCCGGGAAGGAATCCGGGAACGTCGACCAGCGTAACGATGGGAATGTTGAAACAGTCGAGGAAGTTGATGAAGCGTGCCGCCTTGTCCGAAGCATCGATGTCGAGCGTGCCCGCCTTCACCGTCGACTGGTTGGCTACAATGCCGACCACGATTCCACCGACGCGGGCGACCCCGATGACGACATTTCCCGCAAAATCGGGCTGCACTTCCATGAACGAACCATCGTCCACCAACCGGTCGATAACTAGGTGCGCATCGATCGGCTCCTTTTCGGACTCCGGAACCAAGGCATTCATTCCGGGATCCTCGCTGAGCGTGAGGTTTTCCGCAGGTTCGTGCGGCGGATCCATGACATTGTTCGACGGCAGGTACGACAACAACCGCTGGACGATCGCAATGGCGTGGGCATCGTCGTCGGCCACGAAGTGGATGTTGCCGCTGATCGTGGCATGTGCCGCAGCACTGCCAATCTCCTCCATGGTCGTAATCTGACCGGTCGCCGCACGGATGACGTCGGGACCGCAGATGAACATGTTCGCGTTGGACTTCGTCATGATGATGAAATCCATCAGCGCCGGCGAGTAGGAGGCGCCGCCTGCGCACGGTCCAGCGATGACCGCGATCTGAGGTACCACGCCGGACATCCGGACATTGCGGACAAACACCTGCCCATAGCCCGCTAGCGACTCCACGCCCTCCTGAATTCTGGCGCCACCAGAATCGTTGAAAGCGACGATAGGCATGCCGTTCGTGCCGGCGTAGTCCATAATATTGCAGATCTTTTGCGCATGGATCTTTCCCAACGATCCGCCGGCAACGGTGAAATCCTGGCTGAAAGCCGCGACCGCGCGGCCTTCGGTAAATCCGATTCCGGTGATCACGCCGTCACCGGCAAGCTCGCGCTTTTCCATCCCGAAGTGCCGCGTCTCGTGCCGAACATGCAGTCCAAATTCCTGGAAAGTATGGTTGTCGAACAAACCGACAAGCCGCTCCCGGGCAGTCATCTGCCCGCGCTCGCGCCGTTCCTCAAGTTTCTCTACCCCGCCGCCGAGCAAAGCCTTCTCGCGACGACGCACGAGATCAGTCAGGAGTTCGGTCAGTCGTGCCATACCCCGAGTGTTCGAAAGTGGCGGAAATCAACGCGCTCTGAGCGTCCGGAATACCATTATAGTGGGGCCACAGCCAGCAGAAAGGCAAAGCGAACGTGACGGGTCCGTCACGACAAACGACTCAATTCGAACAAACGCTCGACCGCATGCAGGTCGAGGCACAGGCGTTCAGCGCGCTGCACCGCCTCAGCGTCATCGCCCCAGCGCTCGGCCTGCCACGTCTCGTCGAGGTGGCTCAATTCCCAGGCTGATTGAGCGTCCAAACGACCGTGAGACAGGGCCAACGCCAACACCAGAGATCCAGTGATTGTGGTCGCCAGGTGGAGCGCAGCGAGTTCCAGGTCATTGTGCGTGGCGACGGCATTACGCAACGCCACCAGGCTGTTACGATTCTGCGCGGCTGGCATGATGTCGGTGGTGATGCCCAAGGGGGCTGATAACGTCTCGTCAACCCAGTCGAGCAGGGGTTGCCATTTCTCCGCCTGACGGGCGGAAAGGTCGGCGTTCTCCGATCGGTAGCACAACAGATCGGTTTCTCCGTAGGCGGATACCTGTGCGATGATTCTATCTCTTTCCGGTGACACCCGATCAATTGCCGTTACCGCGATACGAGTCAGCGGCATGCATTGTGGCCGAACCTCGTCTTCCTGATCACGCCATTCTTTCGCGATCGCAAGCCCCAGGGACTCGTTCGGAAGCCGCAGGATCGATTTTGCGGGTGACCTCAAGGGCCGGCCATCCAGTGTCACCACCGGCATCCCATCCGCTGAGGCCACACCCACTTCCTTGTAGACACGCTTGCGCGGACGAAGGGTCATTAGCCGAACACCTTGTCGACGGCGACACCGATACCCCTTGACCACCGGACGCCGATCCGAGGAGCAGCCTCGTCATCCATCCAACAGAGTAGTCAGAATGCCCGCAAGGTCTTGGAAATAGTCGATCACGGCGTGCGCGCGGGCGGCACGCAACTCGTCGACAGAATGATAGCCCCACGATACACCCACCGCGTAGGCTCCGGCCGCCCGGGCCATCTCCATATCGTACGTCGTATCTCCCACGACGGTCGTGTTCTCCGGTTCTGCGCCCGCTTCCGCCATCGCACGCCGTACCATTGCCGGGTGAGGTTTTCCGGGGGTCCGGGCAGCGGGCTGAAGCGTCGCAAACCGACCGTGAATTCCGTGACGCTGGAGGGTTGCTTCGAGGCCCCGTAGTGACTTTCCAGTGGCCACGCCGGCCAGCATTCCATTCTTTTCTATGTGGGCGAGTATCTCTTCGACCCCTGGATATAATGGCTCCTCGTGATGGGGTGCGCGCCGCATCTCGAAGAAGGCTGCACGATAACCCTCGATCAAGCTTTCATGGTCACTCCTAGACCCCTTGGGCAAAAGCCGTGCCATCGAGTCGTGGAGTGACAATCCCACGACGCGGCGAATGGCATCCTGGGACGGACGAGGAAAATCCAGACCGTCGAACGCTCGGTTCATCGCGCCGACGATCGTCCGCTGACTGTCGACCAGAGTGCCGTCACAATCGAATATGACTAGCCCACGCGATTTCATCAAAGGCCTCCAAGATCGCCTGACGCGTCATCGAATCCTTCCCGAAAGCCGAAGAATTCCCAGGTTTCCAACATGTGGGGCGGCAGTTGTGCCGACACCGAGATTCTGTGTCCATCCGGCATTGGAACATCTATGGACCGGGCGTGGAGATGCAATCTGCGGGAGAGCCCCGACATATGTGCGGCCGATCCGCCGTACTTTCCGTCTCCCAGGATTGGTGTACCAATCACTGCCATGTGGACCCGGAGCTGATGGGTTCGGCCCGTCTCAGGCGATAGTTCAACCCAGGCTGCCCGGCGGCCGGCCGCCTCGATGACACGGAAACCGGTCCGCGCCCGCTTGCCACCGGCAATTCCTGTCATGCGCTCACGTCGTCGCCTAACTTGTTTGGCGAGGGGAAGGTCAACTGATCCCTCGGAAGGCTTGGGAACGCCGACCACCACGGCCCAATACGTCTTCCGTGTCTCACGCCGCCGTAGCGCTTCGGCAATCGCAGCGGTTGCTCTGGATGTCCGGCCCACCAGCAGGACGCCACTCGTATCTTTATCCAATCGATGTGCCAGCCGCGGCCTCTCGGCCAGCCCGAACCGCAGCGCGTCCAACATCGCATCGACATGTTGGCCGACACCGGTTCCTCCCTGCACTGCCAATCCTGCCGGCTTGTTCAGCGCGATGACGTCAGAGTCTCGATAGATCACATGGGCACGAATCTGCCGAGCTTGGTCTTCCCCGATCAGAGTGCTTTCGTCCAGAGGCTCTGCGGAACCCTTCTCACCGCCTGTTCCGCTTTCGGCCACCGGTGGAATGCGGATGATCTGGCCCTCCGCGATCCGGGTAGAAGCCTTTGTACGCCGCCCATCCAGCCGAATCTGTCCCGTGCGCAGCAGTTTCTCCAAGCGGCCGTGAGATAGGGCCGGATAGTGCCGCCGGAACCAACGGTCGAGGCGCGTGTCCGCCTCGCTGGAGGAGACTCTGCGGAATTCGATGCCGCTCACGTGACCAGGGCACGCATCAGGTGTATGCCAGCGAATATGCCAGCAAGTGCCAAGACTACGGAAGCGACCACGTATCCGGCCGCGGACACGGTCTCGCCTCGCTCCACCAGCGTCGCGAAATCCAACGAGAACGCTGAAAACGTTGTGAATCCGCCTAGCAGACCAACAGTCAGAAATGCCCGAAGCTCATTTCCGATGTTCCATTTGATGGCTATCAAGGCGACGAGAATGCCCATCAGGAACGAGCCAACGACGTTGACGGTGAGCGTGCCATACGGGAATGCAGTGCCCAGCCACTTGAGCGCGTATACGCCGACATAGTGGCGACCCACGGCACCGATGGCGCCGCCTGCTGCAACAGCCAGGATAAGTTTCATGGAGAGGTCTGTTCGAGCGATGGCTTACGCCGTGACGCGTTCATGTGACACCGAATATCCAGCCCTCTTGCCACCAGCGCGCGACAGACAACCCCGGGGGATTCCAAACCGTGCCATCGCCCGACAGACGCCGCAAGGCTGCCGCCGCAATCAAGGCATCCGCCTTGTCGTCCTCGGACCCGTCGTCCGATATTCGGTCCCGCAAAGGTGCTGAACCATAGAATTCCAGGACCTGATTGAGCGTTTGCATATCGCGAACCTTGCCCCTTGCGGCCGATGAAATGCGAACGAAGGCACCTGGATACATGTCCACGGCAACAATGACCGAACGGGATTCGGGCGGCCGATCGAAGGGCCAGATGCACAAATGAGGAACCTTAAGACGCAGGTAATGCAAGACACGCATTCCCGCAAGCGATCCCTTTGCGACCTGCGCTGGCCCCACCAACCGGAATATGCTCTCCGGACGCCCCAAGCCTAAAATGCGGCAGCGCTCGTCCGTAATGCGGAGGCGGGGCTCATATCGGACACCGCCTTGAAAGTAGCGGGCGTACCGGCTCCCCTCGACGAACGCTCCGGCGGAAAAGTCCCCTGTGGCTTCGCACACGTCATCGACGCACAGCCACAAGTCGGCAGCGGTAGAGGGTGCGTCGGGAACATTGGGAAAAAACTCACCCCGATCAAAGCGTGGAAACGAGAAGGCGAAGTCGAATCCCACCAGAACGCGATCATTTGGCGAGAGAATTTCCACGAACCAGTCCGCGAATGCGCTGCGGGTCCAGTGTTGCCCATCCGGGGAAGGCACGAGACGCGGTGCGGACCGTCCAGCCTTCGCCATGGCGACTTATAAACCCGGCAATCTTGGACCGCGCGCACCCGACCAATCTACACCGACGAACCAATCGAAGGCCGCAGGCGGACCTGCTTCGTCATTCTCCGTCGGAATCGCTTCGCTGATCTCGAAGCTTCTGCCAGTCATTCAAGCGCTTGCGGATATCGCGTTCGAACCCACGTTCACCCGGCTGGTAAATGGTGTGACGCGGCATGTCATCAGGGAATTAGTTCTGGCCGGAAAAGCCCTCCTCCGTTTCGTGGTCATAGAGGTATCCCTCTCCATATCCAAGGTCCTCCATCAGGCGGGTCGGTGCGTTGAGAATATGCTTTGGCGGCATCAAGGATCCCGTTTCTCGCGCTTTCCGCGTCGCGGCGCCCAACGCCCGATATGCCGCATTCGATTTGGAGGCGGTCGCCAGATAGATGACGGCTTGCGCCAGTGCCAATTCCCCCTCGGGACTGCCGACGAACTCGTACGCCTCCTTGGCCGTTAGCGCCTGAAGGAGAGCATGAGGGTCCGCAAGACCCACATCCTCGACCGCGAATCGGACCAGCCGTCGGGCAATATATAGTGGTTCCTCGCCTCCAACCAACATGCGGGCGAGCCAGTAGAGCGCGGCATCGGCATCCGAACCCCGAAGGGACTTATGCAGGGCGCTGATCAGGTTGTAATGCCCTTCCTGCGATTTATCGTAGACTGGTGCCCGCTTCTGGACCGCTGTCACCAATGATTGCGAATCGAGAATGTCATCGCCAGACAGCGAAAACAGTTCTTCCGCTAGGTTGAGCACGTAACGACCATCTCCGTCGGCCATCGCCCGCAATGTCTGACGAGCATCTTCATCCAGGGGAAGCGACGTCTCTTCGACCTCCTCGGCCCGCTGCAGAAGAGTCTCGAGGGCAGAATCATCCAATCTATTCAGAACGAGGACCTGACACCGGGAAAGCAATGCCGCGTTCAATTCGAACGAAGGATTTTCCGTCGTCGCGCCGATCAGCACCACGGTTCCGTCTTCTACGACGGGCAGAAAGGCGTCCTGCTGTGATCTGTTGAACCGATGAATCTCATCGACGAAGAGCAGTGTTCCACGGCCATCCAAACGCCGGCTTTTCGCCAAATCGAATACCTTTCGGAGATCCGCCACGCCGGAGAACACGGCAGACAGCTGAACGAACTCCAATCCGGTGTGTTCGGCCAGAAGTCTTGCGATCGTGGTCTTACCCGATCCGGGAGGCCCCCAGAGAACCAGGGACACGATGCGTCCGGCGGACACCATGCGGCCGATTGGACCTTCGGCGGCAAGCAGGTGCCCCTGTCCGACGACTTCTGCCAACGTCTTCGGGCGGAGCTGATCGGCAAGCGGGCGGGGCGTCCCCTCCGAAAGTCCTGCGGCTTCGAACAATGTACTCATCGCCTGACCATGACGTTCAATTGGCGATCGCCCCGCTTGATCGCGATCCTCCAGTTCGAGGCTTCCTCGTTTGTCGCCACGAGAACGTCTTCGACAAGCTCTATTTCCTTCCCGTTAATCCGTACCAGCACATCTCCCGGCTTCAGCCCCAGATTTCGGGCGGGACTGTTCGTGGCTACCTCCACCACCACCACGCCTCGACGCATGGGATCGAAGCCGAGTTCCTCGGCAAAAGCCGGCGAAAGATTGCCGACCCGCGCACCGGCCAGTGGACCCCGACCCTCGATCCAAGTCAGATCCCTCTGCGGCACCTCCGGCGGCGGCCCCAGCGCGACCTCGGTCTTGAGGGTCCTCTCGCCGCGCAGAACGGTCAGTTCCACGTTCGAGTCCAGAGGATGGGTCGCGATCCGGAATTCCAATCCCTCGGGGTCGAGGACCTTATGCTGCCCGATGGCCTTGATGATATCGCCCACCTTGATGCCGGCTCTATCGGCGGGTCCCTTCGGATATACGGCGTTGACGAGAACCCCACTTGGACGATCAAGGCCTTGCGCGGCTGCGATATCAGCGGTCACCCCCTGCCCTGTCGCACCAAGCCATGGCCGGACCACTCGGCCTCCGCGGAGAGCGCTTTCCACGACGACGCGTACCATATTGGCGGGAACCGCAAATCCGATACCGATGGAGCCACCGGACTTCGAGAAGATGGCTGTGTTCACACCGGCGAGCCGACCATCGAGACCGACCATTGCACCCCCCGAATTACCGGGATTTATAGCAGCGTCGGTCTGGATGAAGTAGCGGTAATCAGCTACGCCCACCTGAGTTCGGGCGAGCGCTGAGACAATACCACTTGTAACGGTCTGGCCCACGCCAAACGGATTTCCAATCGCGAGAATAATGTCTCCGACCTCAATGTCATCCGAATCCATGAGTTCCAGATGCGGCAAGGACGTTCCTTCGGTTTCGATACGCAGAACGGCGAGGTCCGTCCGTTCATCGGTCAGCACGACGTCCGCGTCAAACTCGCGCCGGTCCGCTAAGGCCACGATGACTTCGTCCGCACCGGAGATGACGTGGTTGTTTGTCACGATGTAACCGTCGGGACGCACGATGACGCCTGAGCCCAACGAGTTCTCGATACGCTCACGCCGGGCGCCGGGAGGCAGCACGTCACCGAAGAACCGGCGGAAGAAGGGATGGTTGAACAGTGGCGAACGGAACGTCCGTCGCACAACCTTCCGAGCATAGATATTGACCACCGCGGGTGCCGTTCGGCGCACAAGTGGCGCATAGCTGAGCTGTAGTTCGGCGTTGCTGGTCGGGACGACCCGTTCCGCCGCTCGGACCCCGGAAACTCCAGAAGCGAAGATCATCACCCACGCGAGGGACAGCACCCACCCTCTTCTGAGTACCATGAAGCCCTTTCGTGTCGACCCAACCATTCGGATACTCAGCAGCCCAAAAATCCAAAAGGGGCAGCCCAACGCCACCCCTTTCGACCCTGCTCTCGATCCAATCACCGGGTTTAGGCGGCGACCTCCGCCTGCTCTTCATTGTCATCGCCGGGGACCGGCCCTGAGTCCAAGCCCTTCGCGCCTTCGTCGCGGTCGACCAACTCGATGAAGGCCATTTCTGCCGCGTCGCCATAACGGTACCCCTTGCGCAGCACTCGGGTGTAGCCTCCGGCCCGGTCGGCATACCGTTCCGCCAAGGTCGTGAACAATTTCTGGACCAGCGCAGTATCCGGAATGGAAGCCAATGCTTGGCGACGGGCATGAAGGTCTCCGCGCTTCCCCAACGTGATCAATCGATCAACGACGCGCCGAAGTTCCTTCGCCTTGGGTAATGTCGTTTCGATCTGCTCGTGCTTGATCAGGGACGCGGCCATGTTGCGGAACATTGCGGTGCGATGGGCACTCGCCCGATTGAGCCGGCGTCCTTGGTTGCGGTGACGCATTCGCATTCGCTCCCCTGTACGGCCCTTCCCTTCCTAGAAAGGCTCTTCCATCCTCTTGGCCAGTTCCTCGATGTTTTCGGGCGGCCAGTTCGACACTTCCATACCCAGATGCAAGCCCATCTGAGCCAGTACCTCCTTGATTTCATTTAGAGATTTGCGTCCGAAGTTAGGCGTGCGCAGCATCTCGCCCTCGGTTTTCTGAATGAGGTCCCCGATATAAACGATGTTGTCGTTCTTGAGGCAGTTCGCGGACCGCACGGACAACTCCAACTCGTCAACCTTCCGCAATAGATTGCGGTTGAATTCAGGCTCGATCTGTTCCTCGATCTTCTTTTCGGTCTTGGGTTCCTCAAAATTGATGAACAACTGCAACTGATCCTGGAGTATGCGTGCGGCATAGGCGACCGCGTCGTCGGGCGTCACGGTCCCGTTGGTCTCAACCTCAAGCGCAAGCTTGTCGTAGTCGAGGACCTGGCCTTCGCGCGAATTCTCCACCTTGTAGGCAACCTGACGAACAGGGCTATAGAGAGCGTCCACCGGGATCAGTCCGATGGGCGCGTCCTCCGCGCGATGCTGCGATGCCGGAACGTAACCTTTACCCGAATCCACCGTCAGCTCCATGGACAGGCTGGCCTTCTCGTCGAGCGTGCAGATCACCAGATCGGGATTCATCACCTCGATGTCGTGGCCGGCCTCAATCGCGCCGGCACGAACCTCGCCCGGACCATCCGCTTTGAGCGTCATCCGCTTGGGTCCTTCACCGTGCATACGCAGGGCGAGGCCCTTCACGTTCAGAACGATATCGGTGACGTCCTCACGAACCCCCTGTATGGACGAGAACTCATGAAGAACCCCGTCGATTTGAATCGAGGTCACGGCTACGCCGTGCAGGGATGACAAGAGAACACGCCGCAGCGCGTTGCCGAGCGTCAGACCAAAACCGCGCTCCAACGGTTCCGCGACGACAGTCGCGACTTTTTGATCATTCTTGTCCGCCTCGATGACCAGTTTGTTCGGTTTGATGAGTCGAAGCCAATTCTGCTGATTGACGCGTTCACTCTGCAAAGTCAATGGAGAGCTCTTTCCTCAAATGCAGGAACGGCCAAACCCGCTCCAACCAAGTCTTTATGAATCAGCCGGCCTCGATGACGGGGCGGCTGGGCTTCCCTACACTCGGCGCCGCTTTGGCGGCCGGCAACCGTTGTGCGGTATGGGCGATACATCCTTGATCGTGGTGATCGCGAACCCGATCGCCTGAAGCGAACGGAGTGCCGATTCACGACCCGATCCCGGTCCCTTTATCCGTACTTCCAATTGCTTGACGCCATGCTCCATCGCCTTGCGGCCGGCGTCCTCGGCGGCAAGCTGCGCGGCATAAGGGGTCGATTTCCGGGATCCTTTGAACCCCTGTTGTCCCGCAGATGCCCAGGCGATGGTGTTGCCCTGCGCATCGGCGATCGTGATCTTCGTGTTATTGAATGTGGCGTTCACGTGCGCCACCGCAGAAGTGATGTTCTTGCGTTCGCGACGCCTGACTCGAGTCGTGCCCTTCACCATGGCTTTGTCCTTACTCGCCCATTCCTTGGTAAGTGAGGGAAACCCGACTTACTTCTTCCTGCCCGCGATGGCGCGCGCCGGCCCTTTCCGGGTGCGGGCGTTGGTGTGTGTACGTTGGCCACGAACCGGCAGCCCACGACGGTGACGCAATCCGCGATAGCATCCCAAATCCATCAGCCGTTTGATGTCCATGGCCCTCTCACGTCTCAAATCTCCTTCGACGATGTAGTCACGATCGATGATCTCGCGAATCTGGATGACCTCGGCATCGGCTAAATCACCAACGCGTCGTTCAGCAGGGATGGATGCCTTTCTACAAATCTCCTGAGCCTTAGAGCGGCCGATTCCGAAGATGTATGTCAGGCTGATCTCAACACGCTTGTTCGTTGGGATATTTACGCCGGCAATTCGTGCCATGCCAGACCCCCAAATTTCAAATGCAAGAAGGCGCAACCCCTAGGCCACCCAGGGTGCGCCTCATCAATGCCAGTGGAAAGTGCGCGATTATTGGGAATTACGTTCTTCAAGTCAACCAGTTAGGTCGCCTCCATCACCGATTCCATCTCGAGCTCAAGCTGCTCGATGTCGGCCATGGCATCGACCGATTCGAGAACGCCTTTTTCTCGAAAAAATAGTAAAAGGGGTTCTGTTTGCACGTGATAGTCTTCGAGGCGATGCCGAACGGTTTCGGGATTGTCATCCGCGCGACGGCGAAACCGACGCCCCCCGCAAATATCGCAAACACCCTCGCGGTCCGGTGGCTTATTCACGTCGTGATACCCTTCGCCACATCGCGCGCAAGAAAAGCGGCCTGAAATCCTCTTCACCATGGCTTCGTCATCTGCCTCGAACAAAATGACCAAATTGAGCGCCATGCCCCGCTCCGCCAAGTACTCGTCGAACATCCGGGCCTGCGAAAGCGTGCGCGGGAATCCGTCCAATATGACACCACTGGCGCAATCGAGTTCCTCGATTCGTTCAGCGACCATGGCAACGATCAGATCGTCGGGAACAAGATCACCCGATGCCATCCGCTCCTCGACCCGGATCCCGATTTTCGTTTTCTCCTCCACAGCCGTCCGAAGCATTTCTCCAGTCGACAGTGCTTTGAGACCGAATTTCTCCTCCATGATCCTTGCCTGCGTTCCTTTGCCGGACGCCGGTGGACCAACCAGAGCGATGATCAGCGGTTGCGACCTCTGAGTCTGGATTTCTTGATCAGCCCCTCATATTGGTGCGCAAGCAAATGGGAGTGCACCTGCGCGACCGTATCCATGGTCACCGTAACGACGATGAGTAGCGACGTACCACCAAAATAGAACGGAACCGCGTACTGTGAAATGAGGAGCTCGGGAAGCAGGCACACGAGTGCGAGATATGCGGCACCGACGCACGTCAATCGTGTCAGCACGTAATCCAGATACTCGGCCGTGTTCTTGCCGGGCCGGATTCCCGGAATGAAACCGCCATATTTCTTCAGGTTATCCGCGGTATCGGACGGATTGAAGACAACCGCAGTATAGAAGAACGCGAAAAAGACGATCCCACCTATATAGAGGCCGAGATACAGCGGCTGACCGCGGCCGAGCAACGACGTCACCGTTGTCAGCCACTCCGGCCCTCCCGATGCGCTGAAGCCGGCCAAGGTTATCGGCAGCAGCAACAGGGAAGACGCGAAAATGGGCGGAATCACGCCTGCTGTATTCAGCTAGAGCGGCAGATGCGAGTTATCGCCACCGAACATCTTGTTGCCAACCTGACGCTTGGGATACTGGATCACGATGCGTCGCTGCGCGCGCTCCATGAACACAATGAACGCGATCGTCACGACGGCCATGACCATCAGGAACAGGATGAACAGGGTAGAAAGCGCACCGGTCCGGCCCAGTTCAAGAGTACTTACCAGCGCGCGGGGCAACTCCGCGACGATGCCGGCGAATATGATCAACGAGATCCCGTTCCCGACACCGCGCGCCGTGACTTGCTCGCCCAGCCACATGAGGAACACGGTTCCACCGGTCAGCGTGACAACGGTCGTGATCCTGAAGAAAGCTCCCGGCTCGAGGACCGCGCTGCCGGACGCCCCGGTCATGCTTTCGAGGCCGACCGCGATGCCGTAGGCCTGAACCGCCGCAAGAAGCACGGTGCCGTAGCGAGTGTATTGATTGATTTTCTTACGGCCCTGTTCGCCTTCCTTCTTCAATTGCTCAAGCTGTGGCGATACCGTCGTCATCAACTGCATGATGATCGACGCGGAAATGTAAGGCATGACGTTCAGAGCGAAGATCGTCATGCGCCCCAGCGCGCCCCCGGCGAACATGTCGAACATCCCGAGGATGCCGCTCTGCTGCTGGCGGAATATATCCGCGAGAATCGCGGCGTCGATTCCAGGCACGGGAATGTAGGTCCCCAGACGGTAAATGATCAGGACGCCGAGCGTGAACCAGATTCGCCGCTTCAGCTCCGTGGCCTTGGAGAAGGCGCCGAAATTGATGTTGGCGGCGAGCTGTTCGGCGGCTGAAGGCATCGTTCAGATATTACTCCGTTTCGGAGCCCCGCTCCGGCTTATCGTCCCGTGTCCGAGCTTCTTCTCCGGCAGATGTCCCGTCGTCCTGAGCTTCGGGCGCGGAGGCCTTGGCCTCCTCCGGCTTCCGATCCTTCTTCGCCACCGCCTCGGACTTCGCTTGGCGGAGTACGGTCACCCTGCCACCCGCCTTTTCCACGGCCGTCTTGGCGCCTGCGGAAGCCCAATCTACCTCCACCGACAGCATCTTCGTCAGCTTTCCTTTGCCCAGGAGGCGGACACCATCCCGCAACCGCGTCACGATCCCGGCCGCGGCCATCGCCGCCGCATCGACGGGCTTCGAAGCATCGATCTTACCGGCATCGACGGCGGCCTGAAGACGGCCGACATTCACTGCGGCAAACCTCTTACGGAATATGTTGTTGAAGCCGCGCTTCGGCAAGCGCCGGTGGATGGGCATTTGCCCGCCCTCGAAACCCTTGAGCGCGACACCGCTGCGGGACCGTTGGCCCTTGTCTCCTCGACCCGATCGCTTGCCCTTGCCCGACCCGATTCCCCGGCCCACGCGGGTGCGGGCACGGCTGGCGTTCGCACGATCCGAAAGTTCGTTGAGATTCATCGATCCTCTCCGCGCCTTGCTAGCCCGACTCTTCAACACGGACTAGATGCTGGATCTTGTTGATCATACCCCGGACGGACGGCGTGTCCTCGAGCTCTCGCGTGCGGTTCATCTTGTTCAAGCCCAAACCCGTCAGCACTTGTCGCTGCCGCCTGGGCCGCCCAATGGCGCTTCGCACTTGAGTAACCTTCAGCGTTTCACCCTTCTTCGCCATTGATCACTCCTTGGCGTCCTTCGCAGCCTGACCCCGGCGACCCACGATATCGCCGATTTTCTTTCCGCGTTTGGCGGCGGCGAAACGCGGCGACATGACGCGGCCCAAGGCGTCGAAAGTGGCCTTCACCATATTGTACGGGTTCGCCGTACCGATCGATTTGGTCACAACGTCCTGCACACCCAAGGTTTCGAACACCGCCCGCATGGGTCCGCCGGCAATGATACCGGTGCCGGGAGGTGCGGCCCGCAACACCACCCGGCCGGCGCCAAAACGGCCCTGCACATCGTGGTGAAGCGTTCTCCCCTCACGAAGGGGCACGCGAATCATGTTGCGCTTCGCTTGCTCGGTCGCCTTGCGAATCGCCTCCGGAACCTCGCGAGCCTTGCCGTGACCGTATCCCACCCGGCCTTTCTGGTCACCCGCGACCACTAGCGCCGCGAACCCGAATCGGCGGCCGCCTTTCACGACCTTCGCGACGCGGTTGATACTGACCAGCTTGTCGACAACTTCGCTATCGCCACGGTCGCCAAACGTTACTGCCATGATGCGCTCTCCACGCTAAAACGAAAGGCCGGCCGCCCGCGCTGCATCGGCAAGCGCTTTGACCCGGCCGTGAAAGAGATAGCCGCCACGATCGAATACGACACGTTCCACACCCGCCAATTTGGCCCGGCTGGCGATGACTTCGCCAACCTTGGTCGCGGTGGCGACGGAACCGCCCGAACCGCCGGCCACCCGCACGTCGCGATCGAGCGTCGAGGCGGAGGCCAGGGTGACACCCCGGACATCGTCGATCACTTGCGCATAGATGTGCTTGTTCGAGCGATAGACCGACAGCCTCGGCCACCCTCCAGCCGACGCGCGGAGACGGTGGCGGACACGCCGCGCGCGGCGCTTGTTCACTGTTTCGCGCCTAGCCATTGACCCTACTTCTTCTTTCCTTCCTTGCGGAAGACGTATTCACCCACGTATCGGATCCCTTTACCCTTGTACGGCTCGGGTTTCCGAAACGCTCGAATTTCGGCGGCAACCTGACCTACCTTCTGCCGGTCCATCCCGGAGATCGAGACGGCCGTCGGCCGCTCGCACTTGATGTCGATATCCTCCGGAATGGGATAATTGATTTCGTGGCTGTATCCCATCTGCAGGTTCAACGTCCGGCCTTCCACAGCCGCTCGGTATCCCACACCGATAATTTCCAGCTCCACCGAAAATCCTTGGGAGACGCCCCGAACGAGATTGTCAACCAGCGTCCGCTGCATACCCCACATGGTCCGAGAACGCTTTGAGTTGTCCCGGGGCTTGATGACGATTTCGTCGTCTTCCAGAGACGCGAGTACCTCTTCGACCAACGTCATCGACAGCTCGCCCATCGGGCCTCTGGCCGTCATTTCCTGCCCGGAAACCTCCACGGTCACATCTTGCGGCACGGGCACGGGTCTCTGTCCAATCCGTGACATGATTCCACCTAGATCACGTTACACAGGACTTCGCCGCCAACATACTCGGCGCGCGCTTCCGAGTCGGAGAGGACACCCTTGGGGGTCGACAGAATGGCGATGCCAAGACCATTGGAAACCCTCGGCAAATCTCGAATCGAGGAATACACTCGACGTCCGGGGCGCGACACCCGCGTGATCGTCTGAATCACGGGTTCGCCCTCCTGGTACTTGAGTTCGATACGGATTTCAGGCTTGCCGGTTTCGCTCTCCATACGCTCGTAACCCCGGATATAGCCCTCGCGCTTCAGGACATCCAGCACGTTCGCCCTCAAGTTCGAGGCGGGACTGGTGATCGAACTCAGATAAGCCCGCTGACCGTTGCGGATACGCGTCAACATATCGCCCAAAGGATCGCTCATTGACATGCCGGCACCTCCTACCAGCTCGACTTGACCATGCCGGGAATACGCCCTTCGGAGGCCAACGACCGCAAGGCGATACGCGACAGACGAAGCTTGCGATAGTAGCCCCGGGGACGGCCGCTGATTTCGCAACGGTTGCGCACACGGGTCGCCGAAGAGTTTCGCGGAAGCTCGGCAAGTTTGAGCCGAGCGGCAAAGCGCTCCTCTTGCGGCAGAGACTCGTCCGCCGCAATCTTTTTCAGCCGCTCCCGCTTGCCGGCATACTTGGCGACCAACTTCTGCCGCCGCCGGTTTCTCTCTATCGCGCTCTTCTTGGCCATGGTGCCGCCTATCCTCGTGCCGTCCGGTTCGGAACCCCGCCCCGCCGGTATCAATTCATGAAGGGCATGCCGAACCTGGCAAGCAATTCCCTCGCTTCGTCATCGGTAGCCGCAGTCGTCACGATCGCGATATCGAGCCCGCGGATCGTGTCGACTTTGTCGTAGTCGATCTCCGGAAAGACGATCTGTTCCCGGAGTCCTAGGGAGAAGTTCCCCCGTCCGTCGAAGCTCTTGGGTGATACGCCGCGGAAATCGCGGACCCGCGGAAGGGCGATGGTGATCAGGCGGTCGAGGAACTCGAACATGCGCCGACGGCGCAGCGTGACCTTTACGCCGATTTCCATACCTTCACGCAACTTGAAATTAGAGATCGATTTCCGAGCCTTCGTGATCACGGGCTGCTGCCCCGCAATCGCCGTGAGATCGGCGAATGCGCTTTGGACGACGTTCGAATCCCGGGCGCCTTCGCCCATTCCCATATTGAGAACGATCTTCTCTAGCCCCGGGATGCGCATCGGATTGTCGTAGCCGAACCGTTCTTGCATGGCCAGTCTGACGACGGTGGCGTAATGCTGTTGCATACGGGTCATGGTCAATTCCTATAGATCCACGACTTCGCCGGACTTCTTCGCGAACCGCACCTTGCGCCCGTCGTCTAGAAACTTGAATCCGACACGTGTTGCTTCACCGGTCTTCGGATCGACGAGCGCCACGTTGGACAACGTCAGAGACGCTTCCTTCTCGATGACGCCACCGGGATTCCCCGCCTGGGGTCGCGCGTGGCGCTTGACGACATTGACGCCCTGAACCAAGACGCGCCCATCCTTGCGGAGGACCCGAAGGACCTCACCTTTCTTGCCCTTCTCCCGGCCGTTCAGAACGACAACCTGATCGCCCTTGCGAATTTTCGACGCGCCCGCCATCACAACACCTCGGGCGCGAGCGAGACGATCTTCATGTGCTGCTTGGCCCGGAGCTCGCGAGTCACCGGTCCGAAAATTCGGGTGCCGATCGGTTCACCCTGGGGATTGATCAACACCGCTGCATTTCGGTCGAAGCGAATGGCGCTGCCGTCGGGACGCCGGATCTCCTTGGCCGTGCGTACGACCACGGCGCGATGCATGTCACCCTTCTTGACGCGTCCCCGCGGGATCGCTTCCTTGACGCTGACGATGATGATATCGCCGATCGACGCGGTACGACGCTTCGAACCGCCCAGCACCTTGATGCACTGGACGCGGCGGGCGCCCGAATTGTCGGCTATCTCAAGGTTTGTTTCCGGCTGAATCATGTCGTCAACCCGCTCGTCGCCATCGTTCCCTACCTCGCTTCCGCGAGAACTTCCCAGCTCTTGAGCTTGGAGACGGGCCGACATTCTCGGATTCTCACAACGTCACCGACGCTGTATACGTTTTCCGGGTCGTGTGCGTGATACCTCTTGCTGCGCCGAATGATCTTTTTGTAGAGCGGATGGCGAACGCGGCGCTCCACTCGCACCACGATCGTCTTATCACCGGCGTTGCTCACGACGACGCCCTGCAAAACTCGCTTCGACATTCCGTCCCTCCTAGGACACTTGGCTGGACGCCGCGTTGAGCATCGTCTTCACGCGTGCGATGTCACGCCGCACTTCACGGATTCGCGCAGTATTCTCAAGCTGACCCGACACCTTCTGAAAGCGCAGATTGAACAGCTCCTTCTTCGAGTCGAGAAGGAGATCATTGAACTCGTCCACCGTCTTGCCGCGCAATTCCTCGGGCTTCATATCAGCTACCCTCCGTGCGACTGACAATCCTGGTCTGCAAGGACAACTTCGCCGCACCCCGCATCAACGCTTCGTGCGCCAGTCCCGACGGAACGCCGCCCAGCTCAAACATCACGCGCCCCGGCTTGACGCGGCACATCCAGAACTCTGGCGATCCCTTACCCTTACCCATGCGAACCTCGGTCGGCTTGGAGCTCACCGGCACATCGGGAAACACACGAATCCAGACGCGCCCGGTGCGCTTGATGTGACGCGTGATCGCCCGGCGGCAGGCTTCGATCTGGCGCGCCGTGATGCGCCCGGCCGTCGTCGCCTTGAGCCCGAACGTGCCGAAGTTGAGCGTGCTTCCGGAAGACGCCGAGCCGTGGATGCGGCCCTTCTGAGCCTTGCGATACTTGGTACGTTTGGGCTGTAACATGGGATTGCCTTCGTCGCGCCTGGCGGACTAACGTTGCGTCTGCTGATCCGCCAGCAGCTTGTCCTGCGCCATCGGATCGTGCGCCATGATCTCACCCTTAAAGACCCACACCTTGACGCCACAGGTGCCGTAGGTGGTGAACGCCGTCTGCTGACCGTAGTCGATGTCGGCGCGCAGGGTGTGCAAGGGCACGCGGCCTTCACGATACCATTCAGTCCGGGCGATCTCGGCGCCGCCGAGACGGCCGCCGCAGTTGATCCGAATGCCCTGGGCGCCAAGCCGGATCGCCGACTGAACCGCGCGTTTCATAGCGCGTCGGAAAGCGACCCTGCGTTCGAGTTGCTGGGCGATATTTTCAGCAATCAGCTTGGCATCGATCTCGGGTTTGCGGATTTCGAGAATGTTGAGATGCACTTCGCTTCCCGTCATCTCGGAGAGCTTGGCGCGCAGCCGCTCGATGTCGGCACCCTTCTTCCCGATGACAACGCCCGGACGCGCCGTGTGGATCGTGACCCGCGCCTTCTTGGCGGGCCGTTCGATCACGATCTTGCTGATCCCCGCTTGGGAGAGCTGGCCTTCGAGGAACTTTCGAATGCGCAGATCCTCGTGAAGCAGCTTTCCATACTCGTTCTTGTCCGCGTACCACCGGGACTCCCACGTCCGGTTGATTCCAAGACGCAGACCGACGGGATTGACCTTCTGACCCATCAGGCAGTCTCCTCGCGTTCGCGGACGACGAGCGTGAGCTCGCTGAACGGTTTGTGGATTCGCCCCACCCGACCCCGCGCCCTGGGCTGCCACCGCTTCATCACCAGCCCTTTGCCGACACTCGCCTCCGCAACATAGAGCCGGTCGACGTCGAGCTGATGGTTATTTTCGGCATTGGCGATCGCCGACTGGAGTACCTTCTTGACTTCACGCGCGATGCGCCGCTTCGAGAACGTCAGCTCCGCGAGCGCAGAGTCGACGCCCTTGCCCCGGATGGTGCTCGCAACGAGGTCGAGCTTGCGAGGGCTGATCCGGACGTGCCGGGCCTTCGCCATAGCCTCGTTGTCGGTGAGGCGCCGGGGATGCGATTGCTTGCCCATACGCCTACGCCCTTCGCGCCTTCTTGTCCGCCGCGTGCCCGTAGTAGGTCCGCGTCGGCGCAAATTCTCCGAGCTTGTGACCCACCATGCTCTCGTTGACGAGCACGGGAATGAACTTGCGGCCGTTGTAGACGGCGAACGTCAGTCCGACGAACTGGGGCAATATGGTGGAACGGCGAGACCAAGTCCGGATGACTTGGTTGCGTCCGGATTGCCGCGCCACCTCCGC
The DNA here is from genome assembly GCA_021296255.1 of Alphaproteobacteria bacterium. Classification (GTDB taxonomy): domain Bacteria; phylum Pseudomonadota; class Alphaproteobacteria; order UBA2966; family UBA2966; genus UBA2966. The sequence continues at coordinate 3,034 of JAGWAU010000034.1, read as the reverse complement.
TTTCTTCAGCAGATAGCCATCGACGAATGGACCTTTCCATACTGAACGGGCCACGTGACCTCTCCTATCTCTTGTGCCGGCTGCGCATGATTAACCGGTCCGTCTTCTTGTTTGACCGGGTGCGCTTGCCTTTGGTCGGCTTGCCCCAGGGGGTTACCGGATGCCGGCCACCTGATGTGCGTCCTTCGCCGCCGCCGTGCGGGTGATCGATCGGATTCATCGCCACACCACGGACGGAAGGACGTTTGCCCAGCCAGCGCCTGCGACCGGCTTTCCCAAGCTTGATGTTCTTGTTGTCGGGATTCGAGACGGCACCGACGGTGGCCAGGCATTCCGCCCGAACCATGCGTTGCTCACCCGAACTGAGCCTCAGCAGCGCGTAGCCCGCATCCTTGCCAACGAGTTGCGCATAGGCGCCCGCGGCCCGCGCGATCTGACCACCCCGGCCTGGCTTCATTTCGATGTTGTGAATGATCGTACCCACCGGGATGTTGCGCATCGGCATGGCGTTCCCTGGCTTGACGTCAACCCGCTCACCGGACATCACGGTATCGCCAACCGAAAGCCGTTGCGGCGCCAGCACGTATGCGGTCTCGTCGTCGGAATAGCGCAGCAGTGCCAGGAATGCAGAGCGATTGGGATCGTATTCGAGACGCTCCACCTTGGCCGGCACACCGAACTTGCGCCGCTCGAAATCGACGATACGATAGCGTTGTTTGTGCCCACCGCCGATGCGGCGTGCGGTGATCCGGCCGCTGTTGTTCCGGCCACCGGTCTTGGACTTGCCTTCCGTCAGCGATTTGACCGGCTTTCCCCTCCACAAATCGGAACGGTCGACCAGCACCAGTTGGCGCCGGGACGGCGTCATCGGCCTGTATGATTTCAGTGCCATCCCTCAAATCCCCGTCGTCACGTCGATAGATTGACCTTCTTCCAGCGAGACGATCGCCTTTTTGTAGGCCGCGCGACGGCCCAGACGCCCACGGAATCGCTTTTGCTTGCCCCGCTGACGCAGCGTGTTCACGGCTTTCACCTTGACCTCGAACAGGTCCTCAATGGCAGCCTTGATCTCCGGCTTCGTGGCATCCATGGCGACCCTGAACGTCACCTGGGCATGTTCCGAGCCAAAGGTCGACTTCTCCGTAATCACCGGACCGCGGATGATATCGTACATGCGTTCCCGGGAAATCTTCGCGGACCTCATAACAGCCGAGCCTCCAAGTGCTCGACGGCAGCCTTCGTCAACACCAGCGTGTCACGGCGAAGAATGTCGTAGACGTTCGCGCCCTGTTGGGGCAGCACATCGAATTGCGGAATATTCGACGCCGCGCACCGGAAATTCGCGTCAACCTCGGGACCGTCGATCACCAGCGCGGACCCCCATCCCAGTTTCGCCAGTTTTGCGGCGAGTGAGTTGGTCCTTGGCGCGTCGAGCTTCGCCTCGTCGATGACCACCAGTTTGCCACCCACCGCCTTGGCGGACAGCGCGGTGCGCAAGCCCAGCTTCCGAACCTTTTTCGGCAAACTGATGGCGTGATCCCGCACGACCGGCCCGAAGGTGACGGCACCACCGCGGAACTGCGGCGACCGGCGACTGCCGTGGCGAGCGCGTCCGGTGCCCTTTTGCCGCCAGGGCTTCGCCGTCGTGCCGCTGATCTCGCTGATGCCGCGCGTCTTGTGCGTCCCCGCCCGCCGTTTGGCCAACTGCCACTTCACGACCCGATTGAGGATATCGGCACGCACGGGCACGCCGAAAATCTCATCGTTGAGTTCCACCGTGCCGACGGACTCGGAGTCAAGCGTGGTTACCTCCGCCTGCATCGATCCTATTCCTTGCCCTCGCCGTCTCCGGCGGCCTCCGGTTCGTCTTCGGACGCGGGCTCTTCCGCTACCTCACCGGCGGCATCTGCCACCGCCGCGACACCCTTCAAGCCCGCAGGCAGCGGAACATCGTCGGGAGATTTCCGCTTCTTCGCATCAGTGACGCGAATCCAACCTCCCTTGGCACCCGGCACACCGCCCTTGACGAGGATCAATCCTTCTTCCGAATCGGTCGACACGACCTCGAGGCTTTGCACCGTTACCCGTTCGGCACCGAGGTGCCCTGCCATTTTCTTACCTTTGAACACCTTGCCAGGATCCTGGCATTGCCCGGTGGAACCGTGTGCGCGGTGCGAGACCGAAACACCATGACTGGCAGCCAAGCCGCCGAAATTGTGCCTCTTGATGACGCCGGCAAATCCCTTGCCGATGCTGACCCCGCAAACATCGACGAACTGTCCAGCCACGAAGTGACTGGCCGCGAGCTCGGCGCCTACCTCCACCATATTGTCGCCGGACACCCGAAACTCGGTGACCTTCCGTTTGGGCTCCACTTGGGCCTTCACGAAATGCCCGCGCATGGCCTTCGAGACGTTCTTAACCTTGGCCATCCCCGCGCCGAGCTGGACGGCGTCGTAACCGTGCGTCTCCATGGTCCGCTGCGCGACCACTTGGCAACCGTCCACTTTGAGAACAGTCACAGGCACATGTCGCCCATCACCTTGAAAGACCCGGGACATCCCGACCTTGCGCGCGATGATACCAGTACGCATGCTCGCCCTCAGACCTTGATCTCGACGTCGACGCCCGCCGCGAGATCAAGCTTCATCAACGCGTCGACGGTTTCCGGTGTTGGATCGACGATATCGAGAAGACGACGGTGCGTGCGCATTTCGAATTGCTCTCGGGACTTCTTGTCGATGTGAGGCGACCGCAGAACTGTATAGCGTTCAATCTTCGTGGGGAGTGGGATGGGCCCACGAACTCGAGCCCCCGTCCGTTTCGCCGTATTGAGTATTTCGCTCGCCGAAACGTCGAGCACCCGATGGTCGTACGCCTTGAGGCGTATGCGGATGTTCTGGCTCATCATGGTCTTTATCCCCCGCGAAATTTATGTATTGGTGTTCGCGGCAACCCTACTCGGTGATTTTGGCGACGACGCCGGCGCCGACGGTGCGGCCGCCCTCGCGGATGGCGAAGCGCAAGCCCTCAT
>JAGWAU010000121.1:1664-2282 GCA_021296255.1 Alphaproteobacteria bacterium | reverse complement strand
CGGTGTACATGCCGGCGATGATCCCCACCACCAGGACCAGGATGCCCACCACACCAATGGTGGCCTTGAGCCGCTCCAATAAAGGAGGCGCGTATTCGGCCTTGGGGGCTCGATCCGGGTTTCGCATTGCTACTGCTACAATGCCCAGGGTAAATATCAGGGTGAGTAGGATGCCCGGTCCAACGCCAGCAATCAACAGCTTGCCGATGGACTGCTCGGTAAGGATGCCGTAGACGATCATCAGCGCGCTGGGTGGGATCAGCATACCCAGCATTCCGGCGGCAGCGATCGTGCCACAGGCAAAGGCCTTGTCGTAGCCGCGACGGTCCATCTCCGGCAGGCTGATCCTGGTGAACACGGCGCACGCCACCACACTGGAGCCGGTACAGGCCGCGAACATGGCGTTGGCCCAGGTGGTGGCGATGGCCATCCCTCCCGGTAAACGCCCCACCCACTTGTAGGCGGCATCGAAAGCCCGGGCGGACAGCCCGGCGTGCATGGCGAACAGCCCCATGATGATGAACAGGGGCAGGATGGCGAAGGCGTAGACGTTGGTTGTGGAGTACGGTGTCGTGGTGAACAGGGCAAGAGCCAAAGATACCTTGCCGGTCATAAGGA
>JAGWAU010000121.1:0-1659 GCA_021296255.1 Alphaproteobacteria bacterium | reverse complement strand
CCGACGTGAACGCCGAGGACCATCAGCGACAATACGGCCACGAAGCCGATAATTCCCCAGTAGAGATCGTCCATATCTAGTCCCTTTCAATCCGGCGCAAGGTTTTCCCAACTTCGGTGAACGACTGAGCTCTCTAGTCTGAGATAGCTGGCTCGGCAACCGCATCGCCGGGAAGCTCCTCAACCTCGGCGACTTCGTTGACGGGAGACTTTTGGAACAAAGCGACTAGGTCGACCACCCTGTAGACCCAATCGGAAATGAACTGTAGGGATATAAGCAGCGCCCCAAAGGCCACAGCGAACTGTGATGGCCACTTGGGGATGTTGACCAGTCCTGCAACGTATTCGCCAATCTCGAAGGAGTGGTACGACCACTTGAAAGTCTGGTAGAAGATTGCACCGTATATCGCGATTCCCAGCGTGAACGCTACGAGGTCCATGATGGCGCGCAGCCGGGGCGGCATACGCAGGGTGAGGATCTCGACTCTGATATGGGCCCGCTGGCGCTGGCTGTAGGCCAGTCCCATGAAGACGATGAACACTAGCATAAACGCGCCGACCTCGTAGGACATCGGCACGGGTTTGTTCAGCACCTTCCGCCCAAAGATATCGGCAACCACCATCGCCATAAGAATGACAACAATGGATGCCGCACCGAAGGCGCTGGCATTCACTGCCCAACCCATAATTTTGTTGAGATATTGGCCCACCGTTCGAAAATCCATTTCCGCCCTCACAGTGGGTGTTCGACGATGCGGGTGCGACAGTCGCCGTTCCCGCACCGCCCGCTTTCTCTAGCTACTATCACCGGTAGTCTGCCGCCCATTGCCTGGGGAAGGTGTGCCCCAGCTCCTCCAGGATTTCGATATAGCCGATCATCACATCCTTGCCGGGCAGTCCCTTATCTTCCATTTCGCCAATCCAGTTGCCCGGGATGTCTTCCAGCGCGTTGGCCCATTTCGCACGTTCTTCGTCGGGCATGTCGTGCCGGGTGATCCCCAGCTCCTCCCATTCATCTATGGCAATGTTGCGCCGTTCCAGGATCAGGGAGGCGTTCAGATCCACGGCCTCGTCGGCCACGTCTATCATGAGCTGCTGCAGATCAGCGGGCAGGCTGTCCCATATGTCCCGGTTGATTCCGAGGCCCACTGGCATCGCTGCCCCCATGTCCACCCAGGTTATGTGCTTGTTAAAATCGTGATATTTGTAGGCATGTGAGATGTCCCACGGGAGGAACTCGGCTTCAATCACACCGGTCTGGAGCGCCTGGTATCGCTCTCCTACTGGCATGGCGATGGCCGTGGCACCCGCTGACTCGAGGATTCTCGGGTGGTACGAACCGATCGAGGCTATCTTGATGCCATCGAAGTCCTCAAAGTTAACGATGGGTTCCTTGGACGTGAGGTTGTACGTATCGATGACCGATGGCATTAGGAAGACCAGGTTGTAGTTCTCTACTTCCTGTCTCAGTCCTGGCACGTCGTCAAACACCTTGACGGTGGCTTCCAGGATGACGTCAGGGTCGCCCGGACCAAATGGCACGGCGTAGGTGAAGTTGCCCAGGGGAAGCTTGCCGGGGTAATAGGGGTAGATGACCGCTCCCGCGTCGGCGAGACCGACCTCGATGGCCTCCAGGGTCTCGCCGGGCTTAGTCAAAGCC
>JAGWAU010000072.1 GCA_021296255.1 Alphaproteobacteria bacterium | reverse complement strand
GACAGGGAGAACTGGGGCCTGCACGAGGTACCACAGCTTGCCAGCTACGGCGGGTTCATCTTCGGCAACTGGGACGAAGTCGCCGGGAGCCTGGACGACTACCTTGGAAATACACGCTGGTACCTGGACATCGTGATAGAGCGGGCGATCGGCGGTATCGAGGTGTTTCCCGGGCAGCAGCGCTACTCGGTGGACGGCAACTGGAAGATCGCGTCGGAGACCTTCGTCGGCGACGGATACCACATCCCCCAAAGCCACGGGTCGGCGTTCTCGCTCCCCGTTCGCCCACTCAACCCCGCCAATCCCTTCAGCAGCTACAGGGGCAAGCTGACCTATTACGACATTGGCCTCGACAACGGCCACGGCTTCTCGCAGGCCACGCTGGCGGGGGAACGAATCGAGGTGGATCGTATGGAGGCCAAGGAGATGGGCTCCGAGGTCGTCGAGTACATCGAGGAGTGCTATGCCAGGCTGGTCAAGCTCTCGCAGGCCCAGGCGGACGTTTACGCGTGGACTTTCGGCAACCTGTTTCCCAACTTCTCGATCAACAACTTCAGCGCGCTCAGGCCGATTGGCCTCATGCTCTGGACTCCCAAGGGTCCGGGACGCCTCGAGGTCTGGCAGTGGGGCGCGACGGACAGGGATGCTCCCAAGATCCTGAAGGACCGGGTCCGTCACGATTTCATCCGCAATCAGGCGTCCGTGGGACTCCTGGCGCAGGACGACACGGAGAACTTCGAGCAGGTGACGGCGTCGACCGCCGGGGTCGTCGCCCAGCGTCTCGACTTCAACTACCAGATGACGCTGGATCGGGACCCGGTCTCAGGCTTCGACGAGTTCCCGGGATACATTTCTACCTATTGCTCGGAGGAAAATCATCGCCGTTTCTACGGGCGCTATGCCGAGCTGATGGACGGCGGGGAAGGCACGCGGCAGGCTTATGAGGGACCGCGGTTGGCCGCGCAGGGCTGACCGGCTCCAACCGGATGGACGGCGGAAGGGGAGCGCTGCGGAATCATGACGAGCCCGGACTTGCAACACGAGGTCGAGCAGTTCCTTTATCGCGAAGTCCGCATGCTCGCGGAGGGTCGTTTCGAAGAGTGGCTCGATCTCTTCACCGAGGATTCGCGCTACCTGATGCCGATCCGTGAGACGACCGCCACGCGCGAGGAGTCTGAGCGCGGCGAGGAGTTCCTGCCGCACGTCGACGACGATAAGGATTTCATGCGGGCCCGCGTCCAGCGGCTGCGCCACCACTTGGCGCACGCGGAGCAGCCGCCCTCGCGGTTGCGCTACTTCGTCTCGAACATCGAGGTCGAGGACGCGGACGGCGCCGAGGCCGGCGATCTCGACGTGCGTTGCAATCTCATGGTCTATCAGTCGCGGCTCGAGCGGACGGAGAAGATCTTCGTCGGCCGGCGGGAGGACAGGCTGCGGCCCGAAAACGGAAGCTACCGGATCGCCGGCCGCACGGTCGTTCTCGACCAGTCGTTGCTCCCCCGGAGCATCACGATCTTCTTCTAGGCCGTCCCGCCTCGCAGAATTCGGTGTCGGACACGAGCAGTCACGGTGGAGGTGCGGGCGCGAGGCCCGAGTGCGTCGATGTCGTCGTCGTCGGCGCGGGGTTTGCCGGCCTCTACGCTCTCCACGGCCTGCGCGAGCGCGGACTCACCGCCCGGGGATTCGAGGCGGGCGGCGACGTCGGCGGCACCTGGTACTGGAACCGCTACCCCGGCGCGCGGGTCGACATCGAGAGCCTGCAGTACTGTTTCCACTTCTCCCCCGAGATCCGCGAGGAGTGGTTCTGGTCGGAGCGGTTCGCCTCCCAGCCGGAACTTCTCCGTTACTTCAACTACGTGGCCGACCGCTTCGATCTGCGCCGCGACATCGAGTTCAATACGCGGGTCGTCTCCGCGGTGTTCAACGACGTCACGAACCTGTGGACCGTCGGGACCGACAAGGGCGATACCGTCAAGGCGACCTATTGCATCATGGGGACGGGCCTCTTGTCGGCGCCTTACAGCCCCCCGTTTCCCGGTGTCGAGGACTTCCAGGGCGAGTGGTACCACAGCAGCAGATGGCCGCATGAGGAGGTCGACCTCTCGGGCAAGCGGGTGGGAGTCATCGGCACGGGCTCGACGGGTATCCAGATCGTTCAGACCATCGCGCCCGAGGTAGAACACTTGACCGTGTTTCAGCGCACGGCGAACTACACCACGCCGGGAATCAACCGGTCGCTCTCCAAGGAGGAACAGCGCGCGTTCAACGCCCGCCATGACGAATGGCTCGGGGACGTGCATGGCATGTTCAGTGGCCAGACCAGCGAGTTTCCCGCCCCGACGAAGTCGGCGTTGGAGGATTCCGCCGAAGAACGCTGGCGGTGGCTCGACGAACGGTGGGTGAGGGGCGGCCATCCGCAGACCCTCCTCTACGCCTACAACGACTTGATGGCCGACCAGGAATCGAACGACGCCCTGTGCGACTTCGTGCGAGCGAAGATCCGCTCCATCGTGGACGACCCCGAGACCGCCGAGCTCTTGTGTCCGAAGGACCAGCCTATGGGAGCCAAGCGCGTCCCGCTCGAGTTCGGCTACTTCGAAACCTTCAACCGGGACAACGTCACCCTCGTCGACGTGAAAAGCGCGCCGATCGAGCGCCTCACGGCGAGCGGACTGCGCACCGGAGGCGCTGAGTACGAACTCGACGTCATCATCTTCGCGACGGGTTTCGATGCCATAACCGGCGCCATGTTGGCGATCGACATCCGGCGTGAGGGTGGTCCCGCCTTGGAGGAGCTCTGGGCCGACGGGCCGAAGAACTACCTCGGGCTCATGGTTGCGGGGCTGCCCAATCTCTTCGCCATCAATGGTCCCGGCAGCGCCGGGATCAAGGCCAACAACGTGCTGGGCGTCGAGCACGGCGTCGAATGGGCCATGAATTGCCTCGACCACCTCGTCGCCAACGGCTTCGACCGCATCGAGGCGGTGGAGCAGGCCCAGGAGGAATGGATGGCGCATTCGAACGAGGTCGCCGAAGCGTCGTTGGTATCCAAGGCCGGTTCCTGGTACACCGGCGCCAACATCCCCGGCAAGCCCCAGGTCTACATGCCTTACTTCGGCGGGTGGGATCGCTACCTCAAGATCTGTGAAGAGGCTGTTGCGGAAGGATATCGCGGGTTTCACCTGTCGCGCACGAGCGGGAAGGCGGATAGGCGGACGGTCGCCGCGCAGTAGGGTGCACCTTACCCAATGGGTCTCGGGAGATATTCCATGTCAGACACGAGCATCCACGACGGCGATGCAGGCCCGGGACCCGAGCGCGTCGACGTCCTCGTCGTGGGCATGGGGTTCGCCGGCATGTACGTCCTTTACTGCGCGCGCCAGCGGGGCCTGACGGCGCGCGCATTCGAAGCCGGCAGCGACGTCGGCGGCACCTGGTTCTGGAACCGCTATCCGGGCTGCCGAGTCGACGTCGACAGCGTACAGTACAGCTACCATTTTTCGGGCGAACTCGCGAAGGAGTGGCGGTGGACGGAGAAATTCGCCGCCCAGTCGGAGCTTCTGCGCTACTGCAACTACGTCGCCGGCCGCTTCGACCTGCGCCGGGACGCGAAGTTCAATACTCGCGTCACCTCGGCCGTCTTCGACGACGAGACGAACCTGTGGACGCTCAGGACCGACAAGGGGGACGTCGCTTCGGCGCCGTACTGCATCATGGCGACGGGCAGCCTGTCGACGCCCTACAGGCCACCCTATCCCGGGATCGAGGACTTTCGCGGCGACTGGTATCACACCGGCACTTGGCCCCACCGAGAGGTCAGCTTCGCCGGCAAACGCGTTGGAATCATCGGTACGGGCTCGACGGGCATCCAGGCCATCCCCGTCATCGCCCGGGAAGCGAAGCACTTGACCGTGTTCCAGCGCACGCCTCAATACACCTCGCCCGCCCGCAACCGGCCCATGGCGCCCGGCGAGCAGGAGGCGTTCAACGCGCGCCACGACGATTGGCGCGACGAGGCGATGCAGACCTTCAACGCCATAACCGACTATCCGCCCCCCACCAGGCACCATCATGAGGACACGCCCGAAGAACGCCGCGCCTATCTCGAAGGACGGTGGGAAGAAGGAGGCATGCCGCAGGCCATGCTTGAGACCTACAAGAACGTCGCCGTCGACGAGGCGGCCAACAAGGTGGTGGCGGACTTCGTGCGCGACAAGATTCGGGAGATCGTCGAGGACCCCGAGGTCGCGGAGAGGCTGTGTCCGCCTGAAGACCTGCCGATCGGATCGAAGCGCCCGCCGATCGACACGGACTACTACGAGACTTTCAACCGTGACAACGTCACCCTGGTCGACATCAAGAGCGTGCCGGTCGAAAGCATCACGGCGGATGGCATCAAGACGGGTGATGTGGAGTACGAACTCGACGCCATCGTCTTCGCGACCGGCTTCGACGCCATGACCGGGTCCTTGCTGGCGATCGACATCAGGACCGGCACGGGCGCCTCGCTGAAGGACGCCTGGTCGGACGGACCGGACACGTACCTGGGCCTGATGGTTGCGGGTCTGCCCAACCTGTTCATGATCAACGGACCGGGCAGTCCGTCGGTGAAGGCCAACATGATCATGGCCATTGAGCACCATACGGATTGGATCATGGACCTGCTGGACCATCTCCGCGAACACGGGCTCGACCGGATCGAGGCGCAGAAACAGGCCCAGGACGAGTGGGTCGAGCATGCCCGCGAGGTCGCCGAGGCGACGCTGATGCCCGTGGCCGACTCCTGGTACGTCGGCGCCAACGTGCCCGGCAAGACGCGCGTCTACATGCCCTACTTCGGCGGGTTCGACCGCTACGTCAAGATCTGTGAAGAGGTGGTTGCCGACGGGTATCGCGGGTTTCGCTGATCCTCCCCCGTCGCATTGGTCCATGTTCGGGTTTTGGAACGAGGAGGACCGAGGATGGCAGGGAAGCGTTACAAGCCGGGGGAGATTGGGGAATTATAACCCAGCGTTGATGATCAACTATATCCTGTAACTTGAGACATCACGATCCGCAATATATTGCTGTACGTCAACCCTTGGTTATAATTGCCAATGCACTAACATTACCAACCGGACCAGTCAGTGATCGCCGACATCGAGCATGCCGTCGCGAGCGACGGCGATCGGCTTACAGGAAGGCCATGACTGATACGACCGTGACGGCCCGACCGCTGAGCTTGCCCGAAGAGCTCATCCTGATGCTCCTCAACGAGCAGAACGGGTACTTCCACCAGGTGCCCGGCTGGGACCTGCACTGCGCCGTCGTCGGCGCGGTCCTCGCGGAACTCTCCCTTCGTTCGCGCATCGACACGGACCTGGTTTCGCTGATCCTCGTGGACCGGACGGAAACGGGCGATCCTGCCCTGGACCCCATTCTGAAGCAAATCGCGGACGAACCGGCTCAGCGGAATGCCCAATACTGGATCGAACGGCTCGCCGGCCAGGCGGAGTCGGTCATCGATCTGGTTTTGGACCGCCTGGTCGATCTCAAGATCCTGGAGCACCATGACGGCGATTTCTGGACGCTGACTACTGCAAGACGGCACGAGAACCTGTACGGCGCCTCCCGGGAGGGCACCGTGGGTCAGTCCATCAAAACGCGTGTCCTCAAAGCCATCTTTACCGACGAGATTCCCGATCCGAGAGACGTCATCGTCATTTGCCTCGTCAATACGTGCGACGTCTTTCGCTTCATGTTCGAGCTCGACGACGAGACACAAGAGCGCATCGAGTTCATCTGCAAGATGGACCTGATCGGCCGTTCCATTGCCGAAGCGGTCGGACAGAGCATCGCCAGCCCGATGCTTCGGCGTTCCATGCTTACCAAGAAGATCCCCGTCGTCGCTCTCGGACGGTTGCCGCTCAATCCGCACTTGCGCAGCGGCAATATCCCCGCGCTCTTCGCGGACCTGACAAAAGAGTACGGTCCCGTGTTTCAGATCCGCCTGCCGTTTGCGAAACCCATGACCTTTCTCGGCGGGCCGCAGACCAACCACTGGGTGCACCGGCACGGGCGGTTGCACCTCAGGGCCGGGAATTATTTTGCGGACTTCGAGGAAATCTACGGTGCGCATGGAGTATTGCCCTCCCTCGACGGCGCCGATCATTTCCGGCTCCGCAAGGCCATGGGGCCGGCGTATTCGCGCGGCAGGCTGGCGGATCAGTTGGACGAGGTGTACCGGTTTGCCCGTGCCTACATGGCGAATTGGAAGGTTGGCGAATCGCTGCCTGTGCGCATGTGCCGGAAAATGATCAACGCGCAGCTCTCGCCGCTCTCCCTCAGCGTCGAGTCGCAGGACATCATCGACGATCTGATGGATTTCAAGGAACGGGCGCTCACCACCCATATCGTCAACGCGCTGCCCAGGTTCATGCTGAATACCCCCGGAATGAAGCGCCGGGCGAAGGCCGTCGACATGTTGGTGGAACGGATCCAGAGCGTCCATACGCCGGCCCAGCGCGCCGGGTGCCCGCGGAATCTCGCGGATGACTGGCTGAGCCTGCACGCGAGCGACCCGCAACTGGTGCCGGAGTCGAATCTGCGTTTCGCCCTGTCGGCGGCGCTGGTGGCCAGCGTCTATCTCGGCGACGCGCTCAGCTTCGCGGTTTACGCCATGGCGTCGCAGCCCGCGCTCTACGAGAAAATCCGGGCTGAAGCCGACGCGTTGTTCGAGAACGGGGATCCGGACGGCGAGGATTTCAACCAATCCTCGATGGAGGTCACGCACCGCTTCCTGATCGAGTGCCTGCGCATGTACCCGATCGTCCCGATGTCCATGCGGGACGTGATGAATACCTTCGTGGTCGAGGGCTATGAAATACCGGTGGGGTCGCGGGTCTACATCGCCCAGACGGCAGCGCATTACATGGACGACTGCTTCCCGGACCCCTTCTCGTTCGACATCGATCGCTATCTGCCTCCCCGCGACGAGCACCGCAGCCCCGGCTACGCGCCCTACGGGCTCGGCACGCACAGATGTCTCGGCTCCCGGTGGATGGACCTGCACCTGGCGGTCAACGTGCTGATAATCGCCCATTACTTCACCCTCGAGGTGACGCCTGCGAGCTATGTCGACGCGCTCCGGTTCAGCCCGCTTCCGTCGATGAAACCGAGCAAGAAGCTGAAGTTCCGCATCGCCGAGCAGAAGCGCGAACTGCCCGTCTGATGCCCTATGGCCTTCGGATTCGGTCCCCCGGCTTGGCCGGGAAACCGTTAGTGCGCTAACGTTCAGGCCGGACCACTCGGCAGGGGCAGGTAAATGGCGACCAACGACATCTACCGCATCGCCACGGGAGCGGGGTTCTCGTCGGACCGGCTCGACCCCGCCGTGGACCTGGTGAAACGCGGGCAGCTCGACGCCATCGTCTTCGAGTGCATCGGCGAGCGCACGCTGGCCTTCGGTCACCGGGACCGGCAGGCCGATGCGGACAAGGGATATACTCCGCTGCTCGAGCGGCGCATGCGGGCGATGCTGCCGCTCTGCCGCAAACACGGCACCCGGCTGATCACCAACATGGGGGTGGCCAACGTGCGGGGGGCCGCCGAGGCGACGGCGGACGTGGCCCGCGACCTCGGGCTCGCTGGAATGAAGATCGCCGCCGTGCTGGGCGACGACGTGTCCGACGCCATACCCGACGATGCCCGATTGTCCGAGCCCGGCTGCACCGTGGGAGAGGTCGGCCGGCCCTTCATCGGCGCCAACGCCTATCTCGGCGCCGACGCCCTCCTGCCGGCCCTCGAAGCGGATGCCGACGTGGTCATCGCCGGGCGCGTCGCCGACCCGTCCCTGTTCCTGGCGCCGCTGCGCCAGCGCTTTGCCTGGCGGGGCGACGACTGGCCCGTCCTCGGTGCCGGCGCCTTGGTCGGCCATCTGATGGAGTGCGCGGCCCTGGTGACCGGCGGTTACTTCGCCGACCCCGGGGTCAAGGACGTGGCCGACCTGGCCGCCGTCGGCTTCCCGCTGGCCGAGGTTGCCGCCGACGGCAGCGCCGTGATCACCAAGCTGCCCGATACCGGCGGGCGGGTCGACGAGCAGGTGGTGAAGGAGCAGCTCCTCTACGAGGTCCATGACCCGGCCGCCTACGCGACGCCCGACGTGCTGGCCGATTTCTCCACCGCCGAACTGGAAGAGGCCGGAGCCGACCGGGTGCGCGTCAGCGGCGGCACGGGTGCCGTCCGGCCCGAAAAGCTCAAGGTGACGGTGGCCTTCGACGGCGGTTACCTCGCCGAGGCCGAAGTCTCGTACGCGGGTGCCAACGCCGCGGCGCGGGCCCGCCTCGCCGGCGACGTCGTCGAGGAGCGTCTGGCCCGCGTGCACGGCAGCAACGCGCCCCGGCGCGTCGATCTCATCGGGGTCGCTTCCATTCACGCCAGCGCCGTGACCGGCCCCGACGAGAGCCGCGACGTGCGCCTGCGCTGCGCCCTGCGCGCCCAGAGCCGCGAGGAAGCCGAGGACCTGCTGTGGGAGGTCGAGTCGCTCCTGAACTGCGGGCCTTCCGGCGGCGGCGGGTACCGCGGACACGTGACGCCGAGCGTGATGACCTATTCGACGTTCGACCGGGTCTCGCCGTCGGTGGAGGTCATCGAGACATGAGCCGCCGCCCCCTGCGCGAGATCGCCCATGCCCGCGCCGGCGACAAGGGCAACCGCTCCAACGTCTCCGTCTTCGCCTATGCGGCCGAGCATTATCCGGTGCTCCTCGCGGAAGTCACGCCGGCCCGGTTGAAGCGGGAATTCGGCGGCGTGCTGCGCGGCGAGATTGTCCGCTACGAACTGCCCAACCTGAACGGCATCAACCTGGTCAGCGTGAACGAATCGCTCAACCTCGACGGCCACGGCAAGTCGTGGAGCTCGTTGATCCTCGGAATGGAGATCGAGGTGCCCTGACGGATTATCGGGAATCTCTCATTTCATTGAAGTAAATCCGCAAATTCCGTAGAATTCGCACGCTTCGCCAATCCGGAGGAATTTCGGGACGCACCCGGTCCCGGATGGCCGCGGCGTGGGGAGCGGATCTCTTCCGGTGTCGGGAAACGAGGACCTTCATGACCATTACCGAAAGCGTTGAAAAGTCACGCAAGACCTTGGGTGGCGCATCCTCTCGGAAGCGCGACGAGAGGGCTGCGAAATCGGCAAAGCCCGAAATTAGGCGCGTATCGCCCGCCCTCGGCGCGGAGGTCCTCAACGTGGACCTCAGGGAGGACTTGCCGGACGAGACCATCGCCGAGATGAGAAAGGCCCTGAACGAGAACTGCCTCCTCCTGATCCGGGATCAGGACATCACGCCGGAACAGCATGTGGCGTTCAGTCGCCGGTTCGGCGAGCTCGAGATTCACGTGTTGACCGAATACCTCCTGCCGGATCTGCCGGAAGTCCTGGTGCTGTCCAACGTCAAGAAGAACGGCAAGATCATGGGCCGGGCCGGGGTCGGCGAATATTGGCATTCCGATCTGCAGTACCTCGCCAAGCCCTCTCTGGGATCGATCATGCACGCCATCGAGGTGCCCGAGATCGGTGGCGACACCATGTTCGCCAACCAGTTCGCGGCCTACGAGGCGTTGTCGGACGGCATGAGGGATCTGCTCGACGGCCTGGAGGTCGTGCACCACTTTGCCAAGGCGCGGTACAATTCCGTCCAGGTGGGTTATGCCCGGCCGTACAGCGACGAGGAGCTGAAGAAGACTCCACCCGTCACGCATCCCGCCGTGCGCACCCATCCCGAGACGGGCAGGAAGGCGCTCTATGCCAGTCCCGGTTGTGCGCTCAATTTCGTCGGCATGACGGAGGAGGAGAGCCGGCCGCTCCTCGAATTCCTGTACCGGCACGCGATCAATCCGCGCTTCCTCTACCGCCACAAATGGCGGGCCAACGATATCGTGTTCTGGGACAACCGCAGCCTCATGCACTACGCCGTGCAGGATTACGATCACGCCAGCGACCGCCGCCACATGCACCGCACGACGGTCTCGGGCGACGAGCCGTATTGAGGTCTCCGCTGCCCCCGTCCTCCGGTCGGCTCACCCTTTCCGGTTCTCCTGCCAGATGTCGTTGACCACGTTGTAGAGGTCGCTCCAGTCGTTGTCGCCGTGGCCCCGCTTGAGCGCCGCGTCATAGGCTGCGAGGGCCGCCGGCGCGGTGTAGCAGGGCAGGCCCTCGCGCTCCATCATCATGCGCGCGATGTTGACGTCCTTGCGGGCATGCTTGACGGCGAAGCCGGGGTTGAGGTCGCCGGCCAGCGCCTTGTTCGGGAAATGCTGCCTCGAGTGCCCGTTGCCGGCCAAGGTGTCGTTGACGATCTCGAGCGTCTTGTCCGGGCCGACCCCGCCTGCTTCGGCGAGGCGCAGCGCCTCCGCCACCATCACGGCGCCGGCCGTGGCCATGAAGTTGTTGACGATCTTGCAGGTCATGCCGTGGCCCACGTCGCCGCAGTCGATGATCGTCGTGCCCATGGCCTCGAGCGCCGGCATGGCGGCGGCCTTGTCCTCCGCCGAACCCGCGACCATGAACATGGAGTTGCCCTGGCGGGCATCGTCGGCGGTGCGGCCTACCGGCGAATCGACATAGCCCCAGCCCGCCGCCTTGGCCTGCGCCGCGAACTTCGGCACGGCGCCCGGATCGATGGTGCACATCACCATGACGACGCGCCCTTCGCCGGGGCTCTTCAGCAGCCCGTCGTCGCCGTTCAGAACCGCGTCCACTTCGGGCACGTCCGGCACCATGACGATGACGAGCTGCGAGCCCTCGCCGGTGGCGCCGGGCGTGTCGACCATCTCGCCGCCGTTCGCCTTGACCTCGTCGCCGGCGCCGGGAAGGGGGTCGTACCCTTTCACCTTGAAGCCCGCCCCGAGCAGGGCGCTCGACATCGCAGTACCCATCAGGCCGAGGCCAATGAAACCCACTTGTTCGATCTCACTCATCTGTCCTTCTCCCTTGGAACCGCTGCTTTCCGTGCCGACCGGCGTGCCGGGGCGCGTGAACCTACACGGCGCGCGCGGCCGCTTCAACGCGCGGCGCTCGGTCTTGGCGATGGCGGTCTGTCACTGAAACGAGACGATCGACCTGCGGGCGACGGGGAATTACGGACCGATTGCGAAATGTGGCCGTGATAGCTACCATGGCCATATGAAGGAAATCGCTGCCAGGGAAGCCAAGAACCGCTTCGGTTACTTGCTCGATGCCGCACAGAGCGCGCCCGTGCGCGTGACCAGGAAAGGCCGCGCGGTCGGCGTGATGATGTCGATGCAACAGTACGAGCGGCTTCGCGGTATAGCGTGGGAGCGTCTGACGGCGACCATGGACGCCCTGGGCGAGGAGGCCTCGGCGAACGGCCTGACGGAGACCGGGCTCGAAACGCTTCTGGCGAATGAAAGCTGAGCGTGTCGTTCTCGACACCAGCGTCCTGATCAGCGCGGCGCTCCGCCGGAGCGGCCGGCCGCGGGTGGTCGTCGAGGCAGTGCGGGAGGAACGCGGCGCGCTGCTGTTCTCCGACGAGACGCTCGACGAGCTCCGAAGCCGGTTCCATCGCCCGAAGTTCGATCGCTACGTCGGCCGGGAAGGGAGGGCCGTGTACTTGGCCCAGCTCGAAGCGGTCTCGGAATGGGTTTCGATCGCCGGCGCGAAGCTCGGATGCCGCGATCCCGATGACGACAAGCTGCTGGAGACGGCTCTGATGGGCGCGGCGGATTGCCTGGTCACGGGGGACCGGGACCTTCTGGAGATGTCTCCGTTTCAGGACATTCCGATATTGACGCCGGCGGGCTTTCTGGATCTTCGGATAACCCGGTAACAGTCACGGAGACCGTCCAAAAGATCGCGTGCCGGGACAGTCCTGGCGACGCTCGGCGAGTGTTCGGGCAACGATGTCCGGATTGTGATCGATGACGGAGAGCAGTACCACGGCGGCGCGAGCCGGCTAACGGCGATGCTGTTCCCAATCGCCAACGGTGCCAAGCAGTAGACCCATACCGTTTAGCGAATGCCGATTGCGACGGTTTCAGCTTCTTGCGGACCGCCGCGACGTCTACGACCTCGGGAACGAATGCCCCGGCGGGTTCCGTCTCTCCCTTGGCAACGGCAAGCGCCTTGTGTGTGCTCTCGATCAACTCCTTGTTCACCGAAGCGAGCATGAACCTGGCCCGCATGGACGAATTGATGGATGCGATGGTCGAGGCCGGTCATTCCGCCGCGGCATTTCTCCCCGCACCGTGCGCCGACACCGCCGGAGACGTCGGGGGAACATGTTCCCCTGACGCCCGGCCGCGGGTCTTCCGATACTCCTCGTCGGCGCCGCGGCGATGCGGGACGGGACACGTCCTCCAGGCCAAGCATCGAGGTCTCGTCCGCGGCGCCCCGTCGACGCCGATCGGGAACGCACGCCATGACCATGAAGAGGGCTCTGCTCCGCCGCGACACGGAGAGCGACCACGGCACCCTCGGGGTGCTCGCCGCCCGGGGCCTGCCGGGCCCGCTCCAAGTCATGGAGCCGCCGTGGCGCGATAACCGCCGCAACCGCTCCCGCATCCCGTCCGGCGCCTACGAGGTGCTGCCCCATCTGTCGCCGCGCTTCCGTTCCTGCCTGCTGGTCGCGGACGTGCCGGAGCGCAGCCACATCCTGTTCCACGCGGGCAACGTCGGAGGGGACGTCGAGCAGGGCTGGCACACCCACACCCACGGCTGCCTGCTGCCGGGGATGCGCCGCGGCCGGATCGAGGTGCGCGGCCGCGCCCAGGCGGCCGTGCTCTCGTCCCGGACCGCGTTCCGACACCTCATGACCTGGTGCGCCGGCGCACCCTTCACCCTGGAGATCGTCGATGCTTGACCTGCTGACCTCGATCCTGACCGGCGGCGCGACCGGCCTGCTCGGCACCGCCCTTTCCTTTGCCACCAGCTATTTCCAGGCCCGGCAGCGCCACGCCCAGGAGCTCGAATTGCGCCGGCTCGACATGGAGCTCGCCGAGATCGAATCGGCCGGCGCCGAGCGGGTCGCCGCGCTCGAGCTGGAGGGCGAGAAGGCCCAGGCCGAGCTCTCCGCCTTCCGGGAATCCTACCGCGAGGCGGCGCGGCGCTGGAGCCGCCCCGGCGACGGCTGGCTCATGCAGTTCGTCGATTTCGTGCGGGGCATGACGCGGCCGGCCCTCACCTGGGGGTTCGTCGCGCTCACGAGCGCCATCTACTTCTCGATGGGCGACGCGGACGCCGTCGTCGACGGCACCGCCGTCAAGGCGCGGATCGTCGACACCGTGCTCTATCTCACCACCACCTGCGTGCTGTGGTGGTTCGGCGCCCGCCAGATCGCCAAGGGCGCGCGTCCGGCGGGGACGGGCTGATGCCGGGGGCGGAAGCTTGGCAGGCGTTCGGCGGCGTCGTCACGGTCCTGATCTTCCTCGGCGGCGGTGCCTTCGCGCTGAAGCGCCTCGGCATCGTCGGCCTCCGCGCCGCGGCGGCGACGCCGGCCCACGGCGGACCCGCCAAGGGCGAGCTCGCGGACCGCGTCGTCGGGCTCGAGCGCGGGCTCGGCGACCTGCGCCTGCACGTCGCCGAGAATTACGTGCGCCGCGACGACTACATCCCTAACGAAAGCCGGGTCATCGGCCTCCTGGAGACCCACAGCGTGATGCTGGCGCGGCTCGAGGAGAGGATCGGAGCGGGACCATGAGGGACAACCTGAGCCAGGACCACATCGCCGCCCTGCGCTGGACGATCCTGCGCACGTTGATGGTGGGCGGCCACCTCGGGGCGACCGACAAGATGTGCCTCGACGTCGCCCGCGCCGAATACATCGGCGTCACGATGCAGCGCATCCATACCGAGTTCGATTATCTGGAGTCGCGCAAGCTGATCGAAACGGACCGCTCCGAGGTCCGCGCCTGGCGGGCCAAGCTCACGCGCCACGGCCGGGACGTCGTGGACTACGAGGTCGACGTCGAGCCCGGCATCACCCGGCCGCCCTTTCTCGATCCGCACGCGGGCTGACGCCGTGCCGGCGCGCTCCAAGGTGGCGGGCCTGCCCTCCGAGGTCCGGGACGAGCTCAACCGCCGGCTCTCCGAGGGCGGGTTCCGCAACTACAGGAGCCACGTCGAATGGCTGACCGAGCTCGGTCATCCGATGTCGCGCGCCGCCTTGCACCGGCACGGGTCCAAGCTCGAGCGGCGCATCGAGTCGCTCCGCGTGTCGAGCGAGATGGCGGCCGCCCTGGTCTCCGCCTCGCCCGACGATCCCGGTGTCGTGGCTGACGCGTCGATCCAACTGGTCCAGGAGCGTATGTTCCAGGTCCTCCTGGCGTCCGAGGAGGGCGACCTCACGCAGCTCTTGACCGCCGTGCGCGCGCTGTCCGAAGCCGCCCGGGCCAGCATCGCGATCCGCGCCGACCGGCGCAAGGCGCTGGCCGAGGCCTCGGACGTGGCCGATAGCGTTGGGCGTAAGCCCGGAATGTCGAAGGACACCGCGGCCGCGATCCGCGCCGTGATCGAGGGATTGGAATAGGGCGCATGAAGCGCACGCTCCTCCCTTATCAGCGGCGCTGGGTCGCGGACGAGGCGCAGTTGAAGGTGATCGGGAAGAGCCGGCGCATCGGCCTTTCCTGGGCGGAGGCCTACGACGCCGTCATGCACGCAGGCGACGACTCCGGCAACGTCTATTACCAGTCCTACGACCAGGAGATGACGCGCGGTTTCATCGACGACTGCGCCGAGTGGGCCGGGTTCCTGAAGGTGGCCGTCTCCGCGGTCGGCGAGACGCTGATCGACGACGGCGAAAAGAGCGTCCAGGCCTTCCGGCTCGCCCTCTACAACGGCCGCGAGATCGTCTCCATGACGAGCGCGCCGCGCGCCTTCCGCTCCAAGGGCCGCCCGGGCGATCTCGGAATCGTCGACGAGGCGGCCTTCGTCGACGACCTCGAGGAGGTGCTGAAGGCGGCGCTGGCGTTCCTGGTCTGGGGCGGGCGCATCCATGTCCTGTCCACGCACAACGGCGAGAGCAATCCCTTCAACAAGCTGTGCGAGGACATCCGGTCGGGCAGGCAGCCGGGCTCGCTGCACACGGTCACCTTCGACGACGCCTTGGCCGACGGCCTCGCGGCCCGGGTTCTCGAGGTGCAGGGCCGCCCTCCCTCCCGCGAGGCGATGGAGGAATGGGCGCGCGGCATCCGGCACGTCTACCGCCACAACGCGGCCGAGGAGCTCGACTGCATCCCCGCCGCCGGCGCCGGAAGGTTCCTCGGCTGGGAGCTCATCCGCAAGTGCCGGCACGCCGACGCCGGAAAGCCGGAGCTCTACCGGGGAGGTTTCGGCTACCTCGGCATCGACGTCGCGCGCCGCAGGCACCTCTGGGTGGCGACTGCCTTCGAGATGGTCGGGGACGTGCTTTGGGCACGGGAAATGGAAATCCTGCGGGACAAGCGGTTTTCGGAGCAGCGGGCGGTGGTTCGCCGGATGGTGCGCCAGTTCAAGTGCATCCGTATCGGCATCGACCAGACCGGCATGGGCGAGGGTCTGTTCGAGCAGCTCCAGGACGATCACGGAACGCAGCGGGTCGAAGGGTTCCTGCTGACCGGCCCGACCAGGCTGACGCTCGCGACCTCGCTGCTCACCCATTGCGAGGACGCCCGCATCCGCATTCCCGACGACGAGGACACCGAGGCGGACCTGCGGTCGGTCAGGCGCGAGGGCGGTACCGCCGGCCCGCCGCGCCTGGTCTCCGGCGAGAGCGGGACGGACGGCCACGCCGACCGCTTCTGGTCGTTCGCGATCGCCTGCCACGTTTCCGAGGCGGGCCCGGTCGAATTCGACTATGCCGCGGCGCCTCCGGGCCGCGGCGCTCGCGTCGATGACGGCACGGCACCGGGCCGGGGCTGGCTCCGCCCCGACCACGGCGACGACTTCCGGCGCCCGGCGAGGGGAGGCTGGTGATGGCGATCCTGGATCAGTACGGAAATCCGGTCCGCACGTCCGATCTCGGGCGCGAGCTCGCCGGGCCGACCGTCTCGGGCGTACGCTCGATCCTCTCGGAGCATCCGGCCCAGGGCCTCACGCCCGGGCGCCTCGGGGCGCTGCTGCGCGAGGCCGAGCAGGGCGATTCGCGAAGCTATCTCGAGCTCGCCGAGGAGATGGAGGAGAAGAACCTCCACTATCTCGCCGTGCTCGGCACTCGCAAGCGCCAGGTCGCGCAGCTCGACGTCCGTGTGGTGCCGGCGGACGACGGCGCCGAGGCCGCTCGCGACGCCGATCTCGTGCGCGACTGGCTCGCCTCCGAGCCCCTCGAGGACGAGCTGATCGACGTCCTCGACGCGCTGGGCAAGGGCTATTCGGTGACTGAGATCATGTGGGAGTTCTCCGAGCGCCAGTGGTGGCCCGTGCGCCTCGAGCACCGCGACCCGCGCTGGTTCGCGTTCGATCGCGTGGACGGGCGCACCCTGCGCCTGCGCGGCCTCGACGACCGGGAGCGGCCGCTCGCCCCGTTCAAGTTCGTGGTGCACCGCTTCCAGGCCAAGTCCGGTCTGCCGATCCGCGCCGGCTTCGCCCGCATGGTCGCCTGGTGGTACCTGTTCGCCAACTACGCGGTGAAGGACTGGGTCCAGTTCATCGAGACTTACGGCCAGCCGACGCGGATCGGCAAGTACCCGCCCAACGCCAGCCCCGAGGACCGGGACGTCCTGCTGCGGGCGCTCACCAATCTCGGGGCCGACGCCGCGGCGATGATTCCCGAATCCATGATGATCGAGCTCGTCGAGACCAGGCAGAGCGGCGGCGGCGGCCGGTCGTCGGCCCACGGCGCGCTGCTCGCCTACATCGACGCCCTGATCTCCAAGGCGGTGCTCGGCCAGACGCTCACGACGGAGGCGGGCGAGCGCGGCGCCCGGTCGCTGGGCGAGGTGCACGACGAGGTGCGGCGCGACATCGAGCGCTCCGACGCCCTCGCCCTCGGCCAGACGCTGACCCGCGACGTCGCGCGCCCCCTCGTGGCGCTCAACCACGGCGAGCGCAGACGCTATCCGCGGATCGCGGTCGGCCGCGAGGAGACGCTCGACGTCGCCCGGGTCTCCGAGGCGCTGGCGAAGCTGGTGCCGCTGGGCTTGCGCGTGGCCGAGGCGGACGTGCGCGACATGCTCGGTTTCGCGGCGCCGGAGGACGGCGACGAGCTCCTCGGCACGAGCCCGCCGGCGGGCGGTTGATTGGCCGAAAGAAAGGCCGCCCCGCCTTCACCCGGCCGCCGCCGGCCGCTAGTCTTGCGCCATGTGCGGGCGGTTTACCCAGCGCTACGCTTGGACGAGAACGTTAGTGTCGACCGCGATCAAGCGCACCCGTCCATGCGCTCGTGGAGGATGTTCCGGTCGTCCAGATCCAGGCCCGCGACCGGCCGGCCCCGCCGAGTCGGCAGCTCGGCACGGAGGGAGCGTTTCGGAGCGCGCGGAACCCGGAGATAGTCGCGCAGGGCGCGCTCGATCAGCCCGGTGAGCGTGTCGCCGTCATGGGCGGTGCGGGCCTTGGCGGCGCGGATCAGCCGGTCGTCGAAGTTGAGCGTGGTCTTCATACAAATATGTATGGCAATCGCGGATCTCGTCGATTCGTCGCCCGCCGCGAGGAGCGTCGAGAGGGGACGGACTCTGCAAGCGAACGGACGCCGGCCCCGCATCGGCAGGGTGCCCGGACGCCGATGGCGGCGCGGAAATGCGTTTTCCGTCGTCTTGACGAAGTCTGCAGTTGATATCCTTTACCATATCTTATCAGATGTTTGATCTATTTTAGCATATTAAATCTTGACATCTTCTTTTTGAATCGATATAGAAATTCATATTATATGATCATTATAATATAGAAAAGTATATTGACATGACCTATGCCACCGAGCATGTCGCCCGTACACTCAGAAACGCCCGCGAAGCCCGGGGGCTGAGCCAGCGCGCACTCGGCGCCAGGGCCGGCATTCCCCAAAGCCATATTTCGAAAATCGAGAACGGCACAGTCGATCTCCGGGTCTCGAGCCTCGTCGAGCTCGCCCGTGTCCTGGATCTGGACCTTGTGCTCGTGCCCCGCAAGGCCGTCTCCGCCGTACACGCGATAGTCCGGCGGCGCGACGAAAGCGAGAAGGCGCGGCCCGCCTACAGCCTGGATGATGACGACCATGGCTGACGTTCGCGTCCTCGACGTCCGGCTTCACGGCGCCCCCGTCGGTACACTGACGCATGTGCCGGGGGACCGCACGCTGTTCGCGTTCGCCGAGGACTACGTAACGGACGAACACCGGCCCGTCCTCGGGCTCTCCTTCAAGGACCGGCTCGGGGAGCCGATCACCGACTTCGGGCCGACGCGGACCAGGCTGCTGCCGTTCTTCTCGAACCTGCTGCCCGCGCCCCGCCCGCGCCGGCGTGAGCGAGGCGCGCGAGTTCTTCCTGCTGTGGGCGTTGGGCAGCGACCTGCCGGGAGCCGTCACCGTCGCGCCGGCCTCCGACGAGGCCTAGCCGCTCGATGTCGACGATCGCGACGAACCGGATCGTCACGGGCGCGAGAATGCGCTGCGCTTTTCGTTGGCCGGCGTCCAGTTGAAGTTTTCCGCGGTCGAAGCGGCGAGGGGCGGGCTGACGATCCCGGTTCGCGGCGTGGGCGGATCGTGGATCGTCAAGCTGCCCTCACGCGAATTCGAGGGCGTGCCCGAAAACGAATTCGCCATGATGACGCTTGCCCGGCTGATCGGCATGGACGTGCCGGCGCTCCAACTCGTCGATCTGGACTCGATAGGGAACCTGCCCGTAGGAATCGGTGCGCTGAACGGACGGGCCCTTGCCGTACGGCGCTTCGACCGGCGCGAGGACGGCACCCTCGTGCACATCGAGGACTTCGCACAGGTCTTCGGAGTCTATCCCGAGAGCAAGTACGAGAAGGCCAGCGCGCGCAGCATCGCCAGCGTCATCGGCGCCGAGGGAAGCGATGTCGACATTGTCGAATTCATTCGCCGGCTCACCTTCAACACCCTGATCGGCAATGCCGACATGCACCTCAAGAACTGGTCTTTGATCTATCCCGACAGGCGTCGCGCGGCGCTCGCGCCCGCCTACGATTTCGTCTCCACGAATCCCTACGTCCCGGACGACAAGGCGGTGCTTAATTTCAGCCGAACCAAGCGCTTCGATCGGTTCTCCGAGGACGAGCTTTCTCATCTCGCCGCCAAGGCGCGCCTGCCGAACAAGCTCGTGCTCGACACCGCCCGCGAGACGGTCGCGCTCTTCCGCCAGTACTGGAATTCCGAAAAGGCGCATTTGCCGCTCGTCACCACGGTCGTCGATGCCGTCGAGAGACATCTGGAGACCGTGCCGATCGCCGGGTAGGGCGCCTTCACCGGGCCGCCGCCGGGCGCTAGTCTTGCGCCATGTGCGGTCGGTTTACCCAGCGCTACGCCTGGTCCGAGGTTCTGGCCGCGTTCGGCCTGAGCGGCCCGGCCGCGAACCTGCGGCCGCGCTACAACGTGGCGCCGAGCCAGAACGTGGCGGCGGTGCGCCGCCACGCGGACGGCCGCCGCCTCTCGCCGCTCCGCTGGGGCCTGATCCCCTCCTGGGCCAGGGAGCCGTTCCCCGGCCGCGGGCTGATCAACGCCCGGGCCGAGACGGCGCATGCCAAGCCCGCGTTCCGCGCCGCCTGGCGGGCCCGGCGCTGCCTGATCCCGGCCGACGGCTTCTACGAGTGGACGCGCCGCGGCGGGGAGAAGCGGCCGTGGCTGATCGAGCCCGTGAACGGCGTGCCGTTCGCCTTCGCCGGGTTGTGGGAGCGCTGGACGGTGCCCCGGGGCGTCGCGCTGACGGGATCGCTCGCCGGGTTCGGGCCGGGCGACGTCGTCGAGACCTGCACCGTGCTCACCACCGCCGCCAACGAGGTCGTGGCGCCGATCCACGACCGGATGCCGGTGATCCTGGACCGGCAGGCGTTCGATCCCTGGCTCGCGGGCGGTGCGGTGCCGCTGGGTCCGTGCCCGCCGCAGGGCATGATCGCCCGCAGGGTGAGCACCGTGGTCAACAGCCCGGCGAACGACGATCCCCGCTGCGTCGAGCCCCCGCCCGCCGCGTAAGGTGATCCCGAGATCCTGAACGGAGGGAACCATGGCCGACACGTCACCGGAGCTGGTGCTGCACAACGGCAAGATCGTCACGGTCGACGATGATTTCTCGATCGTGCAGGCGCTCGCCATCGCGGGCGGGCGCATCGTCGCGACCGGGACCGACGCCGACGTGCTGGCCGGCGCCGCGCCCGGCACGGAACGCATCGATCTCGGCGGCCGCACCGTGGTGCCGGGGCTGATCGACGGCCACCCGCACATGGACAGCTGGCGCGGCCGCTTCCCGCGCCTCGCGGGCTCGAAGAACATGGCCGACATCCAGGCCCGCGTCGCCCGCGCCGTCGCCGACGTCCGGGAGAAGGGCCGGCCGGGCGCCTGGGTGGTGCTCCAGCTCCTGGCCGACCCCGAAACCCGGGCCCCGGCGTGCTTCGAGGAAGGGCGCTATCCCAACCGCCACGATCTCGACCCGGTCTCGCCGGACAATCCGGTATGGATCCGGGGCACCTACAGGACGCCGTCCATCGTCAACAGCCGGGCGCTCGAGCTGGCCGGGATCACCGCCGAGACACCCCAGCCCGAACGCCTGGCGCCGATCCTCGACTGGCGCTCGGGCGACACCGTCCTCTCGCCCGGCGGCGAGATCGAGAAGGACCCGGCCACCGGCGAGCCGACCGGCGTGCTGCGGGACAACGACACGCTGATCGCCCGCCCCGCGACCGCCCGGCTGTGGGAGCTCGTGCCGCGCCCCACCCTGGAGGCGTGCATCGCCAATCTCGAGGACAAGATCGCCGAGTTCAACCGCCTGGGGCTCACCGCCATCTACGAGGGCCACGGCCTCGAGGATCCCGTCGAGGAGGGTACCCTGGCGCTGCTCAAGGTGTGGTCGGAAGGCGGGCTCACGGTGCGCGTCCAGATGGTGCCCAACCTGAGCACCTCGGGGACGTTCGAGGACGTCTCGGCGCGCCTGGGCGGCTATGCTTACGCCGCCCACGACGGGGCCGGCGACGACCGGCTGCGCTTCGCCGGGGTCAACGTCACCCTCGACGGACCCGGCGGCGGCCTCGACGCCGTGCAGCCGAAGCAGCCCTCCTGGCCCGGCCCGCACGACGAGATCCGCGACGGCATCTGCCGCGTTCCCCTCGACAAGTTCCGCCACGTGGCGCGCGAGGCGGCCCGCCGGGGCGTGCGGCTGGCCACCAAGGCCGACGGCGAGGCCATGATCGACTGGGTCATCGACGTCTACGGCGAGGCGGACGCGGAATTCGGCATCCGCGACCGGCGCTGGGTCATGATGCACAGCAAGTTCACCACCCCGGCCCAGATGGCGCGCCTACGCGAGCTCGGCGTCGTGCCGACGACCTGCGCGACGTTCGTCTGGCATCACGGCGAGAACCTGGCGCGCGCCTACGGCGATGCGGTGGCCCGTCGCGCGGTGCCCCTGCGCGGCTTCCTCGACGCCGGCCTGCCGGTGTCCAACGGCTCCGACGAGTATCCCTGGAACCCGTTTTTCTCGCTCTGGCTCATGGTGACGCGCACCGACGGGGAGACCGGCGCGCAGCTCGGCAGCGGCGAATGCATCTCGCGCGAGGAGGCGCTGCGCATCTACACCAACAACGGCGCCTGGCTCCTGCGCATGGAGGACCGGCTGGGCTCCCTCGAGGCCGGCAAGTACGCCGACCTGCTCGTCCTCTCCGACGACTACCTCACCGTCGAGGCGGGGCGGATCAAGGAAATCTCCCCTGTCATGACCGTCGTCGGCGGCCGGATCGTCCACGCCGACCCCGACGCCGGTCTCTGACCGGAAGATGCTGGCGGCAGGCGCGCGCAACGGGCGTTTTGGCGCCGGAAACCGCGGGTTTCCAAAGATTCCGCCGCACTACACCGGCCCGTCGATTCTGCGACGCGGTCTAGTAGACGTAACCCAACATGGACGGGATCCACGTGGTCAGTGCCGGCACATAGGTCACCAAACCCAGAATAACCAATTGAGCCAAACAAAATGGCACTATGGCTACTGCGATCTTTTCGACGCTGACCCTTGCTATGGGGACGGTCGCGAAAAGCACGGTTCCCACTGGCGGTGTACCGAGCCCGATAATCAAATTGATGATCATCACGAGCGAGAAATGGATGGGGTCTATTCCGAACGCGAGGGCCACCGGCATCAGAATAGGTCCTAAGATGAGTATGTTCGCTGTCGCATCCAGGAGCATACCCATCACAAGAAGAAAGACGTTGATGAGGATAAGGACCAGATACTTGTTCGTCGTAATCTCGCTCAGTCCCTCGGCAACGATTTTCGGTACTTCTAGAATGGTGAGGAGCCATGC
>JAGWAU010000033.1 GCA_021296255.1 Alphaproteobacteria bacterium | reverse complement strand
GTCTGGCGAAGCTCGCCGGCGGTGTCGCGGTGATCAAGGTGGGTGGCTCAACGGAAGTTGAGGTGAAGGAGCGCAAGGACCGCGTCGAGGACGCGCTTCACTCGACTCGCGCGGCCGTGGAGGAAGGTGTCGTGCCGGGTGGCGGCGTCACCCTTCTCTATGCCACTCGAGCCCTGGGAAAACTCAAAGGCGAGAACGCCGATCAGCAGGTCGGCATCGACATCGTTCGTCGCGCCTTGCAAACGCCGGTTCGTCAAATCGCCGAGAATGCGGGGCTCGACGGTGCGGTCGTATCCGGCAAGCTTCTCGAGCAGAAGGACAGCAACTACGGGTTCGATGCTCAGTCGGAGTCCTACGGGGATCTGGTCAAGGCGGGCATCATCGATCCCGCCAAGGTCGTGCGGATCGCGTTGGAAGACGCGGCGTCCATCGCCGGTCTGCTCGTGACCACCGAAGCCATGGTCGCCGAGAAGCCCGAGAAGAAGGATACGCCGGCGATGCCGCCGGGCGGCATGGGCGACATGGACTTCTAGCCCCTCTCCACGACGGCAACACGAATTCCTTCACGGGGCGCCTTCGGGCGCCCCGATTCGTATGAGGAAATGGTGCGCAGTGGGAATAGAGGTGGCCGTAACGTCGCGACGAAGGCGGTTTTGACAGCCTCCGGGCGATCTGGCAATAGACCCTATATGCCTCGGTTCGACTCACGCATTCGCATCGATGCGTCCGCGACGCGGGTATGGGATGTCTTGTCGGATTTCGGTCGATATGCCGAATGGAATCCGTTGTTTCCGTCCGCCGAGGGGTCCCTGGCCAATGGGTCCCACCTGAAATTGACGTTGAAGCCGCCCTTCGGACGGCGCGTTGAACTGCGAGGCCGAATCGTACGTATGGAGACCGAACGGGAACTCGTCCTCCAAACGCGGGCTCCCGTGCCGGGCCTCTGTCATTGTCGGTCCGAATTCAGGATCGAGTCCGGGACGGAGGCCGTGCGCCTTTACCACAGCGAGGTCTATGGCGGCGGTTTGCTGTTTTTCATCGCCGGAGAGCGAGGCATGAAGATGCGTGAAGGATGCTTCGCGCTGAACCTCGCGGTTAAGCGGCGCGCAGAGGACCAGAACTGGAAAATATGGCCGCGCGCGCGCGGCTGAGAGCCGATGAGGGCATTCCGTGCGACCCGGCAGGGGAATTACGAAGATGTAATTATCTCCTATATGGGGAGTTTTCAAAAATTCCGTTCGCCTTTGATTTGGAATTTTCGTCGATGGTATCTCGACTTAACTCTCTCATGTTAAAAGGAAGTTTATGAGGATCTTTTAATTCATAGAATTATCCATGTTGGTGATTTAAGATCTGCCTGGACGAGCCTAATCCGTAGGACGGACGACGTCATGGCTCAGAATCCCCATTGGGTGAACGTAAGCAATATGAACGCCGACGTGCCGGCACCGACACCGAGCAGGAGATTTCGCCGTCCGACGAAGAAAGCTGCCAGCCCAATGCCAACGGCGATGATGCGGTCGTGGAGGGGCGTGGCGGCAAGGTCTCCGAACGGCAGGACGATCATCCGTGACATCAGGCCGGCGAGCAGGGCATAGGTGACGCACGTCATCCACTCGAATACCCGACTTTCAGGGTCGATTCTCGAGGAAAGAGGGACAGCCAGACCCCGCCAGAAATAGGTGGCGCCGACTGCCGCCAGCAGGAGCATCCATGTGTCGAGGGCGGGCGTCATGACGACCGCCACGTCGTCAGCCATCTGTTCACGATAAAGCCTGCGCTCCCCGCGACAACGCCGGTGAACAGCATGCCCCAGCCGGGCGCATATGGATGCACCAAGGGTCCGACGACCGCGCCCGCGATGAGCGCTAGGATCACGGCGCGGTTTCGAGAGTCAGCCAGAAGAAGCAACATGAAAAGCGGGTTGACGAGAACCAGCGCCACTGCAAGCGGCCGAGGCAGAGCGCCGGTCAGGATGTATCCGAGAGCGGTGCCGGCCAGTGAGATGGTGAGAATGGAAAGGGTAAACGCGAGGAAATAGGAGCGGCGCCTGTCAGCGGGGAAGCGGGGGAATACGCGGCGGCAATATGCCCAAGACTGCGCCGACAGAAGGTGCGCATAGAGATAAAGCCATCCCACGCGTTTCAGATCGATGCGCAACAGAGGAAGAAGTGACATCACCATCGGCAGAAATCGGGCGTTGGCGAGAGACACGGCGAGGACCAGGGCGGCCACCTCGCTCCCCGTCGCATGCAGTTCGACGAAGACGATTTGCCCCGGTAAGGCCCAAACACCGATTGTGGAGGCGAGAGCGACGTCCAATGTGAGCCCGCCTTCACGGGCGAGGGAGCCGAAGGCCGTCATGCTGCAAAGCAACACCAACAGTGGCATCCCGATGGCGTCCCGAATGCCGCGCTGAACGGCTTCGAACGTCGAAAGGTTTTCATACGGTACGGCTGACATCGGCGAGGGTCCCAACAGCGTCATGCGGCGGTGCTATTCTTGACGATGAGGAGGGAGAGTATTTGGCCGTCGCCGGACATGCCACCGCCGAGGGAACGTCGCGCTATCGGGCGCGTCATGGCGAACGGTGCTCCACCGGGCACTTCACGGAAGCGGACCGACTCTGGTGGTCCTCGGTCGGGCTCGGGTCCTATCTCGGCGGTGTCGACGATCCCACGGACAACCTCGTCATGCGCGCCTTTGCCCGCTGTGTCGCGGGCGGCGTCAATGTCATCGACACGGCGATCAACTATCGCTATCAGCGCGCGGAACGGTGCCTCGGCCATGCGCTGTCGGCACAGATCGACGCCGGCGTCGTGGCGCGGGACGAAATCATTCTATGCACCAAAGGGGGCTATCTGCCGCATCCGGACCGCGCCGACTGGTTTGCAACGGAGATCGTGAGATCGTCTCGAGGCAGGGTTTCGTTGGATGATTTGGTGGAAGGATCGCACTGCATGCACCCCGACTATATCGATGATCAAATCGAGCGGAGCCGTGCGAATCTGAGAGTGGAGACGATCGATCTCTATTACCTGCACAATCCGGAATCTCAGGTCGGTGCGGTTGACGAGCAGACCTTGCACGACCGGCTGTCGGCGGCGTTCGAAATCCTCGAGCGTGCGGCGGACGAGGGGCGGATACGCATGTACGGACTCGCGACATGGAGTGCCTTTCGCGTCCCGGCCGGTCAGCGTGGCCACATGTCACTCGAACTGGCGAAGCGGCTGGCGGCGCGGGTGGCGCCAGGCGCGACCGATCGGCTGAGGTTTGTTCAGCTTCCCCTCAATCCCACCATGCCGGAGGCGTTGACGAC
Organism: Alphaproteobacteria bacterium; assembly: GCA_021296255.1. Classification (GTDB taxonomy): domain Bacteria; phylum Pseudomonadota; class Alphaproteobacteria; order UBA2966; family UBA2966; genus UBA2966. The sequence goes on along the minus strand of JAGWAU010000033.1, from coordinate 31,141 downwards.
GGCTTCGCAGACGGTCGGCGGACATGAGTTGCCTGCGCTTGCCGCCTGCCGGTCCCTGGGCGTTCACGCGATTGCCAGCCGGTCGGTCGCCAAGGGAGAGATTCGCCTGCCGCCGAAGGTCGTCCGCACATTGGGTGAAAGTTTGAAGAGTGACGCACAACGCTCGCTGCAGTTCGCGCGCAGTGCGCCGGCCGTGATCTCGGCCCTCGCTGGTATGAAATCCCCGAACTTTGTCGCCGAGAACCTCGGTCTTTGTGCTGTCGATCCTCTGTCCCCGGCGACGTACGCGAGCCTTCCGGACTACGACTGAACGTCTGCTCGCGGCCGGGGCGCGGCAATCGGATCGTGCCGCCGATAGTGCGTCTCGCACCCGGGGAAGAAGGCACAGGCTGCCTGCGTTCCCTGGATGTCGCGAAACGGGTCGATGACCCGAAGACTGTCCATTTCCGATCATCCTGGAGATCCTCGGTGAAGAGGATACTCGCTCCCGCATCGTCACGCCTGGCGTCATGCCACGGAACCGAGCATTGTGCTATGTCCATCTCATCCATCTCTATCCGGTGGCGATTGCTCGCCGTGCATTTTCTCGATACCTTGTGGTCGGCCTGACGAGGTAGACGGATGGCACGTCAACAAACGTGCACAGTGGAGCCAAAGAAGGCGGAGCTGCCGGATTGCCGGTACGCGAGTCGGGGCCGTTCATGTACAGCTGGGCACGCTTCGGTTTTAGCCCGCCAGATCGTGGTGGTCTCCCCCTTGTCCGATTGGCGCGGCGACCAGGGCCACTCGCGGGTGTCTCGCGGTCCCTCCAGTGTCCAATCATCCAGCGCCCAATGAGGAGGTAAGACATCGTGTCGGAAAAAGTTTCGCAGCATGTTGCCAAAGAAGGGATCTGGAAGGGGCTTCACCCGGGGATGGGTCTTGCCTCCAAGGGTATGGTCGCGGCGTTCGTCATCTTCACGGCCCTCAACGTCGATTTCGCCAGCTCGGTCTACTCGGCGGTGCGCGGATGGATCGAATCGGCATTGAACTGGTACTACATCAGCGCCCTCATCATCATGTTCTTCGTCTGCATCTATCTGATGCTCAGCCGTTTCGGCAGCATCAGGCTGGGCGACGACGACAGCCGGCCCGAGTTCAGTAATTTCTCCTGGTTCGCCATGCTGTTCTCGGCCGGCGTGGGGATCGGACTGCTGTTCTTCGGCATCGCCGAGCCGATGTTCTACTTCGACAACACGGCGCCCTGGGGCTATCCCAACAATCCATTCGCGGATCACGCGCACATAACCGAGATGAACGAGAGTCGCGCCATCCTCGCCATGCGCGTGACCTATTTCCATTGGGGGTTTCACGGCTGGGCGGTCTACGTGATGGTCGGCCTGTGCCTCGCTTATTTCGGCTTCCGCAAGAAGCTGCCGCTGACCCTGCGCTCGGCGCTCTATCCGGTCATCGGTGATCGAATCTACGGCCCCATCGGTCACGCGGTGGACCTGCTGGCGGTGTTCGGGACGGTGTTCGGCGTGGCCACGTCGCTGGGGCTCGGCGTCAGCCAGATGGCGGCGGGGCTCAACCACCTGTTCGGAGTCGACCCGGGGACGACCACCCAGATCATTCTGATCGGGATCATCTCCGTGGTGGCGACCTTCTCTGCCGTATCGGGCGTCGGCAACGGCATCCGCATCATTTCCGAGTGGAATATCTGGCTCAGCGTCGTACTGCTCGCCTTCTTCCTGTTCGGCGGTCCGGCGAAGTGGCTGTTGGGCTTTTTCGTCACCACCGTCGGCGACTATCTCTGGAACGTCGTCCCCATGGGCTTTCAGACCTTTAACAGCGAGGGCGATGCCGCCTGGCAGGGCGGGTGGACGATCTTCTACTGGGGCTGGTGGATATCCTGGGCGCCGTTCGTCGGCATGTTCATCGCGCGGATCAGCCGCGGGCGCACCATCCGCGAGTTCATGGTGGGCGTGATGTTCGTGCCGACAACCCTCGCCTTCTTCTGGCTCTGCATCTTCGGCGGCAACGCCATCTACGCGGAGATGAACGCTGTCGGCGGCGTGGGAACGGCCGGAATCGCGCAACTCGTCAGGGATTGGAACCTGCCGGCGGCGCTCTACGGCACCATCGACCTGGTCACTGGCGTCGGCTGGCTGAACTGGGCCATGGCGGCCTTGGCCACGTTCCTGCTGGCGACTTGGTTCATCACGTCGTCGGACTCGGGCACCCTGGTCATCACCACCATGCTCAGCATGGGCGATGACAACCCACCGCAGAAGTTCCGCATCGTCTGGGGTCTCGGCGAGGGCTTCGTGGCCGCGGTTCTGCTGTTCGCCGGGGGGTTGAAGGCCTTGCAGACGGCCTCGATCGCGGCGGCAATGCCGGTCAGCGTGATCCTGCTCCTGATGACCTACGGGATCGTCAAGTCGCTGAACGAGGATCCCAGTGCGGTGCCCGCGCCCGAGGATAGCAAGGCGCCGGACGGCACCAGCCTCTCCGGTGAGCTGCACGCCTGATCCGGGAGGATCTGTGCGGAGTTCCGGTTCGAATAGGGAGGGAGTAGAGATGAATGTGCGTTATTTGGTTGCGACTCTTGGTTCGGCGGTCGCGCTGCTGGCGTCCAGTCCGTCCGTGTCGCACGGGCCCCAGAAGGAACTGACGGTTGTCTCGTGGGGCGGCGACTACACCAGGAGTCAGATGCTGGCCTATGTGAAACCCTACCGCCGGCACAGCGGCGAATGGGTGGCGATGGAGACCTACGGCGGGGGACTCGACGAGATTCGCGAGCAGGTCGAAACCGAGAACGTCGTGTGGGACGTCGTGGATTTCGAGCAATCGGATCTGATTCAGGGCTGCCGCGAGGGTCTGCTCGAAGAGATCGACCACGGCAGCTTGCTGCCCGGCGACGACGGCACCCCCGCGATCGAAGATTTTATCCCCGGTTCGTTCACCGAATGCGGCGTCGGCCAGATGGTCTGGGCGACGGTGGTTGCCTATGACAACGAAGCCGTCGGCAGCAACCCGCCCGGGGGGCTGGCGGATTTCTTCGACGTGAAGAAATATCCCGGTAAGCGGGGGCTGCGCCGCGACCCACGGGTGATTATGGAATGGGCCCTGATGGCTGACGGCGTCGCCCCCGACAAGGTGTACGAGACGCTGGCGACCGAGGAGGGGCAACGGCGCGCGTTCTCCGTACTGGACGGGATCAAGGCCAATATCGTCTGGTGGAAGTCCGGCGTCGAGCCGGTCGCGCTGCTGGAGTCCGGGACGGTGGTCATGACTTCGGTGTGGAACGGGCGGATGTACCGTCCCATCGCCGAGGAAGGAAAGCCCTTCACCATCCTCTGGGACGGACAGATCTGGGACATCGATTCCTGGGGCGTTCCAAAGGGCAGCCCCAACTTGGCCAAGGCCCTGGATTTCATCCGCTTTTCTACCGGTTCGAGCCCGCTCGCAGAGCAGACCAAGTTTATTTCCTACGGTCCCGCGAGGAGGTCGGCGATGGCGCTGGTCGCCGAGGCCACCGAGCCCCATCTCCCTACTGCGGGGAAGAACATGGCGAATGCGCTGCAAACCGATGCGGAGTGGTGGGCGAGTCACCACGCCAGGCTCTCGGCAAGATTCGAGGAGTGGCTCGCTGCGGGCGGTCGCGGGCCGTTGGGCACGGCGCGCTGAGCCGGTTCCACTGAACTAACTCGAAGTTCCGGCGGGACGGAAGGAGTTCGAGTATTAGAGCCGCCAGAATCGTCAGAGAGATGCGTCCGTGCCGGTTCGGCATTGTCGATTTCCTGTCGGTAGACGGATAGACGGGCCGTTGCCGCCGACACGAAGCGAGCCTGCCGTCGACCGCCACTCCCCATATACGCCGTGGTTTCACGGAACGGTCGGCTGACGCGACCTTGGCTGCTCCGACCGGATCATACGCGACCGGTTCCCAGGTTCTGTACCGGATCATCGCGCTGTCTCTCTTGGGGACCGTCATCGGCGTCGCGGTTTCCCTTTTGGCCATCGGGTTCGTGGAATGCGTCGTCTGGCTCAACGACCGCCTGCTGGTCTCGCCGCGCACTCGCATTCAGCACGAAGAGAACGCCCTTCTGGTGGCCTCCGCCACGCTGCTCGTACCCGCGGCGGGCGGACTCGTCGTAGGTCTGATTTTCCGGTACCTGGTGCCCGAGGGGCGCCCCCTCGGTCCGCCCGACACGATCCTCTCGGTCCAGACGCGTAGCGCTCCACCCTCGCGAAGAAGTGGTTTGTTGTCGACGCTTGCCGCCATCGTCTCGCTTGGGTCGGGCGCTTCGGTGGGCCAGTACGGTCCGATGGTCTATCTCGGCACGCTGGTCGGTACCTTGAGCAATGGGCTTCGCCTGAACATCCCCAACGTCCGGGCGATCGCCATCGCGAGCGGTGTGGCCGCTGCCATCTCGACTGCGTTCAACGCGCCCATCGCCGGCCTCGTCTTCGCCCATGAGGTCATTCTTCGCCACTACTCCATTCAGGCGTTCGCACCAACGACCGTCGCCTCCGCGGCGGGCTACGTCGTGGCCAACGTGATCTTCGAGCGCCCGCCCCTGTTCCTGGTCGGGTTCGAAGGAGTTCAATACGGCCACGAGTTTTTCTTGTTCGCCGTCGTGGGCGTGCTGAGCGCTCTGCTGGCGATGGTTTACATGAAGGCCATCCTGGCCTGCGGGGCCGTCGCGGCGCGAAGCCCGATCCCGCGGGCGCTGCGGCCGATGATCGCCGGGTTGGTTTTGGGTGTGGTCGCGCTTGAGCTGCCCGACGTGCTCGGTATCGGTACGGAGACCCTGCGTTTCGCCACGATCGAGGGTGCCTTCGAGCTCGACGAGCTGGCACTGATCCTGATCGCCAAGATGACCGTTACTGTCCTCTGCCTGGGATTCGGTTTCGCGGGCGGGGTATTCAGTCCGGCCTTGCTGATCGGTATCCTGTTCGGCGCGCTCCTTGGTAGCGCCATGGACGATCTAACCGCGATCGCACACTCGGGCGTGGTTCCCTATGCGATCTGCGGCATGGTGGCGGTGACTAGCCCGGTGATCGGCGCCCCGCTCGCAACCATCCTCATCGTGTTCGAGCTGACGCGGAGCTATGACCTCACGATCGCCGCGATGGTCGCGGTGGTGCTCGCCAATCTCATCTCCTATCGGATGTTCGGGCGGTCGTTGTTCGACGTTCAATTGCGCGGGCGCGGTTTCGACCTTTCCCTTGGCCGCGGCAGTGCAATCTTGGCCGAGCGAAGGGTGACCGGACTGATGCACGGTGATGTGCCACGGTTCCACCCGGACGACGAAATCCGCACCGCGCTGCGACGGCTCGGTGATTGCGGTCGGTCGGAGGGATTGGTGATCGAACGGAACGGTCGCTATGTCGGCGTCATACGTGCCCAATCTTGTTTGGCCCACAGGCCGTCGGACTCGGTCGGCGAGGCCACGGACCGTAACGCGCTTGAGTTCGATGAATCGACTACCGTCTGGCAGGCTATGGAAGCGCTTCGCGGTTTTCTGGGCGAGATCACGCCGGTCGTTTCGACTTCCGACCGCCGTCTGCTCGGGGCCGTGCCGGAAAGCACCGTAATCGACGCCTACCTGGAAACCGTCAACCGGCTGAGGCGAGAGGAAAATGAATCGGTATAGCCTCTGCTTGCTCTGGTTCTGGCTCTGCATCCCGGCGACGGCGCTGTCGGCACAGGTACAGAGGGATGAAGCCAAGACGCTGATCGTCACCACTTGGGGCGGGGCCTATGAGGCCGCTCAGCGTCAAGCCTACTTTGCCCCCTTCGCGCAGGAAGCCGGTGTCGAAGTCCGCTTGAAGGCCTACAACGGCAGTGTCGACCCTTTACGCCGGAGTGGACCCTCGGGTGGCGGCGAATGGGACGTTCTGGACATGACCGAGCCGGATGCGCTCGCGGCTTGCGCGGAGGGCTTGCTGGCGCCGTTCGATCCACGGTCTCTGCGGCCGGCCCCAGACGGCACGCCGGCGCGCAAGGATTTTCTGAGCGGGGCATTCCTTGACTGCGGCGTGGTCCATCTCGTGTACGCGACCGTGCTTGCCTACGATGACCGGGCGTTTCCCGGCGAGAAACCCCGGACGGTAGCGGACTTTTTCGACCTCCAGCGCTTTCCCGGCAAACGTGCACTCCGCCGCCAGCCGATCGCCCTCCTCGAATGGGCGCTCCTGTCCTATGGCGTTCCGATCTCTCAACTCTACGATCTGCTGAGCACCGAGAGAGGCATGACTCTGGCTTTCCGAAGACTCGATCGTATCCGTGACCAGATCGTCTGGTGGGAAGACGGGTCGGAGCCGGTGAAGCTGTTGGAGCGCCGCGAAGTGGTTATGGCGTCGGGATTCAACGGCCGTTTTTTCAATGCACGGGTGAACGACGACATCCCGGTCACCATCATATGGGATGGCCAGTTCCTCGATATGAGCGTTTGGGCGATAGCCAAAGACTCGCCCAGTCGGACACTCGCCGAGAGTTTCATCGGGTTCGCCACGAGGGCGGAGAACATGGCCGCCTTTGCACACCTCATCCCCTACGGTCCAACTCGGCGCTCGGCGATCGCGCGGATCGGCCTGCACGCGCGCTCGAACGTGCCCATGCTCCTCCATATGCCGACGGCACCTCTAAATCTTCGGCGTGCAATCCGCTCCGATAGCCTGTGGTACGCTCGGACTGAGGCGGTGAGACAGCGCTGGTTCAGGAACTGGCTCGCTCAGGACAAAGGTTCGTAGTCGGGAGCCGTCAGGTGTCGAGCAAGAGGATTTCATTCCTCGTAGTGATGAGAAACTTGGAAGGTTCCACCGCCACGAGATTTGGGTTGGCGGCGAAATAGGGGGTAGGTGGGGGCAGGAGTTGTCCCGGTGGCTATCGGCGCGTACCCGGCGTCATGCCACGGAACCGAAGGTCGTGCTCGTCCATCTCATCCGTGGTTCACATGCCCGTGCTTTGTGAGCACCGTGAAGAGTCGAGTTTACCCGAGGCCTTCCGTTCGCTACATTTTACGCATCGAAGCGCGTGCCCGCCGGTCACGACAGTCGTCGGCGAACGGTTCGCGTGGCGTGCGATTGGAGGCGAAAAAGCAAGAGAGGCGACCACGATGGCCGTTCAGGAGCTCGATACCGATACCTCGCGTCGGGACTACGAAAAGCTCGCATTCAACGGATACTACACGCGGGATATCCCGCCGCCGGATCCGCTGATCACCGAAACGGGACCTGGCACGCCTATGGGCGAGTATTTCCGCCGGTTTTGGGTCCCCGTTTGTCTGTCCGAGGAACTCACGGATCTGCCCAAGGCGATCAGGATCCTGAGCGAAGATCTCGTCGCCTTCCGCGACAAGTCCGGCCGGGTCGGTGTGCTGCACCGGCATTGCAGCCATCGTGGCACGTCTCTCGAGTACGGGATCGTCTCCGAGCGCGGCATCCGCTGCTGCTACCACGGTTGGCTATTCGACGTCGACGGCACCATCCTCGAGACCCCTGGCGAGCCGCCGGACTCGAAACTCAAGGACAGCTTCTATCACGGTGCCTATCCCGCCTTCGAAATGCACGGGCTGGTGCACGCCTACATGGGGCCGCCGGAGTTGAAACCGGACAAGCCGCATCTCGACTTCTTCGAGATGCCCGGCGTCCAATTCGCGCCGTTTGCGATTCCATACAAGAACAACTGGCTGAACTCCCACGAAAACAACGTGGACCCGGTGCACTCCGTGTTCCTACACGAACGCTATGCGCTTCACTTCGAACACCAGGCCTTCGCAGTCATGCCGAATCTCAAGTGGCAGCTCACCGACGGCGGCGACGGCATGATGTACATGTCGGTGCGGCGCCTGGACGAGGAATGGATCTGGGCGCGCATCCTTCACTGCCGGATGCCTTTCGAGAGCTACGTGCCGTCCGTGTGGGATCTGCCGAGGCCGACGTACTATCAGCCCGGCTTCTATCTGCGCCGGATGGTGCCCGTCGATGATCGCAATTCCATCTTCTTCGGTTGGCGCGCCCACGGCACGGACCGCTTCGAGGGCGGTGATCCAAGAGAAAATGGCTGGAACCTGATCGACATGGGCGGTCAAGTCGAAAAGCCGACGTACGAGGAGAAGCAGCGCGAAGCGGGCGACTGGGAAGCCCAGGGAAGCGTCTGGTACGGGGTCCCGCGTCCCGATATCGAGCATCCCGGGGCGACGGACGGTGGCGTGATGATGATGCGCCGGGCGCTGCGCAACATCGTCGAGGGCAACGTGCCCGCCGCATGGCCCAAGCCGGAAGGCAGCGATGGCGGCAAGCCGGCGCCTACGAAGATTCTGTCCCAGGATTCCGTGCTCAACATCAAGGAGCGCCCGGATTCCGACGAGGACTGGGAGTTGCTCGGCACGGTCGGCGAAAAGATCACCGAAGTCGTGATCGAGGGCAGCGGAAAGTTCGTTGGCCCGGAGCGCGACGACTGGATCATCGAGCGGATCAAGAAGATCGAGGCCGAGTATCGCGGCTGACGGCACGCGGGCCGTTCCTGTCGCCCTTTCCGGCAAGTCCGGTCAAGAGGGGAGGGCCGCATGATCGGAACGGCGACGCGGCGAACGTCGGGGACGGAGAGAACGACATGGCCAAAGCACCAACGAAATCGAAAGCCGAGCGTGCACTCACCCCGGTCAAGCGGGGTCGCAAGCTGAAGCAGATCAAGGGCTATGCCGTGCAGAGCAAGAGAACGCCGAGCCGGCATTTGCGGAAGCTGGAAACCACGCCGTGGCAGACGTTGGGTCCGTTCTATCCGTATGAGTTCCTCATCAAGCCGGGTGAGAACGACATGACGCGGATCGCCAAGGGCAAGCCACGCGCCAAGGGCGAAGTCATCGACGTCGTGGGGCGCGTGCTGGACGAGGACGGCCAGCCGGTGCGGGGCTGCCTGATCGAGGCTTGGCAATGCAACGCGGCTGGCCGCTACTTGCATGCGGTGGATCAGTCGGACGTACCTCTCGATCCCAACTTCACGGGCGTTGGCCGGGTCGTAACGGATGAGGACGGGCGGTACGGATTCCACACGGTCAAGCCGGCGCCCTATGCGGTGCCCGGGTACGACAGTTGGAAGCGACCTAGGCATATTCACTTCTCCCTTTATGCGGCCGGCATTCTCGATCGTTTGATCACCCAGATGTATTTCCCGGGCGAGCGCTTGAACCGGCAGGATTTCATGTACAACGCGCTCCCCGACGACAAGGCGCGGCGGGCCCTGACGGGCAAGGCGTCCAAGGGCTCACGCGGCACGACGACGTACACCTTCAACATGGTGCTGCGGGGCTCCCAGGAGACGCCGTTCTTCGAGGTCTGATCCTCCGTTCGCCGAAGGCTCGGGCTCCAGCCGCTTCACGACGACGACTCCGGAGCCAGTAAAGACCGATGTCAGGCACTTTCCCGGCTAACCCTCTCGCAGGAATTTTTTCCGAAGAGGGACGCCTCGAACGGTATCTGGCCTTCGAAATCGAGCTCGCCGAGGTGGAGGCCGGGCTCGGCCTGATACCCGAGGAAGCCGCCAAAGAGATCGTGCGCGTCGCGACGCTGGAGACGATCGACACGGAAAAGCTCAACGCCGATACGGAGCGTACCGGGTATCCCATCGCACCGATGGTGCGTCAGCTCACAGCGGCTTGCCGCGACGACTTGGGGCAGTTCGTCCATTGGGGCAGCACCACGCAGGACGTCATGGATACGGCGATGGTGATGCAAATTCGGGACGCCCTGGTACACATCGAAAGTGAATTGAAGCTTCTGGCACGGGATCTCGGCGATCTGGCGGAACGGCACCGGGACACGCTGATGGTCGCGCGCACCTTCGGCGGGTACGCTTTGCCGTTCACCTTCGGTGCAAAGGCCGCCCGGTGGCTCGCGTCGATTTGCCGCCACATCGAACGCCTGGAACAGCTTCGTCCCCGTGTTCTCGTGGGCGAGTTCGGCGGCGCCGTGGGGACTCTCGCATCCTTCGGCGAACACGGCGCGGAGGTGCGCAAAAGGCTGCTGGCGCGTCTCGAACTGGCGGAGCCGATCGCCGTTTGGCACGCGGCGAGGGATACGGTTTCGGAGACGGCCTGTTTTCTGGGCTTGGTGACGGCGACTCTCGGGAAGATCGGACACGACGTGGCCACCTTGTGCGCGAGCGACGTCGGAGAGGTGTTCGAGCCTGTTTCCGGTGGCCGGGATGCAAGCAGCACGTTGCCACAGAAGCGGAATCCGGTTTATTCGGGGCGGGTGGTTGCCAACGCGCGGGTCGTCGCGAATCATGTGTCCCTCGTACTCGATGCGGCCCGGCAGGACCACGAACGGGGACCGCAGGGGTTCATCGAGAAGATGATCATCCCGGAGATCTTCATCCTTACGGGCGAGACTCTCGCCACCACGCGCCACATCGCCGCGGGCCTGCGCGTCGACGAGGAGCGCATGCGCGCCAATCTCGAAGCCTCCGGCGGAGTCATCATGGCCGAGGCCGCGACCATGGCGCTCTCGCCGTATCTTGGCCGCCTGAAAGCAAAGGATCTCGTTCACGATGCGTGCGAACGGGTGGATGCGGAGACAACGGATCTGGCGTCCGTTCTCGCGTCGATCCCGCAAGTCGCCGAGCATCTCGGCGGCGAAGCGCTCGCCCGGACCATGGATCCCTCGAACTACCTGGGCACGGTGGGCGAAGAGGTGGACCAAGTGGTGGCCCGGGCGCGGGAGATCGCCGGATGACGACCGACATTCCCCACTGCGAGGGGCCGGACCCCCACCCGGACCCGCCCGGATTTACGCTGCCGCCGGGTACTTGCGACACGCACTTCCACATATTCGGCCCGTCGGACAGATTTCCTTACGCGACGGGCCGCAAGTACACGCCGCCCGATTCTCCGCTGGAAGATTACTTCATCCTCATGGAAAGGCTTGGTATTGAGCGCGGCGTAGTGGTTCATCCCAACCTGCACGGAAGCGACAACGCAGTTACGCTCGACGCCATCGCTCGGAGCGACGGTCGGTTCCTCGGCATCGTCAAGCTCGATGCCTCCTCTACCTTTGAGGACCTGAAGCATCTGAACACACTCGGCGTGCGTGGTGTCCGGTTCGCGTTCAATCCACAGCACGGGGGCTCCTTCGACTCGGAACTCTTCGATCGAACGGCCGGCTGGTGCGCACGGTTGGGATGGCAGATCGAACTGCATTCCGCGCCCGAAGATCTGGTCGGTCTGGCCGAGCGCCTGGCGCGCACGGACAACCCCATCGTCATCGACCATTTCGGCCGGGTCGACGTTTCCCTCGGCCTCCACCAGGAGCCGTTCCGCACGCTGCTCGACCTTGCGAAAGAACCGCACGTCTGGGTGAAGCTCACGGGCGCCGACCGCATCACCAAGGCGGGTCCGCCCTATGACGACATCGTTCCGTTCGCCCGCGCGCTCATCGAGGTGGCTCCGGATCGAATGGTCTGGGGAACCGATTGGCCCCACTCCGCCTATTTCGACCCGGCGCGGATGCCGAACGACGGTGCGCTTGTGAACCTGATGCCGGCGTTCGCCCCGGATTCCGATGTGCGCGACAGGATTCTCGCGGACAATGCGGCGCGCCTGTTTGGGTTTTCTTGAGCGCGGGAGTCGGGAGGACGGCTATGAGCGTCGAGATCAAAAAGGTCGATACGGAACGGGACCGGCTGGGCGAGGGGCCGCTTTGGGACCCGCAGGACCAGGTTCTGTATTGGGTCGACTCGAATGGCTGCCGCATCCGTCGTCTCGACCCGGCCAGCGGCGACGTTCAGAACTGGCCGGTCTCCGAACAGATCGGCTCCATGGCCCTGCGTGAGTCCGGCGGTGCGGTGATCGCACTGAAGTCAGGCTTCCACTTCTTCGACTTCGAAAGCGGGACCGCTACGCCGATAATCGATCCCGAGCAGGACGAAGGGCGTACGCGCTTCAACGACGGCAAGGTCGATAGGCAGGGCCGGTTCCTCGTCGGCTCGATGGATATGCCCGGCACGAACGCTTTTCGGGGTTCCCTGTATCGGCTGGACCCGGATCTGAAGCTGACCCGGCTTCGGGAGAATGTCGGGGTCTCCAACGGGCCTTGCTTCAGCCCCGACGGGAACACGTTCTATTTCGCCGACAGTCCGCGAAAGATGATCTGGGCTTATGACTATGACGGCGCGACCGGTGACCTATCCAACATGCGCACTTTCATTGACCTGGAGCCGCTCGGTGCCATCCCCGACGGCGCGACGGTGGACGCCGACGGCTGTCTATGGAGCGCTCTCGTCTCGCGCGGCCGGATCGGGTGCTTTTCACCGGATGGAGAACTCGTGCGCACGATTGAAGTGCCCACCGATCACCCGTCCAGCGTTATGTTCGGAGATCCCGGTCTCGACGTCCTCTATGTGACGTCCATCTGGGAATGGCTGCAGGTGAAAACCGAAAACGACGCGGACGGTCATCTGTTCGCCATTCACGGTCTCGACACTGCCGGTCTTCCCGAGCGGCGGTTCACGGGATAGAGCAGCCTTTCAATGGGTTGTCCACTCGGTCCCGACCGGGGAAGCTGGCGTTTGCTGATTCATCCGTCTCCAAGGAGCTGGCCGAACAGACGCCTCGCGCCGAGGCCAGAGAGTCCAACTACACCCGTGCCGGATATGGCGGTTCCCGGCTCTCAAGTGGCCAAGTAGATTGCCTTGGGTTCGGTGTAGAGCTTGACGCCGTCTATGCCCTTCTCCCGTCCGATGCCGCTCTCCTTCATGCCGCCGAACGGTGTACTGATGGAGATCTGCTTGTACGCATTGATCCAGACGCTACCGGCCTCGATCCGTTGACAAACCCGCCAGGCTTTCGCGAAATCGGACGTCCAGATGCCACAGGCGAGGCCGTAGACCGTATCGTTGGCTTGAGCGACCATGTCGTCCTCGTCGGTGAAGGGGAGGGCGCACAAAACCGGGCCGAAGATCTCCTCCTGGCACGCCCGGGCGCCGTGATGTAGGCCACCCACAATCGTCGGCAGGTAGTAGGCGCCTCGTTCGAACCCGGGGCCGTCGGGCGCGCCGCCGCCGGAGATGATCTCTCCGCCTTCGTCGACGGCGGACGTCACGTATCCGGCGATGCGGTCGCGGTGCTGGAACGAGGCCATCGGCCCCATCTGGGCATTCTCGTCTTCCGGATGTCCGATCCGCCATGCGGCGGCGAGGGCGGCGAGCTTGTCGATGAATTCGCCCCGGATCGACGCCTCGACGAAGAGACGGGAGCCCGCGATGCACGACTGGCCGTGCGATCCGAAGATTCCGGAAGCCACGCCGACTGCGGCCTTGTCGAGGTCACAGTCCGCAAACACGAGGTTGGGCGACTTGCCGCCGAGTTCCAGGGCGGCCGGCACCAGCCGCTCGCCAGCCGCTCTCGCGATCGCGCGGCCAGATTGGGTGCCGCCCGTGAATGAAACCATACGCACGTCCGGATGGCGGACGAGCCGGTCGCCTACATCCGCGCCGGTGCCGGAAACGACGTTGACGACACCGGAGGGAATGCCGATGTCCTGGCAGATTCGTCCCATCGCCAGTCCGACCCCCGGTGTCACCTCGGAGGGCTTCAATACGACGGAATTGCCGGCCGCCAGAGCGGGAGCGAGTTTCTGAGCATTGAGCGTGATCGGTGAATTCCAGGGCGTGATCAAGGAGACCACGCCGTAGGGTTCGTACGAGACCATCGAGACGTAGTCTCCCCGGGGCGGGGTCACCTCCGCTTCCATGGTCTCGCACACGGCGGCGAAGTAGCGGACGATCCCCGCGGCTTGATCCACTTGGCCCCGACACTCCGTAATGGTCTTGCCGTTCTCGCGCATCTGAAGGCGAGCGATATCCTCTTTTCGATCGAGCAGGGTTTGACAAAAGGCGTAGAGATAATCGGCGCGCTGGTGCGGCTTGAGCGCGCGCCATTCACCGGAGTAGTAGCTCTCTTTCGCAGCGGCCACTGCGTCGTCGACTTCAGTTTCCGTGGCGGTGCTGAACTCCGCGTTGAGGGACCCGTCCGCCGGGTTTATGGAGGCGAGGGCGGGTCCGGTCCCTTCGAGCCAGTCGCCGCCGATCAACATCCGTTCCGACATCGAACCCTCCCTGCCATCCGGCGCCAAGGTTCGCGACCGGGAAGCGATACTACCATGATCTCGGGTGGTCGGACCGCCATCGGGAACTCGAGAACGAGGAACGCTTCCCGACTTCCAGAGCGGTCACGCGTGCTCGACGGATCCGACGATCCGGTGAATGGCGGTGACCTCCTCTGGAGGGATCTGAATCTCGGCGCGGGGATTCAGCTGTTCCAGCACGACGAAGCGGTCGTCGCGGCGCGTGAACCGCCTGACCAGAGCCTCGCCATTCGCTTTCTGAACCACGACATAGCTGCCGCTGGTGACGGGCCGGGCCGGATTGACGTAGAGCAGTTCCAGCGTTTGATACCTGGGCTCCATGGAATCGCCGGTCATGTAAACCGCATAGGCCTGGGTGGCGCCGGCTAGCAGGGACGGCCGCGTGACGCGTTCCACGACTTCGCCGTCGTTGAGGAGCAGGACCTCGCTCCCACCCCTCGCGGTACCGAACACGGGCAGATCGATGTCGCCGTGGACGGAGCTCTCCCGTACGCGCATGCCGGGATCACTGGAAGCTGCGGACGATCCCACACCTGAGCGCATTGCGAGGTCGGCCTCATCCGCGATCAGTTCGGTGGGATGAACGCCGAGGCCCAAAGCAACCCGTTCCATCCATTCCGTGGTCAGCCGACGATCACCCCGTTCCAGCCGATGGATCTGCTGTGGCGTGGTGCCGATCCGGTCCGCAAGTCTTTGCAGTGTCAGGCTCTGGCCGCGGCGGAGTTCCTTGATTCTGTTTTTCATGATGGCGATATCACCACCGATTTTTACAAATTTCAACAAAATAATCAGGAATGCAGCCCATTAAATCACCATATTAGACATAATCACCGCTTCGTTGCCGAACGGAATGTCAAGTGCTGGATACCCTCGGAACAGGCCGATCTTGTCTCTACCGTCGAGCGGGCAAATGACTCCCTCGACCCACCGGGAGCGTGGGCGTCATCGGGATGCCGTCCTTGTCGGATTGCGAATGTCCGAAGAGGCGGGGACCACGGAACCGATCGTCAGGGATGCGGTGTGGGAACTCCTGATCGAAGCTGCGGATACTCTGACGCGGCTGCCGGATCGGGAACAGCGATGGCTTAGATCGGGGACCCATTCATTCTGGCCGCAAACGGTTCGGGACTACAGCGAAGCGTTCGTCATCACATGAATTCGAAATCGCAACCCTGGTCTGCCTGTTGAACGGAATCCAAATAGAGCTTGAGGTATCCCCGATTGCTTCCCGGATGAGGGGAGGGCGCTGACCAGTTCCTGCGGCGGGACTGAAGTTCCTCGGCGTCGACCTCGAGCTCCAGCCTGCGTGCCACGACGTCGAGAGAAACCATATCCCCGTTTTGGACTAGGGCCAGGGGGCCGCCGACATAGGCCTCCGGCGTGACGTGCAGAACGATGGTACCGAACGCGGTGCCGCTCATGCGAGCGTCGGAGATGCGCACCATGTCCTTGACGCCCCGGCGGCCGAGTTTCTTGGGAATGGGCAGATACCCGGCCTCGGGCATGCCGGGTGCGCCTTTCGGACCCGCGTTCTTGAGAACGAGTACGCTGTCCGCGTCGACGTCGAGATCGGGATCGTCGATCCGTCGGGCGAGGTCTTCGAGGGATTCGAAGACGACCGCCCGGCCCTTGTGAGACATGAGTTCCGGGGATGCGGCGGAATGCTTAATGATGGCGCCTCCCGGCGCGAGGTTCCCACACAGCACCGCCAGCCCGCCCGAGGGCCGGATGGGCCTGTCGGGAGATCGGACGACGTTTTGTCCGGGCACGCGTTCGCCCGCCTCGATGTTTTCTCTAAGGGGACGGCCGGTGATCGTCGGTGCATCCAACGCAAGGTGCGGCTTGAGTTCCCGCAATACCGCATTCAGACCGCCCGACTCGTGGAGATTCTCCATGTAGTGCTCGCCCGAGGGTTTGAGATCGATGAGCACCGGCACCTCGCGCCCGATGCGGTCGAATTCGTCGAGGTCGATGGCGATTCCCAGTCGTCGGGCGACCGCCGTGATGTGGATCAATCCGTTGGTGGATCCTCCGATCGCCTGGAGGGTAACCAGGGCGTTTCGGAAGGCGTCGGCCGTCATGACCTCCGACGGCCTCGGTCCGGATTGTGCCATCTCCACGGCCCGGCGCCCGGTCCGTTCGGCGATCCGCAGACGATCGGCATTGACTGCGGGGATGGTCGCGCCGCCGGGTAGCATCATGCCGAGCGCTTCCGTCATGCAGGCCATTGTGCTCGCCGTACCCATGACCATGCAGGTACCGATGGTCGGCGCGAGGCGACCGGTGATCTCGTCGATAGCATCGTCATCCAGTTGGCCGGCGCGGTAGCTCCCCCACAAGCGTCGACAGTCCGTGCACGCGCCCAGACGTTCGCCCTGATAGCGGCCCGTCATCATGGGTCCGGTGACCACGACCGCAGCGGGAATGTCGGCGCTGGCCGCAGCCATAAGTTGGGCGGGCACGGTCTTATCACATCCGCCGATCAGAACGACCGCGTCCATGGGCTGGGCGCGCATCATCTCTTCCGTATCCATTGCCATCAGGTTCCGCAGGAACATGCTGGTGGGGTGAGAAAAAGATTCGTGAACCGAGATCGTCGGGAAGGCCATCGGCATCCCGCCGGCCAACATGACGCCCCGCTTCACCGCTTCGATGAGCTTCGGCATGCCCCCGTGGCAGGCATTGTAGTCGCTGCCCGTGTCGGTGATTCCGATGATCGGACGCGTCAAGGCATCGTCGGAATATCCCATCGCTTTGATGAAGGCGCGACGCATATAGAGGGAGAAGGCCTCGTCGCCGTAGTGAGCGAGACCCTTCCGCATGCCTTTGTCGGTCTTGGTCATGTTCCGTGGCTCCCCGTCCCGCCAGCGGGATTTGGCCCGTTCCGGAATACGTTCTCTTGTGCGGCGCCTATTCCGCCGCCTGGGGGAGAGTCGCGCCGATATCCTTCAGCGGGCCGAGTTCCTTTTCCAGCATCGGCCGTATGTCGCTGGCGAACTTCTCCATCGTGTTCATGGCCTGGGTATGGCTGGAGCCCCCGACCTGGAAATGGAACATGACGTGACTAGGGCTGCCGGCGCGAATGTCGGCAGCCAATCTCTCCGCGATCGTTTCGCAATCACCGACCAACAGATTGTCGGCCATTTCCTCGAGGGGCGGTTCGTCCGGGAACGGGATTTCGGTCATCATGCCGCCGTCCATGACCTCGGCGCGCCGGCGCAGCGCCGAGGCGAGCCGCATCTGGTGACGGGCGTTGTCGACGTAGGCGAGTGTTTCCTCCCGGCTCTCGGTGACGCAGAGGAATCGCTGGATCCCGAGCGGCATCGTGCCGGGGTCCTTGCCCTCCGCCTTCCAGGACTCTTCGATCCGCGACCGCATCTCGGCGATGTAATCCGCGCCCTTCCAGCGTGCCGTAAACATGGGAACCAGACCACGCCGCGCTGCGAGGCGATGGCCCGCTTCGTTGTCCCCGGCGAGCCAGATTTCCGGAGTGCCGTTTACCGGGCGGGCGCTGATGTGGGTTTCGGGCATGGAGTAGTGTTTGCCCGTGTAAGTGAACGTGGTGCGGGTGAAGGCGAGGTCAAGGAGATCAAGGAACTCTTCCAGCATCTCCCGGGCCTGGGCTAGGTCGGCGCCGAATCGATCGAACTCGTAAGGCTGGTAGCCGCTGCCGACGCCGAGGATCAGGCGTCCCGAGCTCAACGAGTCCACCATGCCGATCTCGGCCAGCAGGCGGGCCGGATGGTAAAGGGGAGTCACGATCACGGCGGTGCCGAGACGTATGTCCCGCGTGGCCGACGCGCAGGCGGCAGCCATCATGAGCGGCGATGGGCAAACGCAGTAGTTGGAGAAATGGTGTTCGGCGAACCAGGCGGTGTCGAAACCCAGCCAATCGGCGTGTTTCACCTGCTCGAGATGTTCACGGAAGACCCGTTCGATCGTGAAACCCTTGTCGCGGTATCCCATCAAGCTGAAATGCCCGAAATCCATCGCCATTCTCCAGAGGCGTCATGCCGTTCGCCGCAAGCCCGCTCGCGGTGGCGCCCGTTCTTGCAACTTACCTTTGTGGACGAGCCGAATCCAACGCGCCCCGCCTCACCTCGAACACGAGCTTCCCGCGGAGATGACGCCCTTCGCTGATCTTGTGCGCCTCGGCCGCTTCGGACAGGGAGAACGGAGTGATTTCAGGAATGCGTACGGCCCCCGCATCCAGCAGCTCGATGATTCTCTCCAGATGAAGGCGATCCCGGTTCACCCGGGGCCTGAGGGCCTGAACGTCGCCCCGCGGCGAGGCCGGCGCCTTGGAGCCGGACGCGATGAAGGCGATTCGTCCCCCTGGCTTCAACACCTTGAACGAACGTTCCGCGACGCCGTCGCCCACGGTCTCGAATACGGCGTCGCAGTCGGTCACGGCCTCGACGAAGTCCTGGGCGTTGTAGTCGATGATCTCGTCGGCGCCGAGACCTACGAGGTAGTCGCGATTTGCCGCGCTGGCCGTCGTCACCACGTGCGCTCCGATATGCTTGGCCAATTGGATCCCGAAGCCGGCGACACCGCCTGCCCCGCCTTGAATGAGTATTCTCTCCCCCGGTTGGAGTTGCAGCGTGTCCTCGATCGAAACCAGAGCCGTGAGGCCGCCGAGGGAAACGGCCGCCGCGTCCGCGTGAGAGAAGCGGTCCGGCTTCTTCGCGATGATGGCGGCCTTGACCGCGATCTTCTCCGCGTAGGCGCCTTCCTGGCCTACGTCACAGACGCCGAACACCGCGTCTCCTACCGCCAGGTCCGTGACTTCTCTTCCGGCCGAGTTGACGATCCCAGAGAAATCGCGCCCGAGAACGTAGGGGAACCGGAGGTCCGCGCCGTAAGTGCCGGAGCGCACCTTCCAGTCCGCGGCGTTGACGCTCGCCGCGTGAACGTCGACGATCACTTCGTCCGCTCGGGCGACGGGATCGGGAACGTCGCCGAACTTCAGGACCTCGGGTCCACCGTATTCCTCCAGATACGCGGCTTTCATCGTCTCTTCGCTCTGATTCTTCGCCCGCCGGTTCCGCTCCCGCCCGTCATGCGGAGCGCACCTTCGTGAAACTGCTCTTTCGGGTCATGAGGCCGTCGCGGAACGTGATCACGTCAATGGTCATCCACTCGGTGTCCTTGCCGTCCTTCGATCGTGCCCTGCGCATGTACTCGCAATAGACCTTGTTGCCGGAGATCCGGGTATCGAGCGGCTCCCACCGCACCGATTCGACACTGTCGAAAAGCGCTTGGAAGGCGCCTGCGATGGCTGCCTTCCCCTTGAAGGTGGTGCCCTCTGCGTCCGGTCCACGGCTGGTGTTGAAGCAGGCTTCCTCCGTGAAGTACGGCATGACGATCGAGACGTCGTTGCTGTTGAACGCCTCGTTGATGGCATTCACCAGTTTTTCCGTGGGTGTATCGCTCATGGTCGAGGTCTCCGGCTCCGTGTCGCGGCCTTAGGCTGCCAGAGCGAGGCAGCGCTCGGCAAACGACCCGAGCTCTCGATTGAACCGATCCGGCTCTTCATAGAACGGCGCGTGGCCGACGCCGGGATAGATCGAAAGTTCGGCGTGGGGGATGAGTTCGGCATGATATTTCGCCAAGGCAACAACGAGGGACTGATCCCGGTCCCCGTGAATGATCCAGGTCGGCAGCATGACTTGCGACAGCACATCGTCGTTGTCGAGGGTTCGCTCGAGCATGGCGCGGCAGACATAGGGCGGAACGACGGCGTTGTATCCCACCATCTCGTAGTAGTCGCCTGCCGGAATTTCCGCATGAGTCAGCGATTGAAGAAACGCCTCGATCCCCGCGATGCGGGTTGCCGCTTCGTCGGCCAGAAAGCCGGGCAGGAGGTCGTGGAAGAGGCTACCTGCCATCACGCCCGCGGCTTCCGTCCCGATCTTCGAGCGTGCGCTGATCAATCCCAGACCGCCTAGCTTGGATTGATCCTCGAAGCGCAGGAAATCGCAGGCGGCCAGTCCCGAATATGACCAAGCAAGCAGAATGGGCCGCTTCAACTCCAGGTGCTCGATCACGGCCGCGATGTCTCCAGCCCAACGCCATCCCTCCGTGTAGCTCTCTGTCGTGCGTGGCTTGTCCGAACGGCCGTGGCCGCGAAGATCAGGTGTGATCAAACGAAACCGTTCCTTGAGGACGCTCCCGTACTGCCGTTTCCATGAGTGCGCGCACTGGGCGAATCCATGGGTAAAGATGAGGGATGGCGCATCGGCATTGCCGTGGTCGTCGACAATCAGGCGAATCCCATCGCTCCCGGTTATCACGTGGGTCTTCATGGCTCTCGCAAACTTGGATGGCTCGTCGGAACGTATCACACATGCCGGGGCTGCTGAATCGGGTGGCGCCTCGCCTTGCGATGTGTTGGCGGGTGGGGCGCCGTGTGCCATAAACGCGGCCTCCCGGCAAGCGGTGCCGCCGCGCGTCCGGGCGGTACTCGAACAACACCGGCGGCGCGTATCGTCTTGATGGATCGCATGTCATTTGCAGCGTTGCCATTTGCGGGGCCGATCGGCCGCTCGAATGATGTCTGAGCGGGAATACGACTACATCGTCGTCGGCGCGGGCTCAGCGGGATGCGCGCTGGCCGCGCGACTGGTAGAGACCGGGCGGTTCCGTATCCTCTTGGTGGAGGCCGGCGGCAAAGACGATAACGTCTGGATTCACATTCCCCTCGGCGTGGGCAAGCTGATCGCCGACGAGAAGTACGCCTGGAAGTTCTTCAGTACGCCCCAGCAGCATATGAACGGTCAGGCGATCTATTCGCCCCGGGGCAAGGTGCTCGGGGGATCGAGCGCGCTGAACGGCATGGCGCATGTTTGGGGTGAAGCGGCCGTGTTCGATTCCTGGCGCGATTCGGGCTTGGGCGGTTGGGGTTTCGAAGATCTCAAGCCGTACTTCAAGCGGCTCGAGAGCAATGGCTACACGAATTCCGGGGATCGGGGCCATGAGGGTCCTGTCCGGATCACGGACCTGAAGGTCCGCATGCCGGATCCGCTGTCCGATGCCTTCGTGGCGGCCTGCGTGTCGGCCGGAATCGAGGAGACTCCGGATTACAACAGCGTCTCATACGAAGGGGTGCGCTATCTGGAACAGACAGCGCACGAGGGACGCCGCTTCACGACTGCCGTCGCCTATCTGCGCAATCTTCGGTACTCGTCGATGCTGGACGTTCAGACCGACGCATTGGTAGAACGGGTGCAGTTCGCCGGAAAGCGGGCCACCGGAATCGCGTATCGGCGAGATGGACGGATTCGGACTGCCAAGGCGCGCGGAGAGGTCCTGATCTGCGGCGGCGCCGTGAAGTCGCCCCAGATACTTGAGCTGTCCGGAATCGGCCGTGGCGAACTCTTGCGACATCATGGCATTCCCGTGGTTCACGAGCTCCCGGACGTCGGTGAGCACCTGAGCGACCATCTTCAAGTACGGTGTACCTATCAGACAACGCTGCCGATCACCGTCAACGACATCATGCGCAGTTCGTATTACAAGATCAGGTACGGCCTTCAATACCTGTTGACTCGCAAGGGCTTGATGGCGGGGACGTCCTCCACGGCACACGCGATCGCTCGGACGGATCCTTCGCTTTCAAAAGCGGATGCGATGATCCGTCTCTATCAGATCAGTGGCGCGGACCGTTATTCCCGAAGCAAGATCGGCGGCATCGATCGATTCCCGGGCTTCACGATCGGCGGGTTCAAGCTCCATCCCGCCTCGCGCGGCTCGGTGCATATCGTATCACCCGATCCGAACGGGGATCCGGCTCTGGACCCCAATTATCTGGAACGACAGGATGATAGGGACGCGGCCGTTCGGATCCTGAAACTGATCCGGAGAGTCGCGGATCAATCGGATTGGCGGGATTACATCGTCGCGGAGCGTCGGCCCGGACCCGAGGTCCGTTCCGACGATGCTCTGCTCGACTACGTCAAGGAGACCGGGCAGACCGCCTGGCATACCGTCGGCAGTTGCCGTATGGGGGCCGCGGGATCTTCCGTGGTCGACTCGTCGTTGCGCGTGCATGGCATCGAACGGTTGCGCGTGATCGACGCGTCGGTGTTGCCGACGATCCCATCCTCCAACACGAACGCGGCTGCCATCGTCGTCGGCGAGAAAGGCGCGGATCTGGTGCTCGCGGAGTCCGCCCTGGGCAATGTGTAAGAAGGCCGGACGATCGCCATGACTCGATGAATTCGGGGCTGGGGGTTCAGGGCCGAAGAACCACCCGGCCGACGATCTTGCCGCCCTGCTGGAGATCTTCGAGGACGCTGGTCGCCTCTTCCAGCGGCCGCGTCGTGACCGGCAGTGGCGTGATCTTGCCGGCCATGACCAAGGCCATGAGCTCCTTGAGTTCCTCCAGGGAGCCCACGTATGACCCCCGCAGCATGCGATGCTGAAGAGGCAAGAACGGTACCGGGAATGCGAACTTTCCGCCGTACAGGCCGACGACCACCTGCATGCCGCCGCGGCAAAGCGAGTCGAAGCCGAACTGCGCGGTTTCCGGGCTGCCGACAAAGTCGATGGCGGCGCGGGCGCCGCCGCCGGACAGTTCTTTCACCTCTTCCACGGCGGTCGCGGTGGAGTTGTCCACGGCGTGCACCGCGCCGGCGTTGAGTGCCGCCTGCCGTTTCCAGGGGTCGATGTCGGCGACGACGATCTTCGCGCCGGTGAGGGCCGGCGCGACGTTCATTGCGTTCAAGCCAACGCCTCCGGCACCGATGATCAGGAGAGTATCGTCATCGTTCAGCGGCGTGACCTTCTTGATCGCGCTGTAGACGGTCAGGCCGGAGCAGGCGTAGGTGCACGCCAGGGTCTCGGACACGTC
Organism: Alphaproteobacteria bacterium; assembly: GCA_021296255.1. GTDB lineage: Bacteria > Pseudomonadota > Alphaproteobacteria > UBA2966 > UBA2966 > UBA2966. Next base: position 8,154 of record JAGWAU010000033.1, on the reverse strand, counting down.
GCCGTATTCCACCAGATAGCGGGCGTCCGGGACGACGATGTGGTCGCTGTATCCGCCGTGCCGGCGCGTGCCCAGCGGGTTCGGCGACACGCAGTCGACCTCGCGGTCATCCTGGCAGGCCCGGCATTCGCCGCAGCCGATCCACGGAAAGACGATGCGCTTGTCACCGACGGATACGCCGGTCGCATCGGGGCCCAATGCGACGGCTTCGCCGATGACCTCGTGGCCCATGGTGAAGGGGAGTTCTACGCCGCGGCTTTCGATGGTGGCTCGTTCGCCGTCGCCGAGATCGAAATAGCCGTGCCAGACGTGTACGTCGGTATGGCATACGCCGCATGCCGTCACCTTCACCAGGACTTCCGTACCCTGCGGTTCCGGGTTGGGGTATTCGTGCATTTCAAGGGGTTTGCCCCATTCGACGATCTGGCAGCTACGCATCGTTGCGACCTCGACACTCCAAGTTCCTTGATCGGGCGGGCATTGTGCAGATTTGCCGTCGCGGTGTCACGACCGGCTCCGGCGAGGTGACGTGTCAGTCGAGGAAAAGGGGTACTCCCCGAGATTGGCAATGCCGCGCACGAGAAAGGCCGTCGTCCTGGATCACCTGCGGTCGAGGGCGATCGGCGGAGGGTTTCGCAACGTCTGATAGATGACGCAGTAGCGTTCCGTCAGTTTGAACAACGTTGCCAGGCTATCCGCATCGGCGTCGGTATCGAGGTCGAACGCCAATCGGATATCTCTGAATCCGACCGATGCTTCCTTGTCGACTCCGAGGGTTCCCCGGAAATCGAGATCGCCTTCGGCGCTGACCCCTCCGCCCCGGACCTCGATCCCGAGGGCCGTGGCGACCGCCCGTAGAGTGACGCCGGCGCAGGCGACGAGCGCTTCGAGCAGCATGTCGCCGGAACAGGCCTGGGTACCGTTCCCGCCCGAGGCGGGATGGAGGCCCGCTTCTACCAGCGCTTTGCCGGTTTGTACCGAACAGGCGATGCCTTCCCCGTCCAGCGTTCCAGCCGCGGACAGCGTGATAACGGCCGCCTCGGGCGTTTCCCGATAGGTGTTCTTGAGGGGCGCCTGCAGGGCACGCAGTTCTTCAGATTTCACGGCCGCCTCCCGATCGCGTTTCGGGCTCAAGGTACCCAGGCGTCGTCGGCCTGTCCACGTTCCCCGGACCATCCCCTTGGATCATCGATCACGTGGAAAACCGCCTGGAACGAAACAGTGCCGAACACACGGCAAACATGGGGTTCGACGCTGGTCCCCTGCCTCGGCCGGACACTTCTTCTGCTTGGTTTCGACCGTGATGCCCACGTCTTGTCGAGCGGCGAAGTAGTATTGTCCGTATCGCTGCTGCCCGCGAAGATGCGTTGTCCGCGCGGGGCGAAGGCCGAACGTTGCTTCGAGAAGGAGGAGTATCAAGTGCGGATCAGGTCGCTTCACTTCGACGTTTTCGGGACCGTCGTGGACTGGCGCGAGAGTGTCGCGCGGGAGGCCGCCGCCATACTGGATGGACGGGGCGTCGAATGTGACTGGCACGCCTTCGCCGACGCTTGGCGGTCCAGGTATCAACCGGCGATGGAGGAGGTGAGGAGCGGCCGTCGCGGGTGGGTCAAGCTCGATGAGCTGCATCGCGAGAACCTCGAGACGGTTCTGGACGAGTTCGAGATGCCGGGTATCGACGCTGGCGATTTCGGCCGCCTCAATCTGGCTTGGCACCGGCTTGACCCGTGGCCGGACGTCCCGGCCGGTCTCGCCCGTCTCAGACGCGGCTACATCCTGGTCACTCTGTCGAACGGGAACGTGTCCCTGATGGTCGATCTGGCCCGGCACGGAGGCCTGTCGTGGGATGCGGTATTGGGCGCCGAAGTCGCCAGGGCCTACAAGCCCCGGCCTGAGGCTTACCTGCGAAATGCGGAGTTCCTGGGAATGGAACCCGACCAATGTCTGATGGTCGCCGCCCACAACGACGATCTGATCGCCGCGAGCGCGGTCGGATTTCGCACGGCCTTCGTATACAGGCGTTCCGAACACGGGCCCGATCAGGGAAGCGGTATCGAACCGGAGCGCGACTACGACGTGGTCGCGGAGGATTTTCTGGAACTCGCGGACAAGCTCGGGTGCTGAGGGTGGAGGGAACGCTGGCTCACATCTCCGACAGCCGGGACAGCTCATCCCGTTCGTAACGAATCAGCTCTTCTCCACTTGTCAGCCGAACGCCGCCTCCGGCTTCCGCCCTGGCGATCGTCGTCGCCGCGTATCCGTCCGCGTTGAGTCGCTCGCAGGCGGTCTCGACGGTGTCCGGCGAGAAGCCCGCGAGTAGGGTACCCGAGGCGAGGACACCCCAGGGATCGAGGCCGAACGCCCGGCAGATCCGGCGGCCGGGTTCGAACCACTGCACCTCTGCTTCAGCCACGACGAGCCCGACGCCCGATGCCTCGGCGAGTTCGTGGAGACCCGCTGAAAGGCCCCCCTCCGTCGGATCGTGCAGGGCCAACGCGCCCAGTTCGGTTGCTCGCAAGGCTTGGTTCACGACCGAGATGCCCGGGTTCTCGATCGCACGTTCGGCGGCGCGCAGGGAGTCATCCGGTATCTGCGTAAGGGGCGCGGCCGGCTCCGCGGCGAGAATGGCAGCGCCTTCGACCGGCGCGGGCCCGACCTGCACGACGGCATCGCCGGCTGACAGGCCGCCGGTCCGCACGAACCCGCCGTCCTCGCGCAGACCCATCATCTGTCCCACGACCAGGGGCTGCGTGACGGCGTTCGTGATCTCCGTGTGCCCTCCGACGAGAGTCACGCCCATTCCGTCGAGCGCCTCGTACATGACCGTGAACAGCTCGCGCACGTCCGAGGTCTCGGTCCCCGGCGGCAAGAGGACGACGGCCAGAAACCACCGCGGTCGGGCGCCCATGACGGCGACGTCGTTGGCATTGATGAGGGCGGCGTGGGCACCGACACTCTTGCCCGTGAGCGTGATCGGATCCGCGGCCGCGACCAGCGCGCCGCCAGGCATGTCGATGACGCCGGCGTCTTCACCCACCATCGGCGGCACGCGGACCTCCGAAGGCGGCTTGGCGGCTCCGGACAGGAGCTCGCGCAGAAGAGATGCCGGCAGCTTGCCGGGACGGAGTTTCTCCTCGGACACGAACGATCCTTAGCCGTCTCCGGGAGGTGAACGCAACCGAATTCATCGGTCCACAGCGTGCACGGTTTGACCAACATGTCGCTACCACGACGAGACCGCCGCACGAAACGAAGGCGAGCTTGTTTGCGCTGCTGAATGGCTTTCCCGGTTTGTCCACATGCACCCCGTGGCGTTTGATTCGGGTCTCCGAGGTGGTGTTTGGGTGATTGGCGGGATGTCCCACGTCGGCGTCGGTGCACGGTGGGTTCATGCGTGCGGGCGGCGGCAACGTCGTTCAGGCGGCAGCTGGAGCGTGACGGCGGACTCGGAGTCCGGGCAACCCTGGAGCGTCCACCGGTACGGGTCGAACGGACGCAGACGAACGCCTGCTCCGACGGACTCGGCATCCACGAACTCACCGCATAGCACTTGAGCCCTCGAACCTGCGCGTTGCGCGAGCGTACAATCGGCTCGCGTGGGGGGCTGCCCGGCATAGAACGCCCGGGGTCGCCGCTATGGAGGAGCGGATCATGGCACAGACATACGACGCGATCGTCATCGGCACGGGTCAGGCCGGTCCATCGTTGGCGGCAAAGCTGACCGGGGAGGGTCTGAAGACGGCCGTCATCGAGCGCAAGCTGTTAGGCGGCACCTGCGTGAACGTCGGCTGCATTCCCACCAAGGCGCTGGTCGCGAGCGCCCGGGCCGCACACATGGCGCGGCGGAGTGAAGACTTCGGCGTCGTCATCGGGGGCCCCGTCGAGGTGGACATGAAGCGGGTCAAGGCCCGCAAGGACGCCGTCGTGCAACAATCGAGCGAGGGCGTGACCGCTTGGCTCAGGAACATGTCCAACTGCACGGTGTATGAAGGGCACGCGCGCTTCGAGGACTCGCGCACGGTGCGCGTGGGCGGCGAGCGGCTGCAGGCCGGGAGGATCTTCATCAATACCGGCGCGCGCGCGTTCGTTCCCGACCTGCCCGGCCTGGACGGGATCGACTACCTGACCAATTCGTCGATGATGGATATCGATGCTCTTCCCGAACACCTAATCATCGTCGGCGGCAGCTACATCGGGCTCGAGTTCGCGCAGATGTATCGCCGCTTCGGGAGCCGGGTCACGATCGTGGAGATGCAGGATCGGCTGATCGCCCGCGACGACGACGACGTGTCCGAGGCGGTACGGGACATACTGCAGGCCGAGGGGATCGAGGTTCGACTGAGCGCCGAATGCCTGGCGGCGAAGAAGCGGAACCGGCAGATCTCCGTTCGGGTGGAATGCGACGAGGGAGCCCCTGAGGTGGTGGGCAGTCACCTGCTCCTTGCGGTGGGCCGCACGCCCAATACCGACGATCTCGGGCTCGAGGAAGCCGGGATCGAGACCGACCCGCGCGGCTTCATCAAGGTCGACGACCGGCTGCGGACCAGCGTTCCGAACGTGTGGGCACTCGGCGACGTCAACGGCCGGGGCGCGTTCACCCACACGTCCTTCAACGATTTCGAAATCGTCGCCGCCAACCTGTTCGACGACGATCGCCGTTCCGTGAACGACCGGATCACTGCCTACGGGCTCTACATCGATCCGCCGCTGGGACGGGCCGGACTGACGGAGCGCGAGGTACGGGCTTCGGGGCGGAAGGCGCTCATCGGCAAGATGGCGATGTCGCGGGTGGGGCGTGCACGCGAGCGCAGTGAGACCCGGGGGTTCATGAAGGTGCTGGTCGACGCGAAGACGGAAAGAATCTTGGGCGCCGCGATACTCGGCATCGGCGGCGACGAGGTCATTCACTCGATCCTCGACATCATGTACGCGGACGCGCCGTACACGACCATTCAGCAGGCCGTGCACGTCCATCCCACCGTGACCGAGCTGATTCCGACGATGCTGGGCAACCTGAAGCCGTTGGAGGGAGCATGACCGCTTCCGACGGGGGCGCTTCCCGGAAGCGGGGCACCGACCTGGAACACGCCAGCGGCCGAGCACGGATTCGCGGTCTGCCCGGAACACGGAGCGTCACGTCGTTCCGCCCCGCCGCTATGCCAGGCGCCCGGATTGCATCGATATCCCGCGCGCCTGGATCCGCGGAAGTCCCGGGAGGGAAACCCGACTGGCTCCCGAGCCGCCCGAGGCGGGGCCGTGTCGACGGCCCGGGAATCCGGAGCATTCGTACCGCCACCGCACCGAGCAGGGCGTTGGAACCGGACCCGGACATCCGGCGTATGCGTCGTCGATGGGAGGTCCACGGGCGGAGGGCGTCGTAGCCTTTTTCCCTCAGCGCCTGACAGGCAAATTCTCCTTCTCGCACCTGATTTGGCACTCGGTGTCGCGGTTTGTCGGCGGTTCTTGCGGCGGCGGAGTTCTCCACGCTACCGTATCGCGGCCCGAATCGATTGCGGCCGCAAGGGGGGACCGAGATGGACGAACGCATGAAGACGCACGGCGACTTCGGGTGGTGCGACCTGATGACCGACGAGCCGGAGAAGGCGCGTGCGTTCTACACGGACGTCATTGGGTGGACGACGGAGGTGGTGGATATCGGGAAGGGTCCGTACACGGTGCTCAAGACGGGCCAACGCCCGGTCGCTGGCATCATGGGCAAGCCGCCGGAGGCGTCGGGCGCGCCGACCGCGTGGACCGCCTACGTGACGGTCGACGACGTCGATGCGCGGGCGGCACGGGTTGAGGGCGCCGGCGGCGCGGTGATCGTCGCCCCGGTCGACATCCCCAGCGTCGGGCGCATGGCGGTCATACAGGATCCGACGGGCGGCGTGATCGGCATCATCACTTACGCCGAACCGGTCGACTGACCGCGGCGGACCGGGCGTGACGTCGGGCCGGCAGGGCGGGCCGGACCGCTGAGTGCCGCGTGGATCGGCCCATGGAAGCGGCAGTGGGAGCGACCGGCGCAACACGATGACTTCGCGTATTTGCCGTTCACCCCTGTCGGGCGTTCGGTGTCGCGGCGGATCGTCCCGCAACCATGGGGCCGGCGACAATATCCAACCTTATGGCGTCGATGTGCCTTGCAGGCAGGGAATCGCCCGCCTACCCTTCGGTTCAATACACCACGACTGAAGGAGATTCCGGCATGACTCATCCTGCCATGGCGTCCGGCCGCGTGGCCGTCGTAACCGGTGCGGCGAACGGCATCGGCCTCGCTTCCGTCAAGCGCTATGCCGCGTTCGGCATGAAGGTCTGTATGGCGGACGTCGACGAGGACGCGCTGGCGGCCGCCGCCAAGGATGTTGCGGAGGTCGCCAAGGGCGGCGCCGGCGACGTGGCGACGGTCAGGACGGATGTCGGCCGCCGCGAGGACATCCTGGCGTTGAAGGAGGCCGCCTACGACCGCTTCGGCGAAGTCGCGGTGCTGATGAACAATGCGGCGACCCGCGCGCGCGCCGGGGCTCTCGACGGATACGGGGAATGGGTCGAGTCGATGAGCGTGAACCTCTGGGGCGTCGTCAACGGAACCCAGGCGTTCGTGCCGGCCATGATCGCGCAGAACACGCCATGCGTTGTCGTCAATACGAGTTCCAAGCAAGGCATCACGCTGCCACCCGGCAACACGCCCTACAACGTCACCAAGGCCGGAGTAAAGGCCTACACCGAGCTGTTGCAGCACGAACTCCGCAACGTCGAGGGATGCCAGGTGACGGCCCACATGCTGGTGCCCGGCTGGACGACCCGCGGCGGCTTCCAATACCAGAAGGGCCAGTGGTCGGCGGATCGGGTGGTGGACGTGATGATTCCCGCGATCGAGCGCGGCGATTTCTACATCATCTGCCCAGACGACGACGTAACGCCCGAAATGGACCGCAAGCGGATTCTATGGGGGGCTGGAGACCTCGCGCACAACCGGCCGCCGCTCTCCCGTTGGCACGGGGACTACGACGAGGAATTCGAACGGTTCGACGGATGACGTCCGTCTTCTCCGGGGTGCGGTTCATCGGGGTCGGACCTCAGGTCCCACCGCACCCCGAATCGGGTCGGTGATTCTCGTCTAGTTCAGCAGGGGCGCGTACTCGTCGAGCTTCTTCAGCGCATCGTCGCGCGCGACGGACGGCATCTCCAGCAAGACGCGGGTCGCGCCCGCCGCTTCGTAGGCATCGACCGTCTCCCTGGCGGGCTGGGGGCGGAATACCGTGACGGAGAGGGTCGACATGTCACGGCCGGCTTCGTCGGCCACGGCCTTCAGCTTGGCCATCGTCTCCTCGGGGGCGCCGGCAGGGGCGGCCCGCGGCAGCCAGCCGTCGCAGAACTCCACGACACGGCGAAGCGTGTGCACCGTCTCGCCGCCGAGGATGATCGGCGGATGCGGCCTCTGCACGGGCTTGGGATAGCACCATGACGGCTCGATGTTGACATAGTCGCCGCGGAACGAGGCTTCTTCCTCGGTCCACATGGCCTTCATGGCGAGCAGGCGCTCACGCAACAGTTTGAACCGTGTCTTGGGATCGGTGCCGTGATTCTCCATCTCCTCGAGGTTCCAGCCGCCGCCGGCCCCGAAGATGAACCGGCCGCCGGACAGCATGTCGAGGCTGGCGATGGTGTTGGCGGTGACGATGGGATCACGCTGGATGACGAGGCAGATGCCCGTGCCGAGCTTCAAGTTCTTGGTGACGGACGCCGCGAAGGAGAGCGCCACGAAGGGGTCGTGCGTGTGGATGTAATGCCGGGGCAGCTCGCCACCGCCCGGAAAGGGCGATCTGCGGCTGGTCGGAATGTGCGTATGTTCACAGAGGAACAAGGACTCGAAGCCGCGATTCTCGAGCTCCTGGGCGAGTTCCGGGACTTCGATCGCGTAGTCGGTGGGAAAGAAGAAAACACCTTTATGCATGCCTGATCCTCCAAGCGTTCAAGAAGCCTGCGCACGTACGTGCCGTGCCTTGGGCGCCATTAAATCGAGTGCGATGGGCGGAGTCCACGAACGGGCGATACCGGAACGTGCGTCTAGTTCGGGCCGAAGAACGCGAAGGCCCGCACCTCGATGCTGACCCGGCCGGGGGCGCCCGGCACGGACGTCGGGTCGTCGAA
>JAGWAU010000120.1:2247-3423 GCA_021296255.1 Alphaproteobacteria bacterium | reverse complement strand
ATGAGGAGGGCGAGGTCCAAACCGGCACGGCAAGCTACGTCTACACCGAGCCGCCCTCCCGGGCCATCGCGCTCAACCAGCACGTAACAGAAGTAATGCTGGCCCTCGAACTCGAGGATCACATGGTAGGCACCGCCTACATCGACGACGAAATACTGCCCCAATACCAGTCAGCATACCAGTCCATCCCGGTGCTGGCCGAGGAATATCCTTCACGGGAAGTCATACTGGCCCAGGATCCCGACTTCATTTACGGCGGCTTTCGCAGCGCCTTCGGAGACGACGTCGCAGGTTCCCAGGAAGAGCTGAACAGTCTGGGAATCGGGACCTACTTGGCCAGTGCCATCTGCAACATTGGTTCCCCCGACACCCTCGAGGATGTTTACGCCGACATACGCGCCATCGGCGACATATTCGGCGTCCCCGGCCGGGCCGACGCCCTGGTCAACGCCATGTCCGGGGAGGTGGCCGCCGCTGCACGCCAGAACTACACCCCAGGCGATGCGTTGCGGGTTTTCATGTTCGACTCCGGCGACGATGCCCCCTTCACTGCTACCTGTTGCTCCATGTTCACCAGCATGATCGAGGCCGCGGGGGGCAAGAATATCTTCGATGACGTGGATGGCCGTTGGAAGACCGTCAGTTGGGAGGCGGTAATCGACCGGGACCCCGAGCTGATCGTGCTCACCGAGGCCGACTGGTCCACCTCTCAAGAAAAGATTGATCTCCTCTTGGGCGACCCCGCCCTTGCCGACATCACCGCCGTAAAGGAACAGCGATTCGTGGTGCTCCAGTTCAGTTCTCTCGTACCGGGCATCAGGAACGCCACGGCCATCGCTGAGCTTGCCGCAGCAGTCGGGCAGTAGGAAATGACCCTGATGCTTATGCGGACGAGATGGGAACGCTGAGACACCGCGTTTCCGAGCCAGTCGGCCTGCCTCCCAGCAATGGGGAGGACCCGGATTCAACGACCTCCCCAACCCCCCATGCCTCCAGGTCTCCCGAAGAGACCCGGCGCATGGGCCTGGGCGTGGTCCTGGGAGCGCTGGGCCTTGGGGCGTTGGTCTCGGTTACTTTCGCCATCACCATCGGCCCGGTCTACATTTCGCCCGTAACGGTCTGGCACATCATCGTCTCCCACGTCTTTGGCCTGTCGCCCGGGGACTGGACCGCCGG
>JAGWAU010000120.1:0-2043 GCA_021296255.1 Alphaproteobacteria bacterium | reverse complement strand
CTGGCGCGGTCGGTTCCTTTGCCATCGTCTTTGCCATGGCCCAGACCGGAGGGCGGGTCTCACCCACCCGGCTGATACTCGCCGGAGTCGCCACGGCTTATGTCCTTTCGGCCATCACCAGCTTGATCCTTTTCATGGGCGACGAAAGGGCCGTAAGGGGGGTGCTCTTCTGGATGCTGGGTACCCTATCCGGAGCTGAGTGGAGTTATCTCGGCTTACCGGCGGCGGCGCTGTTGGTGGGCATTACTTTTCTGGTACTGAATTACCGAGCCATGAACGCGCTTCTAGCGGGCGAAGAGACGGCCATCACTCTCGGGGTGAACACCCAGGCCCTTCGCCGCCAGCTTCTGACTGCCCTGCTCACCGGCGTCATGGTGGCGGTGTCCGGCGCCATCGGCTTCGTTGGGTTGATGGTGCCCCATATCGTACGGCTGGTTTCAGGCGCTGATCACCGGTTGGTACTTCCCGCCAGCGCCCTTGCTGGGGCTATTTTCCTCATCTGGGTGGACGTCGTCGCTCGGACCATTGTTCAGCCTCAGGAAATTCCGGTCAGTATAATCACTGCCCTGGTCGGCGGACCCTTCTTCTTGTGGCTTTTGCGTTTGCGTCGCCAGGCCTATGGAGGACAGATCTGATGCGTCTACAGGCTGACAATGTCAGCTGGAGTGTCGCTGGAAAGCCCATCCTGAGGGATGTTTCACTGGCGGTGGAATCCGGTTCCATTACCGGCCTGATCGGACCCAACGGCAGCGGCAAGTCCACTCTTCTGCGCTGCATTTACCGCGCACTGAGACCGGATTCGGGGAGTATCACCCTTGACGGGGACGACCTGACCCGCATCGGCAGCCGGGGAACCGCCCGCCGGGTCGCGGTTGCCTTGCAGGAATACCCCTCGGATTTCCAGTTCACCGTGGGCGAAATTGTCTCCATGGGGCGGAATCCCCACAAGGGAATGTTTGACCGGGACACACCAGAGGACCGGAGCATCATAAGGAGCGCCCTCGCCCGCGTCGGGCTCGCCGGTTTTTCCCACAGGAACTTTAACACCCTTTCCGGGGGCGAAAAGCAGAGGGTCATTATCGCCAGGACGCTGGCACAGCAGGCCAGCTTCCTCGTTCTGGACGAACCCACCAACCACCTGGACATCCGTTATCAACTGGAGATCATGGAGTTGGTTCGGGACATGGGGCTGACCACGCTGGCCGCCCTGCACGACCTGAACATTGCCGCAGATTATTGTGACTTCATCTATGTGATTGACAGCGGCCGGATAGTGGCCTCGGGGAAGCCGTCGGAAGCCCTGCAACCAGAAATTATCTCGGAAGTCTTTGGCGTGGGCGCTTTGGTGAGCGAGGACGCCCTGACAGGAAAGCCCCGCATCAGCTTCTACCTCAAAGGCCATGCTCCCAGGGAAGCCGCGCTCGCCCATTCCTACTCGAACGGCCCCACTCCTTCCAGTCAATAGACTGGCCACGACGCCAACATTTTGAGGTCGCGAATAAGGGCAATCTATGGCGCGGAAAGACCGCGACCTCACCGACCGCTCACATCTTACTGACACCGCCTTGCTGACGACGGCCGATACGCTGGAGTCGAGGAAGAACTGGCGTACTTGCAAGGCCAACATGCAGGCGAGTTGCAGAAAGAAGCGGAGAAGCAAGGGCTCCAGGTATTTGAAAGGGACGGCAGGTTGATTTCTCACCCTTCGGTCCTCCTGGTCCTGCCAGGGGAGCGAGCGGTGCGGATTGACCGGCGCCAAAGCTCATCCATCAGGCCGACGAAAATAGTGGCGGACCTGGCGAGGCTGCAGAATACGCCCACCCCGTTCCAATCCGCAACAGTTCTTGCAATCCCTTTATGACGCCTATATAGAGCTGAGCGACCGCAGCACGACCGACCATTGAAATTGGGCCAGATAGTATTACAACGACAGTTCAAGGTGGGACAGTCCGAGATGCGTACAAAGCGGCGCGGCGCTGGGCGTGAGAGCGACTGGCGCGTTCGTTGCTACACTGGGTCTCCTTCAGCCACCGCAGCAGTTCA
>JAGWAU010000032.1 GCA_021296255.1 Alphaproteobacteria bacterium | reverse complement strand
GTCTGCCTAGAGTCAATGGCAGCCGGCTTCATACGGCTGAAACGACGGGCGGATTTCCTTAGAATTGCGGGAAGGGGGCGTAAGAAGGTGACGCTTGGCTTCGTATTGCAGGCCGATCGCACGCCAGCGGGCACAGCCACCAAGCAGGAGACCCCGGCGCTGCGCGTCGGATTCACCGTAACCCGAAAAGTGGGAAAGGCCGTGGTCAGAAACAGAACCAAACGACGCCTCAGAGCCATCGTCCAAGAGGTGCTCGCGGGGCATGGCAGGCCCGGTTACGACTATGTGCTGATCGGTCGCCGGAATACGGTGTCGCGGCCCTATGGCGACCTCGTGGCCGATTTGAAGTCTGCATTGTTTCGACTGCACGCGGATGGCCCCGTCATGAGGGACCCGGACTAGGTCGGCGCGGATGCGGGGCTCGGCATTCAATCCGCTGCTGCTGATCCTGGTCGGACTGGTCCGCGCCTACCGTTGGGGGGTTTCGCCATTCATCATCCCGAGTTGCCGATTCGCACCTAGCTGTTCCGAGTACGCCCTGGAAGCACTGATTCGATTCGGAGCCCTGCGTGGCGGATACTTGGCGGTGCGGAGAATTTTGCGGTGCCGCCCATGGGGAGATACCGGATACGACCCGGTTCCCGAGTCACCCCCTCCGATGCCTCAGTGCTGAGCAAGATCGGCCAGCCTTAGATGTCGGATCAAAAAAATCTCATCCTGGCGGTCGTGCTGTCCGTCGTCATTCTGATGTTGTGGGACATGATGTACCGGCGTCCCGCGGTTGATGACCTCGCGCCGCCACCGAGTGCGGAGCAGCCGTCACCGGAAAGGCAGTCGCCGGCACCTCAGGCACCACCGGCCGTCTCATCCGGGTCGGCGCCAACCGCACCCACGGCGCCCGGAACGTCTGCCACCGCACCGATGACGCGTCAGGCGTTTTCGGCCACCGACGATTCGCCGCGTGTGAGTATAGATGCGAGCCGCATCAAGGGTTCCATCCGGCTGGAAGGCGCGCGCATCGACAATCTCCTGCTCTCCGACTACCGCAAGACGATCGAGCCGGACAGCGAGAACATCGTGCTGCTATCACCTGCCGGCACGCCCAACTCATACTATGTGGAATTCGGCTGGGCCGTCGGGGCGGGGACGAACGCGCCCGTGCCAAATACAACCACGCCCTGGCAAGCCAATGGCGACGTTCTGGTGCCGGGGGCGCCGATCACGCTCGAGTGGGACAATGGTGGGGGCCTGCTGTTTCAGCGAACCATATTCGTGGACGAGAACTATCTGATTTCAATTTCGCAGCGCGTCTCGAACAACGGTACCGCACCCGTCACGCTGCACCCTTACGGTCTGGTCTCGCGCGCGAACCCGCCGGAAACCCTCGGATTCTTCATCCTTCACGAAGGCCCCATCGGGGTCCTCAACGACGATCTTGAAGAGATCGATTACGACGATCTGCAGGACGACGGCCGGCAGACGGTTCAGAGCACGGGCGGTTGGCTCGGAATCACGGATAAGTATTGGCTTACCGCGCTCGTTCCCGACCAGTCCGAATCGATCCACACTAGCTTCAATCACACGGTGGTGGATGGTACCGACCAGTACCAAGTTGATTTTCTCGGCGGACCTCGAGTGATTCCGGCCGGGGGCGCGATCGAGGTTTCAAGTCAGCTCTTCGCGGGTGCCAAAGAGGTGCACCTGCTGGATACGTACACGGAAACCCAAGGCATTCCGCGGTTCGATCTCGCGGTGGACTTCGGCTGGTTCTACTTCCTGACCAAGCCGATCTTTTTCGTCCTCGACTACCTCAACCGGGGGTTGGAGAACTTCGGCCTGGCCATTCTGGCATTCACCGTCATCATTCGCATTCTGTTCTACCCGCTGGCGAACAAGTCATTCCGGGCGATGCACGCCATGCGCAAGTTGCAGCCCGAGATGACAAAGATGCGGGAACAGTACGCTGACGATCGCCAAAAACTTCACCAGGCAATGATGGATCTGTACCGCCGGGAGAAGGTCAATCCGATGGCGGGATGTCTGCCGATCGCCATGCAGATTCCTGTATTTTTCGCCCTGTACAAGGTCCTGTTCGTCACTATCGAGATGCGTCACGCACCCTTCTATGGCTGGATTCAGGACCTGTCCGCGGCCGACCCCACAACCATGTTCAATCTGTTCGGCCTCATTCCCTGGGATCCGCCCCTGTTCCTGCAAATCGGAATCTGGCCGCTCCTCATGGGCGTCTCCATGTTCCTGCAACAGAAGATCAATCCGCAGCCGGTCGATCCCATACAGGCGAAGATCTTCCTCGCCCTTCCGATCGTGTTCACGTTTGTCTTGGCCCAGTTCCCTGCGGGCCTCGTCATCTACTGGACGTGGAACAATGTGCTGTCGATGGCGCAGCAATGGATGATCTACAAGCGTGCAGGAATTACCAAGCAACCGACACAACCCGCAAAACCCACGTAGCGCCATGACGTCGGCGGTGGAACTTCCGCCGGAGGAAGCTTGGCGCGACGCGGACGCGTTGGAGCGCGGTCGACTGCTGTTCGCGGGACCTTGTGAGTTCGTCACTGGCGTCGTCGAGCTCAGTCAGTTGCCCGAATCGGGTCTGCCCGAAATCGCCTTCGCCGGGCGATCCAACGTGGGAAAATCGAGCCTCATCAACGGCCTGACCAACCGAAAGGCTCTCGCCCGCGCGTCCTCGGCGCCCGGTCGGACACGTCAGATCAACTTTTTCATACTCCATGAGCGGGTGATGCTCGTCGATCTACCGGGATACGGCTACGCCAAAGCGCCGAGGAGTGAGGCTCGGACCTGGAACAAGCTCGTCAATGCATACCTCACCGGCCGGCAAACACTTCTCCGAACCATCCTGCTCATTGACGCCCGCCACGGCCTGAAACCCGCGGACGATCCCGTGATGGAGCTGCTCGACTCCGCCGCCGTATCCTACCAGGTCGTGATGACCAAGTCGGACAAGCTCAAACCTCCGGCGCGGCCCAAGGTTCGGACGGCTACCCTGTCGCAACTGTCGGGGCATGCGGCGGCCCACCCAAGCCTCCTGTTTACCAGCGCCTCCGACAGCGAAGGCTTGCCGGAACTCCGATCCGCGATCGCGGCGCTGGTGGATGGTCCTTGATTGCTCTATAACCCGCGGCTCATGAGCCGAACGCGCAAAGACAAGCCAGCATATGACCTCGACACTGCTCGGACGCTGACCGAAGCGCTTCCTTACATGCACCGCTTTGCTCGTCAGACCTTCGTCATCAAGTACGGCGGCGCAGCCATGGGCGACAACGCGCTTCGGAGTGCGTTCGCGTCGGACATCGTTTTGCTCAAGCAGGTCGGCATCAACCCCGTCGTGGTCCATGGGGGCGGGCCGCAGATTGGCGCGATGCTCGACCGCCTCAAGATCAAGAGCTCGTTTGTCGACGGCCTGCGCGTCACCGACGGCGCGACCGTCGAGATCGTCGAAATGGTTCTGTCGGGATCTATCAACAAGCAGATCGTCGCTGCGATCAATGAAGCCGGCGGCACGGCGGTGGGACTGTCTGGAAAAGACGGTCGGCTCATAACGGCCAAGCGGCTGAGGCGGAGGAAACGGGACCCCGATTCGAACATCGAGCGCGTTCTCGATCTGGGATTCGTGGGAGAACCCACCGAGGTCAACGGTGCCGTGCTCGAGTCTCTGGCAGCCAGCTCCGTCATCCCCGTCATCGCCCCCATCGCAGCGGGGCGGACAGGTGAGACCTTCAACATCAATGCCGATACGGCGGCCGGCGCCATCGCGGGCGCCCTCAGCGCAAGCAAGTTGATCATGTTGACGGACGTCCCGGGCGTTCTGAACAAACGGGGCGATCTGATCAGCGAGTTGACGCCTGCTCAGGCCAAGCGCCTCATCTCAGGCAAAACAGTGTCCGGCGGCATGATCCCCAAGGTTGAGACCTGCCTGACCGCAATCAAGTCGGGGTGCGGCGCCGCTCACGTCCTGGATGGCCGGATCCCCCATACGCTCTTGCTCGAAATCTTCACGGAGCAGGGGATCGGTACCAAAATCGATGGCATGTAGTCCAACGGCTCCTTCCCACGGACAGTCCAGATTCGCCGAGCCGCGGGAACTGCGGCACGTCAGAACCTGGATCTTCGATCTCGACAACACGCTCTATCCCGCACGCTGCAGACTTTTCGATCAGGTCGACCGGAAGATCGGTGAGTACGTGGCCTCGTACTTTCAGACCGACGTCGAAACCGCACGCCATCGACAGAAGGCGTTCTATCACAGCCACGGCAGCACCCTGCGCGGCATGATGTTCCTTCACGACATGGAACCCGATGGCTACCTGGAATATGTGCATGACATCGATCTCTCGCCCGTTGATCCGGATCCTCTGTTGAACGAGGTTCTGTCGCGGCTCCCGGGCCGTAAGCTGATCTTCACAAGTGCGACGTCGGCGCACGCGGAGCGTGTGACCCGGCGGCTGGGTGTCGACCATCATTTCGAAGAGATCTTCGACGTCGTTGCCGCCGACTACACCCCAAAGCCGCACGCCGAGACTTATGATCGGTTGCTGGAGCGACACGCGGTCGACCCGACCAAATCGGTGTTCTTCGACGACATTCCGCGCAACCTCAAGCCGGCAGCGGATATCGGCATGACCACGGTGTGGATCCCGGGGCACCACGGATGGGCACAGCCCAACGACGATGATGAGTACATTCACTACGTGGCGGAGCACCTCGCCCACTGGCTCGACGTCGCCGTGCCCGCATAACCTACGCTTCGAGCTCGGTTGACAGAGGACATCCCCCAACTATGTTCGGGCCTCGCTCGGGACTCGGGAAAAGGGAATGGTGATGGCGACATCCGATCTGCAGGAAACGATCGAAGCGGCCTACGAGGATCGGAATTCGATTTCGCCCGAGACTTCGGGACCGATTCGCGAGGCCATCGACACGGCCTTGGACGACCTCGATTCCGGCACCCTGCGCGTTGCCGAGAAGTCGGGCCACGGGTGGATCGTCAACCAATGGCTGAAGATGGCTGTCTTGTTGTCGTTCCGTCTCTATGACATGGCGCCGATCGCCGGCGGACCGGGCGAGAACACCCCTTGGTTCGACAAGGTCTCCTCGAAGTTCGCTAATTGGGATGAAGCTCGGTTTCGCGATGCCGGTTTTCGTGCCGTCCCAAATTGCGTGGTTCGGAGATCGGCGTACATCGCCCCCGGTGTGATCCTTATGCCCTGTTTCGTCAATCTCGGCGCCTATGTCGACTCGGGGACGATGGTGGACACTTGGGCAACCGTCGGCAGTTGCGCCCAGGTTGGCAAGAACTGTCATATCTCAGGGGGCGCCGGTATCGGTGGCGTATTGGAACCGTTACAGGCCAACCCTGTAATCATCGAGGACAATTGCTTCATCGGGGCCCGTTCGGAGGTCGCCGAAGGTGTGATCGTCGAAGAAGGGACCGTCTTGTCGATGGGTGTCTATATCGGTGCCTCGACTCGGATCGTGGATCGGGACAGCGGTGAGGTGGTCTACGGCAGGGTCCCGTCCTATTCCGTCGTCGTGCCGGGCTCCATGCCTGGCCGGAGCCTCGCCGATGGATCGCAGGGTCCCTCGCTCTATTGCGCCGTGATCGTCAAACGCGTCGACGCCGGAACGCGCGAGAAGACGTCGATCAACGAACTCCTGCGCGATTGATCGCGGTTCGCCGGCCGGGAAGAGCAGACTTATGCCCCTCCCCCTCGACGTTGACGCGACGGAGCTCGCCGCCCGTATGATCCGATGTCCGAGCGTGACGCCTGCGGACGAAGGCGCCCTGGATGTCCTGCAGGAGGAACTGGAAGGCTTGGGATTCAAGTGCTGGCGTCTGCCGTTTTCCGAGCCCGGCGCAGCCGAGGTCGACAACCTTTACGCCCGGCTTGGCAACGGCGCCCCAACCTTTTGCTTTGCCGGGCACACGGATGTCGTTCCGGTCGGCGACGCGGGCCAGTGGCAGTCCGATCCGTTCTCCGGCGAAATCCGTGACGGTGTCCTGTATGGTCGCGGGGCCGCCGACATGAAAGGCGCCATCGCTTGCTTCGTCTCCGCAGTGGCTCGGTTCCTGAGGGGCGGTGCGCGCGACTGGCAAGGTTCGATCTGCATGCTGATAACCGGGGATGAGGAGGGTCCCGCCATCAACGGCACTAGGAAGGTGCTCCAGTGGATGGCTGAGAACGGCGAGTGCATCGACGTCTGCCTCGTGGGCGAACCCACCAATCCCGAGAACATTGGCGACATGATCAAGATCGGGCGGCGAGGATCGATGGTCGGTCGACTGGGCGTCGAGGGTGTCCAGGGACACGCCGCCTATCCCCACCTTGCGGACAACCCCATACCGCGGCTGGTCGCCATGCTTCGGGTACTCACCGAGACGGCCCTCGACGAGGGTAGCGAGCATTTTCAACCATCGACGATCGCCGTGACGTCCGTGGACGTCGGGAATCTCGCAACCAACGTCATTCCCGCAAGCGCTTGCGCGACTTTCAACATACGGTTCAACGATGCGCATACCGGCGCATCACTCGAAGCGTGGCTGCGGGAACAGTTCGACAAGGTGGGCGGGGCTTACACGCTGGAGGTCTCGGTCAGCGGCGAGGCATTCCTGACCAAGCCGGGCATGTTCTCCACGACCGTCGCGACCGCCGTCGAGCGCGTACTCGGCGTAAGGCCCGAACTCGGCACGAGCGGTGGAACTTCCGACGCCCGATTCATCAAGGACCATGCGGAGATCGCGGAATTCGGTCTCGTCGGACGCACGATGCATAAAGTGGACGAGCGCATCGCGATCTCCGACCTGACGAAACTCACCAAAGTCTACAACGCGATCCTCGACGACTTCTTCGCCGCCTGAGGCGGTAGCCACATGCCAACGGGCCAGGAAATTCTCAATTCGGTCTTCGGCGCCTATCGTCTCGCGCTGCTCGACGCCTCAGCCTTGCGTTGGTTCTCGGTGTCGGTACCCGGATTTTGGCGCTCGTTCACGGCGGCCCTCGTGGTCGCCCCGCCGTTCGCACTCATCGTAGCACTGCGGTTCGATCCGCAAAGCCCGACCGTCGAAAGCTACTGGCTCGTCGAGTCCGTGACCTACGCCCTCGGATGGGCCGTGTTTCCAATCGTCATGGTCCCGGTATGCTGGGCGTTATCCCTGGGCGGCCACTACATCACCTACATCATCGTCTACAACTGGTCTGCGGTCGTGCAGGTCGGTGCGATCCTGCCGGTCGTCATTGTCGATGCGGCCGGGATGCTACCGGCAATGGTAAGTACCTTGCTCGGCCTGCTGGTTACCGGTGCCCTGCTCCTCTATCAGTGGTTCATCGCGCGCACCGCCCTGCAAGCAGCCTCGCTACTGGCGATGATCGTCGTGGCGCTCGACCTTTCGCTGGGACTGGTCGTCACGCTCGGAGTCGAGCGGCTCCTTTAGCTCCGCCAGACGATTGGGTCGTCAGTCATAATCGACCCTGACGAAGTAGAGGCCCCGTGCCGGCGCCGTAGCTCCGGCGTGTGAGCGGTCTCGCGCCGCCAGAGCTCCGGCAACGTCGGCGATACGCCACTTGCCTTCTCCCACGAGCTTCAGGGTGCCCGTCATCGCTCGGACCTGGTGGTGTAGGAACGACCGCGCGGACACGTTCACTTCGATCTCCTCGCCGCGCCGGTCGACCCGCAGGAAGTCGAGGGTCTTGACGGGTGACGTCGACTGGCACTGCGCTGCCCGGAAAGTCGTGAAATCGTGTCGGCCGACAAGCACTTGGGCAGCCTCGTGCATGGCGGCCGCGTCGAGCGCGACGGGGACGTGCCAGATCCGGTCTCGCGCGATCGTCGGACGTGCCGTGCGATTCAATATGCGATAGCGATAGTGGCGGGCTGTTGCCGAAAAGCGTGCGTGGAACCGCTTATCCACCTCATCGACACCGAGCACCACGATGGGAGCCGGCTGGAGATGGAAGTTGATGGCGTTCTGTACCCTGTGGGCTGGGTGATCGCGTGACAGGTCTACGTGAACTATCTGCCCCAGGGCGTGCACACCAGCATCAGTCCGGCCCGCCGCGTGCAATGTGACTTTGTCACCGCAGAATCGTTTGATCGCCCGTTCCAGGCATTCCTGTACGGAGAGGCCGTTGGCTTGGCGCTGCCAGCCGTGAAAGGGTGTCCCGTCGTATTCGACAGTCAACTTATAGCGGGGCATGCTCTCAGCTTAGCCGGATGCCCGTCGGCAGTGACTGTCCGCGCAAGAATGCCTGGGCGTCCATCGCCCTACGGCTTTCGCGCTGAATCCGATCGAGGCGGAGCGCGCCGTCGCCACAGGCAACGGTGAGTAAGTCATCCAGGATTTCGCCCGGCATGCCCGAAGACTCGTTCATCTTCGTACATGCGAACACCTTGATACGCTCTCCATCGTGGCGAAACCAGGCACCGGGCGCCGGAGCTAGTGCCCTGATCTGGCAATCGATCTCGTCCGCGGAACGCTGCCAGTCGATCTCCCTTTCCGAACGCTCTATTTTCCGCGCGTACGTCGCATCCTCTTCAGACTGAACCGTCGGTTTGAGGGTCCCCTCCGGCAACTTGGAAAGGGATTCGACGATCGATTCGGCACCCAATTGGGCCAAACGGTCGTGCAAGGAGCCCGCAGTTTCTTCGGGTGAAACAGGGATGCGACGCTGGAGATACACCGGACCCGTATCCAGCCCCTCGTCCATCAACATGATGCTGACCCCCGACTCGGTGTCGCCGGCCATCAGCGCACGCTGGATAGGCGCAGACCCGCGCCAGCGCGGCAGGAGAGACGCATGCACGTTGAGGCAGCCGAGCTGCGGGATACCGAGCACGGGCCTTGGCAGAAGAACTCCGTAAGCAACGACGGTGATGGCGTCGGGGTTGAGCGACGTCAAGAAGCGGTGCTCTTCCTCCGCACGCAAGGTCTCGGGGGTTCGAACCGCGATGCCGAGCCGGGTCGCGGACTCGTGCACTGGTGTGGGTCGGGCGTGCTTTCCTCGACCGGTCTGCCGCGGAGGCCGGGTGTACACCTGCGCCACGTCGTGACCAGCATCGATCAACGCTGACAGAGACGGCACCGCGAAATCCGGCGTGCCCATGAATATCAGCCGAAGCGCCATTTCAGGCCGTGGCGTATTGCGCTTGTTTGCGTGCCTTCGCGAGCTTGCGAACAATCATGTTCCGCTTTACGGCGGAGAGGTGATCCACGAACAGAATGCCTTCGAGATGGTCCATCTCGTGTTGGATGCACGTCGAAAGTATCTCACAGGCATGAATTTCACGCCGCACGTTGTCGTAGTCGACATAACTGACCCTCACTTCCGAAGGGCGAACGACGTCCGCGTACTGATCCGGCAGGGACAGGCAGCCTTCCTCTCGCTCCAAGAATTCTTCCGACGACCACACGATTTCAGGATTGACGAGAAAGAGAGGTCCTTCCGGCTGCGTCTCCCGGCCCAAGTCTATGACGATCGCGCGCCTAGGGATCCCCACCTGGATGGCGGCCAATCCGATGCCCGGAGCCGCATACATGGTCTCCAACATGTCGTCGAGCAACTGGCGGACCCCGTCGTCGACGCTCTTGACCTTCTCGGAGGTTACTTTCAGCTTCGCGTTAGGCGCTGTGATGATGGGCAATATGGCCATGAATCTTCGTATCCGGCGCTTGGTAGCGACTTCCTTACCCCAGGTCGCATCTCCGGCGAAAGAGGCAAACGCTCTTTCGACGAGAATCGATTGACCATGTGGATTCCCCTCCTGAAGTCCAAGGTTGGATATAATATGGCGTCACTGGGGATGGCACTTGGTCGGACTAAAGTCATGACACGCGCCAGCCTCGATCCATTCATACCTCTTCTCACAGACCTCCGTCCGACAGGATTAAGACAGAGCAATGCCCAAGGAAGCAACGCAGCTCGTTCTCCCCACCGACACGACATTCGACACATCGACGGCCAGTGTATTCTCGGACCAGCGCACTATTGAGGCACCGCCATTTCCCCTGCCGCCACAGTTGAAACCAAACACGCGGCTTGTCATGGACGGGCTCGAGTTCTTATCCCTTCTGCCCGATAACGCCGTGCCCGTGGCGTTCTTCGACCCTCAGTACCGCGGAGTTCTCGACAAACTATCCTATGGCAATGAGGGTGTGGATCGCGGACAACGGCGTTGTGCGCTCCAGCAAATGTCCGAGGCGACAATCGCGACGTTCATCCTCGACATCGGCCGCGTGCTGGTGCCGTCCGGCCACCTGTTTCTCTGGGTCGACAAGTTCCATCTATGCGAAGGGTTCAAGGTTTGGCTGGACGGAACGGCACTCGACATCGTTGACCTCGTAACCTGGGACAAGGGCAAGATGGGAATGGGGTATCGCACTCGCCGGACGGCGGAATACTGCGCCGTTTTGCAGAAGCGACCGCACAAAGCCAAGGGCGTATGGAAGATCCACAACATCGCTGACGTATGGCGTGAGAAGGTGGCGAAGACAGACCATCCGCATAGTAAGCCAGTTGATCTGCAAGGCGAGTTGATGGCCGCCGTGTCTAACGAAGGAGATTTTGTGATCGACCCAGCGGCCGGATCGTTCTCCGTTCTGCAGGCGGCGATAAACCGCCGCCGCACTTTTCTGGGCTGCGACTTGGACGGGTGATCTTGCCGTCGCAGGATGGATTTTTGCAGGAACGGCGCGCCCTTCACCACTTCTTGCCTCCGCTTTTGTCCAATGTTGGAAAGGTACGCCCCGCCTCCCGCCAATCACGGCAGCAGCGGACTCTGTAAGCGTGGTATGGTGGTAGTGATGCATTGCCGGAATACGCGTTGATGGACGCGACGAGCCTCGTCATCGTCGCCGTCGTGGCCGCCGTACCGCTGGTCGGCGCCGTTTTCCTCGCCATGTTCCTGATCGGCGCTCAACGGGAGATGAGCGGTCGTATCGCTCAGATCGCGGAGAGTACGGCGGCGAACCAAGCGGATCTACGGCGCACGCTTGACGAACGCCTCGACGGCGTTACCCGCAGACTGGGCGAAGGATTGGAACAGTCAGCGATCCGCACCGCGGAAACGCTGGGCGACCTCAAAAAGCACCTCGATGTCCTCGACGCAGCACAGAAGAACATCACGGAACTGAGCGGGCACGTCGTCGGACTACAGGACATCCTCGCCAACAAGCAGGCGCGAGGTGCCTTCGGAGAGATCCAGCTCCACGATCTCGTGCAGTCCGCGCTGCCGCCGTCGGCCTACGAGTTCCAGGCCACATTATCGAACAATCGGCGTGCGGATTGTTTGATCAAACTTCCCAACCCGCCAGGGCCGATCGTCGTGGACGCAAAGTTTCCGCTCGAGAGCTATCACGCCCTACGATCAGCAGAGAACGAAACGGCTCGGACGGCGGCTACACGATCATTCGCGCAGGACATTCTGAGGCATGTCAGCGACATAGCAGACCGGTACATCGTTCCCGGCGAGACGGCGGAGTCGGCGCTGATGTTCCTTCCTGCTGAAGCCGTCTACGCGGAGCTTCACGCCAACTTTCCGGGCACGCTCGAACAGTCATTTCGCCGCCGTGTGTGGATCGTCTCACCGACCACGCTGATGGCCACCCTCAACACGGTCCGCGCGATCCTTCGGGATGCACAAATGCGAGAGCAGGCCGGCGTCGTGCAAAGAGAGGTGCAGGCCCTGCTGAAGGATGTCCTCCGACTCGATGATCGGGTTTCCAAGCTTCACCGACATTTCGACCAGGCGGGAGAAGACATGCGCCAGATCCGCATCTCCACGGAGAAGGTGATCAAGCGGGGCGAAAACATCGAGAACCTTCAAATCGGCGATTCGGAAGCTGGCGTTGAAGGCCCGGACGCTCAAATCCATCAATTGCCGCCCCGGGAACGCGACGCGGGATGATCTACATCGGCTGGCGGGATTTCAGCGCCGCTCCAATGGTTCCATCATCGAGATAGTCGAGTTCGCCTCCCACGGGAACGCCGTGGGCGAGTTGCGACACTTTGACGTCGCACCCCGCGAGACAGTCATGAATGTAATGGGCCGTGGTCTGACCGTCGACGGTCGCGTTGAGGGCGAGGATGATTTCCTTGACCTCCGGTGTCCTCGCGCGGGTGATCAAGCTGGCAATGTTGAGATCCTCCGGTCCGACGCCGTCCAGCGCGGACAGCGTACCACCCAGCACCTGATATCGGCCGCGAAACACACCGGCACGTTCCAATGCCCAAAGGTCCGCGACTTCTTCGACCACGCAGATCTGAGACGGATCCCTGCGGGCATCCACGCAGACCCGAC
The DNA here is from genome assembly GCA_021296255.1 of Alphaproteobacteria bacterium. Classification (GTDB taxonomy): domain Bacteria; phylum Pseudomonadota; class Alphaproteobacteria; order UBA2966; family UBA2966; genus UBA2966. The sequence continues at coordinate 22,908 of JAGWAU010000032.1, read as the reverse complement.
AGGGGTCCTGAGCATCCAGGTTTCCACACATCGAGCAGGGATGAACGGCGCCCGCGACGGTGTTCAGGGCCTGGGCGAGCGGTTCGAGGAGCGTGTCCTTCCGCTTGATGAGATGCAAAGCGGCGCGGCGTGCGGAGCGCGGACCCAGACCGGGAATCCGGGCCAGCAACTGGATCAGGCGTTCGATGTGACCGTCGCGCATGCTAGGAGGGCAAATGCCATCAAAACGGCAGCTTGAAGCCCGGCGGTAATTTAAGCGCGCCCGTCACCTTCGCCATCTCTTCCTGTACCAGCTCTTCCGCCTTGGCCTTCGCATCGTTATGCGCGGCGACGATAAGGTCCTCAAGCACCTCCTTGTCGTCCCGTCCGAGCAAGGATGGATCGATTTGAACCATCCGCATGTCCCCTTTGCCGGACAACGTCACTTCGACCATACCGCCACCCGAAGCCCCGGTGACCTGCATGGCCCCGATTCGCTCCTGGGCTTCGCCCATCTTGGCCTGCATCTCCTGCGCCTGCTTCATCATGTCACCCAGGTTGCGCATGACAGTTCCTCTCAGTTCCTAAGATTCTTCCTCTTCCTTGAGGACCTCGGATATCTCGTCGGCGTCCGCGGAGGGCACCAACGTCACGTCCCGGATCTCTCGAACCTCGGCGCCCGGAAAGGGGTCCAACGCCTTTCGTACTAATGGGTGTTGCTCGATCTGGGCGCGGCGATCCCGTTCCGCCGATACTGCCTGCTGGTTCAACGTCGGAGCGCCCTCGGCCTGCGAAACCGAAACCACCCAACGGCGCCCCGTGCCCTCGCTCAACAACGTTCCGAGACGGCTGGTCAGATCACGCTCAGCCTTGTCGTCCAATCTCAGTTCGATCCGGCCGGGCGCAAAACTGACGAGATGAACATTATTCCGCAAATTCGTTTCAAGGATCGGCTCCTTCATTTCACGAACGAAGGCGATGACGGAGTCGAAATCGGGCAGGGCCCGTCCGTGAGCTGACTGCGAAGCCTCCTGCCCGGTCAGCACGGGATCTGATTCCTGAGTGAGGGGGGGCACCGCCATTGCAGCCGCACTTTCGGCCGTGGCGGGAAGCGTGGCGTCCCCCGTAACCGAAGACGTCGCCACCGACCGAACGACCGTGTCGGATGTATCGCCCGGTTCGGTGGCCATCGCGCCGCTGTCCGCCTCTCTCAGTTGACGAATGATCTCCGCCGGCACGGGCAGACTCGCCGCGTAACCGAGACGCACGATGACCATTTCGGCCGCCTCGCTTGGAGAGGGCGCCGATCTCACCTCGCTCAACCCCTTGAGCAATATCTGCCAAGCCCGAGTCAGTATCGGCATGGAGAGATTGGTCGCCAGGCGCTCGCCGCGCGTGCGATCTGTCTCGGCCACGGCGGGATCCTTGAGCGAGTCCGGAACCACCTTTACCCGAGTCAGCCAATGGGTCAGCGTGAGAAGATCCTCCACGATGAGGTCGGGTTCGGCTCCCGCGCCGACGAGTTCACTGAATGTGCCCAGCGCCGCGGCGACGTGGCCATGCAACACTTGTTCCAACAGCCCGTACATTTGGACGCGATCGGCCAGACCCAGCATGTCCCGAACGCGGTCGACCGAGACGTCCTCACCCGCCAGTGTTGCGGCCTGGTCGAGAAGCGACAGGGCGTCGCGCACCGATCCTTCCGCCGCTCGGGCAATGATATCCAGCGCGCCTCTTTCGATCTCGATGACTTCGTGCTCGCAAATCCGGGCAAGGTGATCCACGAGCGATTCGGCCTCGATACGTCGAAGGTCGAAACGCATGCATCGCGACAACACGGTTACGGGTATGCGGCGGACCTCGGTCGTCGCAAACACGAACATCGCATGCGGCGGTGGTTCTTCCAGCGTCTTCAGCAACGCATTGAACGCGTTGGTCGACAGCATGTGAACCTCGTCGATGATGTAGACCTTGTATCTGCCCGAGACCGGTGCATAGCGCACGCCATCGATGAGGTCGCGAATACCATCAACACCCGTGTGGCTGGCGGCGTCCATTTCGAGCACGTCGACGTGCCGGTCTTCCGAAATGGCCACGCAGTGCTCGCACGTACCGCAGGGGTCCTCCGTCGGCCCATCGCCACGGCCCGTACAATTCATCGCCTTGGCGATGATGCGTGCCGTCGAGGTCTTGCCGACTCCGCGAACACCCGTCAGTACGAAGGCATGCGGCAGCCGCTCGGTCCGTATCGCGCTGGTGAGCGTACGCACCATGACCTCCTGGCCGACGAGGTCAGTGAACGTCTGAGGCCGATACTTGCGCGCAAGAACACGGTAAGGGGACGACGCTGAAGTATCGGTCATGGTGTCCTGGCGGCCAGTGTTCCTCGCGCGGCAATGTTGCGGATCCGGGTCACCCGGTCGGCAGGGCTGAGGCAGGAGATTGGACAGACGACCCGGACCAACATCGTTACGGCTGCTTCCTTCCGGACCTGACCGGGTTGGCGAAGTGGCCCGTCCACCAGCCAACCTCCCACTCACACTATCGGCGTTTCACGACTGGAAGACAAGCATGCGGACCACCCCCTTCAAGAGCCTGTACGTCGGGTTGTCGCAGACAACCCTCTGTGCCAATTTGGCCCCTGTCTAACCCATCCAATGTCCTTGGCAACCCTGGATGATGCACACCGGGCCGCACACGTTCGCGGGGAATCCCTTGGATCGCGCCGCGAACACCCGGCGCGAGCCCGAGGAGCTCGATCGTCTGATCGGATTGCCGCAGAGCCGCTTCCTCCCTTTCTGGAATCTCCAGGCGCTGGTGACGACGGAACCCGAGCCTCGTCTCGCTTGGCAACCGCTAGCGGGTCTGCCCGCATTTGCGGGAGATGACGCAAATCTCGTCTTTCTCGGTCTTGAAGAGGGCGCTCCACGCTTCGCCGCCGGCACAAAGGGCGAGGAAGACCCGACAGCGGCGGGAGTGCTCGTGGGTCAGGGCCGCTTTGTGGAGACACGACGGCTGGCGTCCGACATTCCGGCCGGCGAGGCGGCCATTCTGGCTCAGTCGCGGGCTCTCATAGACTGGCACGACCGACATGGTTTCTGTGCGGCCTGCGGCTCCCCCACAAAGCCCAGCGAGGCCGGATATCTGCGGGTCTGCCGGAACGAGACCTGCAGGACACAACATTTCCCGCGCACGGATCCCGTCGTCATCATGCTCGCTGCACGGGAGGACCGCTGTCTGCTCGGACGCAGCAAACGGTTTCCGACGCGCAAGCGGTATTCCGCGTTGGCCGGTTTCGTGGAACCCGGCGAATCGATTGAAGAGGCGGTACGGCGTGAGGTCTTGGAGGAGACCGGAATCACCGTCGGTCCCGTGACCTATCATTCCTCCCAGCCCTGGCCTTTTCCGTCATCGCTGATGATCGGTTGCATCGGCGAGGCCGAAAGCGAGGAGATCAACATTGATCCCGAAGAACTCCAGGACGCTCGGTGGCTGACCCGAGAGGAGGTTCGTGCCTGCTTTGAAGACCCCAATCACATGGCGCCGCACGGTAGCCTGGAGATCCCGCCCCCGGATGCCATCGCCCACCACCTGATCAAGACCTGGGTCGAAGAGGGCACGTTCTCGTGATCCGGGCGGAACCTCACATATTCGCGGGGAGTCCGCTGAATCGTGCAGCACATCTCCGACGAGATCCGGCCGCCTTGCAAGAACTCTTGGCAAGATCTGACAGCAAGATGCTGCCGCTTTGGCAGCTTAAGGTTCTGGTCACGACGGGTACAGCGACCAACCTCGCTTGGCAGACTACCGACGGCTTGACGGACGATCCCCGCTCCAATGAGGTGATTTTTCTCGGTCTTGACGGGGAAGCCGCCAGATTTGCGACAGGACTCGACGGCGAAGCCGATCCAACGAAAACGGGTCCACACCTGAGGGGCGCGGGCACGTTCGAGGAAGTGCGGGGACTCGCGTCCCGGCTACCCGCGAACGAAACCTCTATCGCGGCGCAGGCGCGCACACTGATCGGCTGGCATGAACGACACAGACATTGCGCGCAGTGCGGGACTCCCTCGGAGTTGTCGGATGGGGGATACCGGCGCGATTGTCCCAACGAGGCCTGCGGTGCGCGACATTTCCCGCGCACAGACCCTGTGGTGATCATGATGGTGGTCAAGGACGATATGGCTCTCCTGGGCCGCCAGTCGTTCTGGGTGCCCGGCATGTTCTCAACGCTGGCGGGATTCATGGATCCCGGAGAGACGATCGAAGAAGCAGTGCGGCGCGAGGTTTTCGAAGAGACGGGCGTGCGAGTGGGAGACGTGATGTACCACTCGTCCCAGCCCTGGCCCTTTCCGTCGTCGCTGATGATCGGTTGCATCGGCCGAGCCGTCAGCGAAGATCTGAAGGTGGACACACGGGAAGTTGAGGACGCCGCGTGGTTTACGCGTGATCAGGTGCGGGAGGGGATCGAACTCATCAAATCGGGACAGCCAGAAGGCGGTACCTTCCATCTGCCCTTCCCCGCGTCCATCGCCCACCAGCTGGCGGCGTGGTGGATCGACAACGGGTGACCATTTGCCTTCGGCGCCCCACCGTCGCGGACGACAAGGAATGCCAGAACGCTGAGGTCGGACTTGGGGTTCGACCCCAATTCGCTCAGCTAGATTTCGGATCGTGAGGACAGTCACATGATGAGCACATCTTCGTCACGGGAGGAGTGGGCGGCTCGTGCCGCCTTATGGGACAAGCACGCGCCTGAAGGCGAGTCGGTCACCGATGAGCTCAATCAGATTCTCATAGAAATCACCGGTACTGAGTCGGGGGACAACGTACTCGATCTAGCATCTGGAAGCGGTGAGCCTGCCATCAGTATCGCCCTGAAGGTCGGAGCCAAAGGCTCCGTAACGGCGCTGGACGCGCACGGTGAAATGCTCGCAGTCACACGTCGCCGGGCGGCGAAGCTTGAATTGAGCAACATGGCGTTCGAGATCGCGCGGATGGAAGATCTGCCGTTCGCCGACGATACGTTCGATGCGGTGACGTGCCGATTTGGACTCCAGTCTTCGGAAGACGCGGTGCAGACCCTTCGTGAAGCTCGGCGAGTCCTGAAACCCGCAGGTAAAGCGGGTTTCATGACCCACGGGGTCGAGGAACGAAACACCCTTTCGGCCGTGTTGGCGAACGTGATCCGCAGCACGCTCCCGGAGAAGTCGGGTGAGACGCCACCGAGGCGCCTCCGGTTCCGCGATGCGGGTTCGCTAAGGGTGGTGTTCGATGCCGCCGGGTTCAGCGAGGTCGGGGAGAGGGAAGTTCTGCGAACCGTGATCCGGGAAGGTGGCTCGCAGTTCTGGCGGAGTCTACTGGAAAGGCGATACGGGTCCCGGCTGAAAGCGCTCGACGCCGAGGGTCGGTCTCAGCTGGATGCAGCTATCGACGAGGCGTTCGCCGTCTACCTTGCGGGGGATCATTACGAGCTCCAGTCGGCCGATATGGTCGCCTGGGGCACGAAATAGGGATGGAATTGCCCCGGCCCTTACGCGAGACCCAGTTCCTTTTGCTTTTTCTTGGTGAGACCCCGAGAAACGATCCGGTGAGACTGACGCAGATAATCCTTTAGGTCCGCGTCCGACAATCCCGGCTCAGAATAGTGCTGAATCCACTTCATACCGCGCGATGCGAGGTAGGGTGCCGGACGCAGACCTGGCAGATCCTTGAGCATTTCGTAAGCGATCTCACTCACTTTGAACGTGTACGCTTCCCGGTCGTCGGCCCAGCCGCCGATGGCGAATACCTTGCCGCCGACCTTCCAAACGTGCGAGCCGCCCCATTGCATCACATACGTCGTGGCGGAAAGTGATTCACAAAAGGCGTTGAATTCGTCGTAGGTCACTCGAAATCCTCTGGAGTTGCGAACCGGAAATACGCCCGGCATCAGGCGTTCTTGTTGTCAAATGCGATCCCTAATCACAGTCTGTCACGCCGGTGTCACACAGCAACCACGGGCAACTCCTGAATCCCAAAGTTTTCCCGATGCAGTACTGGCCAGCAGACCGAACCGAGAACAGAATGACGCCGTATCACGGGCCGTGTTCATCGACCGTGAGATCGTTGCGTGATGCTGCTAGGGAGTCGGAACCATGAGCTATGCGGACGTGGAAGCGCGACTGAACAACGGGGGCGTGGTAATCCTTGATGGCGGAATAGGAACCGAACTTGAGCGTCGCGGCGTCCCCATGGATGCGGAAGCTTGGTGCGGACCCCCCACGCTGGAGCATGCCGACGTGCTCGAGGAGATTCATTGCGACTACATTGCTGCGGGCGCGGACATCGTCACGGCGAACACCTTCGCATCATCGCGACTGATGCTGAAACCCGCGGGACTCACCGATCGCTTGGAAGAGATCAACCGGACTGCCGTGATGACAGCGCATCGGGCGCGGGAGGCGAGCGGGCGCCCCGACGTTCTGGTCGCCGGCTCCCTCTCTCACATGTGCCCCTTTATCGGCCCCGCCGCCAAGACGGATACCGGAGCGCGACCCATGGCCGAGATGACCGACGCATTCGCGGAGCTCGCCGGACTCCTGCGTGACGCGGGATGCGACCTGATCATCTTGGAAATGATGTACGACCCGGATCGGCTCCGCCACGTCTTCGCCGCGGCGGCGGAAACTGATCTCCCCGTATGGGCAGGATTTTCAGCGCGAAGGGGGATCGGCGGAGAGGTCCTTAGCTTCACGCGGGAGCAGGAGATTCCATTCGAAGACATCGTCGAGGTGCTCGACGACTTTGACGTGGCAGCAGCCGGGGTCATGCATTCCGAACCGAATGTCACCGGTGATGCTCTCACCGTTCTGCGAACCAGATTCACGGGCCCACTCATGGCCTATCCCGATTCCGGCTACTTCAAGATGCCTCACTGGCACTTCGAGGACGTGATCTTGCCAAGTGAGTTCTTCCGGTATGCCACAGAATGGGTCAAGGGTGGCGTCCGGATCATCGGTGGGTGTTGCGGACTCTCGCCTGAGCACATCGCCGTTCTGAAACCTCTCAAAGACGGCACTCAGCAGCAGGTTGCGTAGGCCAACAGCCTCTTCGCCCCGACTCAAGAAGAGCTTGCGGAAGGCGCAAGCTTCCAGGACGGCCTCCATCGCCGCAGGGACTTAGCGAGATATTGCTCGGCTCCACTGGCAGGACTTACCCAAGATTCCGGCGGTAGAGAGCGATCATGCGTTCCCAGTGCCGCTCCGCGGCTGGACGGTCGTAGACAGAACGTTCGGGAAACGCGAACCCGTGGTGGACGTCCGGATAGATCTCGATCTCGCCTCTTGCGTCCGACTTGTCGAACGAACCTCTCAGTGCCTCGATCATGTCAGGCGGCGCCAAGTCGTCGTGTTCGGCACAGGCGATGTAAAGCTCACCCTTGGTCTGACCAAGCGTACGGTGTGGGCTTTCCTCGACATCATTTACCAGCCAAGTTCCGTAATACGAGGCGGCAGCGGCCACGCGGTTCGGAAATCGCGCCGCCGCCGCCAAAGCATATGGGCCGCTCATGCAGTAGCCGTGAGCGCCGATGGGACCCTTCTTGATGTCGCCACGACCGTCGACGAAAGCCAACATGGCGCCGACGTCCTTCATCGCCTGCGGGATGGTCATGGTGACACGGATCTTCCGCATGCGTTGGTGTTCTGCGCTGTCCTCTAGGTTGACGTCTGAACCGAATTTGGAGTAGCGCCCGGCCCGGTAGTACAGATTGGGCAGCAGCACACAATAGCCGACCGTCGCGAGGCGACGTGCCATCTCATACAGCTCTTCACGGATGCCCGGTGCGTCCATCAATTTGAATACAGCCGGATGCGGACCACCACGCTCGGGCCGGCAGACGAAGGTCTCCATCGCACCGTCCGTGGTCTTGATATCCAGGATTTCCTCAATCATGCCAGCGCCTCACCCGTCGATTGCCGCGGGAAAGCCATCCACAACATCCCGGCCCGCGTCGACAGCTTGCTCCGATCATGCTCACGATCCTCTTGAGGGGACGATGTCCAGTCACACGGGGAGAGGCCACACTCCCGGTCACGGCAGCTCACCCCGCCAGGAAAACGGCGCGAAGTGGCCGTTGTTGCCAGCGCCCCGAAGATCAAGACCAAGGCCGAAGCCCTCGACCCGCATCCCCTTCGCCTTGGCCAGTGCAAGCTTCCGCCCAGCCACGTGTGCGGTGTTATTGAGATAGAAGGGCTCCCCATTACCGAGGCGCGACGGAACGCCTTCGATGTCGATTGCAAAGATGCCCGGCGCCGAAGCAGTGCGTTTGAGATTATCCAGGTCGACGTGGATCGGCCAATACTCGACGCCTCGGAAATCACCCACTAGGTTTTCCCGGATGACCGATGTGGGTCCGCCTGCCTCGCCGCTCGCAATGGCAGCGAGAATGCCGCGCTGGATTTCGTCGGCGGTTTCGTCGACGACGCAGCCGAATATCCAGTTTCCGTCGGCCATGACGTTGCCCGTGCGGATCACGAGAGCGAAGGACAACCCATCGAGTCGCGTATCCCCGCATCGGCCCTCGTCCACCCTGAATACCATGAGCGCGTAACAATCGTCGTTGGTCGCGGGACCTTGCGGATTGGTATAGATGCAAGGACACAGGTAGTCGCAGTTACAGCTTTCCATGTACTGGCCGCTGACGGCCCACGGTTCGCCCGTCATGCCGAAGTCCTCCGAATGTGTCCAACACGATTGTCGATGAGCCGCGCCCGCGCGTAAAGCGGCTGCTCCATGGCACGTCGGTGAACGGCCTTCGAGACCCCCTCCGATCATCTGCGATCGAGAAGATAGTCACGTGCCACCCGAACGCCGGAGAGGTATGCCCCGGGGAGCTGTCCCGCCCATTCGCTATGAACCGCCTCGCCGGCAAAGTACAGGCGCTCATCGACGGTGCGCCGGAGCTCGCGCCGCATGCGGCTGTACCCCGGCTTTGCGGCGGAATACGCGCCGAGCGTGTAGGGATCCTGGCCCCAGGCGGTCACGTGGCCTTTGACGAAGTATTTCTTGACAGCGCTACCGAACAGGTTGGCGAGTCGTTCCTGGGCGAGATCGACGACCGCGGTCTTTTCCTGTTGTTCGGCATCCCGGGCCGTATCCCCACCAAGGAATCCAATGGCGAGCGGTGCGCCGAAGGGATTGATGAGAAAGCTCACCGCCTCTCCCTCTTCGAGGGGATAGTTGACGCTGGTGTTGTCGGCAGCATCGGGAAACGGTCTGTCAAACTGTACGGCGACCTTGTTGAGCAGTCCCATGGGGACCCGCTCGATAGCTTCCCGCTTCCAATCGGGAAGATCCGGGGCGAAGCGGATGGCTCGCCTCCCCAAGACACCTGTGGAGACCGTGACGATCGTCACGCGGGCACGCAGCGTTCCACGGTCCGTAGTCACCGAGACTCGTTTGCCGTCCCAGATGATCCGGTCCACAGGTGTCCCCAATTGTACCGGAACCTGCTCGCCGTACTCCGCGACGACGGTACCCAGTCCCTCCGCGACCAGGGCGTTGGCGCCGCTGCTGAACCGAGCAGCGTAATCCGTGGTCGATAGCTCATCGAGCGGGACGCCGGCATTGATGTCCCCGATCAGCGCTTTGGCCAGCTTTGCCCATTGTCCGTCTTCATCGATGACGGTCGAGGCCGGAACGTCCCGTCCCGCCTTGGCCGCCTGATTGATGGCCCGGTCAATGCGGTCGAGAACGGCCCCGAGGTCATCATAATCGGCAATGCTGGCATCGTGGCCGTCAACAATCAGCCAATAATCCCCCTCCTCGGATGGTTGGTAACCGAGATTCGTTGCTAGGCGCGCGATCGGGTTCTCCTCTGACGCGTAGATGAAGGCGCAGCCATGGTCATAGGGAAACCCGAATGTCTTGCTCTCGGTATAGGCCCGTCCGCCGATACGATTCCGAGCCTCCAGCACGGCGACGGAAACTCCGTTCTGCATGAGAGTTCGCGCAGCAGCCAAGCCAGCCATTCCGGCGCCGATAATGATCACTTCTGGATTGGAGGGAATTCGCGCCAGCACCGGCGTCGCTATCAGCGACGCCACGCCGTGCAGTAGTACTCTGCGCGAAACCCGCCGCATAGCCCATTGGCCTCCAGGCAATCCGAACGACCTATGGCTGAACATACCAACGCGCACCCATTGTCGCTGACCAGGGCAGACCTGTCGACGACCGGCTTGATCCGCGGGACTCGGTGGAGAGCGAGTTCGACGTCGACCGCGTGGTCGATCAGAACCGGAAGCTATCTCATCGTCGCGCACCGCCGTCCAATGACGGCGACGGCGGACTAATCCAGTTCAGTTCAGCGCTTCCTCCACGGCGAGTTCGCCCGACGTTCCGGTTTCGTCGGACTCTCCCCCGGGTTCCGCAGGCACCTCGTCGTCGAACCAGTGAGCTCGAGCGGCCATGATGATGGCGTCAGCCTCCTCGGGCGTGAACTCGGCATCTGGAAGGATTTCCATCAATTCGTCGCTCGCCAGATCACCGAGATCATCGAGAGTCTTGACGCCGTTCTCGCCCAGAATGACCAGCATGGCGGGAGACAACGCTTCCATGGCAGCGAGATCGTCGGCTACTCCGAGTTCGCGCCGTCGAGCTTCCAGCCGCGCGTTTTCTTCCTTGATGCAGGCTTCGGCCCGCCGATGAAGCTCCTCGGCGATTTCCTCGTCGAAACCCTCGATTTCGGTCATCTCCTCTATCGGAACGTAAGCAACTTCCTCCACGGAAGAGAATCCTTCGATGACCAGCAACTGAGCGATCACTTCGTCAACGTCCAGCAGGTCGATGAACATCTGGCTGCGGCGCCGGAATTCCTCCTGCCGCCGTTCGGACTCTTCAGCCTCTGTCAAAATATCAATGTCCCACCCGGTCAGTTGCGAGGCCAGACGCACGTTCTGACCGCGCCGGCCGATCGCCAGACTGAGCTGATCGTCTGGCACGACAACCTCGATACGGCGGAAGTCCTCATCGAGCACGACCTTTGCGACCTCCGCGGGAGCCAAGGCATTGACGATAAAGGTGGCGGGATCGGGGGACCAAGGAATGATGTCGATCTTCTCTCCCTGGAGCTCATTCACCACCGCCTGGACACGGCTGCCGCGCATACCGACACAGGCTCCCACCGGGTCGATACTCGTGTCGTTCGACAGAACCGCGATCTTGGCCCGACTTCCCGGATCTCTCGCAACCGCCTTGATCTCGATGATTCCATCGTATATTTCGGGCACCTCCTGCCCGAACAAGCGCGCCATGAATTGAGGATGGGTGCGCGAGAGGAAAATCTGAGGGCCACGCGGCTCACGGCGCACGTCATAGATGTAAGCGCGAATCCGATCGCCCTGATGAAAGGACTCGCGGGGGAGGATCTCGTCGCGCCGAACCACGGCCTCGGCCCGCCCCAGATCGACGGTTACGTTGCCATATTCGACTCGTTTGACCAAGCCGTTAACGACATCTCCGATGCGGTCCTTGTACTCCTCGTACTGACGTTCACGCTCGGCGTCGCGAACCTTTTGAACGATGACCTGTTTGGCCGTCTGTGCTGCGATCCGGCCAAATGCAATGGGCGGAAGCGGTTCAGCCAAGATATCGCCCAATTGCGCATCAGGATTGCGTTCGCGCGCCACGTCCATGCTGATTTCCGTGCTGTCATTTTCGACGAGGTCGACAACTTCGAGGCAGCGGAACAATCGAATTTCCCCTGTATCCTCGTCAATCTCCGCCCGTATGTCGTTCTCGTGTCCATACTTCGAGCGGGCCGCCTTTTGGATGGCTTCCTCCATCGCTTCGATGACGGTTCTCTTTTCAATGCTCTTCTCCTGCGCCACCGAATCGGCGATCTGCAGAAGTTCCATACGGTTCCAGCTTGTCGCGGTTTCTGACTCCATAATTCCTACCGTCTATTCGCTATTTCCGTTATCTCCCGACGTCTCTCGATTCGGGCCCGCTTCGATGAGGTCATCCGTCGGCACAAGTCTGGCCGACGCGATTTCATCGAACGGGATCTCGAACACATCGTCACCTGCACCGTCCGGTGCGGAAATTCTCACGCAATCCTCGACAAGACCCAACAATCGACCCCGATAGCGGCGACGGTCCTCGTTCGCGTGGCGAACCTCCACCTTGATCTCGAATCCGGAGAACTGCTCGAAATCTTCGCGGCGCACCAACGGGCGATCGATGCCGGGCGAACTCACCTCCAACATGTATGGGCCAGGAATTGGATCCTCGACGTCAAGTATCACGGAGATCATCCGACTCAGTTCTGCACAATGATCGACCGTCATCGAGCCGCCGTCGCATGGCTCGGCCATAACCTGAAGAGTACGTCCCCCACTTCCCATCAACCTCACACGGACCACGCGGAAGCCGGCGTGTTCCAATGATGGGGCGATCAACTCTTCGATGCGGGCCGCGGGCTCCATTGCCTCCGCGTCTCCCATAAAAAAAGTGGGCCGCCAGCCCACCGCGGAAAATCACAAGTTTTGTCGAGCCACACCAACCGTACCAATGCCCGACATATTAACCGAGCCGCACATGACTTCAAGGCTTTTCGGCTGTCGCTGCAGCTATGGCAACACTCCCGTCACTCTACCTCGTTGTCCGTCTCGGCGGCTCGGGTACAGCGTCGGAACGTCAAGTAGGTGCAGGTTCGGCCCCGGGCAACGGCTTTTCGTTCGTAGCGGGTCTCGGGCCAGTCCCTGGCCCTGTGGCGCCAGTCACCAGATCGGATCGCCGGCCATTCCAAGGCGACATGGTTGACCACGTGCCAAAGAGTCCAGCGTGCGTATTCGGCGTGATCCGTGGCGAACCGGAATGCCGCGCCATCGCCGAGAACACGCGCGATGCGATCTAGGTTCGTTGGCGAGACGAATCGCCGCTTGTAATGGCGGCGCTTCGGCCAGGGATCCGGAAACAGGAGGAACAAACGGCCAATGCTAGCATCGGGCAGGGCATCGAGCAGAATCTGAGCGTCGTCATCGTGAATCAATATGTTCTCGATCCCCTCCGAATCGATGGTGCGCAACAACCTTGATATGCCGTCGATGTAGGGTTCGCATCCGATGAAGAGCGTGTCTGGATGCGCTCGCGCCTGGGCCGCGAGATGCTCTCCTTGTCCAAAGCCGACTTCGAGCCAGATATCCGAATAGTTACGAAACGGGCCCGAAGGCAACTGCCGTACGAGCGCACGGAAATCTGCCATCGGTACCCGAAGCCGGGGCAACACGTCTTCAAGGAGCCGCTTTCGCCCGGGACGTAGTCTGCGCCCGCGTCGCCGCCCATAATGGGTATGTTCGCACCGATCCGCAGGCGAAGGTGTTCGTATCTCGACGGACGGCACGTCCTGCTAGTCTTCCTTCGGCATTCCGCCGGTTCCCGGAGAAACACCCGCAATCGCTTTCGTAAGCTCGAATACGCGTTTGCGTACGACGGGATTCCTAATCTTGTAGTACGCTCTCACCAGTTCCAGAGCTTCGCGGCGGGCAAATTGATCCTGCTGAAAGCGCTTAGAAGACTTGAGTGCCGCCCTAGGCTGGCCACGCACAATCTCCTCCGGCCTATCATCGAAAAAGAATGAGACCGGCACGCCGAGAATCTGCCCGAACTGGAACAGGCGGCGACTGGAGCCAACCCTGTTCGTGCCGCGCTCGTACTTCTGAATCTGTTGGAATGTTGGACCGACCGTAGCGGCCAGCTTTTCCCGGCTCATGCCGAGAAGGGTACGGCGGAGACGAACCCGGGATCCGACGTGAACATCAACGGGATTTGGTTTGTTGACCACGCTTCTTGAACTCCACTTCGTTGCGACCACCGGTTGTCTCAATGCGACTCAAAATCAAGAGCTTCGGCCGGTACGGCTGTCCTTTGCAGCAAAACGATTCGGCCAGCGGCCAACTCGTGATTAGCTACTATTTCTCCGAGCGCGTCTACGGCCGGTTCCGCCCCGCCTCGCCAATGCCAGCGACGGGCGCCGCGAGCAGTCGTTCATCTTTGAAGGAACCCGGGACAATCGCACCCAATTCGCAACAAATCCGACATCCATGCATAACTTCTATGTCTTCGGCACGATCCTGAAAACTCTAATAGCCATTGCATAGATCAGCACGGCAAAGAGAATCGTCAGCAATCCAAAATCACCCCAGCGCGCATAGAGGGTAGGATGTTCCAAGGACGCTGGGAGTGGCGCGTCGATGACCGCGGTCTTTCCGAGGGTAGTCTTCAGCACAACCTTGCCGCGGGCGTCGGCGATCCCCGAAATTCCGGTATTGGCGACTCGAACCAGCGGCACCCCCTCCTCCGTGGCCCGGACTCGGGCCATGGCGAAATGTTGATGGGGCCCTGCCGTGAGACCGAACCATGCATCGTTCGTCACATTCAGGAGCCATAGAGGTCGCGTCGTGTCGGACGTGACATCGCCCGGGAATATGGCCTCGTAACAAACCAGAATTCCGACCGGCGGCAGCCCCGGAAGATTCAACGTCGTATTTCCGTGGCCGGCCTGAAAGTCGCCTTGCCCCGAGGCGATTCGCTCGACACCGACTCGGCGGAGGAGCGGCCGAAACGGCACATACTCTCCGAATGGAAGGAGGTGCGATTTATCGAACGTGCCGACGATCTGTCCGGTGTGATCGACGGCGTGAACGGAGTTCCATACCCGCCGCGGCGTTTCTCTCTCGATCGTCGTTCGAGGCGCGCCCGTGATGACCAAACCCCCTGGGTTTGCGAGCCTCCCGATCGCCCGAGACAGATCGGAATCGTTCGCCAGAAAGTAGGGCACCGCTGTCTCGGCCCAAATGACGTGGGTCACGGCATTCGAGCCGGACCGAGAGCTCAGTTGAAAATGCCGTGCGAGATTGGCGCGCCGAAGCTCCTCCTGCCACTTGTGGCGCTGGGCGATGTTGGCTTGGACCAGACGCAAAGTCACGTCCGGCACGTTTCCGAGGTCCACACCCGTCAGGCGAAGCGTGCCACCGACCCAGACGACGGCGATCAAAGCCGCGGCAGCGGCCATGGGACCGTAATGGCGGAGCGGGGAGAGGGAGTTCGCGTCCCCGGCTAGCGTCGCCGGCATGGCCGCGGCCAGAACGATCAAGAACCCCAGACCATAGATGCCTATCAGCGCCGTGACCTGCAAGAGCGCATCGGAAGCGATGGCTGAGTAACCGATGAGATTCCACGGGAACCCCGTGAAGGCATGGCCCCGGAGCCATTCGCCCGCGCTCCAGGCGCCAGCCAGAACAATCACTCGGCTGGCCCCGCGTATCCCTGATACATGGACCACCAGCGTCACCAACGCCGCCGACACCGCAAGCGCTGCCGGCAGACCGAGCGCGGCGAAAGGTATCATCCAGCCAACCCGCTCCGGTTCGATCAGCAATGCGAAAGAAATCCAATAGAGTCCAAACCCAAGATATCCATATCCGAACCACCATCCCGCTAAGCACGCCGACCTCGGGCTAGCACATCCGTCAAGTATCCAGACCAAGCCGGTGAAGCCGATAATCAGAGCTGGCCACACGTGAAGGGGGGGGAGCGAGACGGTCATCGAGGCTCCCAGCACAAACGCCAGGAGGTACCGCCGCCAACCTTCGATACCGATCAGCCGGCGGCGGAGCCAAGCCATGTCGCGACGTCCGCTACCTTGCGAGGATCGACTACTTCGCCGCAACCGACGACGTATTTGATACGGAGTGCCTTTCCGGGAGCCCGCGAACCCGAAGGCGCTTCACACGCCGGGGATCCGCATCCAACACCTCGAACTCAAGGCCGGAGGGATGCGATATCAGTTCCCCTCGCTGTGGTACACGTCCAAACAAGGAAAATACGAACCCGCCGAGGGTATCGATATCTTCGTCGCGCTCCTCCGGGAGCAGATCAACCCCCACTCGCGCCTCGAATTCATCGATGTCGGCGCGTCCGTCCACAACCAAAGTTCCATCAGGTCGCTCTTCTATGGTCGGAGCTTCGACCTGATCATGCTCGTCTTCAATTTCGCCGACGATCTCCTCGACAAGATCCTCGATAGTGACGAGTCCATCGGTGCCACCGAACTCGTCAACGACGAGCGCCATGTGAATCCGTCCCTCGCGCATCCGCAACAGTAGGTCGAGTACCGACATGGTCGGCGGCACGAACAGTACATCGTGCGCGACATCAACGAGGTTGAAGTCCGTTCGTCCCTCCCAATACGCGAGGAGATCTTTGATATGCACGAACCCCAGAACGTGATCCAGCGTGTCCTGATAAATCGGCAGTCGAGAATGGAACGCCTCATGCATTGCTTCGACCACCTTGTCGAGCGGCACATCAACTTCGATGGCCACGATGTCGGGACGCGGAACCATGACGTCGTCGACCCGCAGCCGATGCAGCTTGAGGATATTCATCAGCATCAGCCGCTCTTCCCGGTTAAACGGCCCTTGCTCGTCCTCGGATTCCTCTATGAGCTCGGAAAGGCTCTCACGCAGCATCTCGTCGCCGTTCCGGCCGCGAGACGTCCCGCGCAGCCAAGTCAACAGATTTTGCGCAAGAGAAGAGTCGTCGGTTCCGTCGCCGTCGGTATCGGAGTGGGGCAAGTCCCGATCGGCGACATCAGTTGGCTTCATCATACCGGTTCACTTAATCAGAGCGACGCCGTCCGCATATGGGTCCGGAATTCCCATCTCCGCGAGGATCGATGCCTCCAACTCCTCCATGACTTCGGCTTCGGTTCCGGAATCATGGCGGTAGTCGAGCAAATGCAGAGTCCCATGAACCACCAGATGCCTCAAGTGATCCGCGAACGGTGTGCCGTGCGGACTCGCCTCCCGAGAAACCGTGTCATACGAAACCACGACATCACCGAGCATCCGGGGCGCACCGACCGGCACCGATTCGCCGAGCGAATCACAAGGAAACGCGAGCACGTTGGTCGGCCGGTCCACCCCCCGACTTTCCCGGTTGAGACGCTGCAGCAATTCATCGTCGGCCAAGACGACAGACACTTCCATAGGCACATCCAGCGGGTCAACGACCGCCAGGACACCGCCAACCGCCTGATGACACAATGCCTCGGCATCCAGCACCCGCGAGCGCCATTTCGGACTCTTGATGGCAACCGCGACCTCTATCCCCGTGGCACGGTTCCGGTGCGAAATGGTCGGCCTATCGGATGGGTCGGGATCCTCAACCATCACGCTTCGCCTTCGAACGACGCTCTCGTTCACGATGGTCGTAGGCTTGCACGATTCGCGTTACCAGCGCATGTCTCACCACGTCCGTATCCGAGAAATGCACGACCTCGACTTCGGGAACGCCGTCGAGCATCTCCAGGGCATCCGCCAACCCCGACACCTCGCCACGCGGCAAATCGACTTGGGAGAGATCGCCGGTGACCACCATGCGCGAGTTCTCGCCAAGACGCGTGAGCAACATTTTCATTTGGACGGGGGATGTATTTTGCGCTTCGTCGACGATGACGAACGCGCTGGTCAAGGTGCGACCACGCATGAACGCGACGGGCGCAACCTCGATTTCTCCCGACTCGAGCCGCCGAACGACCTGATCCGAAGGCAACATATGATGCAGAGCGTCGTAAAGAGGACGTAGATACGGATCGATTTTGTCCCGCAGATCTCCCGGCAAGTAACCGAGCCTCTCGCCTGCCTCCACGGCTGGCCGCGACAGAATTATGCGCTCGACGAGACCCTCCAGGAGCATCGACACACCCACTGCGACCGCCAGAAACGTCTTACCGGTCCCGGCGGGTCCCAGCCCGAAGACCATTTCATGGGAATGGAGCGCGCGGACATAAGCGGCCTGCACGGGGGAACGTGGCGTAATCACGTGCCGTCGAGTTCGGATCCGCGTGCCTTCGTCGACTATCGCGTGCAATTCACCATCTTCCGTCACCAAGGCCTCGGCCATGCGGATGGCGCCATCCACTTCACCCACACCGACATCGAGGCCGTTCTCGAGTCTGGCATAGAGCTCGTTGAGAACTGCGCGCGTTGCCTTCTGACGCCAGACACCCCCCTCGATCGACAATCGATTGCCTCGAGCCGTCACCGAGACGTTCAGTTTCTGCTCAATTCGGGCCAGATTCCGATCGTGCTCTCCGAACAAGGCGGTCAAGAGACTGTTATCGTCGAAGTCCATGTAAAGCGGCGCCGGCGCGTCCGCTTCATTCAGTGCTGCCAATTCTTTCGAATCCTCATGCCGCGTACGCCGATCGATCTCCGACATCCGCCGGGCCTGTCAACGAACCGGACAGGCTGTTGGGCAACGCAGCGTCAATACGAACCGTTGTAATCTGCCCATTATAGGAAGGGGCCGCCTCGACATGCACGGCTTGCATGTAAGGACTGCGGCCTACCAGTTGCCCCTCATATCGCCCCTGCCGTTCAAGTAGGACATCGAGCGTTCGACCTACGGTCGCCAGGTTGAACGCACGCGCTTGCCGTCCAATCAGGTCCTGCAGTTCAGCCAGTCTTTCAGACTTCACGTCATCCGCGACTTGGTCTTCGAGACCAGCTGCCGGTGTGCCAGGACGCGGGCTGTACCGGAACGAATAGGCACTCGCGTATTCGACTTGGCAAACCAGATCGAGTGTCGATTTGAAATCAGTGTCGGTCTCGCCCGGAAACCCCACGATGAAGTCGCTGGAAAGAGCGATATCCGGCCGCGCGGTACGGATCTGATCGACAAGCTGCAAGTAGTCCGCCGACGTGTGCCTGCGGTTCATGTCCCCCAGAACACGGTCGGACCCCGACTGCACCGGCAGGTGAAGGTAAGGCATCAGAACATCGACGTCCCCGTGAGCCGAGATGAGATCATCACTCATGTCGCAGGGATGAGAGGTGGTGTAGCGGAGCCTTTGGAGTCCGTCGACCTCTGCCAGTTCGTAGATCAGATCCGCCAGTGACCGGGTTTGTCCGTTACGGCCTTCGCCATGATACGCATTCACGTTCTGGCCCAAAAGCGTGAGTTCACGCGTCCCTGCCTCAACGAGTCTGCGTGCCTCCTCGAGAACGTCGACGACGGGACGCGAGTATTCCAGCCCGCGTGTGTAAGGCACCACACAGAACGTGCAGAATTTGTCACACCCTTCCTGGATAGTGAGAAACGCTGTAGGGCCCCTCGGTGCCGATTCCTCAGGCAGCGAGTCGAACTTGGCTTCGATGTGAAACTCTGTATCGACAACCGCACGCCGTTCAACTTCGAAAATCATGTCGGGAAGCCGATGGTACGCCTGAGGGCCGAACACGACGTCGACCCACGGCGCTCGACGACGGACTTCCTCACCTTCGGCCTGCGCGACACATCCAGCCACGGCGAGTACCATGGAACTGCCGTCCTTCTCACGCGCGCGCTTGAGCGACCGCAGGCGGCCCAGTTCCGAATACACTTTCTCTACCGCCTTCTCACGGATATGGCATGTGTTCAGAACGACCATATCTGCCCCCTCGGGGCGGGACACGAGAGCATAGCCCAACGGCGCCAGGACGTCCGTCATACGAGCAGAGTCGTAGACGTTCATCTGACAACCGTAAGTTTTGATGAAAAGCTTTTTGTGCAAGGACGGTCTCTAGGCCCCTCGTGGAGAGCCAATCGGACGTTTCGTCGTTTGCATCGGCCTTACAAGTCCCCCGAACACTTCAAGAAACACTAGCACTTGACTTTACCCTGTCAAGGCGGGGTACGGGCTTGGAAAAATTCCATACCCAGCGCCGAGTCGACACGCATGGCTCCTGTCGAACAGACATCCGGCCGCACTGGAAGTAGCTTGGTCGTCCCATTCCGTCGAACGACACATGAATCTCGGCACCGAGCAACGATAGACATCTCGATGTCGTCGAAGGCGTCCACACTTCGCCTTCTGAACCGAAAGCATCGGCATCGCCAACGTCACGGAAGAAGAAGTTCCGGCTCCTCGTAGCGATCGAAGGGAATGGAGATGAGATAGAAACGCGGTCACGCGGAGATGATTTCGTCCGTGGACCACTCCATCAATACGACACGTCACAGTACGGGGCCCGCGTGAGACGGGCGTGTTCCGTCGCGATCACCTTCTCGCAGTGAGCGGCAAGCATCTTTCGCGACTCAAAATGTGCCCTTGGCGCAGGATCGTGAAAGGTGACCGCGACGCTCAAGCTACTCAGTTGAAAAACGCTCCATAGATGGGGAACGAATTCCATGTCTCCAAACCAGGCTACCGCCGGCCTCGTCCGCGAATCGGTAGGAGAACCGTCGATTCGGACGTATGCCACAGTCACCGGCTGGACGGCAGATATGGCTTCGCCCACGGCATTCTCCACCACGGAGAAAAAGGCACTCTTGAACGGCAACACATGGCTTCCGTCGGTGCTGGTTCCTTCGGGAAACAGCACCAGCCGTGCACCTTCTTCCAGCCGTTCACCGAGTTGCCGGGCATACGTGTCCGCTTTTCGACGCCTCCGCTCCACGAACACCGTTCGTTGAAGACGCGCCAGGGTCCCGACACCTGGCCATGCAGATACTTCTGCTTTGGCCACGAACGAGCATTCCATCAAGCTTCCCAATATCGGGATATCCAGCCAAGAACTGTGATTCGCGACCAATAGCGCCGGACGGCGTAATGGCGGAGACCCGACGACTCGAATGTCGATCCTCAGTATCCGGCAAATTCCCGCATGGTAGAGCCGAGGCACCCACTCCCTGAGAGAGCTGCCGGTGGCCGCCGAAACCAACTGAAGAGGAAGCAGGAGAAACGTCCAAAAGAGCGTGACGAGCACGCGTCCAAATGCCCGGATCAGTCTTAGGGCACGCCGGTCAGGAGTCCGCACTCTCGTCACTATCGGACCCGAGGGGCACTCCATAGAGTTCGAGGCGATGATCAACCAGTTTGAAACCCAACCTTTCGGCGATCCTCTCCTGGAGACGCTCGATCTCCTCGTCCTGAAACTCCAATACCCGGCCGCTTCGAACATCGATGAGATGATCGTGATGCTCTTGGGGTACTTCCTCGTAGCGCGCCCGGCCGTCACCAAAATCGTGGCGGTCCAAAATGCCCGCTTCCTCGAACAGCCGGACGGTCCGGTACACGGTGGCGATCGAGATCTTCGGGTCGAGTTCACTCGCCCGCCGATAAACCGCCTCCACGTCCGGATGATCCTCTGACTCCGACAGCACGCGCGCAATGAGCCGACGTTGGTCGGTCATTTTCATGCCTTTTTCGATGCACAGGCGTTCGAGCCTTGAAGCCATTACATTGGCCTAAAATTGTGCCTGACGAATGAACGCACCCTATCTCCGCCGTCGGCGACGCTTCCTACCTAGTCCAATTTTCTTCGCCAAATCGCTTCGCTGAGAAGCGTAGTTGGGCGCGACCATAGGATAGTCGGGCGCCAACCCCCATCGCTCACGGTACTCATCCGGGGTCAAATCATACCGCGTCCTAATATGACGCTTGAGCATCTTCAACTTTTTGCCATCTTCCAGGCAGATGATGTAGTCAGGCATGATAGATTTCTTGATCGGCACGGCGGGCTTTGGACGCTCGGGCGCGGGCTGGGCAACGCCGCCCACGGTCGCCAACGCACAATACACTTGCTGAATCAGTTGCGGCAGTTCAGCGACCGTCACGGAGTTGTTCGAGACGTGCGACGCAACTATATCCGTTGTCAGTGCAAGCAGTTCACCGCTATCCGATTGTTCTACCATTCAATCCTTTATCCTCTGGGCGTCATGTACTGAACGTATAACTAGTATCTTATACTTCATTGGACAAGGAAATCAGAATCCTCATCATTAAATCATGACTCCCACGATACAAACTCCCGATCACTTTCTCGATATAACAAGTGACGTTTGTCCTATCACCTTCGTAAAGACCAAGCTCTTGATGGAGCGAATGCGATCGGGCGAAATCGCAGAGGTTCATCTGCCACCGGGTGAACCTTTGGAAAATGTGCCACGGTCGGTGTGCGAGGAGGGCCACATCGTTCTGAGCCTGGAACCGGATACCGGTACCGACATCTACATCCTGCTGATCCAGAAGACCTGAAACGGGGCTCCCACGTCTCCGGAATGCCGAGCCGCATGATCAATGCTGCAATGAAATAATCTCGGCGACAGATGCAGCCGTTTCACTGGGCCGGAGCGCCGGGCAGTCGGGCATCCGGTGCCCGCAAATACAGGGGTTGGGGCGGGACGTTTCCGATACCATCCGATTCCGCCAACTTAAGCCCTGCGCGGGCAACATGAACGGCATCAGGAACGAACGGCACGTCCGAGAACCGAACATCGGGATGCCGTTCTTTGATCTGATCTCGAACCAGTTCCGTACCACTTCCAACCACCGTGACCGGTCCGGAGGGCAACACGGAAGGCACGTCGGTCGGGGCGATGACAGCAGGCGCCAGAGCGGTGATCTCGCCATCCAGCGGAAACACCTGATGGTACAGTTCGGCCTTCCCAGCATCATGTAAGACTACGATCGCTCGCCCTTCGCCCATCTCGCGCCACTGCCGCACACCTTCTGCTATGGCAGCCATAGTCGTTATTCCGGCGACGCGGACGCCGGTCGTCAGGGCGATCCCGCGGGCCGCCGACAGCCCGACACGAATTCCTGTGAATGTTCCCGGTCCCACCGTAACCGCGATGAGATCTAACTCATCAAACCAAGTGGACGCAGCGGACAGCACCGACTGAATCATCGGAACCAGCGCCTCCGCGTGACCTTTTGAGAGGTGTTCATGCCGACGGGCCAGCACATTCCTGCCGTCACACACCGCCACCGAACACGCGTCGAGCGCCGTGTCGAACGCGAGGATCTTCATCGGTCCATCTCGGTTCTCACGCCGACTTCTGGTGGCGGAATTCGGTTGCATTGTGATACATGCACTATGAAACATGCCACTCACATGA
>JAGWAU010000071.1 GCA_021296255.1 Alphaproteobacteria bacterium | reverse complement strand
AGGAAATCCGCCCGTCGTTTCCGCCGTATGAAGCCGGCTGCCATGGACTCTACGCAGACAGACGCTTGCGTTTTCTAGACCGTCGCCGCGCGAGAACAGCGCGACCACCGACCGACGACATACGTTTGCGAAATCCGTGCCGCCGTTTGCGCACGAGATTGCTCGGCTGAAAGGTGCGCTTCACTCAATATTCTCCATGGGGTGAAGCCCTTCGGGGCGGCCCTGAATGTGGGCGCTGTATAAGGTTTCGCCTTGTTCAAGTCAATCGGGCGACACAACCTTGATCATCGGGTGGCGGGAGAGAAATCTTCCGCCATTTCCTCGTTAGAGGCCGAAGCTCGGGGCGGACTGTAAAGGTTGCGGTCCGGTCAACGGGTCCTACATGATTGCGGCCGGTCCCGAGCAAAGGTGGGCATGGGGAGCATCGACCGAATCAATCCGACGAACTGTTGAGGACATGACGGATACTCCGCTGACTCAGCCACCATTGGTGAGCAGCCTTTCGGCGCGACTGCTCTTGCTCACCATTGCTTTTGTCATGCTTGCCGAGGTGCTCATCTTCGTGCCCTCGATCTCCCGCTTCCGCGCGGTGTATCTGGAGCAACGGCTTGCGGCTGCGGAACTCGCGTCACTGGCGCTCGAAGCGACACCCGACAGGCTGGTCAGCGAAGAGCTGGCGATGGAGCTGTTGTCGCACGCACAGGCAAAGGCGGTGATCATCAAGGGACCCACTACACGGCGATTGGTACTGGCTGACGACATGCCCAGGAACGTCGACGCCATGTACTACCTCAGTGACGCGATGCCGCACGATCTGATCCGGGACGCGTTCGATGCACTGCACCCGCGACCGGACCGCACCATCCACGTGGTCGGGCGCTCACGCCAAAATCCGGAACTCGTCATCGAGGTCGTGCTCGACGAGGCCCCGCTCGTGTCCGCCATGTACGACTACTCCTGGCGCATCATGAGCTTGTCGGTGGTGATCTCGCTAATAACGGCAGGTCTGGTCTACGTCGCACTGCAATGGCTCATGGTCCGGCCCATGACGCGAATCACTCGGAGCATGGTGGAGTTCCACGAGCACCCCGAAGATGTCAGCAGTACG
The DNA here is from genome assembly GCA_021296255.1 of Alphaproteobacteria bacterium. GTDB lineage: Bacteria > Pseudomonadota > Alphaproteobacteria > UBA2966 > UBA2966 > UBA2966. Next base: position 8,887 of record JAGWAU010000071.1, on the reverse strand, counting down.
ATCGTGCCTTCGACGCGGAAGGACGAGATAGGCTTGGCGCAGCGCGAACTGGTGCTCATGCAGGTCGGCCTCAGGGCTTCGCTTCAGCAGAAGGATCGTCTCGCCACGCTCGGGACAGCGGTGAGCAAGATCAGTCATGATCTCAGGAACATTCTAGCTACGGCACAATTGATCTCTGATCGAATCGTCAACAGCACGGACCCCGAAGTCCGCCGGGTAACACCGACCCTGGTTCGGGCGATCGATCGTGCGGTCGACCTGTGCAGCAATACCCTGAGTTTCGTTGGTCACGCCGACGGCAAAATTCATCGACATGAATTCGATCTTCGTGACCTGGTGGAGGATGTCGGACTGTCCCTGGGCCTGTCGGAGGAGAGCAAGGTCAAGTGGTTCAACGAAATCGACTCGCCTTTCGTGCTTTCGGCGGACCGTGAGCAGGTGTTCCGAGCACTTCTGAACATCGGACGTAATGCCGTGGGGGCGATCCAAAGCGAGGATTCGGGCGCCGAAGGACTAGTCAAGGTCACGGCACATCGGGAAAACGGGATGGTTTCGGTCGATGTGACAGATGACGGCCCGGGATTGGCCGATGAGCTGCGGGGGAGTCTCTTCAAAGCCTTCGCGAAATCGGAACGCGAAGGCAGCACGGGACTCGGACTCGTCATTGCCCGCGATATCGCGCGCGCTCACGGCGGAGAGGTTAGACTCATGGGATCGGGTCCCGGAGGGACGCGATTCCGCGTCGAACTTGCAGAGGCATGATGCGGCGCGGTGTTGGCATGGGCTGGAATCTGTACACGACGAATGGAGCCGAGATGCGGCCCGGTCGTTTGGTGGCCGGAGGGTGAGCGTCTGAGCTGGGATCCGGCGCGGTATCTGAAATTCGACGGTCTTCGGCTTCGTCCGGCTATCGATCTTTTGGCGCGTGTTTTAATCGATGCGCCGGATGTGATCGTCGATCTCGGCTGCGGCACCGGCATGGTCACGGCGGTTCTGAGGGAGCGTTGGCCAAACTCTCGAATCGTCGGCGTCGACGACTCGCCGGAGATGCTCGAACGAGCGCGGCAGCAAGTGGCCGGCGTTGATTGGCAACAAGCGGATGTCGAATGGTGGAGCCCGGATACGCCGCCGGATCTCATCGTCTCCAATGCCGTGCTGCACTGGCTCGACGATCACGACCAGTTGCTTCCGCGGCTCGTGCGGTTCCTGGCGAAAGGAGGGACGCTCGCAGTGCAAATGCCGAGAAACTTTTCGGCGCCGTCCCACACCTGTATCACGCAGGCCGTCGATGCCGGGCCGTGGCGCGACAGGCTTTTGCCGCTTACCCGTCCGAACCCGGTTGCGCTTCCCGCGCACTACTACGGCCTGTTGAAACCTTACGCGAGCACCGTTGAGATCTGGGAAATCGAGTACTACCAAGTGCTCGACGGCGAAGCGCCGGTCGTGGAGTGGACGTTCGGTACGATATTGCGGCCATTGCTGGGCGCGCTTACTGAAGACGAGCGAGCCGAGTTCTTGCGACACTACGAACGTTGCGTCTCCGACGCGTATCCACCAAGGCCCGACGGGACGACGATGTTTCCGTTCAAACGCCTCTTCATCTTGGCATGCGCCTGAGAGAAACTCCCGGTAGTTGAGTCATCACCCGGTCGGCGCATGCATCATCCAGGTCCAAATAATCTGATCTCGGATGTAGACGGAGTTCGCGTCGGCAACGCTGAAGACTACGAGGTCAGAACGGGTGTCACCGTGATTCTTCCGGATCAGTCAGTGACGGCTGCCGTGGATGTGCGGGGCGGCGCCCCCGGCACACGCGAAACGGACGCGCTAAATCCAACGTGCCTCGTTGAACGGGTCGATGCCATCGTCCTGGCCGGGGGATCCGCGTTCGGGCTCGAGTCCGCTTCCGGTGCGATGGTGTGGTTGAGGGAACGCGGACAGGGATTCGCGATCGGTAACGCGCGTGTGCCCATTGTGCCTGCCGCCATCCTGTTCGACTTGCTGAACGGGGGTGACAAGGAATGGGGGTCTACACCCCCGTACCGAAGACTTGCTCGGGCAGCGTGCGACAACGCCTCCGCGGAGTTCCCGCTAGGCAATATCGGCGCCGGTCTCGGCGCCACGGCCGGTGATCTCAAGGGCGGTTTGGGAAGCGCGTCATCTGTATCACGGAGCGGCCTGCAGGTCGGTGCTCTTGTGGCGGCCAATCCATACGGATCGGTGGTGATGCCGGGGAGTGATGCCTTTTGGGCCTGGCCGTTCGAACACGGCAATGAGTTCGGTGGCGGACGGCCGGGTGGATCGAGCGTAGGTAAAGATTTTGGAGCCTCTGGCAGCTCGGAAGCAGGTGCGAATACGACGATCGCCGTCGTGGCAACGAATGCGAAGCTAGACGTCGCGCAAGCGCAGCGTGTCGCCATGATGGCGCATGACGGGATCGCCCGTGCGGTTCGGCCCGCGCATACGCCTTTCGACGGCGATACGGTTTTTGCGCTTGCCACGGGCGATGGACCGCACGAAGGTGCAGAGCGGGTGGCGGAGATTGGAATGATGGCCGCCGATTGTTTGTCCCGCGCCATTGCCCGGGGCGTTTACGCGGCGGAAACTCTAGGGGATAGTCCGGGTTACCGGTCACGGTACCGCGCGGGGACCGAAGAAGCATAAGGGGAGGGTCCAATGAACGGAATTCTGGGTGGTCTGATCGTCGTCGTCGTCTTGACGATTTCCCAGTTCACTCTGGCGGCCAGAGACAGTGTCGTCGTGGGCATGCGCCTTGAACCGCCTGGCTTGGACCCGACGATGGGCGCCGCCGCGGCGATCAGCCAGATAACGCTCTACAACATCTTTGAGGGACTGACGCGCATCGACGAGCGAGGCGAGGTCGGACCCGGGCTGGCGACCGACTGGACCGTTTCGGATGATTTGAAAACCTTCACCTTCAAGCTGCGGCAGGGCGTCAGGTTTTCGGACGGCAGTGCTTTCGATTCCGCTGACGTCAAGTTCACGTTCGAGCGCAATGCGTCGGAGCAAAGCACGAACAAGCGCAAGAGTCGGTTCGAAAATATGGAGAGCTTGGATGCTCTCGACCCGCAGACTCTTGTCATTCGCCTGAAGGAACCCAACCCACTCCTGTTGTTCAATCTGGGAGAAAGCACGGCCGTTATCGTCGCACCGGAAACCGCAGAGACGAATGCGACCCATCCCGTGGGAACGGGGCCGTTCAAGTTCGTGAAATGGACGAAGGGTGATTCGGTGGTTCTCGAACGGAATCCTCAGTACCGAAGCCCGGGTGATATCAAGCTGAGCAACGTCACGTTCAAGTTCGTTGGAGACGCAAATGCCCAAGTGGCGGCGATGATGGCAGGGGACGTCGACGTGTTTCCACGCATCGGTGCTCTGGAGACTCTGAAGCAGTTCGAAAACGATCCACGGTTCCAAATCCTCCAGGGAACGACCGAGGGTGAGACCGTGCTGTCAACGAACAACAAACGGCCGCCGCTCGATGACGTCCGGGTCCGTTGCGCCATCGCCCATGCCATCAACCGCGAGGAAATCATCAACGGGTCGGAATTCGGCTACGCAACGCCGATCGGAAGTCATTTTCCGCCGCACCATCCAGCCTACGTCGACCTTACCGACCTCCGGGCTCACGATTTGGACAAGGCGCGCGCCCTATTGAAGGAAGCCGGATATGAAGGCAGTCTCGAGCTGACGCTCCAGCTACCGCCGCCCGAATACGCCCGGCGCAGCGGAGAAATCATCGCCGCTCAACTCGCCAAAGTGGGCATCAAGGTGAGCATCGAGAACGTGCAGTGGGCGCGCTGGCTGGATGTGGTCTACAAACAGAAGAACTATGACCTGAGCATCGTGAGTCACGTTGAGCCGAACGACATCAGTATCTATGCAAACCCGGATTATTACTTCCAGTACGACAACCGGGAGTTTCGGGACATCATCACGAAGGCGGATACGGTCCTCGAAACGAAGGAACGCTACGCGCATCTTCGGGAGGCGCAGCGCAAGCTGGCGACGGATTGCGTGAACGGTTTTCTGTTCCAGTTGGCGAAGGCGGGGGTTGCGCGCCGCGAGCTGAAGGGGCTGTGGCAGAACTGGCCGATGTTCGTGAACGACATAGCTGCGGTCTATTGGGAGGACTGACGACCGCAGCCCGCCGGATAGGCGAATAGAATAGGACGTCAGGGGAATCGGTTGTCCACTTGAGGCTGTGTGGTCAATCTCTTCCGGGCTTACCGTGTCGGACCCCACTTAGTATCGTTTGCTTGACGCCTGCTTCCCTCGGCGCGGACCAGAGGTCCGTCCCACGGGGGCGGTGGAACTTATCGCACGTAGATGTGCACTTCGTTGGTCGCCGCTTCCGCGCTGGTCGTCGACGACAGGTTGACCCGATTCGCCGGGAGCCCCATCTCCGTCAACGTTCTCAAAACGTCGTCGGCATGCCGCTTGGCCTTGGACGCGTTGAGAGCGTTTTCGGCCGCCGTGCCCTGAGAGGGCGTCACGGCGACGAGCTCGAAGGCGGCCTGTGGGCGACGCTCGAGTGCACGTGAAACTGCGTTGTACAAGGCCTGTTGGTAAGGAACATCCGCGCGGTCAAACCGAATCACCACGAGCGGTCGCCGATTGGCCGCGGCGAAGCTGCTGTCGCTGCCCGATGGCGCAGCGCTGCTCAGGGGTGCGGCGGAGAGATAGGCGCGACTCGACAGGCTCTGTCCGTAGTATTCGCCGTTCTTGATGGCGAGTGAAATTGCCGTCAGGTTCCGGCGTTCATTGCCGACATAGGCGGTCTGCCGACTGATGTCTTCGCTTAACTCGTTGAGCAATCGATCGATCAAGACCAGCGTCCGATTGGTCTCATCCTCCAGGATGGCGAGCTGACGATGATCTTCGTCGATAGCCCCTTGCAGACCGTACGTCGCGCGGGTCGTCTCGAGCAGGTACGATACCATCGCCGAATCGGCCGCAACCGAATTGGCCAGACTGTTCATCGCGGCGATATCAACACCGATCCGGTCCAATTCCGATTGGGCGGTATTCCATTGTCTGACCAGCACCGGGTTGCCCGGCGTGGTGCCGAGCTGCAATCGCGCGTTAACGGCAGCGACCGTCCCGTGATAGCGCTGGGCGTTCTGAGTCGTCGTCCGGCGGATTTCCTGCAGGCTGTCGTTACGCTGCCGGACGTTGTTCTGCAAGGTCTCAAGCTCGCCTCGCAACTGCGCAACCTTCTGGCCCACGAACGTTCCCGTGGGCTGGGCCACCGTCACGGACGGCGGAACGAAACTTGTCGTTCCAAGCGCTGGAGGTGGAGGCGACGCTCCCGTCCCCGTTCCGAGCGTGGGTACGGACATCGGCTTTGCGGCAGGTTCGGAAGCTTGGGCTTGCGGCGCTTCGGAAGGCTTTTCTCCCGTAAGCGACGGCCACAGCGCATCGGTCGCAAATGAACAACTCGAAAGGAACAATGCCGCGCCAACCACCGCGACACGCGATCTTTTTAATGCCATGCCTGCGAATACCACTTGCTTTGACTTCGTGTCGGCTTAACCGCGGCAGGAAACCGTTCTATTGGACAGGCAAACATAAACTGGCTGAAAAGCCCAAAGGCAGCCTCCGGTCGGCGGTGATCTTAACTAATGGTCGGAATCGCCACAAGCGCGTTTTCTTCAAGCATTGTAAGCCATTATCGGACGTTCTCGATTCGAGACCCGGTTTTCTTCCCCTTGCGGGGGGAAAACGTTTTATTTAGAGTCACCTCGCTTTCGCGAAAATGATCCGTCTTCTCGCGAATGATGCAGCGCCCGTAGCTCAGTTGGATCAGCGCACCAGACTACGAATCTGGGGGTCGGGGGTTCGAGTCCTCCCGGGCGCGCCATTCCTCTGAGGGTCGTCGCGCTCAGGTTTTTCCGGAAATCGCTACTCCGTGTGACGGTGGTGACGCGGCAGACGCCGTAGCATCGCCTGCCACGCCGGTCCCACCCTTTGCTTCTCCATTCAGCAGCAGGTGTGCGGTGTCTCCCAGCTTGTGAAGTCCTGGCGCGCAGAGCTTGAGACCTGCGGACGTGAAGATATTGACTAGGAACGTCACGAAGATCATCACCGAGAGAACCCTGGCGTCGAACGCACCGAGCTGGAATCCGAGAGCCGCGATGACGTAGGCCATCTCTGCGCGCCCGCACATACCCGCACCAACGGAGAATGACTCGAGCCAACTGAACTTCAGCAGCCGCGCCATGCTACCGGCACTGACGATCTGGCCTACCAAGAGCACAACCGTCAACACCAGCACGAACGCCAGGCTTTCACCTTTTAGGGCGTCGAACGTTATGTGGAAGCCGAGGGAAATGAAGAAGATCGGGCCCAGGAACGAATAAGCGATCCCTTCGAGACGGTCGGTGACCTTCTGCACGAGTTCGCGGCTTGCAACCTTTTCCTCGAAGAACAGGCCCGCAAGGTAAGCGCCGAGGATGATGTGGAGGCCGATGGCTTCGGCAACCAGCCCGTATGCGAGCCCCAGCACCAACACGAACGTGAAGCCGTGCCCATCCCGATTGCGGAACGGATGCTTTAGCAGCGGGAACCCCCAGTAGCCGATGGCCAGACCGCCGCCGAAGAACAGCGCGACCTTGATCGTAATCCAGCCCAACGCCATGGCGTCAGCGTCGCCATGCTGGATGATGCCGAGCGCGAGACTGAAGGCGACCAACGCCATGAGGTCGTCGATGACGCACGAGGCGACAACGACCCGGGCCACACGAGTGTTCTGCAGTCCGAGGTCATAGAGAATCTTGAGGGTGATGACGACGGCCGTTGCGGTCATCGTAAGGCCGACGAACATGGCCGGCACAATGTCGAGGCCGAATGCGAGCGCGGTGCCAAAACTGACACTGAAGGGAACAATGGCTCCGACCGTCGCGACTCCTATCGACTTTTTCAGGGCCGCGAAAAACTCCCGTGGCGATGTCTCGACGCCCGTATGAAGGAGCAAGAAGAAAATCCCGAGATTCGCGAGAATCTCGATGATCTCGTTCGGTTCGACCCAGCCGAGAATAGCGGGTCCCAGCAGGACCCCCATGATGAGTTCGCCCATGATGGTCGGCAGGCCGATGCGCCGGAAGACAACGGCAACTGACCATATCACCACCAGCAATATCAGGAGGTCGCGAAAGACGTGGTCCATGAGTAACCCGTTGCAAGGTACCGGGCGCCGACCCAAAGGATCGTGCGTCAAGCCAATTCGTTGATGAGTGCGACGAAATGTGCGGGATAACCCTCCGAAGGAGGGCGACCATAGCGCACTGAACCGCAAATGCGAACACCCTTGTGGCGGCGGCTCCAACTCCAACGGCAGCCATGAGTCAAGTAAAATATGTACGAGGCCCCGGCACGAGGAATGTTGGCGCGACGGCGGCGCCTCGAAACAAAGACGTGCTGACGTTTCGAACGTGGCGAGACCGCAACAGTGTCACGTTGCCCGTCCCCCATCCCCCATCCCCCATCCCTCAGGAGTTGCGTGGACCAATGCGGGTCCGGAGTTCTTCGTGTACTGTGTGCCCGCTGATGATCGACAAGCGAACAATACGCATGAGCGGGGTCAACCGTCCGTCGCGATTATTGTGGCGCGTCACCCTTCTGGTCGGATTCGTATGGTTCTGCGTGTTCCAGCCGTGGACGTCCGCTCCCGTCGGTGCGCAGACCAACGATGTGCCGGTCGAAGAGATTTCGGCTGTCATAGAAACGCTCGAAGACGACGCCGCGCGGCAGCGATTCCTCGAACACCTGAAGACCTTGCTCGCCACGCATCCAGGTTTCGAACCGGAGGCTGCGCCGTCGGTCGAGCCGGTGGCGAGTCTCACGTTGTCCGTCATTGCCAAGAAGGCCACTACGCTCGGCACACAGTTCGGGGCGCTCGCCGGCCTCGTCGGCGATCCACGTAAGACGGGTAGATGGATCATCGATCAAGCCCAGGATTTCGAACGGCGCAGGATCTGGGTCGATCTCCTGCTCCACCTGGCCGTCGTCGTGCTGGCAGGCGCACTGGTCGGATGGTTCGTGCACAAAGTGCTGGCACGTCCCCGCATGGCGGTGGAACAGCGTGAGGCATCCTCGCTAGGCGTCAGGGTGACATCGCTGGCCGCACGAACCGTCCTGGATTTCCTGACGGTCGCGGCATTTGCCGTCGCCGCATATTTGACGATCGCCGCGGCCGATCCCAATCCGGCGACTCGGATCGCGATCGTCGCCATCGTGAACGCGGTCGTAATCTCGCGCGGTATCGTCGTGGTCCTGCGGATGTCGTTTGCGCCGCTGGTCCCGTCGCTTCGGCTCATCGACATCAGTGACCAGACGGCGGTGTACGCGTACCTGTGGTTGAAGCGCCTCGTGAATGTACCCGTCTTTGGGTTCTTCCTGCTTCAGGCTGCGCTCGCACTGGGATTGCCTCCGGCGGGCTACACCGGCCTGTTGAAGCTGGTCGGCCTCTTGGAAACGATTCTGCTGGTCGTACTGGTCCTGCAGATGCGTGAAGCGATCGCCAACGCGATGAGTCCCGATCAGACGTCCCGGTCACCCACGGCGCGTGCGTGGGACGGGTTGCGGAGTCGCATCGCCGAGGTCTGGCATATCCTGTGCGCCCTCTATATCGCAGGCGTGTATTTGATCTGGGCGCTCGAGGTTCCGGGCGGGTTCGTTTTTGTCGCCAGAGCGACGGCTGTAACCGTGGTGATCCTGATCGTTGCACGACTGGTGAACGGGGTCGCGCACCGAGGCGTGCGCCGGTTGTTTCGAGTATCCGGTGACATACGTCAGCGCTATCCCCAAGTTGAGCAACGAGCCAACCGTTACGTCCCACTGATCTCCCGGCTCTTTACCGTTGCGA
>JAGWAU010000031.1 GCA_021296255.1 Alphaproteobacteria bacterium | reverse complement strand
CCAGGGGATCGCCGATCCGGGTGTGCCGGACGTAGAGGTCGGCCCGCCTCTCGTCGATCGCGGCCGCCCTGGCGTGGCCATCCACATACGCGGACGGGATCTTCATCGTCTGTGCCGATCAGGCGAGCCGCAGCGCTTGTTCCGCTTGGCGCGGCAGGTGCTGCATTCGCTCCCCACATCCCTTTACATTCTCCGGCCGCAATTCCGGCGGAGCCGAGCCAGGCATCGGCGCTTCCGGGACCGGGACCGCATCCAGCCACGCCGGTGAGCGGCCGTCCGTGACCGAATTTGGCGTGATTTTACGGGAAAGTCCGGCGGATGTTCAAGTCAGCTTCGAACCAAAGCATCAGAAGGCGCGGCGCCAGCCGGCGAACAGGGAGGCGTCGGCCTCCGCCGACGCCGCGTGGCCCGGCTGCCGGGTCCAGCTCGCGCCGAGGCGGATCTCGCCGCCGGCCGCGAGAGGGGTGCGCCACTGGGCCGCGACCTCGATCTGGCGGCCCGAGGGGGCGAGATCGGCCGTCAGCGACCGGCGCAGCACCCGGCCGTCCGCGGTGCGGCCGACCGGAACCGAGAGCCGGGCGCGGCCGGCCTCGACGCGGAGCGGCTGGGACACCGAGAGCAGCAGCGACCCCGCGCCGGCCGTCGGCCGCTCCGCCCGGAGGGCGAAGGCGCTGCTGAAGAGCGGCGAGAGGCCGGCGAGGATCCCGTCGGCCGCGGCCGCGCTCGCCAGGCCGACCTCGGCGCCGGCGGCGAGCCGCCAGGCGCCGATCCGCATGCTCCCGTCGACGCCGGCAAAGGCGGAACCGGCGGACAGACGGCCGAAGGCGCCGGCCGCCCTGCTGCCGAACAGGGTCTCGCGCTCCGCCACCAGGCCGCCGCGCAGGCCGACCGGCGCCCCGGACGGCCCCCAGGACAGCACCGCGCCCGACGCCGGGGACCGTCCGCGCAGGCCCTGGTTCGAGAAGACGGTGAGGCCGAGGCCGCCCGGTGCCGCCGCACGCACCGCGAGGGCCCGTCCGGCGAGCGAGAGGTGACCGCCGCCGGCGTCCGTGGAAGGCTCCTCCAGCAGGCCGATCCGCAGGCCGCCCGGCCCGCCGGACGGGAGCCCTCCCGCCCCGGCCTCCCGGTCCGCCGGCGAAGGCGCCATGAAGGCCCGGAGCCGCGCGGCCACGGAGGGGCCGGGCGCGGCGCCGGCGAGATCGCCGAGCGAGAACCAGAACGGCGCCCCCAGGGCGTCGAAGGCGGCGATCTCCCGTCCGGCCAGCGCCCGCGCCGGCCCGTCGCCGAGGGCCGGGCCCGGAGCGAGACGCGTCGCGGCCACGCCGGCGCCGGAGCGGTCCACCCGTCCGCCGCCGGCGATGCGAGGGTCGCCCACCGGCGCCGTCGCCGCGGCCAGGTCCATCAGGCCGCGGCCGTAGGTGTCGGCGTCGGCGTAGACGCCCCGCCTGTCGGCCGTCTCCAGGAGCCGGGCGGCCAGGTCCGCGTTCGAGAGCTGGCCGCGGAAGAACTGCTTCATCACGGCGAGCCCGCCGGTCACCATCGGCGCGGCGAAGGACGTGCCGCTCAACGTCGCGGCGCCCCGGGCGCCCGGACTCCCGTCGTCGGGGTGAGGGCCGAAATAGGCCACCCGGACCTCCGCCCCGGGGGCCGCCAGGCACCACTCCCTGGCGATGCCGCAGCGGTTGGAGAAGGAGGCGATCTCGTAGTCCCCGTCGCCGTCGCCGTCGGGAGCCACGGCCACGACGGCGATCAGGTGCCCGCGCAGCTCGGAAATGCGCGCCGGCAGGCCGGGCAGGACCTCGACCGACCTGGCGTCGACGCGGCGCACGGTCTCCCCGTCCTCGACGGCCTCCACGCAGAGATCCGGGTCGGCCGCGAAGTCGGCCGCCTCGCAGGGGTCCCCGTGGGCGTTGCCGGCGGCCCAGACGAAAACGGTCTTGTCGGCCGCGCCCGGCTGGGCGAGGGCGGCGATCACGCCGCCGATGCTGTCGCGGAGCTGCCGTTCGCCGTACTGGTCGATGATCCCGTGGAAGCCCACGCTCATGTTCACGAAGTCGACGGTCCGGCCGCCGCGCCGCCAGTCGATCACCTGACGGACCCGGGAGGCCCAGGGATCGCCGCCGCCGCCGAGGCTCGACAGCGACACCGGGACGTAGACCTCGCCGCCCTCCCTGGTGCGGACCGCGAACACCGCGAGGTCGGCGCCCCAGGCGACGCCGCGGGCCGCATCTACCGCGCCGGTGAACGAGGCGTCCGGCCGTGCCGCGATGACGCCCGCCACGGCGGTGCCGTGGGATACCCTGTCGCCGGTCTCGTCCGGCGCCCCGCCGAGAAACTCCTCGCTCACCGTCTTGCCCGCGAACGCCGGGTGCCCGGCGTCGATGCCGGTATCGACGACGCCGACCGTGACGCCGCCGCCCGGCGCCGTGACGCCGCCGCGCTCCAGCTCGAGCTGCGCCCAGGCGCGGTCCGCCCGCACGGCGCTCAGCCCCCACTGGTTCCCGAAACCGTCCTCGCCGGCGTGCCCGTCCTCGATGGCCTGGCGCTCCTGCCGGTATTGCGCCGGGGAGATGCAGCCCAGCGCCGTCCGGATGCAGGACACGGGCGGCAGGGGAAGAGGCGGCGGAGGCATCGGCGTCGGCGCTTCCATTTCCTCCTGCGGGGCCGGCGCGGCCGGCTCGGATCGGAGACCGCCGCCCCCGCCGCCGCCGCAGCCCGCCGCCGCGAAGAGGGCGCAGAGAACCAGGGCATGGATCGGTGTCTTCACGGGCGCTGAACTCTCGACCGGCCGGCGCATCAATTCATCGGTCCCGTTCGAGTATAAGGGGTCGGCAACCCGCGCCGAACGACGATGATGACGGAGCCCGTCCCGCTTCCGATCTGGCCGGCGATGTTCGTTGTCGCCGGCCCGAACGGGTGCGGAAAGTCGACACTGACGCGCACAACACGGTTCGCCGGGTCAGAGGTGATCGACCCCGACGCGATCGCGTCGCGCCTGTCTCCCGGTGCCCCTGAAAGGGCGACACGCAGTGCGGGACGCGAAGCGGTTCGGCTCCGGCGGGCCCTGATCCGCGCCGGCAGGACGTTCGTGGTGGAAAGTACCGTCGCCGGCCATGGCACGCTTCGCCTCATGGAAGCGGCACGGGAGGCAGGTTGTCGGGTCGAGCTGCACTATGTGGCGGTTGGCACCCCCGAGCAGGCGCTGGACCGCATCCGGAACCGCGTTGCGTTGGGCGGGCACGATGTCCCCGAACCGGATGTACGGCGACGATTTGACCGCTCACTGGCGCACTTGCCGGCGGCGATCGCCCGATCGGCCCGCGGCGGCATCGGAACATCGGTCCCGTTCGAGTATAAGGGGTCGGCAACCCGCGCCGAACGACGATGATGACGGAACCCGTCTCGCTTCCGATCTGGCTGGCGGCCCTGGCCGGCGCCCTGGCGGCGTGGGCGCTGCTGGACCGGCTTCTCGTTCCGGGCGCCCGCTGGTTCCTGCGCAGACGGGCCAACCGCGTGATCGACGAGCTGAACACGCGCCTCCAGCTGCGGATCCCGGCGTTCCAGCAGACGAGGCGCCAGGTCCTCATCGACCGGCTGACGTACGACCCCGTGGTGATGCAGGCCGTCGAGGCCCGGGCGGAAGCGTCGAACCTGCCGCGCGAGGCGCTGATCGGCGAGGTCCGGCGCTACGCGCGCGAGATCGTCCCGTCGTTCAACGCCTACGCCTATTTCCGCATCGGCTACTTCCTGGCGCGGCGCACCGTCCAGCTCCTCTACCGGCTGCGCCTGGGATACGCCGACGACGAGGCGCTCGCCGCGATCGACCCGGGGGCGAGCGTCGTCTTCGTCATGAACCACCGCAGCAACATGGACTACGTCGTCGTCGCGTACATGGCGGCGAAGCGTTCCGCCCTCAGCTACGCCGTCGGCGAATGGGCGCGGATCTGGCCGCTGCGGACGCTGATCCGGTCGCTCGGCGCCTACTTCGTGCGCCGGGACTCGCGCAATCCCCTCTACCGCCAGGTGCTGGCGCGCTACGTCCAGGCGGCGACGGCCGGCGGCATCGTCCAGGCCGTCTTCCCGGAGGGCGGCCTCAGCCGCGACGGGCGGCTGCGCGAGCCCAAGCTCGGGCTCATCAGCTACATGCTCTCGTCGTTCGACCCCGACGGCGAGCGCGACCTCGTGTTCGTCCCGGTCGGGCTCAACTACGACCGCGTGCCGGAGGACCGTTCGCTGCTGCGCGCGCTCGACCCGGACGCCGCCCCGCGCGGCAGGGCGTTCGCCGTCGCGACGCTGCTCGGGTTCGCCGCCCGCCACGCGGGCCTCATGCTGAGGCGGCGCTGGTACCGCTTCGGCTACGCCTGCGTGAACTTCGGCGCGCCGATCTCGATGCGGCGTTACGCCCGGCGCCGCAAGGTCGACTTCCGCACCCTCGAGCGGGAGGCCCGGCGGGAGGCGGTCGGGCGGCTGGGCGGCGAGCTGCTCGAGGCGATCGCCGCGGCGATCCCGGTGCTCCCGGTCTCGCTGGTGGCGACGGTGTTCGTCCGCCGCGGCGGCGCCATGAGCGGCCTCGAGGTGAAGGCCGAGGCCCAGGCGCTGATCGACGAGCTGACGCGGCGCGGCGCCTACGTCCACATACCGCGCGCGGACCACGACTACGCGGTCACGGCGGGCCTGCGGATGCTGACGCTGCGGCACCTGGTCGAGGAGACCGGGGGGCTCTACCGCGCGCGCGGCGCCGAGCGCGAGCTGCTGCGGTACTACGCCAACTCGATCGCGCACTTCCTGGGCGAGCCGCCGGAACCCGCGGCCTGACCGGCATCGCCGTCTTCGTCGTCAAAGCGCCCGTATCGGTCCGGGATAGCGGGCAACGATCTCGTCGGTGGTCAGGAGCGCAAGGCCTTCGATTTGCGCCTGCGCGACCAGGATGCGGTCGAAGGGATCCCTGTGGATTGGCGGAAGCAAGTCCACGGCCACGGCATGGGCGCCGGTAATCGCCAGTTCCTCGTAACCGTTCTCCAGCAGGCCCCGGCGCAGCAGATGAGGGTCGAGGAGAAGCTTCACCCGCCGCACGAGAACATGGTCCGGATCTCCGCGGCGCCCATGCCGTCGAAATCGTCCGGCACCGAGATCCGGCCTGACATGAATCCGATGCGGCGTTGCTCTCCGGCGTCCGGCGCTTCGACGGCGACGACCCTGACGACGGGGTGCGACGTTTGGGATTTCCCGTGCAGCGGCCTTCGACTCTCTCATGCCGGGAGCAGCGCCCGGCGGACGGCCTCCGGCTCCTTCTGGATCACGCGCAGGAGCGCCGCAGCCGGGCCGCTGACCCGGCGGGTCCCCTGTTCCCATTTCCGGTAGCCGGACAGGCTCATGCCCAGCAGAGAGGCCATCTGCGCCTGCGTGAGCCCACCCTGCTTCCGAATCTCGCGGGGGGTCACGGACGCGTGAAGAATCGCGGGGCCCCTGCCCTGCGCATGCGCCACGGCCTCTCCAAGGGACCGGATCGGGTCTTCGCCGGACGTGCTCATCGGACAGCTCCCCGGCCTGACGGGAGAAGGTTGCGTTTCGGCAACCGTCCGCGTTGCCGGGATCTGCATACCCCATTGGGGCACTCATCGCAAGAGCAGGACACCCCCTGTGCCGCGGTCTCGTCTCGCAACTTGTTCGCCTTGTCTCGCCTAGTCCCGGATTGTCTCGCTTCGCCCCGCCGGGTCGGAGACTCGATCACGATATTGTCAGGCGTCGATGACGTCCCGGGCGGGAATCCCCATATTGGACTCGGCGACGCCTCTGTACACTGGACGACAGGGTGCGAGCTTGCGTACCGGACCAAGAGAAGGAGATTTTCGATGAACAAGACCCCGCTGTTCCTGGCGTCGGCGCTGCTGGCCGCCGCCAACATCGCGACCGTCGACCTGGCGGCCGCAAGCGAGGACAAGGTCAAATGCTACGGCGTCTCGCTGGCCGGCAAGAACGACTGCAAGGCGGGACCCGGCACGACCTGCGCCGGCAGCTCGACCGTCGACTACCAGGGCAACGCCTGGACGCTCGTCCCCGCGGGCACCTGCGAGTCGATGACCTTCGAGACCACCGACGGCCGCATGGTCAAGGGCAGCCTGACCGAGGTCGACCGCGATCTGCCGAAGGGCTGATCGGCGACCGTTCGGCTCGCCGCCCGGGCCCCGCGCCCGGCGGCGGCCGGACGGGCCGGGGCGCCCGCCTGCCATGTCGGCCTCGTCTCTCTTTTCCGCCTCCTCTCCGCCGCTGCCGCCGCGGGCCGGCGCCGGCTTCAAGGACGAGCATGCCGAGGCGGTCTGCGAGGGCCGGCCGGACATCGGATGGTTCGAGGTCCATCCCGAGAACTACATGGTCGCCGGCGGACCCCGGCCGGCGGCGCTCGAGGCGCTGCGCGGCGCCTATCCGCTGTCGATGCACGGCGTCGGCCTGTCGCTGGGCGGCGCCGAACGGGTCGACCGCGGCCACCTGGCGGCATTGCGCACCCTCGTGGAGCGGTTCCAGCCGGGGCTCGTCTCCGAGCACATCGCCTGGTCGGCGCGCGACGGCGTCTGGTTCGCCGACCTGCTGCCGCCGAGCCTCGGCCGGGCCGGACTGGACCTCCTGTGCGACAACATCGACGAGACGCACGACGCCCTCGGGCGGCCGATCCTGATCGAGAACCCGGCCAGCTACCTGGTGCCGCCCGACCGCGGGATGGACGAGGCGGCATTCGTCGTCGAAGCGGCCCGGCGGACCGGCTGCGGCCTGCTCGTCGACGTCAACAACGTCCACGTCAGCGCGGTCAACATCGGCCTCGACGCCGAAGCCTACGTCGACGCCATTCCCGGCGACCTGATCGGCGAGATCCACCTCGCCGGGTTCGCGGTCGACGACGCCGGCGGCGAGCGCCTGCTGATCGACAGCCACGGCGCGGCGGTCGACGACGCCGTCTGGCGGCTCTACGAGCGGCTGATCGACCGCGTCGGTCCGCGGCCCACCCTGATCGAATGGGACAGGGACATTCCCGCTTGGGACGTGCTGCACGCCGAGGCGATGAAGGCCGAGACCCGCCTGGCCCGTCTCGTCGCGCCCGCGGCCGCGTGAGGCGGCCCGGGGACATGGACACGCCGCCCGCGGCCCTGCAGTCGGACTTCGCGGCGGCCTTGCGCGATCCGTCGCCGGACGCCGTGCCGGCCGGCTTTTCCGACGCCGCCGCGCGGCGCTTCCGCGTCTACCGCAACAACGTGCGCGTCGCGCTGATCGAGGCCCTGGCGGCGGCCTATCCGGCGGTCCTGCGGCTCGTCGGCGCGCCGTTCTTCGACCGGATCGCCCGCGTCTACGTCGCCGACCGGCCGGCGCGGGAACGCACGCTCAACCTCTACGGCGGCGGATTCGCCGACTTCGTCGCGGGTTTCGCGCCGGCGCGCGAACTGCCCTATCTCGCCGACGTCGCCCGGCTCGAGCGGGCGGTGCTGGAGGCCCGCCACGCCGCCGACGCGGCGGCGCTCGACCCGACCGCGCTGACGGCGCTCGGCGACGGACTGGCGACGGCGCGGCTGACGCCGCACCCCGCGACCCGGCTGGTCCGCTCCGCGTATCCCGTCGCCGACATCTGGCGCGCCAACAGCGGAGACGCGGCGCCGGACGGCGATCTCGTCTTCACCACCGGGGCGGCCGGCGCGCTGGTGCTGCGGCCCGGCCATGCCGTTTCGGTCGCGCCGCTGACGCCGGGGCAATGCGCATTCGCCGAGACCCTGCTCGGCGGCGGCGACCTGACGGCCGCGCACGCGGCGGCGGCGGTCCTCGACCAAGGTTTCGACGTCATTCCGGCGTTCAGGGACCTGCTGGTCGCCGGCGCCTTCCGCGGCGGCGACCCCGAACCGAGCGAAGGAGAACCGACGTGAACGATGTCGAACGGAAGGCCGGCAGCGGCGGCGTGCGGAGCAGGCTGGCGCAGCTGATCGATCAGGGCAACCGCACCGCCGACTCCGTCACCCGCCGGCTGGGGCCGGTGGCGCTGCTGGCCCTGCGGCTGCCGGTGGCGCTGGTGTTCTGGCGCTCCGGCCGCACCAAGGTCGAGGGCTGGAACATATTCGCCGTCAACGACACCCAGTATTTCCTGTTCCGCGAGGAGTTCGGCCTGCCGCTGCCCGAGCTCATGGCCCACGTCACCGCGCTGGCCGAGCACATCCTGCCGGTTCTGCTGGTGGTCGGCCTGTTCACGCGGCTCGGCGCGCTCGGCATGCTGACGATGACCATGGTCATCCAGCTGTTCGTCTATCCCGACGCCTGGGTCAGCGCTCACATGTTCTGGGCGGCGATCCTGTTCGCCGTGGCGGCTCTCGGGCCGGGACCGATCTCCCTCGACCGGCTGCTGTTCCGCCGCTAGACCGTGCCGGCGGCGGCGCCCCGGCCGGAAGCCGCGGCCTCCCGCGCCGGGAGACCGGTGCCGTTCGGGTCGAGGTCGGACATCGGCCGGCCTCCTTCGCTGCGATACTCGTGGGCCGGATAGATGCCGAGCAGCTTCACCTCGGGGGAGAACAGGCTGAGCTCGTCGAAGGCGCCCCGAACGTCGGGTTCGTAGCGGTGCGCCTCGATCTCCGCGTAGAAGCGCGCGACCTCGAAGCGGCTGCCGACGACGTAGCTCTCGAGCTTGGTGAGGTTCACCCGGCGCGTGGCGAAGCCGCCCAGCGCCTTGTAGAGCGCCGCCGGAACGTTGCCGATGCGGAACATGAACGACGTGACCACCCGCGCGGCGCCCTGCTCGGGCATGACGGACTCCCGCGACAGCACGATGAACCGCGTGATGTTGTGCTCGGCGTCCTCGATGTTCGTGCGCAGGCAGTCGAGGCCGTAGATGCGCCCCGCCAGCGACGAGGCGATGACGGCCGCATGCCTGTCGTTCCGCTCCGAGACCTGCCGCGCGGCGCCCGCCGTGTCGACGGTGCTGATCGGCTCCAGCCCCAGCTCGCTGATCGTGCGGCGGCATTGCGCCAGGGCCTGCGGGTGGCTGCTGACGGTCCTGAGGTCGGACAGGCCGGCGCCCTTCGGAGCCAGCAGGCAGTGGTTCACGCGCAGGAACGTCTCGTCGACGATGTGAAGGTGCGTGTTGGGCAGCATGTAGTAGATGTCGGCGACGCGGCTCGCGATCGAGTTCTCGATCGGGATCATCGCCAGCGTCGTCCGCTCGTTCTCCACCGCCGCGAACGCGTCTTCGAAAGACGGACAGGGACGGGACTCCATGCCGGGGAACTTCAGGCGGCACGCGAGGTCCGAATAGGCGCCCTGCTCGCCCTGAAAGGCCACGGTCCCCCCGGAATAGAGATGCTGGGTCATGTCACTCCGGAACGCTCCCGGGCGCCGCGCCGCGGGGCGCGAGAATCGCGCGGGCCCGCTCAAGATCGGGCGGAGTATCGACACCGAGGGGCAGGGTGTCAACGACGGCCACGCCGATGCGCATGCCGGCCTCGAGCGCCCGCAACTGCTCGAGTTTCTCGCGGGTTTCCAAGGGCGCCGGCGGCAGGCCGACGAACCGTTCGAGCGCCGGGCGGCGGAAGGCGTAAACGCCGATGTGGTGAAGCAGCGGGCCGTCTCCGGACGGCGCCGCGGCGCGCGTGAAGTAGAGCGCCCGCCCGGCGGCCGCCGAGGGGGCGAACGAGACCACGGCCTTGACGACGTTGGGATCGCCGCGGTCGGCGTCCTCCGAGACGGGGCAGGCCACGGTTCCGATGTCGACCTCGGGGTCCCGCAGCGGGTCGAGCACCGCGGATACGGCGGACGCGGCGATCGTCGGCAGGTCGCCCTGCAGGTTGATCACCGCGTCGTGGACGCCGGCCGGGTCCACGGACCGCACGGCCTCGAACACGCGGTCGGAACCCGACGGGTGATCGGGCCGCGTCATCAGCGCCTCGCCGCCGGCCGCCGCGACCGCCGCCGCGATCTCCGCGTCGGCGCAGGCGACCAGCACGGGGCCGACGCCGCTCTCCACGGCGCGGCGCCAGACGTGCACGATCATCGGCTCGCCGTGGATGTCGGCGAGCGGCTTGCCCGGCAGCCGCCGCGCGGCCATGCGTGCCGGAATGACGATGATCGGGTGGGCCGGGAGGGTCATTGGCGAGCGTCGATCGTGGCGCGGCGACGGGGTCCGGGCGGGTCGCGCGACGGCGGTGCCGCGACGTCGACTTATACGGCTTGCGCCGGCCCTCGGGAAGTCGGTAATCTTCGCCCGCCTCGTGGTTCGAGCACGGATTCTCCATGGACACCTTCGAATTCAACAAGATCGCCGGCGGCATTCTCGCCACCCTGCTGGTCCTCTACGTCATCAACGTCGTCGGCAACGTCGCGGTCAGCCCGCGCGGCCCCGAACCGGTCGCCTATCCCGTTCCCGGAGTGGACGCCGCCGCCACGGAGGCGACCGCCGCGGTCGAGGAAGAAGGCCCCTCGCTGGCCGCGCTGCTGGCCGCCGCGGACGTGGAGAAGGGCAAGAGGGTGGCCAAGAAGTGCGCGGTCTGCCACACCTTCGAGCAGGGCGGGAAGAACAAGGTCGGACCGAATCTCTGGAACGTCATCGGCCGCGACATGGCGACGGTGGGAGGGTTCTCCTACTCGTCTTCGATGAGGAAGGCCGAGGGCACATGGAGCTTCGCGGGCCTCGACGAGTTCCTGACCAAACCCAGAACCTACATGCCGGGCAACAAAATGGCGTTCCCCGGGCTCAGGAAGCCCACGGACCGCGCCAACGTGATCTCCTACCTGCGCACCTTGAGCGATTCGCCGCAGCCACTGCCCAGCGAATAGGCTACTCTCGACGACGATCCCGATGCGTGGCGCCGCATGCGCCGGGCCGCGCGGCGTAGCTGACCTGGAGTCGTGGTGACCGACCGCTGTCCCGCTGCATACGTGGAACTGGCCCACAGATTGGCGGACGCCGCCGGCGAAATCGTGCGCACGTATTTCCGCCGGTCCTACGACATCGCCACCAAGTCGGACTCGACGCCCGTCACCGAGGCGGACCGCGCCGCCGAGCGGGCCATGCGGGACATTCTGGAAGAGGCGGTACCGGACCACGGCATTTCCGGCGAGGAGTTCGGCACCGTCCGCGGCGACGCCGAACACGTCTGGTACCTCGACCCCATCGACGGCACGAAGGCCTTCATCGCGGGCGTTCCCGTCTTCGGCACCCTGATCGGGCTCGCCCGCGGGGGCAGGCCCCTATTCGGCGTGATCGACCAGGCGGTGAGCGGGGAGCGCTGGGCCGGCGGCGCCGGGCATCCGTGCACGTTGAACGAGGAACGGGTGGCCTGCCGCGGCGGGGTCGACCTGACGAACGCCGTGCTCTTCACCACGTCACCGGACGTCTACGAGCACGACGACCTCGAGGCGCTCGACCGGCTGCGCGGCGACGCCGGCCTCGTCCGCTACGGCGCGGATTGCTACGCCTTCGGAATGGTCGCCGCCGGACACGCCGATATCGCCATCGAGTGCCGCCTGAAAGACCACGACTATTGCGCGCTGGTGCCCGTGGTCGAGAGCGCCGGCGGCGTGATGACGAACTGGCAGGGCGCGCCGGTGACGCTCGGGACGGATACGCGCGTCGCCGCCGCCGGCAGCGCGGAACTGCATCGGGCGGCGGTCTCCCGGCTTACCGGATGAGGTGATCATGGCGAACCGTCTGACCATGACCCTGCTTGCGGCGGCCCTGCTCGTGCCGAGCGCCGTCGGCAACGCCCAGGTCACGGTTCTTCACGGCACTTCACTGCTCGGGGAACCGAAGTACCCGGCCGGCTTCGGGCACTTCGACTACGCCGACCCGGAGGCGCCGAAGGGCGGCGGCATACGCCTCTCCGCCATCGGCTCGTTCGACAGTCTCAACCCCTTCATCCTCAAGGGCCGCGGCGCCGCCGGCCTGGGGCTGACCTTCGAGTCCCTCATGACCTCGTCGGAGGACGAGGCGGATTCGGCGTACGGCCTGATCGCGGAGAGCGTCGAGATCCCCGACGACCTGAGCTGGGCCGCCTATACCCTGCGGCCGGAGGCCCGCTGGCACGACGGCTCGCCGATCACGGTGGACGACGTCATCTTCTCCTTCGAGACCCTGAAATCCAAGGGGCATCCGTTCTACCGGGCCTACTACGCGCATGTCGCGGCCGCCGAGGCCACCGGGCCGCGGACCGTGAAATTCACCTTTGCCGGCGGGCTCAACCGGGAGCTGCCCCAGATCGTGGGCCAACTGACGGTGCTGCCCAGGGCGGCGTTCGAGAACCGGAACTTCGAGGAGACGACTCTCGACCCCATCATGGGCAGCGGGCCCTACCGCATCGTGGACGTCGACCCGGGACGGTCGATCACGTACGAGCGCGTCGAGGACCACTGGGGCGCCGACCTTCCGGTCAACCGCGGCCACTACAATTTCGACGGCATCCGCTACGACTATTACCGCGACCAGACCGTTGCCCTCGAGGCGTTCAAATCGAACGAGTACGACTTCCGCCAGGAGAGCACGGCCAAGGTCTGGGCGACCGGCTACGACGCTCCACCGGTCCGCGACGGACTGATCGTCACGGAGGAGATCGAGCACGAGAATCCGACGGGGATGCAGGCATTCGCCTTCAACGTCCGGCGGGAGTGGTTCCGGGACCGGCGGGTGCGAGAGGCGTTGTCCTACGCCTTCGATTTCGAATGGGCCAACAAGAACCTCTTCCACGGACAGTACACGCGCACCAGGAGCTTCTTCTCCAACTCGGAACTCGCCTCGTCGGGTCTGCCGAGCGAGGCGGAGCTTCGCTATCTGGAACCCTTTCGCGGCCAGGTTCCCGAGGAAGTGTTCACGACGGCCTACGAGCCGCCAAAGACCGACGGCTCGGGCAACGCGCGCGCGAATCTGAGGAAGGCGCAGCGGCTCCTGAAGGAGGCGGGCTGGACGGTCCGGGACGGCAGGCTGACGAACGGCGCCGACGGCCGGGTCATGGAATTCGAGATCCTGCTCGTCAACCCGGGATTCGAACGGATCGTGCTGCCCTTCGCCCGCAACCTGAAGAGGCTCGGGATCGAGGCGCGCGTACGGACGGTCGACACGGCCCAGTATCAGAACCGCATCGACGGGTTCGACTTCGACATGTCCGTGCAGTCGTTTCCCCAGTCGGCGTCGCCGGGCAACGAACAGCGGGACTGGTGGGCCTCGGCGAACGCGGACATCCCGGGAAGCCGCAACGTCATCGGCATCAAGAACCCGGTGGTCGACGCCCTCATCGACGAGATCGTAAGGGCGCCCGACCGCGGGTCCCTGGTCGCCGCGACGCGGGCCATGGACCGGGTGCTGCTGTGGAACCACTACGTGATCCCCCAATGGCACACGCGGGTGTACCGGGTCGCCTACTGGAACCGGTTCTCGCGTCCGGAGATCACGCCCAAGCACGGCCTCGGCCTGTTCACCTGGTGGATCGACGCCGAAAAGGACGCCGACCTGAAACGCCGGACGGCCGCCGAGTCCCGGTGACGGCGCTCCTGCCGGGCGGAGGTCTCTGCTATCATGGGCGGGTGATCGGGTCGCGGTCGATATCCAAGGCTTTCGGGGCCGTCGCCGCCATTCACCTGGCCTTGGCGGCCGGGGCGGCCCCCGCGGAGCCCCGCCACGGGCTATCGTCGTTCGGCGACCTGAAGTATCCGCCGGATTTTCCGCACTTCGACTACGTCGACCCCGATGCCCCGAAGGGGGGCGAGGTCCGGCTTCGCGACCTGGGATCCTTCGACAACCTCAATCCGTTCATTCTCAAGGGCATACGGCTCCGCGGAATCGGGGCCGTGGCGATCTCGGAGCTGCCCTTCGACACGCTGATGACGTCCGCGGGCGACGAACCGGACGCCGTGTACGGCCTCGTCGCCGAGAACGCCGAAGTGGCACCCGACCGGTCCGGGGTATCGTTCCGCCTGCGGCCCGAGGCGCGATTCAACGACGGATCCCCGTTGACGGCCGAGGACGTCGTGTTCTCGTTCGAGACCTTGAAATCCAAGGGGGCGCCGAGCTTCCGGATCGTGCTGCGCGACGTCGAATCGGCGGCCGCCGAAGGCCCGCACGAGGTGCGATTCGCGTTTCGCGAAGGCGCGGTGACCCGCGACCTGCCGCTGACGGTGGCCGGCATCCCGATCCTCTCCAAGGCCTATTACGAGACGCGCGAGTTCGACAAGACCACCCTCGATCCGCCGCTCGGCAGCGGACCCTACCGCATCGTCCGGGCCGACCAGGGCCGGACCATCGTCTACGAGCGGGCGGCCGATTACTGGGCCAGGGATCTGCCGGTGAACCGGGGGCGCTTCAACTACGGCACCATCCGGTTCGACTTCTACCGCGACCGCAACATCGCCCTCGAGGCCTTCAAGGCCGGCGAATACGACTTCCGCGAGGAATTCACCTCGAAAATGTGGGCCACGGCCTACGATTTCCCCGCCATCAGGGACGGGCTGGTGAAGCGGGAATCGATCCCCGACGAGTCACCCGCCAGCCGGCAGTTCTTCGTCCTCAACCAGCGCCGCGGGATATTCAAGGATCCACGCGTCCGCGCCGCCTTCGATCTGGCCTTCGATTTCGAATGGACGAACAAGAACATCTTCTACGGGCTCTATACCCGAACCAAGAGCCTCTACCAGAACACACCGATGGCCGCGCGCAGCCTTCCCGCCCCCGGCGAGATCGCGCTGCTGGAACCGTACCGTGACAGGTTGCCGGCCGAGGCCTTCACCCGGGTTTTCGAGCCCCCGGCGACCGACGGCTCGGGAAACGTCCGGCGCAACCTTCGCGCGGCGCAACGGCTGCTCGGCGAAGCCGGATACTCGGTGAAAAACGGGACGCTGCGGAGCCCGTCGGGCCAGCCCGTCTCGGTCGAGTTCCTGACGTTCTCGCCCACGTTCGAACGGGTGTACGCGCCGCACGTCCGTAACCTCGAGCGTCTCGGTATCGAGGCCACGATCCGCATCGTCGACTCCGCGCAATACGCCAATCGCATGCAGAAGTTCGATTTCGACGTCACCACGGCGGCATTCGGCACCTCTCCGACGCCCGGCGTGGGGGAGCGGAATTTCTGGGGGTCCGAGTCGGCCCGAAGTCCCGGAAGCATCAACTACGCCGGCATAGCCGATCCCGCCGTCGACGCGCTGATCGAAAAGATCGCCGACGCGCCGGACCGCAGAGCCCTGGAAACGGCGGCCCGCGCCCTCGACCGCGTGCTGCTGTGGAACCGCTACGTCATTCCCCAGTGGTTCAATCCCGCTCACAACGTCGCCTACTGGGACAAGTTCGAACGCCCCGGGACGGCTCCCAAGTACGACAACAATTTCGGCTTCCTCGACACCTGGTGGATCGATCCCGGCAAGGCCGCCGACCTTGAAGCCCGGCGCGCCGCGAACCGGTAGGACGCGCCGCGGTGCTCGCCTACGTCGTCCGGCGCGTCCTGCTCATGGTCCCGACGCTGCTCGGGATCATGGTCATCAACTTCCTCATCGTGCAGGCCGCGCCCGGCGGACCGGTGGAGCAGCTGATCGCCCAGATCAGCGGCACGGCGGTCGACGCGACGGCGCGCATCGGCGGCGCCGACCTCGGGGAGACCCGGCAGGCGCAGGCGGGACAGGCCGGCGACGCGTCCCTCGCCAGCAAGTACCGGGGCGCCCGCGGGCTCGACCCGGAGTTCATCAAGGAGATCGAGAAGCTCTACGGCTTCGACAAGCCGGCGCACGAGCGGCTCTTCCAGATGATCGGCAACTACCTGCGCTTCGACTTCGGCGACTCGTTCTTCCGCGACCGCTCCGTCGTCGACCTGGTCGTCGACAAGATGCCGGTGTCCATCTCGCTCGGCATCTGGACGACGCTGCTCGTCTACTTCATCTCCGTCCCGCTCGGCGTCGCCAAGGCGGTGCGCGACGGCACCCGCTTCGACATCTGGACCAGCGCGACCATCATCGTGGGCTACGCCATCCCGAACTTCCTGTTCGCGGTGCTGCTGGTGGTGCTGTTCGCGGGCGGCAGCTTCTGGGACATCTTCCCCTTGCGCGGCCTGATGTCGGAGAACTGGTCGGACCTGAGCTGGCCCGACCGCATCGCCGACTCTCCATGGTGATCGGCGGCTTCGCCACGCTCACCATGCTGACCAAGAACTCCTTCATCGAGGAGATCAACAAGCAGTACGTGCTCACGGCGCGGGCCAAGGGCCTGACCGAGCGCCGCGTGCTCTACGGCCACGTATTCCGCAACGCCATGCTGATCGTGGTCGCGGGCTTTCCGTCGGCCTTCGTCGGCATCCTGTTCACCGGGAACCTGCTCATCGAGATCATTTTCTCGCTCGACGGGCTGGGCCTGCTGGGTTTCGAAGCGGTCATCAACCGTGACTATCCGGTGATGTTCGGCACGCTCTACGTCTTCACCCTGCTCGGCCTCGTCCTCAACCTGCTGGGCGATCTCATGTACGTCGTCATCGATCCACGGATCGATTTCGAACGGCGGGACGTGGCCTGATGTGGCCGCAGATCCCGAGCCGGGACCGTTTCCTGGGGCTCCGCATCACGCCGCTGACCCGGCGGCGCCTGCAGAACTTCCGCGCCAACAGGCGCGGCTACTGGTCCTTCTGGATCTTCGCGGCGCTCTTCGTCCTGAGCCTCTTCGCCGAGTTCATCGCCAACGACAAGCCGGTCCTCGTCGCCTACAAGGGCGAGCTCTTGATGCCGGTCTTCGCGGCCTATCCGGAAACGAGGTTCGGCGGCGATTTCGAGACGGAGGCCGATTACCGGGACCCCTTCGTGACGGAGCTCATCGAAGCGGAAGGATGGATCGTGTGGCCGCCGATCCGCTACAGCTTCAATACCATCAACTACGATCTGCCCGTTCCCGCGCCCGCGCCGCCCTCGGCCGAGAATTGGCTCGGTACCGACGACCAGGGCCGCGACGTCGCCGCCCGCGTGATCTACGGGTTCCGCATCTCCGTCCTGTTCGGGTTGGTGCTGACCGCCTTCAGTTCCGTCATCGGCGTCATGGCGGGGGCCGTGCAGGGCTATTTCGGCGGCTGGCTCGATCTGCTGTTCCAGCGTTTCATGGAGATCTGGGGCGGCATGCCGGTGCTGTTCCTCTTGATCATCCTCGCGTCGGTCATCGAACCCGGATTCTGGACCCTGCTCACCCTGATGCTCCTGTTCAGCTGGATGGCGCTCGTCGGCGTGGTGCGCGCCGAGTTCCTGCGCGCGCGCAATTTCGAGTACGTGCAGGCGGCACGGGCGCTCGGCGTCGACAACGCCACCATCATGTTCAAGCACCTGCTGCCCAACGCCATGGTCGCCACGGTCACGTTCCTGCCGTTCATCCTCAACGGTTCGATCACCACGCTGACGTCGCTCGATTTCCTGGGGTTCGGGCTGCCGCCGGGTTCTCCATCCCTCGGCGAGCTTCTGGCCCAGGGCAAGGCCAACCTGCAGGCCCCGTGGCTCGGTATTTCGGGTTTCGTCGTCATCGCCTGCACCCTGACCCTGCTGGTGTTCGTCGGCGAGGCGATCCGCGATGCCTTCGATCCGAGGAAGACCGTGGGATGACCGGCCGCGCGACTCCTTTCCTCGAGGTCGAGGACCTGTCCGTCACCTTCCGCGTGGAGGACCGGGAGATCCCCGCGGTTCGCGGCGTCTCGTTCGACATCGACCGGGGCGAGACGCTGGCGCTCGTCGGCGAGTAGTCGGTCACCGCGCTCTCGGTGCTCCAGCTTTTGCCCTATCCGAAGGCGTCTCATCCGACGGGCTCCATCAGGGTCGACGGCGAGGAGATCGTCGGCGCGGCGGAGCCCGTCTTGCGGAGCACCCGCGGCAACCGCATCTCCATGATCTTCCAGGAGCCGATGACGTCGCTCAATCCGCTGCAGACGATCGAACGCCAGATCAACGAGATCCTGTCCGTCCATCGGGGAATGGAGGCTCAAGCGGCGCGCACGCGCACGCTGGAGCTGCTGCGGCTCGTCGGCCTGCAGAACGCGGAACAGCGGCTCAACGCCTACCCCCATCAACTCTCGGGAGGCCAGCGCCAGCGCGTCATGATCGCCATGGCATTGGCCAACGAGCCGGAGCTGCTGATCGCCGACGAGCCGACCACGGCGCTCGACGTGACGGTCCAGGCGCAGGTCCTGGCCCTGCTCCGCAGCCTCCAGGAACGCCTCGGCATGGCGATCCTGCTGATCACCCACGATCTCGGCATCGTCGAGCACATGGCCGATCGGATCTGCGTCATGTCGGACGGAGAGCTGGTGGAGACGGGCGACACCCGATCGGTGTTCGGAAGTCCCCGACACGCGTACACGCGGATGCTGATTTCGGCGGAGCCGGGCGGCCGCAAGAGCAGGCCGCCGCCCGACGCGCCCGAGGTCGTGACCGGGGACGGCGTCAAGGTCTACTTCCCGATCAAGGCCGGCATCTTCCGGCGCACCGTCGATCATGTCCGCGCGGTCGACGGCGTCTCCCTCAACGTGCGCGAGCGGCACACGGTGGGCGTCGTCGGCGAATCGGGCTCGGGCAAGACCACTCTGGGCCTCGCGCTGCTGCGGCTGATCAAGAGCGGAGGCGCCATCCGTTTCGACGGCCAGGCGATCCAGGGCCGGGGATTCAAGGACCTGCGGCCGCTGCGCCGGGAGATGCAGATCGTCTTCCAGGACCCCTTCGCCAGCCTCAGCCCGCGGCTGTCCGCCGGGCAGATCGTCGAGGAGGGCCTGCTGGTGCACGGTCTTGGCGGCACCTACGAGGAGCGCCGCCGGATCATCGGCGATGCGCTCCGGGAAGTGGGGCTCGACCCCGACATCCAGGACCGCTATCCGCACGAGTTCTCGGGCGGCCAGCGTCAGCGCATCGCCATCGCCCGCGCCATGGTGCTGAAGCCGCGTTTCGTGGTGCTGGACGAACCGACGTCGGCGCTCGACCGCTCCGTGCAGGCCCAGATCGTGGACCTGCTGCGCGACCTGCAGGAGCGCCACGATCTGGCCTACCTGTTCATCAGCCACGATCTGAAGGTGGTTCGCGCGCTCGCCGACGAGATCATCGTGATGCGCGACGGCAAGGTCGTCGAGCGGGGATCGGCAGACCGGGTGTTCGAGGATCCCCAAACCGCCTATACGAAAGCGCTGATGGCCGCCGCCTTCGACCTGGCGGCGGACGAGTCGGGAACGGTGCGGGCGTAGCCCGGCCGAGGCAGGCAAAGAGGCCGAAACGAAACGGTCACGCAGCGGGATAGCGATCGGCGATCAGGGCGTACACGGCGCGCATGGCGTGAGCCTCGCCGCCCTCGGGACGCCCGGGGCGGGAGCGGCGGTTCCAGCCATAGATGTCGAAGTGCGCCCAGGCGCCCGCGTGGTCGACGAAGCGGTCCAGAAACAGCGCCGCGGTGATCGATCCCGCCATCCGGTCCTGGCCGGCATTGCTGATATCGGCGACCCGTCCGCGGATCATGCACGCGTAGGGCCGCCAGAGAGGCATGCGCCACACCGGATCGGAAACCGACGCGCCGAAGCGGGCGAGATCCCGGGCAAGCCCGTCATCGTGCGTGTACAACGCGGCGAGATCGGGTCCGAGAGCGATGCGGGCGGCACCGGTCAACGTCGCGAAATCGAACAGCAGCTCGGGTTTCTCGCGATCGGCTTCGGCCAGGGCATCCGCCAGGATGAGGCGCCCCTCGGCGTCCGTGTTGCCGATCTCCACGGTCACGCCCTTGCGGCTCGTAAGCACGTCGCCGGGGCGGAAGCTGTCGCCCGAGACGCTGTTTTCGACCGCCGGGATCATGACGCGCAGACGAACCTTGAGCCCGGCGTCCATGATCATCTGCGCGAGCCCCAGCGCCGCGGCGGCACCTCCCATGTCCTTCTTCATCAAGGCCATGCCGGACGCCGGCTTCAGATCGAGGCCACCGGAATCGAAGCAAACCCCCTTGCCCACGATCGTGACCTTTGGGTGTCTCGCCGATCCCCATCGCATGTCGATCAATCGGGGCGCTCGGTCGCTCGCCCGGCCCACGGCGTGGATCATGGGGTAGTTCCGCTCGAGCAACGCGTCGCCGACGATGACCCGGCATCTCGCGCCGCCCGCCCGTGCGACGCGTTTGGCCTCCGCAGCTAGTTCTGCGGGTCCGAGATCGGCGGCGGGCGTATTGATCAGGTCGCGCACAAGCGCGACCGCGCCGTACGTTCGCAAGATTCCGGAGCGGTCCACGCCCGACGGCCACACCAAGCGGGCGCACGTCTCGTCCTTGCCCTTGCCGTAGCGCGTGAAGGCGTAGCCGCCCAACGCCCATCCGAAGACCACCTTGGTCACGAGACCTGCCTCGAGGGAGCCCTCCAACCGGTAAGTGCCGCGCGGCAGCGATGACGGGAGAGCCGCGAAATCCCAGAAGGCCGGTGAGGCCGCCATGCCGCACAAGGCCAACGACGGCGCGCCGCCTCTGCCGGGAACCAACAGGTGTTGTCCGCACGTGCCTTCGAAGCCGTTGGATTTCACCCACGACCTGACCGCCGGAGGCTGGGACGTCAGCCAAGACGGCAGGGCGTCCTCGCTCAGCGGATGAAGCGGGACCGCGTGTCGCGCCGCCGATACGAACGCCGGCAATTCGGTCATTGACATCTCGAGGCCGGGGCGCCGGTCAGAGGGTGACGACGATGTTGCCCATCACCTTGCCGCTTTCCACGGCCTCGTGCGCCTTGACGATGTCGGCCAGCGGATACGTCTCGGCGATCGTGTGCCGGAGCGACCCGGCCTTCAACAGCTCATTGACCGCCACCGCACAGGCGTCGCGCACCTCGTCCGTCAGCTGATACATGATGAAGAAACGGAAGGTGATGTCGTTGCGCACGCACCAGACGGCGGGGATCTGGGCGGCCGGCGGCGTCGAGCCGTAAACGACGACCGTCCCCTCAGGCCGCAGGACGTCCGGAATCAGACCCGCATTGCCGCCGAGATCGACCTCGACAATGCGATCGACACCACGCCCTCCCGTGATCTCCTGCACCCGTTCGCCCACGTTTTCGGTCTTGTAATCGATCGTGTGATCGGCCCCGCCGGCCCTGGCGTGGGCCGCCTTCTCCGCCGAGCTCACCGTGGCGATCACGGTCGCACCCTGCAACTTCGCGATCTGTACGACGTAGTGTCCCACGGCACCCGCGCCGCCCGGCACGAGAAGCGTCTGCCCCGAGACATCGCCATCCAGGGTCAGCGCCCGATAGGCTGTGAGCACGGGAATGCCGAGACAGGCACCGGCGGCCTCGGCCGTGCCTTCGGGCAGGGGAATGGCATAATCCGATCCGATCGCGATGTACTCGGCCGCCGTGCCGTGCGGCCGGCGCCACTGGCCGTTGATCGTCCAGACCCGCTCTCCGATGCGGGACTCGGGCACCCCGTCGCCGACCGCGTCGACCTCTCCGGCGCCGTCGCTGTGGGGAATGATCGTGGGGAATTCCAAGTCCATCCCCTGGCGCTTCTTCACGTCGGACGGATTGACGCCCGACGCCGCGACGCGGACCCGCACCTCGCCGGGAGCCGGCGTCGGCGTGTCCACTTCGCCGACTTCCAATACGTCGGCAGCCGCGCCCTTCCGGCGATAGTAGGCAGCTCTCATCCCATTTCTCCTCGTGCGACGGATTCCCTAGTCGTATCCCGGCGGCGGCACGAAGCCTCCGATCTCGTCGGCAAGCAGACGTGCGAATTCGATCGTCGTGCGGTCCTCCAGGTGGGGACCGACAATCTGCACGCCGACCGGGAGACCGTCCGGCGTCAGGCCGGCCGGCGCCGACGTCCCCGGCAGGTAGACGTTGCAGCTGATGCCCGCCCAGAAGAGCTGGTCGTTGTAATTCTCCTGCCTGCCATTGACCGTGACGGTCCGGAAGAACCGTTCCACGTCCTGCTGATGCGGCATGGCGGCGGTCGCCGCCACGGGGCATAGCAGCACGTCCCAATCCCGAAAAAAGGCCTCCCAAGCGGCCCGGTCACGCGTGCGCTGCTGATCGGCGATGGACCAGTCCCGATGGGACTGGACCGCGGCACGCAGCGCACGGGCCCGGAAGCTCTCGTCGTCGGCCGACAGGGCTACGGCCTGTTCCGCCGCGTCGTCGATGAAGGATTGCGGCAGGATGCCCGCCGAGGCGCCCCTCAGGAGTTGAACGTAGTTGGCATGAGCCTCCACCATGTCGATCTCCGCACGGGCCGAGTCCGAGACCAGGGCGCCTGCCTTGGCACAGGCATCGGCGACCGCCTGTATGCGGTCGGTGACGTCGCCGTCGACGGCACAAACCGAAGACTCCAGCAGCACGGCGACGCGGTAGTCCGACAATTTGGCGTGGCGCGGCTCCGGCAGCTCGAGCTTCCAAGCCTTGGCATCGAGGCCGTCGGCGCCGGCCATCACGTCGAGCGCGATCGCCAGATCCTCGGCACTGCGCGCCATGGGCCCGACCACGAGGATGTCGAGAGGCTTGGGATAACCCGGAAAGTCGTGGCCGGTGGTGGGGAGGATGCCGAAGGTCGGCTTGTGTCCGTAGACGCCACAATAGTGCGCCGGATTGCGGATCGAGGAACCGATGTCGCTGCCCGCATCGAGGGCGGAGAGACCTGCCGCGAGTGCGGCGGCCGACCCGCCGGACGAGCCTCCGGGTGCGCGCGAGAGGTCCCAGGGGTTGTTCGTCGTGCCGTACATGACGTTGAAGGTCTGCCAATCCATCAGCCAGAGCGGTACGTTGGTCGTGCCGAACAGGATGGCGCCGGCGTCGAGGAGACGATCGACCACGACGGCGTTCTCCTCCGGTACATGCGACGCGAGGCTGGGATCGCCCCATGTCATGTGCAGGCCGGCGACGCCGAAGGCTTCCTTGATCGTCATGGGCACGCCGTGAAACGGTCCCCAGATCTCATCCCTCGCCAGCGCATCGTCAGCCCGGCGCGCACGTTCCCGGGCACGCTCCGGATCGAGCTCGATGACGGCATTGAGGCCGGGGTTGTAGCGGTCGACCCTGTCCAGGCAATGGTCGAGGAGCTCGAGGCATCCCACGTCCTTGACCCGTACGCGGCGCGCGAGTTCGAACGCGGGAAGATAGGCAATGTCGCTCATGTCCCGTTCCCAGTCGTCGTCGGTCGAGGAAGTTTCACCAGCCGCCGGCGCAGCGGAAAACCTTCCCTTCCAGAATATGCCTGCGGCCATAGCAGGGAGGCCACCCGTGACCAGGCGGAAACGGCGGGCATCCCGTGATATCGCTTGAGGCACTCGGGAATCCGGGAGTATGGTCGAGCCCACGTCACCGGCCAGCCTTGGCGGATCATGAGTAATACCGAACTCGATGCCTTGCAACCCGACCCGTCGACGACCGCGGCGGAGATATACCGGAACGCGGGAGTCGACGTGGTTCCGGTTACGGACGCCATCGGCGCCGAAATTCGCGGCCTCGACCTGAGGAATGAATTCACCCCGGCAGCCCGTGCCGCGGTGCACCGTGCCTGGCTCGAACACTGCGTCATCCTCGTGCGGGACCAATGGCTGAGCGATGCGGATCTGATTCGGTTCAGCCGCGGTTTTGGGGACCTCGACCACGGCCCGCCCATGGCGCGTGCGGCGGATCAGGACACCCATCCGGAAATTTTCATCGTTTCGAACGTGTTGGAGGACGGACAGCCGATCGGGTTTCTCGATGACCGCCCACTGCCGTGGCACACCGACATGTCCTATACCGAGGTGCCTCCGAAGGCCAGCACGCTCCACGCCCTGGAAGTGCCGGAAGACGGAAGCGGCAGCACCGGTTTCATCAACATGTACAAGGTGCTCGACTCGCTGCCCGCGGCACTGAGGAACCGCATCGCCTCGCTGCGGCTGAAACACGATCCCGCCCACGCTCTGCAGGGTGAGGTTCGACATGGTTTCGATGCGGTGACATACGAACACATCGAGTCGGCGCCCGGACCCGTGCACCCTCTCGTACGCACGCATCCGGAGACCCGCCGAAGAGCCCTGTATCTTGGACGCCATTGGAACGGCGACAAGCGCGCGACGTTCGTCCTGGGTATGTCGCGTGCCCAGTCGGACTCGCTTCTCGACGAACTCTGGCAATTCGTCGCCGAGGAGCGGTACGCCTGGTACCACGAGTGGCGCGTGGGCGACTACGTGATGTGGGACAACCGCTGCGTCATGCACCGGCGCGGTCCCTTCAACTCGGCCATGCGCCGCGTCATGCACCGCACACAGATCAAGGACTCCGTGCGGCCGATGTAGCTTCTGCGCCCTCTCCTAAGCCGCCACGAACCCGAAAACGATCGCGTGAGACGTGGCCGGGTCGAGGAAGAAAGCCGGATCCCGGTCATCCTGACGGACGTCGTTGTCAACGATGGCGGCACCGCGCTCCTTCAAACTCTCGCGCGTTTCATGGAGGTCCTTGCAGCGCAGAACGACGTCGTGGACACCCTTGCCCCGGGTGGGGCGGAATCGGGCCAGCGGGTGCCCTTCCCCGAAGTCATGGGCGATTTCGCGGAACTGGAGGTCTGCGTCACCGATCTTGACGCGCGACCATGGCAGGCCCGATCCGTTCTCCGCGCCGCGCTCCCGGACGGTCATTCCGATGACCTTCTCGCAGACGCCGGTGGCCGCGTCGACGCCGTCGACAAGAATCCCCACGTGGTCGATACCGTCGAAATAGGGTGACGCCGGCGTCTCCCCGCCATCGAGCGTATCGAGCCAGCCGCCTTCCTCGTCGTTCCAGACCAATCCGTCGGACTCGCTGCGCTCGGTGAACTGGAGAAGCACGCCGAAGGTATGTTTGGGATCGGGGAAGAAGAGCTGGCTACCCCGAATGCCGGGCCGCTCGCCGCCTGCCAGATCGTCGAACAGGGGTACGCCTTGAGCCTTCAACTTGCGCCAAGCGGCCTTGAGATCCGGCACTTTCACACCGATGTGATGGACCCCCTCGCCCCACCGTTCCAGGTAGCGGATGAACACGGCCGTATCCAGGTGCAGATTCCCTTCTTCCCCGACCTGGCGCAGTCGGGACGGGTCCCGCGGGGGGACGTAGTCGGGCTCCGCCTCGGAATCGACGCCAGGCCTCGGCGGCTGCTGAATGACGAAATCCCCCTCCCCGAAACGGATGAGACCGTTCTTCAGGCCGCTGGTCGGATCCGTAGCGATGCCGTAGACCGGCGTGCCGAGAACGTTCTCGAAGAAGTCGATGGCCTTCCGCCGGTCATGAATGGCCAGGCCGAGATGGTCGATGTTGGTGATCATGGTTTCCGTTCTCCCGCGATTGGATTCCGATGCCGGCTCTCACGACGCCGGCGGCAGCGTCCGGTACGCCTCCACCAGACGGCGGCGGAGCAATTTGCCCGTGGGACCCTTCGGCATCGTTTCGATGAACCGTATCGTCTTCGGACACTTGTATGCCGCCAAGCGACGGCGGCAGAAGTCGATGATCTCCTCCACGGCCGGCGTGGCCCCTTCGACCGGCACCACGAACGCCCTGACCTCTTCGCCGTACTTGGCATCGCCGACGCCGACGACGGCCGCCTCCCGGATTTCAGGGTGCTGCAGCAGGACCTCGTCGACCTCGCGCGGATAGACGTTCTGGCCGCCGCGAATGATCAGGTCCTTCTTCCGGTCGACGATGTAGAGATAGCCGTCGGCGTCCAAGTAGCCGATGTCGCCGGTCAGGAACCATCCGTCCCGGAAGGCGGCCTCCGTCGTCTCCGGGTCGTTAAAGTACCCCCGCGTGATGGCGCTGCCCTGAAGAATGACCTCGCCCCGCGCTCCAGGCGCGAGGGGACGGCCGTCATCGTCCGCGACGGCAATACGCGCGTCGCCGATCGCCCGACCGACGGAGCCGAAGCGGCGATAACCCTCTTCCCGGCCGGGCCGAAACACCCCTTGCGGCGGTACGGGGTTGAACGTGACGCGGCAGACCGTCTCGGTCAGGCCGTACCCCTCGATGATGACGGTGCCGAACGCGCGCTCGAACTCCTCCAGCAACGGCACCGGCAGCGAACTGGAGCCGCAGATGAACAATCGAAGACCATGGGCCGGAGGCGCCGACGCGCCCGACGCCCGATGCGCCTCGAGCAGGATGTAAAGCACGGTGGGCGCGGCGCTGCAGTAGGTCGCTCCGGTCTCCGCAGCGAGGGTCCAGAACGCGGACGCGCTGAACCGCCGCGGCACAACGACGCTGGCCCCCGCGACGAGGGCCGCGATCACGGAGTGCATTTCGGCGTTGGTGTGGTAGAGCGGCAGGATACAGAGGGAACGATCCTCGGGACCGAATCCCATCCAATCGACGATGTAATAGCAATCCGCCAGGATGTTCCGGTGGCTCAGCATGACCCCCTTGGGACGGCCGGTAGAACCCGAGGTATGGACGATCTGAGCGACGGAGTCGGCGTCCACGTGCGGCAGGGACGTGCCGCCCCGGTCGGCAGGTTCACGTGAACCCCACAGGGACCTCGGATCGTCGCAGACGCGTTTGGCGGGGCATCCGTCGCGCCGCACCAGCTCAACGAAGTTCGAGTCGGCGCAGACGACCTCGACCGCCGCGTTGGTCAGGATGAAGTCGACCTCGCTTTCCCGCAACGCCGTGTTGATCGGGCAGGCGACGGCGCCCAGCGACATGACTCCGAAATAGACGACGACGAAGTCGAGGCCGTTCGCCATCACGAGGCCGACGTTATCGCCGGGCTTCACGCCCCACTGGTCGCGCAGGCATCGGGCGACAGCGCGGGTCGCTTCGCGCAATTCGGCGTAGGTCAACTCGGCGTCGTCATCCGGGGCGGTCAGGAAGGGGCGATTCGGCGTCGCCGTCGCCCGCAACTCGATCAGCGCGGGCAGACTTTCGAATATCCTGGGTTCGACTTCCGTCATGGACGCGCCCGTACAAGCGCCGAGGGGATTGCAAAGTTCCGCTCGGTGACCTTCGTCGGCCTCGAGAACTCGGCGGAGTCCTAGCTCTCCGAAACCGATACGTCCAATACGGATTTGAGAGGTCGGATTTACCGTCGGCGCCGCCCAGGACGTCGAGCGCGTTCACGCGCGCGTTTGCCCGGTCGCGACAGGCACGGAACTCGCCCCGCGCCCGGCGTCGTCACGACACTTTCAGCCTCCACGGGCTGTTTCCCGCCGCGGTCGTCAGCCTGGCGCGCGAAATCGGGTGGGCGCCTGCGGACGCCGATCAGATGCTCCGGCGGGCGGGCTCCTCGGCCACCGTGAAGCGGGCGTAGCAATCGCCGCGGGTCTCCTCGGCGACCCGGCGCCACGCAACCAGCGCCGCGTCACGATTCGAATAGGGCCCCATCACACGCTCGCTGCCGCTCACGAGCTCGTTGAAGCTCGTATCCGTGTACTCGCCGCCAACGACCCAGAATCTCATATTCATCACAGGATCCCCCGCCGATTGATGTGCGCTATTCGGCCGCAATGGCCGGCGTTTCGAATTGGGCGGCCTCCGTCGAGTCGGCAAGGGCCGTGGTCGAAGACCGGCCGCCGCCGATGGCCTCGGCAACGGCATCGAAGTACCCGGTGCCCACCTCGTGCTGGTGACGCGTCGCGGTATATCCCTCGGCCTCGGCGGCGAACTCGGCACCCTGAAGCTGTGCATACCCGGCCATGCCGCGGTCCCGGTAAGCCCCGGCGAGCTCGAACATGCCGTAGTTGAGGACATGGAATCCGGCGAGGGTCACGAACTGATACTTGTAGCCCATGGCACCAAGCTCGCGGTGGAACCGTTCCATGGTGGGAACGTCGAGGTGGGCCGACCAGTTGAAGGAGGGCGAACAGTTATAGGAGAGCATCTTGCCCGGGAATTCCGCGTGTATGGCCTCCGCGAAGCGCCGCGCCTGCTCCAGATCGGGCGTCGACGTCTCCATCCAGATGAGGTCGGCGTACTCGGCATACGCCAGACCGCGGGCGACACAGCGCTCGAAGCTCGTACCTTCCCTGAGCCGGTAGAAACCTTCCGGCGTGCGCTCACCCGTGAGGAACTCGCGATCCCGCTCGTCGACATCGCTGGTGATCAGCTTGGCGCTTTCCGCATCGGTCCGCGCGAGGATGACCGTGGGTACCCCCATGACATCGGCCGCGAGGCGGGCCGCCAGGAGGTTGCGGATGTGTTGCTGGGTGGGAATGAGGACCTTACCCCCCATATGCCCGCACTTCTTCTCGGAAGCGAGCTGGTCTTCGATGTGGATACCCGCGGCACCGGCTTCGATATAGGCCTTGGTGACTTCGAATGCGTTCAGGACGCCTCCGAACCCCGCTTCGGCATCGGCGACGATGGGGACGAACCAGTCGATGCCGTCCTCGCCGTCCAGCATCTGGATCTGGTCAGCCCGACGCAGGGTGTTGTTGATGCGCCGAACGAGCTCGGGTCCGCTGTCGCTCGGATAGAGGCTCTGATCGGGATACATCGAGCCCGCTTTGTTGTTGTCCGCGGCGACCTGCCAGCCGGACAGGTAAATGGACTTGAGACCGGCCCGCACCATCTGCATGGCCTGATTGCCGGTGACGGCGCCAAGCGACCGCACGGGCTCCTCATGCTGCAGCAACTGCCAAAGCCGCTCCGCGCCCCGGCGGGCGAGGGTGTGCTCGATGCGAATGCTGCCGGAAAGCCGCTCGACATCGGCCACCGTGTAGTCCCGGCGAATGCCGGCAAATCGGCCGGACGGCGCCCCACTTCGTTGCTCCATCTCCCGTTGCATCGGTCCCTCCCCCACTTCAAGCTCAAACTGAGATGCGTCGTGTTCGGCGCAACTTAATTGACAAAAATCGGAATGGTCTATACCTCTCTGAATGTAAAAGGGTAATCGAGATAACTTTGCAAATTTTTATTTTGTGAACTTGTAAAGTTAGAAAATAATTTAAACGGTGGACGATATCGATGACGGATCGGTCCGTGGAACGAAAAGTCCTGCTGGGACACAAAATCCGCCGCTTTCGCGAGGATCTCGCCCTCAAGCAGAGCGAGATGGCGGAACAGCTCGAGATCTCACCAAGTTACTTGAACCTCATCGAACACAATCAGCGGCCGGTGACGGTTCAACTCCTGTTTCGCCTCGGACAAGCGTTCGACATCGACCTCAAAGAATTCGCCGAAGACGACAATGCCCGGCTCTACGCGGGACTCCGGGAGGTATTCGGCGACCCGCTGTTTGGAGACCGTCCGGCACGGGATGCGGACATCCGGGCCATCGCCGAGGCCGGGCCCACGGCGGCAGAGGCCGTACTTACGCTCTACAAGTCCTATCGCGAATTGCGCGAGGATTCCCAGATTCTGGCCGAACAGGTACAGGTGGCGAGCCGGGACACGCCGCAGGGGATCGGCGGCCAGGTATTTCCGGTGGAGGAAGTCCGCGAGTATCTGCAGTCGGAGTCCAATCACTTCCCCGAAATCGAAGCGAGCGCGGAAGATCTGTGGATCGAAGCCGATCTGGATCCGACGGACGTGTTCCGCGGTCTCGGAAATTACCTGCGCGATGCTCACGGTATCGAGGTGCGCGTGCTCCCCGTCGACGTGATGCCCGAGACTACGCGCCGCTACGATTTCCACCGCCGGCGCGTGCTCCTCTCCGAACTGCTCTCGCCGGCGGCGCGAAGCTTCCAACTCGCCGTTCAGGTCGCCCTCAACACGCACCGCGACCTGCTCGACCGCCACGTAGAACGGGCAGGGCTCTCAAGCCCGGAGGCCGAGCGCCTCTGCCGTCTGTCGCTCGCCAACTACCTCGCGGGCGGCGTCATCATGCCCTACGGACGGTTCCTCGACGCGGCCAAAACCTTGCGTTACGACATCGAGATCCTGCAACGCCGTTTCGGCGCCAGTTTCGAGCAGATCTGCCACCGCTTGACCACCCTCGACCGTCACGGCGCACGCGGAGTCCCCTTCTTCTTCATCCGGGTCGACAACGCCGGCAACGTTTCCAAACGCCTCAGCGGGGGCGGATTCCACTTCGCCCGATTTGGCGGCACCTGTCCGCGCTGGATCGTGCATGACGCCTTTCGCATGCCAGGACAGATTCGAACCCAGGTAGCCGCCATGCCCGACGGCTCGCGGTTCTTCACGATTGCCCGAACCGTCGATCCGATCGAATCCCGGACATGGGAACAGCCGCCGCAATACGCCATCGGCTTGGGATGCGACATCCGAGACGCCGGACAGCTCGTCTACGCGGACGGCCTCAACCTTGGAAATGAACGGGCGGCGACCCCGATCGGTGTGGCATGCCGTGTCTGCGAGCGCC
Source organism: Alphaproteobacteria bacterium (assembly GCA_021296255.1). Classification (GTDB taxonomy): domain Bacteria; phylum Pseudomonadota; class Alphaproteobacteria; order UBA2966; family UBA2966; genus UBA2966. The sequence continues at coordinate 32,404 of JAGWAU010000031.1, read as the reverse complement.
TCGACTGTCGGCAGCGGGCGCACCCACCACTCAACTACCGCCTGAAAATCGACGAAAACGTGCGTCGCACCACGCCGTTCACTTTCGCGCCGGCGTAAGTCGCTTCAGATCGTCATCTCACCGGCACGGATGAGGCCCGTCGCCTCGCCACCGTCGACCCGATACTCCGAGCCGGTCACGTAGTCGGCGTCGTCCGAAGCCAGAAACACGGCGACCTTGGCGACGTCCTCGGGCCGGCCCCAGCGACGCGCCAAGTTGTCCTTCGCCCACTGGGGACCGATCTCCCCGTCTTCGGCGAGCGAGATATTGAGCGGCGAAGCGATCATGCTGGGACAGAGCGCGTTGACGCAGATGTTGTTCGCCGAAAGATCCATGGCGAGCGCCCGGGTCAGGCCGACGATCCCGAACTTGGCGGCCACGTAGGCCACGCGGTTGGGCCGCCCGCCGATCCCCGCGATCGAGGCAACGTTGACGACCTTGCCCTTTCCACGCGTGATCAGGTGAGGCACCACGGCCTTGGCAGCCAAGAACTGTCCCGTCAGGTTGACGTCGAGGATGCGCCGCCAGTCTTCCTCCGTGTGGTCGAGGAAAGATTTGACGATACGAATACCGGCGTTGTTGACGAGCGCGTCGATGCCGCCGAATCGTTCGCTGACGGCGTCGGCGGCAGCCTTGAGCTGATCGAGTTCGGTCACATCGGCCTCGAACGCCGCGGCATCACCGCCCAGCTCCGCGGCAAGCTCTTCCGCGGCCGGCAGGTTCACGTCGAGCAAGGCCGTTCGCGCGCCTTCCGCGACGAACGCCCTGGCGATCGCGGCGCCGATCCCGCTGCCGGCGCCCGTGATGACCGTCACTTTGTTCTCCAACCGCATGCCGCTCTCCCGTCATCCATCCTCCGACGGCCGATCAGATCACGTCCGCCGGGTCGCCGCCAGCGCCGTTTGTGGTATCAAGGGGCAACTTCGAGATCACGAAGAACGAGGATCGGAACATGGCGAAAGAACACACCTATTCGGCAACCGTGACGTGGACGGGAAACCGGGGCGAGGGGACGACCGACTACAAGGCCTATACCCGCCACTACGACATCGCCTGCGACGGCAAGCCGGTGATCAAGGGTTCCGCCGATCCCGGATACATGGGCGACGCCGCTTGTCACAACCCGGAGGACATGCTGCTGGCCGCCCTATCCGCCTGCCACATGCTCTGGTACCTGCATCTCTGCGCGGTCAGCAAAGTCGTGGTGACGGCCTACGAGGATACCGCGGAAGGGGCGATGCAGACCAATCCGGACGGATCCGGCGAGTTCACGAGCGTGACGCTGAAACCCCGGATTACGGTTACGCCCGAAAGCGATTTGGTGAAGGCGGAAAGCCTGCACGAAAAGGCGAATGCCATGTGCTTCATCGCCCGGTCCGTCAATTTCCCCGTCGAACACGACGCGGAGATCACGCAGGGGTGACGCTACGCCAGGTAGGCGTCAACCTCGTCCAGGTATTCCCGCTTCTCCGACTCGTCGAGGAACGAAGCTTCGAACGAATTCCGGGCCAGTTCTGCGAGTTCACGCTCACCGAGTCCGAACGCGTCCCGCAGCGCGCGATAGTTCCCATTGACGTAGCTCCCGAAGTACGCGGGGTCGTCCGAGTTCACCGTCACGAACAGGCCCGCCTCCCGCATCGCCTCGATCGGATGCGCAGCGATACCGTCAAAAACCTTGAGACGGACATTGGAGAGCGGACAAACGGTCAGCGGTATGCGCTCCTGCCGGAGCCGGGCGACGACATCCGGGTCTTCCATCGCCCGCACGCCATGATCGATGCGCTCGACACCGAGCTCATCAAGGGCTTCGCGCACGTAACCCGCCGGGCCTTCCTCGCCCGCGTGCGCCACGGTCCGAAACCCTTCGGAGCGCGCCCTGGCGAACACGTCGCGAAACTTCGACGGCGGGTTCCCCACCTCGGCCGAATCGAGGCCGACGGCGACGATACGGTCTCGGTAGGGCAGCGAAGCCTCCAACGTAGCCATCGCGTCCCCGGCAGGCAGATCCCGGAGGAAACACATGATGAGGCGCGATGTGATACCGAGAGTCCGGACGCCTTCAGACAGCGCGCCCGCGATGCCCTCGATCACCGACCCCAACGGTATGCCGCGTCGCGTGTGCCCTTGGGGATCGAAAAAAATCTCCGCGTGCCGGACATTCTCGGTTCGCGCCCTTTCCAGATAGGCGATCGCGAGATCATGGAAATCCCGGACCTCGCGCAATACCGCCGTGCCGCCGTAGTAAAGATCGAGAAATCCCTGCAGGTCCGGAAAGTCATAGGCCGCCCGTAATTCTCCAACCGAAGCGTAAGGGAGGGGCACGCCGTTCTTCCGGGCAAGACGGAACATCAACTCGGGCTCCAGCGTCCCCTCGATGTGAAGGTGAAGCTCGGCCTTCGGCAGGCCGGCAATGAAGTCCCTCTGCTCCGTCAGTCAGTCCACCTTCCCATTCCAGTCAGCGTCCAGGCCGTGCTCCCGAGACAGGACGGGGCCGAGAAGGTAACTTCACGTAAAGGGGAAGACCACCGCAAATCAGGACGAGAGGCCCAAATCGCCATGAAATACGCAGCCCTCATGCCCATGATGGAAGAACACGCGACGGCGGAGAATTTGATCAGCTTCGCCAAGAAGGCCGAGACGTTGGGATTCCACGCGCTGTTCGCCAGCGATCACGTCGTCATCCCCTACGAGATCGAACCCGTCTACAAGGGCTCCGCCGACGGCCACTTCCCGTTCCCGAAGGAAGGCATCATCATCGATCCGATCATCGCCATGTCCGTCGTCGGCATCGCGACGGAGTGCATCACGGTGGCGACGGCGATCCTCGTCCTCCCCCATCGAAATCCCCTGCTCGTCGCGAAACAGCTGGCGTCGGTCGACTATCTCACGGGCGGGCGCGTGATCCTGGGCGCCGGCGTCGGCTGGATGGAGGAAGAGATCACCATGCTCGGCCAGCCCTTCGCAGAGCGGGGCGCCTGGTGCACCGAGGCCATCGATCTGATGCGCGTCATGTGGGCCGAAGAGAAAGCAAGCTTCCAGGGCCGATATTTCCAGATCCCCGACGTCGGATTCCAGCCCAAGCCGGTGAACAAACGCATCCCGATCCTGATCGGCGGCACGTCGAAACCGGCGTTGCGCCGGGTGGTCAAGCAGGGCGACGGCTGGCTGCCGTCGAACTCGACCTTCGAGATGCTGGAAGACGGCATCGCGACGTTGCAGAAGGGATGCGAGCAACAGGGCCGAGACTACGGCGAACTGGTGATCTGCCTGCGGGCGCGCATGGCCTTCGAAGCGATGGATTCCAAGTACAAGGTCATGTTCGTGGGATCCGAGGAGCAGATCATCGACAGCCTGGGCCGCCTCAAAGAAATGGGTATCGGCATGGTGCTCTTCGAGCCGATCTACAAGGAGTACGATCAGTGGGTCGACGCCCACGAACGGATTGCCGGAGACATCATGGCGAAGGTTTAGCCCCGCACGAGCGGAGGCTCCGGCGGTTCGCCGGCTCTACTTGAGGAACACCTGATAGACAGGATTCTCGGTCTCCTCGACATACTGGAAGTTCGCATTCTTGAGGAATTCCCGGAATTCACGCTCGCTGTACGCCGACACCTGAAAGCCCATCAGAACACGCCCATAGGCCGATCCATGGTTGCGGTAGTGGAACAGGCTGATATTCCAGCGCTGCCCCATCTCGTTCAGGAAGCCGAGCAAGGCGCCGGGCCGTTCCGGAAAGAAGAAGCGGTAGAGTTTCTCCTTGAGGTCGCCACCGCCGTGCCCGCCGACCATGTACCGGACGTGGATCTTGGCGAGCTCATTGTCGGTCATGTCGACGACCGGAAAGCCCGCGCCCTCGAGGGTCGAGAGCAGACCGTCCCGTTCCCGCCGCCCCTGCTGCAGCTCGAGGCCGACGAAGATCTGTGCGGCCTCGCTGTCCGCGAAGCGGTAGTTGAACTCGGTGATGGAGCGCTTGCCGATGACCTCGCAGAACTGCCGAAGACTGCCGGGCCGCTCCGGGATGGTGACGGCGAACAAGGCCTCGCGCTCGCGCCCGATGTCGGCACGCTCGGAGATGTGCCGCAGGCGGTCGAAGTTGACGTTGGCGCCGGACAGGATCGCGATCAGCGTCTCGTCGCGGGACTGCCTCGCGGCGGCATAGGCTTTCAGTCCGGCGACGGCGAGGGCCCCGGCGGGTTCGGCGATCGAGCGGGTGTCCTCGTAAATGTCCAGGATGGCGGCGCAGATCTCGTCGGTGCTCACGAGAACGATGTCGTCCACGCATTCCGCCGCGATGCGATAGGTCTCCCGTCCGACCGTGCGCACGGCGACGCCGTCGGCAAACAGGCCCACTTCGTTCAGTTCCATCGGATGCCCCGCCTTCAGCGCGGCGTGCATGGTGGCGGCATCTTCCGGCTCCACGCCGATGATCTTGATGCCCGGCCAAAGCGCCTTGACGTAGGCCGCGATGCCGGCGATCAGGCCGCCCCCGCCGATCGGCACGAAGATGGCGTCGATGCCGTTGCCGTGCTGGCGGAGGATCTCCAGACCGATGGTGCCTTGTCCGGCAATCACGTCGACGTCCTCGAAGGGATGAACGAAGGTCAAACCCTCGTCGTCCGCGATGACATGAGCCCGCTGGAACGATTCGTCGACGGAAATCCCGTGCAGGATGACGTCTCCTCCGAGCCGCGCGACGGCATCGGACTTGATCCGCGGCGTCGTGGTAGGCATGACGACGACCGCTCTCAGGCCCAGTGCCGACGCCGCAAGCGCTACGCCTTGAGCATGATTGCCCGCCGATGCACAAACCACGCCGTCGGCACAGGCGGCCTTATCAAGATTGGCAATCTTGTTGTAAGCGCCCCGGATCTTGAACGAGAAGACCGGCTGCAGATCCTCGCGCTTCAGCAGCACGTTGTGCCGGATTGCCTCGGACAGCAGAGTCATCCGCTCAAGGGGAGTTTCCCGGGCTACGTCATAGACGTTCGCACGCAGAACCCGCTCCAGATAGGACTTCGGCATGGCCGTGGACCCCACCTCTCCGCCGGCGGATGAAGGATGGCGGCGCTCCAATGACAGCTTCGCGGCGATATTGCAAGATGTTCCGACGGAAAAGGCATGGCGACGACGCCCTCATCGACTCACTTCCGGCGACAACTTAAATCCGGGCCCGCGAATCGAAATCAGACATGCCGGAGAAATACTTTTCGACAACGTATACCGAGGCACGGGAAAGCTTTCTCTCCGCGTGTCGTGACGCCGGCGCAGCCGTCGGGAGTCACCGCAATCCGGAGCGTGGACCCGAGGGGGAGTCGCTCTACTGCGATGCGGCCTGGATCGGAGACCGCACCGCAGGCGGCGTGATCGTCGTGACTTCGGCGACCCATGGCGTGGAGGGGTACGCCGGATCGGGTATCCAGGTCGGCCTGCTGCGAGATCCGGATGCGCCGAAGCCGGGACCGGGCGCCGCCATGCTGCTCATCCACGCCCTTAATCCTCACGGTATGGCGTGGCTCCGGCGCGAGAACGAGGACAACGTCGACCTCAACCGGAATTTCATCGACCACGAAGGCGGCAACTACCCCGAAAACGACCTCTTCGAGGAACTGGTCGACTTCCTCGTGCCCGAGGTCTGGGACGACGAGGCCTACGAGGCGTACATGGCGGGAATCGCCAACCTCAACGCGAAATACGGTGAGGTGCCGGTCCGCAAGGCAATGCATAAGGGGCAGTACCGCCACCCCGACAGCATCCACTACGGCGGCGACAAGGCGACCTGGTCGAACCGAACCTTGGGCCGCATCTGCGCGGACTGTCTGGACCAAGCGAAATCGGCGGTGATGATCGACCTGCATACGGGCCTCGGCCCCTACGGCTACGGCGAACTGATGACGCCCAGCAAACCTGGAGAACCGGTCTACGACCTGCTGTTCGACTGGTATGGAGAGCAGGTGCACAGCACGACGGCCGGCGAGAGTCCGTATGCGGGTTCCGAGGGCAGCATTCTCGCCGGTTTCCGGCCGCCCGGGGAAGGGCTGGACTGGGCCGCGGTGGGGCTCGAATACGGCACCCGCGAGCGCGAGCATATCCGCCGCTGCACACTCGCCAGTTCCTGGCTGCACCTCCATGGCAACCGGAACAGCGATCTCGGCCGGAAGATCCTCCGCGAGTTCAAGGACTGCTATTTCCCGGACGAAGCGGGATGGAGGGAATTGATCTGGGAGCGCGGCAAGGAGGTCGTGGGCATTGCGCTCGACCGGATCGCCGCGAACCGTCGGTCCTCGCGCGGGTGACGGGCCGCCGTCCGGCGCGGCCGATGCCGACCGTTTGCCGGCGTCTGTTTCGGAAAGGTCCAGGTCGAGCGGTGCGGCGCCGAGTTTGGCGGCGACCGCCGCGGCTTCCGGGGACCGGTCGACCAGGAGAACTCGTGCCCCTTCTTTGACGAATCGTCGGGCGCTGCCGGCGCAGGATGGCGGAGCAACCAGTCTCCTGCGAACTCGTCTCTGAAGCCAATTCCCTGTTTAACAGGGAGAATACGGGGGAAATTTCACTTTTGAAGGGATTCAGAAGCCTTTCTCTATTCCGAACATGGCAGACTTGAACCGAGCGCCGTCCATGTTCTTGAGGGAGGACGCGGCAATATCGCCTCCGCATCAAATGACACTGGCTTCGATTGGTGTCACGCGGCTGTGGCATCGGCGTGGCGTGACACTCATAGTGCCGTCGTGACACCCATACAGGCCCTGTGACCGACCACCAACGGCGGAACCCGCGACGTGGAGCTCTGGCTGCGCGAGAACAGCAAGTGTCCGCGACAGGCGGCGAAGCTCTGGTCCCTGCTGCTCGACGACGCGCACTCGGATACCGGACAAATCACGCTCACGCGCGATCAAATCGCCACGCAACTCGACATCGCTCCAGGCAACGTCTCGAGAATCATGACCGAGCTCAAGCGCGGCGGAGCCATCTCGTGCCCGCCCGATGGCTGTAGTGTGCGCTACTTCATCGCCTCCGCCACGGGGGCGAGGACGGAGCCGGCCGGTGAGCCCGAACCGGAGCAAGCACAGGGCGGACCTGCTGCTGCACCCCCCGCGTAGCCCGATCCCGAGGTCGCGATCGCGCGGGCGGTAGCCGGGAGCAAGACAGCCGAGGCGGCACGGGACAGTGCGGAGAAGCGCGCCGACCATCTTGAGGCCAAGCTTAAGGAGACAAACAAGGTTCTGACCCGCTGGCGCGACCGTTTCCGTGAGCTGATCAGCGCCTTCCTGGACTCGCATCACGCTTTAAAAGAGCCACGGGGAACCGTCCCGCACGTACCGGGCAGGATAACGAGTTTCATGAACAACGATACCGCGGGTCTGGACAAGAAGGACCTGGGGCCTTACGAACCGCCGACGGGTCCTGGAGCCTGCCACAATCGAACCGTTCACGTGGCCTGAAGCCACATCGAGGCGGGCAGATTGGGAGCGAATGTAGACGAGGTACGGGAGGGTGCGAGTCAATCCATGCCAAAGCCATTGGTCGGTGTCATCGGATCCGGATATCTCGCCAACGGCCGTAGTCCGGCGCAGTTGGTCAGGGAGAAGAATCTTCGGGCCGTGGCGCAAGTCTCTGATGCCCTGCCCCTGATGTTTGCGGGCGCGCCCGATCTCACGGATATCGGGCCCTTGCTGGACACGGTCGACGGCATTCTCCTTACGGGCGATCGCGCCAACGTTCATCCGATCCACTTCAACGCCGAACCCCACCCAAGCCACGAGCCCTACGATCGGGACCGGGACGAGGTGGCGCTGCAGGTGGCGGAGGCCTGCGTTGCACGGGGCGTCCCCATCCTGGGCTTATGTCGCGGCATCCAGGAGATGGGAGTCGCCTTCGGGAGCACCTTGCATCCGGAAATCCGCGAGTTGCCCGGACGCATGAACCACCGAGCGCCTCGGCTGGAAAACGGGGATGTTCATCCCGACCCGGAAGTCGTTTTCGCGGACCGCCATGACATCCGTCTCGTTCCCGGCGGTGTCTTCGCGCGGCTCTTCGACCGGGAAACGATCCGCGTCAACTCGCTCCACGGTCAGGGCATTCTGGAACCGGGGGACCGCGTCGTCGTGGAGGGCGTGGCGGAGGACGGCACGATCGAGGCCATCCGAATTGCCGACGCGCCCGGGTTCGCATTGGGCGTTCAGTGGCACGCCGAGCACGATCCGCAAACCAATCCGGTGAACCGCGCCCTGTTTCGAGCGTTCGGCGAAGCGATCAGGGAACGTAGACGGGTCCGGGAAGGCCGGCCCCACGGAGGCGAAGGGGGAACGTAGGACAGGCATGACTAAACCTACGCCGCGCGTGAACAAGGGATTGCCCAAGAAGCGGGGGCTTTACGACCCCCGCAACGAGCACGATGCGTGTGGAATCGGCTTTGTCGCGAACATCAAGAACGAAAAGAGCCACCGGATCATCGATCAGGGTTTGCAGGTTCTGGTGAACCTAACCCATCGTGGCGCGGTGGGCGCCGATCCGTTGGCCAGCGACGGTGCGGGCATTCTCATACAAATGCCGGACGCCCACCTGCGGGCCGTTTGCGGCGACATCGGGATCGATCTTCCGGATCCAGGTGATTACGGCGTCGGCATGTTGTTCATGCCGCGGGCCGAAGGACCGCGGTCGGACTGTGTTCGCCTCGTCGAAGAGCTCATCGAGGCTGAAGGGCAGCGTGTCCTGGGCTGGCGCGACGTGCCCGTCGACAATTCGGGGCTGGGTGAGAGCGTCGTCCCGACCGAGCCCCTCGTGCGCCAGGTATTCGTTGGCTGCGGTGGTAACTGCGCCGACCAGGATGCGTTCGAGCGAAAGCTATACGTCATCCGCAAACAGATGGAACACCGGATCGACGCCCTGGACGAAGCTTGCGACGATTTTTATGCGCCTTCCTTCTCGTCGCGTACGATCGTGTACAAAGGAATGCTGCTGGCCCGACAGGTGGGCCAGTATTACCGCGACCTCAAAGACGAGAAAATGGTCTCGGCGCTGGCCCTCGTTCACCAGCGCTTTTCGACCAACACCTTCCCTTCCTGGCGGCTGGCCCACCCCTACCGGATGATGTGTCACAACGGCGAGATCAATACGCTGCGCGGAAACATCAACTGGATGGCGGCGCGCCGCCAGCTGATGAGAAGCGAGCTCCTGGGCGACGACCTCGACAAGCTGTGGCCTCTGATTACCGAGGGCCAGTCTGATTCGGCGACCTTCGACAACGCACTCGAACTCCTGGTGCAGTCGGGTTATTCCCTGGCGCACGCGATGATGATGCTGATCCCCGAGGCGTGGACCGGCAATCCGCTGATGGACGAACGCCGCCGCGCCTTCTACGAATACCACGCCGCGCTCATGGAGCCGTGGGACGGCCCGGCGGCCGTGGCGTTCACCGATGGCCGCCAAATCGGTGCGACCTTGGATCGCAACGGGCTGAGGCCCGCGCGCTATGTCGTCACCGATGACGGGCTGGTGGTGATGAGTTCCGAAGTCGGCGTTCTGCCGATCGACGAGAGCCGTATCGTCAGGAAATGGCGCTTGCAGCCGGGCAAAATGCTGCTGATCGACCTCGAACGGGGCCGCATCGTCGACGACGACGACATCAAGGCTCGTTTATCCTCGGTTCAGCCCTATCAGGAGTGGCTAGATCGCACCCAGATCGTGCTGGAGGACCTGCCCGAGACGAACACCCCCGTTGCGAAGCCCAATCGACCGACGCTTCTCGATCGCCAACAGGCCTTCGGCTACACGCAGGAGGACCTCAAATTCCTGATGTCCCCCATGGTGCTGACCGGAGAGGAGGCCGTGGGCTCGATGGGCACCGACACCCCGATCTCGGCGTTGTCGTCGCGTCCCAAGCTGCTTTATTCGTACTTCAAGCAGGTCTTCGCCCAGGTCACCAACCCGCCGATCGATCCGATCCGTGAGGAGCTGGTGATGTCGCTCATGGCCCTCATCGGCCCGCGGCCCAATCTCCTTGGTATCGACAATACGACGCCGCAACAACGTCTGGAGGTCAGCCAGCCCATCCTGACAAACCAGGACCTGGAAAAGATCCGATCGATCGGCGAAGTCGCGGACAACGCGTTCAGGACCATTACCCTCGAACTTACCTATCCCGCGGAGAACGGCGCCGAGGGCATGCGTGCCGCGCTCGACTCGGTTTGCGCCCGAGCCGAGAGAGCGTGCCAGGAAGGATACAACATCCTGGTACTCAGTGATCGCGCGATCAACCACGACAGGATCGCCATCCCGGCACTCCTCGGCACGTCAGCGGTCCACCATCATCTGGTGAGGACAGGGCTCCGCACCTTGCTCGGGCTGGTCGTCGAGACAGGCGAGGCACGCGAAGTGCATCATTTCTGCACCCTGGCCGGCTACGGCGCCGAGGCGATCAATCCCTATCTCGCATTCGACACTCTCTCTGCGATGCGCGACGATCTGCCGGAACAACTCAGCGACCATCAGCTTTACCAGCGCTATATCAAGGCGGTCGACAAGGGCATCCTGAAGGTGATGTCCAAGATGGGCATTTCGACCTACCAGTCGTATTGCGGCGCGCAGATCTTCGACGCGGTCGGTCTGGGCGAAGAGTTTGTCGAGCAGTACTTCACAGGCACGGCGAGCACCATCGGCGGGATGGGGTTGCCGGAGGTCGCGCGCGAGACCGTCGAACGCCACAAGCTCGCCTACGGCGACTCGCCGGTCTATCGCAACGCGCTCGATGTCGGCGGCGAATACGCATACCGTCTGCGCGGAGAGGAACACTACTGGACGCCTGACACGGTCGCCGATCTCCAGCATGCCGTGCGCGGCGAGCTGCCCGAGAAATACCGCGCCTTCGCCCGGTTGGTGAACGACCAGGACCGGCGCCTCATGACCATCCGGGGTCTGTTCGAGCTGATCCCGGCCGAGACGCCGCTGGCGCTCGACGAGGTCGAACCGGCGAGCGAAATCGTCAAGCGGTTTTCGACGGGAGCGATGTCGTTCGGGTCGATCTCGCGCGAAGCGCATGCGACCCTGGCCATCGCCATGAACCGGATCGGCGGCAAGTCGAATACCGGTGAAGGCGGCGAGGAGCCGGATCGATTCTGCCCCCTGCCCAACGGGGATTCCATGCGCTCGGCCATCAAGCAGGTGGCGTCAGGCCGCTTCGGCGTGACCACGGAATATCTCGCCAATTCCGATATGATTCAGATCAAGATGGCCCAGGGCGCGAAACCCGGCGAGGGCGGCCAGCTGCCGGGCCACAAAGTGGATGCGGTCATCGCCAAGGTCCGCCATTCGACGCCGGGCGTCGGCTTGATCTCGCCGCCGCCCCATCACGATATCTACTCGATCGAGGACCTCGCCCAGCTCATCTACGACCTGAAGAACACCAACCCGGATGCCGACGTTTCAGTCAAGCTGGTCTCCGAGGTCGGAGTCGGAACGGTGGCAGCGGGGGTTTCCAAGGCGCGCTCCGATCACGTGACCATCTCGGGATTCGAAGGCGGCACGGGCGCCAGCCCCCTGACCTCGATCACCCATGCCGGTTCGCCCTGGGAGATAGGGCTCGCCGAAACGCACCAGACATTGGTGCTCAACCGGCTGCGCGGCCGCATTGCGGTCCAGGTGGACGGTGGTCTGAGGACGGGACGAGATGTGATCGTCGGCGCGCTTCTGGGCGCCGACGAGTTCGGCTTTTCCACAGCGCCGCTGATCGCCGCAGGCTGCATCATGATGCGGAAATGCCATCTCAACACCTGCCCCGTGGGCGTCGCCACCCAGGATCCGGAACTGCGCAAGCGGTTCACCGGCACGCCCGAGCACGTGATCAACTATTTCTTCTTCGTCGCCGAAGAAGTGCGCGAGCTGATGGCGCAGCTCGGTTTCCGTCGCTTTGAGGACATGATCGGCGAGTCGCAGATACTCGACCAACGCCGTGCAATCGAACACTACAAGGCGAAGGGCATCGATCTGTCGCGGCTCCTCGCCAAGCCCGGCGCCGCGCCGGGCGTCGCCACCCATAACTGCGAGCGCCAGAACCACCATCTGGACGAGGTGCTCGACCGCCGATTGATCGAGGCAGCGCAGCCCGCGCTCACCGAACGCCAACCGGTCCGCATCGAGATGCCGATCCGGAATGGCAACCGCACCGTCGGCGCGATGCTGTCGGGCGAGGTCGCCAAGCGTTTCGGCCACGCTGGCCTGAGGGAAGATACGATAAGCGCGACGTTCCGCGGCGCTGCCGGCCAGAGCTTCGGTGCGTTTCTCGCGAAGGGCGTTTCTTTTGAACTGATCGGCGACACAAACGACTATACCGGCAAGGGCCTGTCGGGTGGTCGACTCGTGGTCTATCCGCCGCCGGAGAGTGGGATCGTGCCCGAGGACAGCATCGTCATCGGGAATACAGTCCTATACGGGGCTATCGCCGGGGAATGTTATTTCCGAGGGGTCGCGGGCGAACGTTTCGCGGTTCGCAATTCCGGCGCGGTCGCGGTGGTGGAAGGAGTCGGCGACCACGGCTGCGAGTACATGACCGGGGGCATCGTGGTATGCCTCGGCAACACTGGACGCAATTTCGCCGCCGGCATGAGCGGCGGCATCGCCTATGTGCTGGATGAGGCGGGCGATTTCGAACGCCGCTGCAATCTCGCCATGGTCGAGCTCGAACCCATCAAGGCGGAGGCGGAGTCGCTCGAGCGATGGGCGTATCACGATGGCGATCTGGAAGGCCGCGGACCGGTCGACATCTTGCGCGACATGACCCGTTTCGACGCCGAACGCTTGAACCACCTCGTCGAGAAGCACGTCCACTACACCAGCTCGGCGCGCGGCAGACGGATTCTGGAGAACTGGGATCACTTCCTGCCGCAATTCGTCAAGGTGATGCCGGTGGACTATTACCGCGCGCTGAGGGAAATGGAGGTCGCGCAACCGGCCCATCCCGCCACCCTCAAGGTAGAGAGCCGTTGACCCATGGGCAAAGTCACGGGTTTTCTCGAATTCGACAGGAAGGAGCAGCGCTACGCGCCAGTCGCCGAACGCGTCCGTAATTTCAACGAGTTCGTGGTGCCACTGGACGAGAATACGTTGAAGCAGCAGGGCGCGCGTTGCATGGATTGCGGCATCCCGTTCTGCCACACCGGCTGCCCCGTCGACAACATCATCCCCGACTGGAACGACCTCGTTTACCGAGACCAGTGGCGGGAAGCCATCGAAGTGCTGCACTCGACCAACAACTTCCCCGAATTCACCGGTCGCGTCTGCCCGGCACCTTGCGAGGAAGCCTGCACGCTGAACATCGATGACGCCCCAGTAACAATCAAGACGATCGAGTGCGCCATCGCGGATCGGGCTTGGCAAGAAGGTTGGGCGGTTCCCGACATCTCCGCCGGCCGGACCGGCAAACGCGTCGCCGTCGTCGGAGCGGGTCCCGCCGGCATGGCCTGCGCGCAACAGCTGGCGCGCGCCGGGCACGACGTCACGCTGTTCGACAAGAACGCCAAACCGGGCGGGTTGCTCCGATACGGCATTCCCGACTTCAAGATGGAAAAGCACTACATCGACCGGCGCGTCACCCAAATGGAGGCGGAAGGCGTGATCTTCCGTACCGGGGTGCATGTCGGGGTCGATATGGAAGCCCAGGACCTTGTCCGGAAATACGACGCCGTCGTCCTGGCAGGTGGGTCGGAGAAGGCGCGCGACCTGCCGGTCGAAGGAAGGGGGTTGCGCGGTGTCGAATTCGCGATGGATTTCCTGCTCCAGCAGAACCGACGTATCAGCGGGGAGCCTCTCGGCGAAGTGGAAGAGATTCATGCCCAAGGCAAGCATGTCGTCGTGATTGGCGGCGGCGATACGGGCTCCGATTGCATCGGCACGTCGTTCCGCCAAGGCGCGGCCTCGGTCACGCAGCTGGAGATTTTGCCGATGCCGCCGGAGAAACCCGACAAAGGCACCACATGGCCCCTGTGGCCGCTCCGGCTCCGCACGTCCTCGTCCCATGCGGAAGGGGCGGAGCGCGATTGGAGCGTCGCGACCAAGTGCCTTTCAGGCGCTAACGGGACCGTCTCGAAACTTCACGCGGTCCGCCTGGACGAAGGAATGCAGGAGATGCCCGGAACGGAATTCGACCTGCAGGCGGGGCTCGTTCTGCTGGCGATGGGTTTCGTCCATCCGGTCCATGAAGGCATGATCGAGGAATTGGGAGTCGAACTCGACACGCGCGGCAACGTCCTCGCCGATACGGAGAGATACATCACGTCGCTGCCCAACGTGTTCGCTGCAGGCGATATGCGCCGTGGCCAGTCGCTCGTGGTTTGGGCTATCCGCGAGGGCCGGCAATGCGCCTACGCCGTGGACGAATTCCTGATGGGTGAGTCGTCGCTGCCACGATGAGACGGCGACGGCATCGCCATTTCGGACGGGCAAGCGGCGCGACCAGCGCCAGATGTCAATTGACCGCCACCCAATGAATTGCTCTTGATATTGCCGCTCAAGGCTTTCACTGATCTGCACAACCCTCCGGGTCCACTTTCGCGGTCACGGTCGATCCGCTGCCATGCGCACTGCCCGGCAGGCGTCAGGGACAAAATTCCGCCCCAATTGCAAATTGGGACAGTGGTCGCGGGGTGTCGTCCTCTTGGATGCGGGTGGCGCGCGGCTGGTGGCCTGCGCTCACGGCGGGTGTTCTCTCGGCCTCGACAACGGTGCCTACAGACCCCAGCGAAACCGCGGCTATGCCTAGCCGCGCAGGATGGCCGGAATAATGGCTTGTGCTGCGGCCCGGTAGCCGTTTGCCGTGATGATCAAATCGCTCCGCATCATAGCGTTGAGCATCGGCAGCTTGTGGAATGGCACGGCAGGGTAGACATGGTGCTCGACATGATAGGGCATGTTCCAGGCGATGAAGCGCACTGCCGCATTGGTGAAGGTCGTGCGCGTGTTCTGGAGCATGTTGGGCACGTGCGGGCATCCGGTATGCTCGGCCAGCAGATAGAGGCGCAGGAAGGGCTGCCCGAGGAGCGCGGGAATGAGCCAGTACCAGAGCAGTGCGGTTGCTCCGCAAAGCACCGACAACCCAGCGGCGGCGAGGTAGGCGGCGAGAAACAGTCGCGCTTCCCGGACTACGGCTGATCGGGCCTGCGGCGGCACGAACGCGTCGCGGTTCCGCCCGGCAGCGTTGCTCAGCAAAGTCCTCACTTGGCCCATCCAGTAAGGACCGCCGGCGACGGTCCAGACGAGACCGGGCTTCGATTTCGGCGGAGGCTTTGCCAGTTCCGGATCGCGCGCTGGATCGTGAGTGTAACGGTGATGCGCCATGTGGAAATGGTGAAACCAAGCCGGGGGCAGGATGGATACCAGCCCCGCCGCCCAGGCCGCCACCGTATTTAGCCGGTTGCTGCGGAAGGGCGTTCTGTGCACCACCTCATGTTGCAGGCAAAACAGGAAGACGAGCAGAATGCCGTGAGGCAGCAGCAGGATCGGCCAGCCCGGCACCTCGAGAGCGATCAGCGAACCGGTAACGCCCAGTGCCGCCAGATGGCCGGCAAGATGGACCAAGCCTCTCAGATCGGAGCGCCGCAACAGGCTGCGCCGTTCGGCGCGGCTGAGCCGCCCGACGATATCGCGATGATCGACCGTTCGTCGGAGCGAACCGTCTTCGTCCATCGTTACCCATCCTGATTGTCGGCATGAGGACATTGGACAGTCGTCCGTTTCGCTCCCCAACGGCTCATCGTTGACGTTCACGACTCTATCACGACCGCGATGCTCACGAGCCAAGCCGCCGAGGCGGCAGTTGTTAACGGCGGAATAATGATGGAGTGGACGCCTCCTCCCGACGGCATCGCGATGTGCCAAGGTGGCGGTGCATTCGAACCCCTGAAGGAGGAAGCATCCACGGAAGAGGTCAGCATCATCGGGATCCACCTGGCGAAGCGCAGCTTTCAGGTGCATGGAGTTCGGGATGACGGATCGGTTGCTTTCCGCAGGAAGCTGAGCGGGACGAAGATTCTGGATGGCGAGGAGCTTCCGAGCGGTGGCTTGTTGTTAGAGCTACGTGGTCCGTGTTGAGGCGTGGCCCGCGATCCAGGCTGCAACCTTGAGGTCGCCCCCGTTCCGCAGATACTCCGTGATCCCCGTCCCCCCGGAATCTGTGCGCACAGATGTCTGCGGGCAGTCCCACCTTCCGCGTCCGGCGCTTGAAAATCGAGAACGCCCCCTGCCGCGACTACGCCGATGGCAAGATCGTGGGGAAGAGACTAAAACTCCAATTCAAAAGTGATAACAATGGGTTACTGAAAATGTCTTCCTCCCTTCCCCGCTCACGCCCGGACCGACATTCCCGAGCGGGGGGTGTCGGTCGCCTCTCTCTTGTCTCCATTTCCCGCCCATTCTAGGATCGTGCCGAAGTCGCCGCGTAGCGTGACACGCAAGCCGCCGCCCTCGGCATCGGGCGACAGAGGCTTGACGCGCGCCGCAACGGAGAGCCATATCACCAATCGGCCAGCGAGCGGGAGGAGGCCCCATCGTGGCTCCGACGCGCAGGGATGTGTTGCTGATGGGCGCGTCTGCCAGCGCGGCCGCGCTGATCCCTGTCGGCGCGGTAGAGGCCTCGAACGGGGTCTGGCAGGCCATCGACGCGTTCACAGGCGGCGCATTCCGCCTGGAAGGCGGTGTGATTCTCGATGCGCCGGAAATCTTCGACAACGGCGGCGCCGTGCCGATCCGGGTCGTTGCCGAGGGTGCCAGACGCATCGCGCTCTTCAACGACGGAAACCCGAATCCCGGCGTCGCGGTCTTCACGTTCGGAAGGCTGGTGCCGCCGGAAGCCACGATCCGCATCCGGCTGGCCGGGAGCCAGACCGTGTATGCGGTGGCGGAGATGGCGGACGGCACGTTCCGCCAGACCTCCCAGGCAATCGCGGTGACAGTCGGCGGCTGCGGTTGAGGAACGGGCGATGGCGGAACCCAGGCCGCGCGTGAAGCTGCCGAAGTCGGTGGCGGCGGGCATTCCCTTCACGGTCAAGACCCGGATCACCCATCCGATGCATACGGGGCAGCGCCATGACAGCGAGGGCGCGCTCGTGCCGCGCCAGATCATCAACCGCTTTGTGGTGAGCTTCAACGGCGAGGTGGTGGTCTCCGTCGATCTGGAGCCGGCGGTCTCGGCCGATCCCTACATACAGTTTCAGATGGCCGTTCCGGAATCGGGCCACCTGGACTTCCAATGGATCGACGATGACGGCTCCGTGTACAGCCTCAGCAAACGGATTGAGGTCGACTAAAGCCTCCGGCCGGCACCGTCCCCGGCCGGCCGGCCTCGCGGCATGTCTAGCATCCGGGCTGCTTTCCGTGGCGCTGCTGATGGTTCTCTCGGCCGCCGCATGGAGCGCCGATGCCGGCCGCGGCAAGGCGCTCTTCGACCAATGTAAGCGCTGCCATCAGGTGGGCGACGGCGCGGAACACCGGATCGGTCCGCAGCTCAACGATGTCTTCGGCCGCGCGGCCGGCTCGCTTGCGGACTATCGCTATTCCCAGGCGATGAAGGCGGCCGGTGCCGGCGGCCTGGTCTGGACCGAG
Source organism: Alphaproteobacteria bacterium (assembly GCA_021296255.1). GTDB lineage: Bacteria > Pseudomonadota > Alphaproteobacteria > UBA2966 > UBA2966 > UBA2966. The sequence goes on along the minus strand of JAGWAU010000031.1, from coordinate 14,779 downwards.
GCGACTCTGGATGCCTTCCTCTCCGACCCGGTTGCTCTCGTGCCGCACTCACGCATGAGCTTCGCGGGAATGGCGGAAGCGGACGACAGGGCGGCGCTGTTGGCGTGGCTGGGCGGCTTTTCCGGCCCTCGCTCCGATCTTCCGCCAGCGGAACCGACTGCGACGCCCGAGGAATTCGGCCTCGATCCGCGGATCCTAGCCATCGAGGGAGACCCCGAATATGGCGCCTATCTCGCGGGTGAATGCATTACCTGCCACCGCATGGACGGGACCGTCAAAGGCATCCCCTCGATAACCGGATGGCCACTCGATGACTTCGTGATAGCCTTGCACGCTTACAAGGGCGGAAAGAGGGTCCATCCCGTCATGCAGATGGTGGCCGGGCGCCTTTCGGACGAGGAGATCGCTGCCCTCGCCGCACATTTCCACAGGGCGGAAGACAGCCCGTGAGCCAGGAGAAACACGTCATGAGCAAACGGAACGGAGAGAGCGGCTTGAACCGGCGCCATTTTCTTGCAACTGCGGCCGCGGCAACTACGGCGGTATCGGCGCTGTCAGCGCCGGCGGTGCTCGCGCAAGGCCGCCCCCGCGTCGTGGTCGTGGGCGGCGGTGCGGGCGGTGCAACGGCGGCGCGCTACATCGCCAAGGATTCGAAGGGTGCCGTGGATGTGACGCTCGTGGAACCGAGCCGCGCCTACTACACCTGCTTCTTCTCGAACCTCTATATCGGCGGCTTCCGCGAGTTCGCGTCGATCGGTCACAGCTACGGAGCGCTGGCCGCGAATCACGGGATCAACGTCGTGCACGACTGGGCGGTCTCCATCGACCGCGACGCGCGGAGCGTGGGGCTCGCGGGCGGGGGCAGCCTCGCCTACGACCGCCTCGTGCTCTCACCGGGCATCGACTTCCGCGAAGGCTCCGTTCCAGGATGGGACCTGTCACAGCAGAACCGCATGCCGCACGCCTACAAGGCCGGCTCGCAAACCCAACTTCTCAAGGCGCAAATCGAAGCCATGCCGCAAGGCGGCGTCTATTGCATGGTGGCGCCGCCGAACCCGTTCCGCTGCCCGCCGGGGCCCTATGAGCGGATTTCGATGGTGGCCCACGTGCTGAAACAGGCCAATCCGACGGCGAAGATCCTGATCGTCGACCCCAAGGAGAAGTTCTCCAAGCAGGGATTGTTCGAGGACGGCTGGCAGCGCCACTACCCCGGCATGATCGAGCGCGTCGGCCCGGATTTCGGCGGCGACAAGGTCGAGGTGCGGCCCGATAGCTTGGAGGTGGTGGTGGACGGCGAGGCGACGAAGGTGGATGTCTGCAACGTCATTCCCGCGCAGCAGGCGGGGCGCGTCGCGGCGCTCGCGGGCGTCACCGACGAGTCCGGCTGGGCGCCGGTCGTGCCGCACACCATGGAGAGTCGCGCGGACGCCAATATTCATGTGCTGGGCGACGCGGCGCTGCAGGGCGACATGCCGAAGTCGGGCTTCTCGGCCAACAGCCAGGCGAAGGTCTGCGCCATGGCGGTGCGCGGGGCGCTTATCGGGTCCTCGGTGTTCCCGCCGCGGTTCTCCAACACCTGCTGGTCGCTCATCGGCACCGATGACGGCGTCAAGGTCGGCGCTTCCTACGAAGCGACCGACGAGAAGATCGCCAAGACCGACGGCTTCATTTCCAAGACCGGGGAAAGCGCGGAATTGCGCAAGGCGACCTATGAGGAATCGCTCGGCTGGTATGCCGCCATTACCGGGGATATGTTCAGCTGATCCTGCTGACGGCGCTTACGCCCCGGGCAGGAGCGCCGTAGCCCCTCCGCCGCACTATCGGGCGGCGAGGAGCACGCCGACGGCCCGCGCCGAAGCCGCCATCGCGGCGAGTGCGAGGAGAGCGGCAAGGCTTGCGGTGGAGACGCCGGAGAGGCCGGCGCCGACCGTGCAGCCGCCTGCCAGCACGCCGCCCACGCCCATCATCACGGCGCCGGCGAGGTAACGCCCGGTCTGCCGCGGCCCTTCCAGGCTCTGCCAGCGGAACTCGCCGGCCGCCAGCGCCGCCGCCAAGCTGCCGAGAAGAACGCCTGCCGCGAGGCCTGTGCCGAAGCCGGCCGGAATCGACGTCGCCGCCACGACCCAGAACAGCGTGTCGGCTATCGGCCCGGTGAAGCCCATCGACTGCACGGGAATCGGGTCGAAGTCATCCAGCAGTACGAAGCCCGTGCCGATCCAGCCGAGCGGCACCAGCAGACCGATCGCGGCGGCCATCGCCAGATGGGCGATCCGCGCGCGGGAGATGAGCGCGAAGACGAACGCGGCACCCGCGATGACCAGCGGCCAGACCTCGCCGCCGGGCCATGCCGAGAGCGCCGTCGCCTCTCCGCCGGAGAGGGATGCGTCGCCGAGCGCCTGGCGTATCGGTGCCAGCGCGCCCTTCATCACTGCATGGGCCGTGACGGCAAAGACGATCAGGACGATCAGGGCGCGCAGATTGCCGCTGCCGACCAGCACCGTGAGGCGCGAGACGCAGCCGCCCGCGAGCACCATGCCGGCCCCGAACAGCGCGCCGCCCAGCAGTACGGAGACTACCGGCAGGTCGGACGCGAGAAACCGGTGCGCCTCGAAGGAAATCAGGTCCATGGCGACTGCAAGCCGGGTTCCGGCGATCGCGCACGCCAGCGCCATCGTCCATGCGCCCAGCGCCGGCAGGCAATCGCGCCACTGGCCGACCAGACTGCGGCGCAGACAGAAAGCGCTGCGCTGCGCCAGAGCGCCGTAGGTGCAGCCGAGCACCAAACCCAGCAGGACAGACGCCGTGAGCGGTGTCAGCTGCTCGAATCCCAGTTCCTCGAACATGGAGGATCGCCAATCCTGTTCCTTCTGGCGCGCAATGACCGGCCGAGTCCAGACCTCAAGCGGCTATGGGACTGACCGGCCCCTACTGAGTGGTCCAGGTGGAATGTTAGTTGAGCGGTGTCGGTGAGGCCATGTCCGAGGACCGGAAATGCCTCCCGCGTGTACGATCTCACGTCCCGGCGTGGGCAAGGGTGCCGGGCCTCTCTACTCTGTAACCGAGACTCTGTAACCTCGGATGCGCTTTCCGCCCATGCGCCGAAGCGCTGGCACGGCGTCGTCGACATCGTCGTAGACCAGCACTTCGATGGGACGGCTTACCCTCAACGTGCTTCTCTCCTTCGCCCAGTTCGAGCGGAAGGTCACGGGGAGCGGATACGCGACAAGATCGCCGCCTCCAAGAAGAAAGACGTGTGAGTGGGCGGCAATCCGCCCCTCGGATGCGACGCCCACGACCGCAAGCCGGTGGTCAACGAGGAGGAAGCCGCAACCGTCCGCCGCATCTTCCGTCTCTACCGCCAGATCAGGTCCGTGCGCGAGCTGCGCCACCGGCTCGATGCCGAGGGCATCACCAGCAAACGGAGGGTCATGCGGGACGGCAGCGTCACCGGCGGCAAGCCCATCAACCGCGGGACTCTCTATCACCCTCATGAACGACACCCGCCTTCCCCTCGAATGGCAGGCTCAACGCGAGCTGCTGGGAGTTGCCGCAGCCCGGCAACGGTCGACCTCCGAATAGATGCTGATGGCCGGCGCCTGCCCACCGGCATGCGCCTCGTCCATGTCAACTCGGCGACCAAACCCGTACCACTGAAAGGGCTTCGAGAGACGATCGCCCAGGAACCGCGCGCCGAAGCGCACCAGAACATTTATGTCGGGTGAGCGTGATCGCCACCGGTCCCGAAACCGTCCGGAAATTAACGAGGAATTGGGGGTGCAGAATCAAAAATACGAAGCAATATCAAATCAGTTAAGTGGATGGCGGAATGGGAATCTCGATATCCGGCAATACATTGAATTTGCGCATACATTCAGCCAGCCTCTTCGCCAGCCCCACATTCTGCCCAACATCCCCGACCGGAACATGACAGACTTCTCAGGCAGGTTCCGCGCCGTGGCCGCGATACGGACATCCTGCATCTGGCCCACTCGGCTGCACTCACCGGTGACCGAACTCTCCATACGCCACCGACCGGCCGGCGGCCCATTTGTCGAGGTCCGACACCCGCCACAGGGTCATGATTTCCCTGATGGTCATCGTTACCTTCCTCCGGTCAGGCGGACTATGCAAGCCCGACCCTGACTGGCTCCGCGGTGGCCTCCGTTGCCGGTGAAGCGCCGGTTGCGGTTTCGCGGCATGAATGTTGTCACGCTATCGGCCGGCCAAGGACTCACGACTTGCAGCCCCAGAGTTCGCGCAAGCTTCGGTAACTCGTCGAGTACCAACTCCCGAAATGCGAAGGCAAGCGGGCTTGGCACGGAATCGCCGTGTCTCAGCAATCCGACCATGCGACAGACTTCATCGACGGCCAGATCGAGGGCCACGACGCCGTCGGGCAGATGGACCACCGCCGACGCCGGAAGCAGCGTCGTTCCGAATCCCGCCTTCGCTAGCGCCAGCAGCGGCGTCACGTTCCAGACCTGTATCGAAGCCCTTTCCGCCAGCGCCCTGTAAGTAGACGTCTCGATCTTCTCCGAAGCATCGTTCAGGATGAGGTTTTCGCCTTCGAGCTCCGACCAGTGAACGGGCTTGCCAGCAATTGCCAGATCGCTCTCGCTGCTACAGACAACCTTGAAGCGATCCCGAAAAAGCGGCTCGAAGATGACCGGGGTGCTCGACTGCGGTCGTCCGGCAATTCCAAGATCCGCCTGCCTCGTCTCGACGACTATGCGAACGTTCCGGCTATCGATATCCAGGATCTCGATTTCGATGCCGGGCCTGTCCCGGACGAAGCGGGGCAGCAAGGACGGAACCAGGTTGGTGGCGACGGAAGGGACCGAGGCAAGGGTAAGCCGGCCAATGCGGTTGCTGGCGTAAGCGCGGATTCCTTCGACCGTTCAATCGTAGCTCCGGATCTGAAGGCGCACCGTGTCGAGCATGAACGCACCAAGAGCAGTCAATCTGTTCTTGCGGTCGGTTTCGAAAAGCGCGCCGCCGACTTCGTGCTCGAGTTGCTTCAGGGTCATCAAGACCGCCGAAGCCGTCCGGCAAAGCCGTTCGGCCGCGTCCTTGATATTGCCGGCCTCGGCCACGGCGACGAAGGTCCGTAGCGTTTCCAGCTTGATCATGGCCCATGTATTTCAAGTAATATGAAAACGGTCACAGAAAATTCGATTTGATTGAAGATTCCGAATACCCGATGGTCGTTCGCTGGGCCGGAGGCATGCATGACGCACATGTTCGGCGATCCGATTGCGACTGGCCGGCCCGATGGCCGACGCCTGTCGAAACCCTCGACTCGCCCGTGGGTGCCGCGGTCGCGGGGCGCAAGGAGGGCATGTTGGCTCCGGAGTGGCCTGCACCGTTCCCCCAGCCTCAGACCCAAGTGCCGCCATCCAGTGTTGTATTCTCGGGGTATCGGCGGCACGTCCTGTTCTCCGTGCCGGGCCGGAGAGTTCCGCTTCGCGGGCAGGCCGGCGAACGTCTTCATCGACGCCGACGACGATCGCGGCCCAGGCAGCCTGCGGGGCCTCTCTCCAGGAAGACCGACATAGATCATGCAGAAAATCGCCGTTATTGACGGTCTCCAGTACGCCAACTGGTCGGAAACGATATTTCGGCAGATGCGCGACGGCGATGTCGCCGCCGTCCATGTGACGATCTGTTATCACGAGAATTTCCGCGAAACCGTAACAAATATTGCTGCCTGGAACCGGCGTTTCGAACAATTTCGCGACTTGATATTTCCGCTTCACTCGGCGGTTGATGTCGAGAAGGCGATGAAGGAGAAACGCACGGCAATCGTGTTCGGCTGCCAGAACTGCTCTCCCATCGAGAACGACATCGACCTCGTGCATATGTGCAGGCAGCTTGGCATCCGTTTCATGCAGCTCTCCTATAACAACCAGAGCCTGCTAGCCAGCGGCTGCTACGAGGCGGAAGACACGGGCATCACGCGGATGGGCCGGCAGGTCATTCGGGAAATGAACCGGGTCGGCATGGCGGTCGACATGAGCCATTCGGGCGAGAAATCGACCCTGCAGGCCATCGATCTCTCGCAGCGGCCGATCGCGATCACGCACGCCAATCCGGCGAAGTGGCACTCCGTGCCGCGCAACAAGTCCGACACGGTGCTGAAGGCGCTGGCGGAGAGTGGCGGGATGCTCGGTGTATCGCTCTATCCGCATCACCTGAAGAACGGCTCGGCCTGCTCCCTGTCGAGCTTCTGCAGGATGATCGCCGAGACGGTCGAGCTCATGGGGATCGATCACATAGGCTTCGGCAGCGATCTTTGTCAGGACCAGCCGGACAGCGTGGTCGCCTGGATGCGCAACGGTAGCTGGACGCGCGACGTCGACCATGGCGAGGGCGCGCCCGGCTCGGAGGGATTCCCGGAGCAACCGGGCTGGTTCAGGGACAACCGGCACTTCAGAGCCATTCTCGGCGGGCTCGAGCAGGCCGGCTTTTCCCGCGAGGAGCTGGAGAAGATCGCTCACGGCAACTGGCTGCGATTCTTCGTCGACTCCTTCGACGCCCGGGAATCGTGATGGGATGCCCGGACGAGCACCGGGCAATCGCTCCGCTACGTGCCCCCGAGCACGTCATGCGGCTCGAACGCATGGGCGCGTCGTTCCAGACGCGTCTGAGCTTCATGCGGCAGCTGATCCGCCGCATGCGGAGCGAGCGATGGCGGCTCGAGCGGCTGCGCTTCGACCTCGATGCGGCGGGACACGGCGTCGCGGTCTACGCCGCCCACGGCCCACAGCGCACGTACTCGCTCATCGCCTACACGCACGAAATCGCACCGGAGCAGCGCACCGACCGCGTGATCGCGGAGGCCTGGGACGCCACGTTCTCGTTCTTCGACGGCGTGCCGGACGATGCGGATATCGAACGACTGCGCGCCAATACGCCGAGGCAGGAGTCAGGCCGCTTCAGATCGAGCGAGCTCACGCTGGCGCGGGCCAACAAGAGCATGCGCCTGTTCGAGCACGTCGTCGAAAGCCTCGCCGCTGGCCGACAGCCCGACGCCGCCCGCCTGGCCGACGTCGGCTACCTGATGCGCACCACGGCGGTCTACGGAAGCGGCAAGTTCGGCTGCGCCGACCGCGCGAAGATCGCGGACCGGCCGGAGATGCGCGGGCCCTTTCAGGCCGAGATGCTCACCGTCTACCTGATCCGCTGGCTGAGCATCGATCTGGTCAACCACGTTGCGCGTGGCCGGGGCGGCGCGCGGGCGGTCGATCTGGACGCGAACTATGCGCGCTATCTGGGCATCGGCAACGCTACCGGGCTGGGAATGGCTCCCTTCCTCATCAAGCACCCCATCCTCATCAACAATTGGGTCTTGGCACGGGAGACGGCGCTGGCGCGCGTGCGGGCCCTTCCGTCCGCGACCGCCGGGCAGATTGCCGGCTTCATGGCCCTTCTGGGCCGCGCTCGCCGCTTCGTGGGCGAGTGGAACGTCGATGACGAAGCACAGATGAAGCGCATTCACGGACTGCGTCTCGAGCTCGGCGCATTGGAGAGCTGGTGCCAGGCCGGGCTTCACCGCTCCTGTCCGTGGGATGCGATGCATCTCTACGCCGAGCAGGCTTTCTCCGCCGAGGGCCAGGAGTTCACCGCGTCGCTGCTGCTCGAGCAGCACGGCCCCGTCGTGGATGCGCTCGGCGACGAGATGAGCGCCCCGGAGCCGCTCAGGCTGAGGCCCGACATGTCGCTGGGAGAACTTCGCCGCATCATCGATACGCACTATGGATGGGCGTTGACCACCGACTATTCGCGGCCCGAGGCCGTTCAGCGGTTCTGGTACTACTCCCAGGAGAAGCTCGAGCCCCGGGTTGGGGACCGTCACAGCGAACCCGGCGCCGATCTCGAGATGCCCATCGCGATCGCCCGGGAAGTGAGCGGGCTCAGGCACCGGCTTCTGAACTGCGACGCCTCGCTCGAGGTTGCCGATTTGCTGGTAGAGGCGCCGGAGTACCGCAGCATCGTGTGGCGGGTGCAGATAGCCCCGAATTGTCCCTATGGCGAGATCCGCGATAATCTGCTTGGCGCCGGCCAGCGCCCGGTCGATATTCTGCGCTTCAAGCTCGCCTTCTTCGGCGTCTCCAAATTCGATCCGAAGTCCGACCTGTGGACTCGGGTCAACATGTATCAGGGCGCGCCGCTGCCGCATGAAATAGCCGACCGGCGGGAGACGGAGTGGGTGTTTCCGACCAGACCCGGGAGGCTGTCGTCCGGGGCGACGCCGTGAGCGATCCGACGACGCCCCTTTCGCTGAACGAAATCGACTTCTACTTCACGCGCGCGGCAGTGGGGGCGGGTGCGCCATTCGGGATCGGCGAGGACTTTGCCGAGGCGTCCAGGTATCTGGCCTATCTGGGCCTCGATCCGGCCCGGGCCGCCCTGCCGGCTCTGCATGGACTTGGCCGCGGCCAGAGCGGCACGTCGCTCACGCTGCGCACCGCGGGGGATGCCATTCATGTCGGGAGCGGCGACGGTCTCGTCCTGTCCGCGCTCTACGCCGGACCGGTGATTGCCGACCGGCTGTCGATCGAATCGGGATGTGGCATGGAGCGGCGCCTGCGGCTCGACGACACCGACCAGCCGCTGCTGGTCGTGGGTGCGGTCGCCGCGGCGAGCTTCGACGCAGCCCGGATCGCTCTCTCTTGGCCTTTGCGGAACGGCGGGCGCGCGGCGGTCGAGCTGAGCGGCGGCATCGCGACCATCGCCGGTCCATGTGCTGGAGACATCGCTTCGCCCGGGAGTTCCCCGATCGACATCGTCCTGAACGGCGCCGCTTCGGAGATAGCGCCCGAGCGCGTTTCGACCAGAAGTCTCGCGGACGGCAGGTCCAGGGCTGTCCGCCACGGCGTGGACGTGGACGACGCGGCCAGAGCGACGGTGCTGGCGTTCTTCAACAAGTGCCTCGTGCCCACCACCGATCGGTCGCGCGATGCGGGTGCGGGGGCCGGACTCACGGACAACGACTGAGCGACCAAGGCCCGATCCGGTCGAGCGCCTGCCGGCGCGCCGCCAAACGGCCTCCTCGCCGGGCCACGCCCCGGGCCGGCATGATTCAGACAAATTGAAATTAATATCAAGGGTCTTGCCTAGCTGAGGGGATTTTGTCGGAGGTAGCGTAGCCGAAGGGGTGCGAGTCAACTGCCGCCGAGAGGATCTGCATCATGTCGGAGAGCTTTCCGAAGGTCATCGATACACGGGAGCTTCGCATCGCCATCGACGACGGCTTCAACTGGATCATCGTCGACTACGGCGAAGCGCTCGAGATCGCCTTCCTTCCCCTTCTCAAGATGCTGCTCGCGATCGAGCAGGTCCTGCTGTGGATGCCCTGGTACGCGGTCCTGGCCGCCATCTGCGCGCTGACCGGATTGGCGACACGGAGCTGGAAGGTGACCGGCACCGTTGCCGCGTGCTGGCGCTGGTCGGCGTGATCGGGATCTGGGACGCGGCGATGGCGACGATCGCCCTGATGCTGACGGCGACGTTTCTCGCCGTCCTCCTCGGCATACCGTTCGGTGTCGCCATGTCGCGCTCCCGGGCGATGCAGTCGGTGATGCTGCCGGTTCTCGACATCATGCAGACCATGCCGATCTTCGTGTACCTTATTCCCTTCGTGATGCTGTTCGGGCCTGGCAAGATTCCGGCGCTGCTCGCGACCATCGTCTTCGCCATACCGCCGGTCACCAGGCTGACCAATCTCGGCATCCGCCAGGTCGACCCCGAAGTCATCGAAGCGGTGACCGCGTTCGGCGCGACGCCGCGCCAGGGGCTGTTCACCGCACAGATTCCCCGGGCGATGCCGACCATCATTGCCGGCATCAACCAGACCACGACGAGGCGCTGCAACTCGGCGATCACATCGCCATTATGAAGGACGGCGAGCTGCGGCAGATCGGAACCGGCTCCGAAATCCTCCTTCAGCCGGGCGGCGACTACGTCGAGCGCTTCGTGCGGGACGTCAACAGGGCGCGCGTGCTCACATTCGGCGCCGTCGCGCAGACCACCACGTCCGATCGCGTCGTCGTGGTTCCGGACGGCGCGATCGAGATCGGCCAGGATGTGACGCTGGAGCGGGGGTTCGATCTGCTGGCTCGAAGTGGCGGCGTCGCCGTAGTGACCGATGGCGACAAGCAGCCGATCGGTATCGTGTCTGCGGCGATGATCATGAAGGTCTTGGCCGGGCATGACCGGGCGGGTTCAACCGAGAGAAATGCCGTCGAAGCCTAATGCAGGTATGTTCCGGCTCCGCTCCGCTACGCCGGCCACCCGGCTCGGTCGACTTGCCCCTGGCGGCGGGGGCAGGCCACCAGTGACCGCCCCCCGGGCGACTAGTCCGGTCACGGATAGATGCAAGGCGCACGTAGGGTGGCTATCGCGAAATCAGCGAGCCTGATGCGTAGGCAGCGACCGAGGAGTTGCCAGGCTGCGGTGGGACACGACGAGAGCTGCGGCGATAACCTTGGGAGTGACAGGTCGAGTTGTATGAGAACTGAGATGGGCCCCACGACTATTTCAACGGGAAAGACCAGCGGTAGCGTCATCGCGAAAGGTGGACAGCAACTGTCCACGCTGGAGGAATGGCATTCGTATGCGCCTCCGAAGGGCAGAACGCATTGGAAGGACGGACGCAGCGCTAAGGAGAACGCCCGACTCTGGCTAGAAGCAGCACCCGATTTTCCATCCGGCGTTGCTGAGGTGCTTGGGGCCTGCGGGAGCGTGGGGAATATCCGTTCATGGTCGGCCGAGCCGGAGGCGAGAGTGAAGTTCGATGAGTTTCCAGGGGAGCCGGCCAATCTTGACGTGCTCGTGAAAGCCGAAGACGAGAAAGGGCCAGTCGTCATCGGGGTCGAAGCGAAGGCGGATGAGGCGTTCGGGTCGACGGTAGAGAGAACGCTCTCACAAGCGCAGAAACGGCTGCGACAGAATTCTCGATCGAAGGGCGTCGAGAGGATCGGACAACTCGCCCACCTATTCGCGCTGGACCTCGATCGACGCGAGATCCTCGATCTGAGATATCAATTGCTGACGCTCACAGCGGCAACCATCGCAGAGGCCGACCGGCAATCGGCTCAACGGGCCATCGTCATCGTCCAAGAGTTCGTCTCATCCTTCACGACGGCGGAGCGGCGCGCTGTCAACGCTCGCGATCTGGAAGCCTTTCTGGTGACCGTATTCGGCCATACCGGTTCCATTGGATCCGGCACGATCGCGGGGCCATTTCGGATGGGTGGCATTGGCGCGCTGTATTTTGGGAAGACGGAAACGGTTATATAGGGAAGGGCCACGACCGTGTTCATTCGTCCCTCGGGGAGGAGGAGGCACTCGGAGATCGCACGACGGAGATCGTCATTTCTCGCCATCTTCATCGGGGTCGGGTTGCTCGCGCTGCCTTCCGGCGCGACGGATTTGGTGAAGGTAGACTATCCGGGATTCACCCAATGGTTGGACTGCGCCCAGCGAGGTCCCATCGTGGCCCAATACATGGTCGGGCCGGACACCGGAAACATCGATACCAAGCATCACTTCCGTTTCGATGAGGATCACGAAACCGCGCGGCGGCACGCCGAGGACCGGGCCTTCATCGAGGCAGAGCTGTCGAAGGCGCGCGACGCGGGCCTCGCCGCGGTCGTCATCACCCACCACGCGCCGAGCCCGCGGTGCGTGCGGCCGTGGTTCGCATCCAGCTCCTTGAATGCCGGCTTCGCCTCGGACCTCGAGGAGACGATCGCGCGCTTCCGGCCGGCGCTGTGGGTCCACGGGCACATGCACGACGCGGTCGACGAGACGCTCGGAGAGACCCGCGTGATCGCGAACCCCCGGGGCTACCCCGGCGTGGAGGGCCGGGACTTCGACCAGGCCCTCGTGCTCGAGGTCTGAGCGAGGACCCGGATCCTCGACGGCTGGCGCTACATCGTCAGCCCGCCGTCGGCCACGAACACCGCGCCGGTCGTGTAGGCGCTCTCGTCGGAGCAGAGATGCACCGCGAGCGCGGCGATCTCTTCCGGCGTTCCCAGCCGGCCGATCGGTTGCCGCGCGATGAAGTCGCGGCGGGCCTGCACCGGGTCGTCGAAAGCCGCGATGCGCTCGTCGAGCGAGGGAGACTGCACCGTGCCGGGCGCGATCGCATTGCACCGTATCCTGGTCCCGACGGTGTCGGCCGCAACCGCTTTGGTCAGCCCGATTACCGCGGCCTTGGTCGTTCCGTAGATCGCCCGGAAGGGAACGCCCTTCAGGCTGGAGACCACCGAGGCCATGTTGACGATGGACCCCTGTTGCGCCGCGATCATGTCGGGCAGGAAAGCCCTGATCGTTCTGAACATAGAGCGGACATTGAGATCGAAGGCGAAATCGAGCTCCGCCTCGTTTGCGTCCAGAATCGAGCCGTGGTGGACGAAGCCCGCGACGTTGCAAAGCGCGTCGATCCGGCCGGTCCGGGCGGCGAACGCCGAGATGGCCTCGCCGTCGGTGATATCGAGACGGTCGGTCCGGGCAACGCTGTCGGCGAGCGCGGCGAGCTTGTCCGCGGCGATATCGGTCGCGATGACCCGAGCGCCCTCGCTCGAGGCCATGAGCGCGATTGCTCGCCCAATTCCCTGACCCGCCGCGGTGACCAGCACCGTCTTCCCTTGGAGACGCATCGAGGGTCGCCCTTAATGAGAGTGACGGGGCACCGTCGCGGTCACGGCGCGATAGCGCGTCGCGAACTCCAGACAGCCGCCATCCGCCAACTGGCCCACATGGGATCGGTAGAGCTCCTCCCATGGCGTGTGGTGTTCGAGCTCGGCGGGGGTATGGGCCGCCCGGCGGGCGGCGAGGGTTTCCTCCGGCAGCAGAATGTCCACGCGCCGGCGGCGGAGGTCGACTCGGAGACGGTCGCCGGTCTCCAGGATTGCGAGGTTGCCTCCGACGGCGCTCTCGGGGCTCGCGTTCAGGATCGAGGGACTGCCGGAGGTGCCCGACTGCCGGCCGTCGCCGATGGTCGGCAGTTCGTCGATGCCGGCCCGGATCAGCGCCGCCGGCGGCTGCATGTTCACGACCTCCGCCGAGCCGGGATATCCGACGGGCCCGGCGCCGCGCATCACCAGGATGCAGGTCTCGTCGATATCGAGCGCCGGATCGTCGATGCGGGCCCGGTAGTCCTCGGGGCCGTCGAAGACGATAGCGCGGCCTTCGAACGCGTCCAGGTCTTCGGCGGACGCGAGAAAACGGGCGCGGAAGCTGTCGGAGATCACGCTCGTCTTCATGATCGCGGCATCGAACAGGTTGCCGCCCATGACCACGAATCCCGCCCGCTCCTTCAGCGGCCGGTCGAAAGGCCGGATGACGTCCTCGTCCGACGGCGCGGCGTCGGCGACGTTGTCCGCCGCGGTCCGCCCGTTCACGGTGAACGCGTCGCCGTTCAGCCTTCCGGCGCGCAGCAGTTCCCCCATGACGGCCGGCACGCCGCCGGCGCGGTGATAATCCTCCCCTAGATATTCCCCCGCCGGCTGGCAATTGACCAGGAGCGGCACGTCGTAGCCCACCGCCTGCCAGTCCACCAGCGTGAGTTCGACGCCGATATGCCGCGCGATGGCGTTGATGTGGATGGGCGCATTGGTGGAACCGCCGATCGCGCTGTTGACGGCGATGGCGTTCTCGAAGGCGGCGCGGGTCAGGATCCTGTCGGGCGTGAGATCCTCGTGGATCATCGCGACGATCCGCCGGCCGCTGTCATAGGCTGTGCGGCGCGGGCGGGGTGGCCGAGCCCGGCAGCGACATGCCGAGCGCCTCGGCGAGCGAGTTCATGGTGGACGCCGTGCCCATGGTATTGCAGTGGCCCGGGCTCGGCGCGGAAGAGGCGACCATCTCGATGAACTCGTCGTCGGCGATCTCTCCAGCGGCAAGCAACCGGCGGGCTTCCCAGAGAATGGTACCGGAACCCGACCGGCGTCCGTCCCACCAGCCGTTCAGCATCGGGCCGCCATTGAGCGAGATCGCAGGCAGGTTCGTGGTCGCCGCTGCCATGATCAAGGCGGGCGTGGTCTTGTCGCAGCCCGTCGTCAGGATCACCCCGTCGATCGGATAGCCGTGCAGGATCTCGACGAGACCGAGATAGGCGAGATTGCGGTCGATGGCGGCCGGCGGCCGCCGGCCGCTTTCCTGGATCGGATGAACCGGAAATTCGAGCGGAATGCCGCCCGCCTCCCGGATTCCTTCCCGCATTCGCTCCGCGAGGCTCTGGTGGATCCGGTTGCAGGGCGAAAGGTCGGAACCCGTCTGCGCGATCCCGACGATGGGCTTGCCGGACTGCAGTTCCTCGCGGGTCAGGCCGAAATTCATGTAACGCTCGATATAGAGCGCGGTCATGCCGGGATCGAGCGGATCGTCGAACCAGTTTCGGCTGCGTAGCTTCTTCCGGGCCATGAGCACACCTCCCACGATGGCGGATTCTCACCTTAGCGGGCGAAATTGTGGCCGGGAAGACGCTCCCCGCGCTCATCCCGCGCCGCCAGATGCTCCTCGCCGCGCTCCATCTCGCGCAGCACGGAGCGGGCGCGCTCGGCGTCTAATCTGTGCATCGAACCACATTCCGACACTTATGCCTCCCCGGACCTTCCCGATAATGGCGTTCCTGTCAGCTTTCTCGATCTTGCGCGGTTCGGTCACCACCTGCCAGACAGAAGGATCAGAAATGATGGCGCAACGAGACGCCGAGCTTTCTAATGTTGTCGAAATTAGCATCCGTATGCTTGCTGAAGGAGGCGAAGACGCC